>NZ_MARB01000055.1 GCF_001715975.1 Candidatus Thiodiazotropha endolucinida | reverse complement strand
CAAGATAAGTGTATCAGTATTTACTAGTAAAATAAACTCAAATGATCTCGTCAATATTTTGCATAACTTAGGCTACGAAGTATCCTGTTACAGTCAATTGCACACTATTGATATTCCTAGTCATATAAAAAAATAATATCAATATTATCTACTGTATCGATAGTACAGAGTTTCTGGAAAAGTCATCCAAACATCTCAATGCAGGTGGCTTGATCATCGCGATTATTGATGAATCTAGTCTTTACAGAAGTCGGATATATAACATCGGAGTATATGATTATATCTCAACTCCCATTATCCCCTCTGAAGTCAGAGTACGTATCAAGTCCGCCATTCATAATATTTTAAGAAACAGGGAATCTTCCAAACAGAACATCTATTCGCCTGAGATTCGCTTTGAATACCTGCGCTCAAAAAAGATAAAAAACAGAAGCAATTACAGGGGATATGAACTGGTAATGAATACCTGTCAATACGTTCTTCAAAATCTATCTAAAAAACTCTCAACAACTTCTATAGCCCATGCCATGGCAACAAATAAAAATTCTCTCTCAAACGCATTTAGTAATGTCTTGGGCATTAGCTTGTTTAAATGGATACGCGAGGAGCGATTATTCAAAGCTAAGTGGCTGCTTTCTACTACGGAATTAAGTATTCAAGAGATAGGTTTTGAAGTGGGTTATGAAAATACTTCAAACTTCGCTACCACATTTAAAGCAAAGTTTTCACTCTCTCCAACAGCCTTCAGAAAATCAGTTATTCAAATCGGGTAAGGGCGGGTCTCTAACCCGCCCTCCCCACACCACCTAGCATGCGGGTCCGCACTAGGCGGTTCATCAAGCATAGTGAAACTTAATCCATAGCTCCCTGACAGAG
>NZ_MARB01000054.1 GCF_001715975.1 Candidatus Thiodiazotropha endolucinida | reverse complement strand
TTTTCCAATTATGATTACGAAAAGGAGAATCTACAATGAAGAAGTCCCGCTACAGCGAATCCCAGATCATATCGATCCTGAAAGAGGCCGAGGCCGGTATTCCGGTCGCTGAGCTGTGCCGCAAGCACGGTATGAGTGATGCCACTTTTTACAATTGGCGCGCCAAGTATGGCGGCATGGACGTATCGATGATGAAGCGGATGAAGGAACTGGAGGCGGAGAACCGGCGCCTGAAGAAGATGTATGCAGAAGAACGGCTCAAGGCCGAGATCCGCAAGAAGGCCCTTGAGGGAAAGTACTGAGGCCATCTCAACGACGAGAGATGGCCAAGCACGCCTTGTCGAAGCACGGGCTGAGTATCCGCCTGACCTGCGAGATTTTTGGTATCAGCGAGACCTGCTACCGTTACCAGCCGAAGCTATCGGGTGACAATGCCCATATCGCGGACTGGCTACTTCGCCTCACAACAGCCAATCGCACCTGGGGCTTTGGCCTGTGTTTTCTGTATCTGCGCAATGTGAGGGGCTACGGCTACAATCACAAGCGCGTTTACCGCATCTACCGTGAGCTGGAGTTGAATCTGAGGATCAAGCCGAAGCGACGATTGAAGCGAGACAAGCCTGATGAGTTATCAGTGCCCCGGCAGATCAACGAAGTCTGGTCGATGGATTTTATGCATGATCGGCTGATAGATGGTCGAAGCTTTCGGACCTTTAACGTGATCGATGATTACAACCGGGAAGGCTTGGGGATTGAAGTTGATCTTTCATTGCCGGCACTCAGAGTCATCCGTACCCTGGGTCGCATCATTGAGTGGCGTGGCAAACCCAAGTTCATTCGCTGCGATAATGGGCCGGAATACTTGAGTAGTCAGCTTGTTGAATGGGCCAACAGGCATCGGATTCAGTTACAATATATTCAGCCGGGTAAGCCACAGCAGAACGCTTATGTGGAACGGTTCAATCGGACTGTTCGGCATGAGTGGCTGGATCAACATTTATTTGAATCGATTACCCATGCACAGGATACTGCCACCCGGTGGTTATGGCGCTACAATAATGATCGACCAAACATGGCATTAGGTGGAATCACCCCGATACAGAAGTTGGCTCAGACCGCTTAACAGTGACTACTTTTGAGTCCCATTATTAATGGGGGGATTACC
>NZ_MARB01000053.1 GCF_001715975.1 Candidatus Thiodiazotropha endolucinida | reverse complement strand
CAGGCTGTTGATTTTTACCCGTCGTCAGCCGTCAAATTCGTTTGGCGGTGTAATTACCGCTCAATCTAGCGATTGATCGCCGCTTTCTGGACCACAGGGGGACGATATCGGGCTCCTCCAGGTGATTAAACGGTCTACTCCATCAATGCTCTCATTCGTGTTAGATTCCAACCAATCATCGTCATCATGAATACGCTGTTTACTTTCGCCAACCCGCGTACCTTCACCTGCCTGATCAAGCCAATGGTCTTACCCCAGCCAAAGGGTTCTTCCACACGTTTCCTTCTCCGCTGGCTTACTTGATAGCCCATGTGTCGACTGGTGCGTCCATCAATCGCTGATCCGCCAACACGATTGTCATTCCGAGCAACGTGCGGTGTGATATTCATCGCCCGACAGTCCGCCACAAATCGGGCCGTGTCATAGTTCTTGTCAGCACCCACAGTGCGCCGCTGGCTTCCGGCAATATCAGCTAACAATGCCACCGCTACTTCACGCTCCGCCTTGCCGGTTGCATGACTGGCTGCAGCCTTCACAATCAGCCCATTACGGTTTTCCATCACCGTGTGCCCCATGTAGGAGAGCTTCGCCTCCTTGCCAAGACCCTTCCGGGCGAGCCGTGCATCGCGGTCACTTTTTGATTCGTGTGTTTCGTTGCTCCGTTTCTCACCGTGAAAATCAGCACCGCCATTGCGCCCCCCGCTTGATGGAGGATCAATATCATCTCCCTTGGGGCAATAGCTCTTTTGTGAGGCCCAAGCCTGTATCAATGTGCCATCTACACTAAAGTGCTCTTCGGATAGCAACTTCCGCTTTCTGGCCAGGCTCACAACCTCTGAAAACAGTTCCGGAATGACCTCATGATCCAAAAGACGATCCCGGTTGATACTGAATACAGAGTGATCCCAGACCTTGTCATCAATCGTCAAACCCACAAACCAGCGATAGAGAAGGTTGTAGCTGATCTGTTCAACCAACTGTCGCTCGCTACGGATGCTGTAGAGCACTTGGAGTAACTGCGCCCTGATCAACCGCTCCGGTGGAATCGATTCCCTTCCACTGTCAGCGTAGATACCATCAAAGAGCCAGTTCAGGTTCTTCAACGCCTCATCTAGCAGTATTCGGATTGGGCGGAGTGGGTGATTAGGCGGAACAAACGATTCCAAATGAACTGTTGTGAAAAGGGAT
>NZ_MARB01000052.1 GCF_001715975.1 Candidatus Thiodiazotropha endolucinida | reverse complement strand
TACCCCAAGAGCGTTTCGTCAGACGACGAATATTATACTTGAAGTCGTTCAATGCTTTGTCACTCCAGCGGATTTTCTTCCCTTTGAAGGTGAAACCGAGGAAGTGCAGTTCATTGGTTTTCACCACTTTGCTCTTTCCCTCGTTGACCACCAATTTGAGTTTGGTGCTCAGAAATCGCTTCACCCACTGCATTACGCGATGGCCCGCCGATGTGGATCTTACGCAGATGATAAAATCATCGGCATAACGGACAAAGCGCAGTGCACGGGATTCCAGAAGTTTATCCAGATCGTCCAACACCACATTCGCCAAGAGTGGTGATAGAGGGCCGCCTTGCGGCACCCCTTCGGGTGTTGGATGGCACACCCCATCAATCGCCACTCCGGCGCGCAGATAACGACCGATCAGTTTGAGCAGTCGCTTGTCTGTGATATGCCGAGAGAGCCGTGACATGAGGATGTCATGATTGACCCGATCGAAGAACTTCGACAGGTCTACATCCACTGCCACTTTGTACCCTGCTTCGATGAATCCTTTGACCTGACGCACCGCGCCATGGGCGTTACGCCCCGGGCGGAAGCCATGACTCGATTCTGAGAAGCTGGGGTCGATGATGGGATTCAACACCTGGGCGATGGCTTGCTGGATCACGCGGTCGTTGACGGCTGGGATGCCCAGTGAGCGGCTGCCGCCGTTCGGTTTTGGGATCTCCACCCGCGCCACCGGCTGCGGGATGTAGTAGCCACCTTCCAGGGCTCGGCGGGTCGCGCCCCAGTGCTTTCTGGCCCACAGAGGATAGTCCTCAATAGATACGCCATCGACACCGGGCGCCCCTTTGTTCTCCTTCACCTGCTTCCATGCGGCGTGGAGGTTCTCAGGCGACAGGATCCGCTCCATGAGATTATCGTTCAAGGCTGGTTGCTGCGATTCACCGCCGGTAGCAGACTTTTCGTTTGTCACAAACTGCGCCTCCACCGAGATAAACAAGACTCCTCCTTGGCTGATGTTCGGCCCTTCCCGTTCCTAGCCTCCTGGCCCGGACTGGTACTACGACCTCTGCTGACTTCTGACAGATCACCCGGACCATTGCTGGCCAGAGCGCTGTGGCATGCCACCGCATGTCTGTCAGATCTCCCCAGATAAGAACATGAACTTTCACAGCACAACCGCGCCATTTACCTTATCCCCCGAACCACAGGGCTTTGATGTCTTGTGCCACCTTGCCCCAGGGAAGTAGGCCTTATATGACATTCCTGTCCGTCGGCTCGCTGTTTTGCGCTTAGGTTTCCTTCAGACATCCCCTTGCGGGTTTGCCCTTGCCCTCGGCTAGTAGTTGAGGGCAAATATGTGAATTGATAGGGAATCGGCCTCAGAGAGGGATGCCTATGCAGTTCATCGATCATCGACTGTGGTTCTCCTACAGGGGACTTCCACCCCATCAGTTCATGCCCATGCTGGGCGTACACAA
>NZ_MARB01000051.1 GCF_001715975.1 Candidatus Thiodiazotropha endolucinida | reverse complement strand
TTCATCGATCATCGACTGTGGTTCTCCTACAGGGGACTTCCACCCCATCAGTTCATGCCCATGCTGGGCGTACACAAGCCGAATACAGTGTTTATCGGGTTTGCCTGGAACCAGCTTGCAGATCAATCGCGTTTACTGCCGACCCAACTCGGCGGTTTCTTCTGCTCTTACAGTGATCTGATGCATTTTACCGAACAGACGGAAATGGGAAGTGCTGAAATCGGCGAGTTTCTAACTGCCTCGACTTTTCGTCTTTTTACGCATCGTGAAGCCTTTCGAAATAAAATGCTGGGCATCCTGATTCCTCACTACATGAGCGCCACGCAGGAGATCAACCGTAGGATGCGAAATGCAGGCAATTCGGCAGGTGATCCTGATTTGACATACCGCGAGCTGAGCCAGGTCATCGAAAAAATGGAATCCTACAATAAGCATGTTGTATTGATGGCCATGCCGGTCCGCGACAACACCTATGAACTTGACCCGGAATTAATCAATCTTGTCAAAAGCGAGGGCGTTACCTTACTGGATTATCGAAGCCCGGTTTTTATTACAGACAATCTGTTTCTGGATGAAATGCATTTAAATGAAAATGGCAGTGCCTTATTGACACAACAACTCGTTGTCGATTTCGCAAAGGTACGCTCAACTTTGCCGCAGTGATTAATAAGGCTTCAATGCATGTTATTCAATAGTTATATTTTTTGGGCTTTTTTCGCTACTGTCATATTGATCTATTGGCGCCTTGGGCATCGCGGGCAGAATTTTTTGTTACTCGTCGCCAGTTATGTGTTTTACGGCTACTGGGATTGGAGATTTCTAAGCCTGATCGCATTCTCAACAATCGTTGATTTTATCGTTGCCCAGAATCTGGAAAAGGAGACGAGACAACCAATACGACAACGCTGGCTTCTACTCTCGCTATGCAGCAATCTGGGACTATTGGGTTTCTTCAAGTATTTCGGGTTCTTTTCGAAAGAATTTGCCGTATTGCTCGAATCATTGGGATTCCAGGCATCCATGCCGACTCTGAATATCATTCTTCCAGTCGGCATATCTTTCTATACTTTTCAGACGTTGGCCTATACCATCGATGTCTATCGGGGTAAAACCAAACCGACGTACAATCTGCTGGATTTCGCTGTTTACGTATCGTTCTTTCCCCAATTGGTTGCCGGACCGATCGAACGCTCCAAGGATCTGTTACCGCAAATCGTAAACCCACGGAGTTTTACAAAAGGAAATTTTTCCGAAGGCCTTTATCACATCCTGATTGGCATGTTCAAGAAAGTCGTGATTGCCGACAATATGGCCCCGATTGTCAACCAGGTTTTTTCCACACCCGTCAGCGACCTGAACGGCACCGAAATTCTGATTGGCGTATATGCATTCGCGTTCCAGATCTATGGTGATTTCTCCGGTTATTCGTCTATTGCCCAAGGCATAGCCAAATGGCTGGGAATCAATCTATCCTGGAACTTCCGCATGCCCTATTTCTCCACAACGCCAAGCGAATTCTGGCGGCGCTGGCATATCACTCTTTCCTCCTGGCTCAGAGACTATCTCTATATAACATTGGGTGGTAATCGTCACGGTCACTTCAACACATTCAGGAATCTTGTACTGACAATGTTTCTCGGTGGTTTATGGCATGGAGCCAACTGGACTTTCGCTGTATGGGGGCTGGCGCATGGCTTCATCCTGGTTGTTTATCACGCATTGGAAAGTGTAACCAAAAAAATCCTGATTCCCGGCATTGTCGGCAAGGTTATCGGTGCAATTATATTCTTCCACCTGGTATGTATTACATGGTTGCTGTTCCGCGCTGAAAGCCTGACCCAGGCGGTATCCATGTTCGCTCAATTGTTCCACAACTTTTCGATGACCGAGTTCTCTCTCTATTCGCTCGGGATGCTGGGCTTTTTCGCACTGCCGATTATTATTTTGGAATTGGTTATCGAACGCTCCGGCGATATGCTCTATGTGTTGCGCACCCACTGGCTGGTGCAGGCGGTGATATATAGCTACTTCATCTTTATGCTGATCATATTCCCGCCACTTACACCCCAGGTGTTTATCTATTTTCAATTCTAGGGCCTGTTAACACTAATCCAATGCACCCTGTTGTGCCTGAAAAAGCGCCAATCAAGGCGCGAGGAGAGAGGTTTGGTTATTCCAAATGAGCGACGAGCAACGCCGAGTGGCGCTTTTTCAGGCGCAACCCGA
>NZ_MARB01000050.1 GCF_001715975.1 Candidatus Thiodiazotropha endolucinida | reverse complement strand
AGCGCCGCAGGACGCCGCAGCGTAGCGAAGGCGCCCCGAAGGGGTGAGCCGCAGGCGAATCAATCCCTCCCACCAGCCGGCACCCAAGCTTAGGAGTCCCTCGGCCCCCTTTTATTTGGCGGATAGGGAGGCTTTGATTAGAATCCTTCGTTCGACCAGGCGCACAGCGCCGCAGGACGCCGCAGCGTAGCGAAGGCGCCCCGAAGGGGTGAGCCGCAGGCGAATCAATCCCTCCCACCAGCCGGCACCCATGCAAAGGAGTCCCTCGGCCCCCTTTTATTTGGCGGATAGTGAGGCTTTGATTCAAACCCTTCGTTCGACCAGGCGCACAGCGCCGCAGGATCTCCCATTCTCCATATGCCATTGACAAAAGAACAAGAAATCTTCAGAATTCGCGTTCCACAAAAAGCGCCCGTAGCTCAGCTGGATAGAGTACCTGGCTACGAACTAGGGGGTCGGAGGTTCGAATCCTTCCGGGCGCGCCATTTTCTCAAGTATCACCTGTATTGCTAATCGCACCAAAAGTAGAATCGAGGTCATTCGAACCTCCGACTTCAAAGAGCCGGTTCGACCAGCGCCGCAGGCGCGCAGAACGCCGCACAGCGGCGGCCCCGCAGGGGTGAGGGCCACAGGCCCGAATCATCCTTCCGGGCGCGCCATTTTCCAAGTCTCACCTGTATTGCTAATCGCACCAAAAGTAGAATCGAGGTCATTCGAACCTCCGACTTCAAAGAGCCGGTTCGACCAGAACCTAAACTGGGACAGAACCTAAACTGGGACAGTCACCATTTGAAAACACCACTATCATGAGATAAAGTCCCTACACACATGGAGTGTACTTAAGCCAAGGAGAAGGCGATGACGATTTCCCGTAAAAGACAGATCTGTCTGGATGAAACCCCCTATTACCACTGCGTATCTCGTTGCGTTCGTCGGGCCTTTCTTTGTGGAATGGATCAGTTAACGGGGCGCAGCTATGAACATCGTCGAGATTGGGTCGTCGAAAAGCTCAAACAACTCACCGATGTATTCTCTATCTCTCTCTGCGCTTATGCTGTGATGCATAACCACACACATACCGTCGTAAAGGTAGATCGAGAGCAGGCCATGGCCTGGAGCCGAGATGAAGTGATCAAGAGATGGACGACACTTTACAAACCCAGTTCTATCGTTGATCGATATCTGAGTGAATTCAATTTATCAAAGGCAGAACTGCAGGTCGTTGAAAAAGATACCGAAAAATGGCGTCACAGGCTCTACAATATCAGCTGGTTCATGCGCAATCTTAACGAATCAATTGCAAGAAAGGCGAATGAAGAAGACGGATGCAGCGGAAGATTTTGGGAAGGCAGATACAAAAGCCAAGCGCTGCTTGATGATCCAGCACTATTAACCTGTATGAGCTATGTCGATCTCAACCCCATACGTGCCGGGATAGCCGAGACGCCTGAAGCGTCGGATTTCACATCGATCCAGGCTCGTATCAAACACTATCAAAAAACACTCGAGCAGACAGAGAGTAAAGCAGAAGACCAAGTAACAGCGCCAAAGCGCCTGCTCCCGTTTACAGGTGGTGAGCATAAAGACAAAGTACAGGGCTTGCGTTTCAGTCTGGCGGACTACCTGGAGTTGACCGACTGGATAGGTCGGGCGATCAGAGAGGATAAATCCGGTGCGATACCTGCAACGTTGGCACCGATCCTGGAGCGACTCAATATCGAGTCAGAGGCCTGGCTCGATAGTGTGCAGAACTACGATAAGAACCACTACACGGTAGTCGGAACGCGGGAAGCAAGCAGGAAATTCAGCCAAGCCTCAGGTAGGAAATGGTTTTGCTTGAGTCGATTTTCGTTGCAGCTTTACAAACCAATCACAGCCTGACTCATTTCAAAATAATAGCGCATCATTCATGCCGATTTAAACAAACTGGCAGGATCTCTTGTGCCTTAAGCAGTCATAGATACCCAATTCTATGTGCCCGCATTAGAAAAAGGCAGGCCGCTTTATTCATAACCGGTTGTTGTACCCCTATATCCGCCTCAATAGCCTCATTATGAGGGTAATAAATAGTTAATAAATAGTGACTGTCCATGTTTAAGCGCTTACGATTGTGTGTAAGTAGTTCTTTGCGTACTTGCTACCAGGTATAAGGATTTCGTCTCTCATAGCAGCGGCAAAATCCTGTATCTGTTGTGCTCCAAATTTCTTAAGTGGGATCTGTCGACGTCGTCCAATGTCAGCGAGCTCACGCGCCATGGCATCAATTCGACGTTGGGAGGCTGCTAGACGGTCTTTGAGCGTTTGGTGAAGCTCTAGCTTCCCCTGTTCTATCAACTCATACCACGCATCGACTTGTTCCTTTGTAAGTGATAATTGCCTTTGGATGGTTTTTTCTCGTTGACGATCAGGTGCCTGCAGTTTCTTAATATCCTCGCGCAACTGTATTAGCATTAATTGTATTCTCTCTGGTGTGAGAACCAACTCAGCGACTGTGTTCAGTACAACTGCTTCAAGCTCCTCCCGTGGTATATTTGGTGCAGTGCATAAATAATTACTATGATATTGTCGTGTGGAACAGCGATAGTAATCATATTTACCACCTTTTCCTGACATTAAAACAAGCCCTTTACCACAGATACCGCATTTCGCGATACCCGTGAGCAGCGTTCGAGATGACTGGCTCCGATATTCAGTAGCTTTTCCTGGTGCACGCTCAGACCGTAATTCACGTGCTTTATTAAAAATCTCTCTAGTGATTACAGGCGGGACCTTAGTTAACACCCAATCTGATTCGTCCCGTAGCTCTCTTGGTAATCCCCCCGAAAAATAACGGGGTTCAAAAGTAGAATTTTCCAATTATGATTACGAAAAGGAGAATCTACAATGAAGAAGTCCCGCTACAGCGAATCCCAGATCATATCGATC
>NZ_MARB01000049.1 GCF_001715975.1 Candidatus Thiodiazotropha endolucinida | reverse complement strand
GCGGTGCGCAAGGGCGCGGTCAACCACGCCCAGAGCGACGCCATGCGCCGGGAGCTGGGGCTGCGCCTGGCACCCCTGTTCGGTGGCGACGGCAGCGCCGAAAAAGCGCTGTCGGCGATCACCCGCGCCAGCCTGGATGTGCAGGACAGCCGCTTCACCGAGATCGAGATCATCAACCCCACCATCGAGGCCTTCGATGAGTTCGGCCGCGAGATCGTCGATCCGCGCACCGGCGACGTCCACTTCGGCATCCCCAACAGCCACCTGCGCTGGCGTGAGCGTGATGTAGGCCGCAGCGGGGTCAACATCCAGGACGCCAACCTGCTGAAGGTCAAGGTCACCTACGGCTATCAACTCAAGGTACCGCTGATGGATCGGGTCATCCCCGCGGTGATGCGCCTGGTCGATCCTGAACACATCCACTACTACAACGCCCGCCGTCTGCCGATCACCTCGGTGGCGACGGTCCGCATGCAGTCGGACGCCTGGCGGGACGACAACAACGTCCACATGATGCCGCCGGGGGGTGGCGCTACGCCGCCATCGACCGAGGACGATCCGCAAAATGGCGGCGCCACCCCGGATGACGACGAGGGGCAGGGCGGCGTTGACAACGATATGGATACGCCGACCGATGGAGACGAGCAAGCTAGCGGAGAGGGTGATAGCGACACGGGCGATCATGGCAGCGGTGACACCGGCACGGGCGATAGCGGCAATGGTAACAACAGCGATGGCGACGACCTGCCCTCTATCAGCGACGGCGATGACCAAGGCCCCCCGCCATGCGATCCGAACGATGCGCCCGGATTAACAGACAGCCCCACCGCACAGAATGCCGGCATTGCCAGCAGCCACACCGGTAACCCGATCCATGTGGTCACCGGCAACAAATACCAGCAGGAAGTCGACCTGACCCCGCTGCCCGGCACCCTGGGCCTGCTCTTCAAGCGCCACTACAACAGCCACAGCCAATACACAGGCCCCCTGGGCCACGGCTGGAGCCACAGCTACGACCTGGGCCTCAAGCCAGACGGTGACGGCTACCGCCTGCGCCAAAGCGACGGCCGGGTGATTCACTTCCAACTCAGCGACAACCCAGAGCATTTTACCGCCCCCCGCATCAGCGACGGCTGGCTGCGGATCAACCAAGCCCAGCTCACCTGGCATTGGCGCGACGGGCGGCAACTGCAGTTCAGCCCCCAAGGGCAACTCCAGCGCATCGTCCTGGCCACCGGCCAGACCCTGCGCCTCTTCTATAACCCCCAGGGGAAACTGTTCCTGGTGCGCGATACCCAAGGGCGGGAGCTGAGTCTCGATCACTATCCCAACGGGCGCCTCAAGGCCCTCTACGACCCCAGCGGAAAAGAAACCCGCTACCGCTACGACGACGTCGGCAATCTACAACAGGTCACCCGGCATGAGGGCACGACGCGGATCTATGATTATGAAGACCCGCACGACCGCCACAACCTCACCGGCATCACCGATGAGCGGGGCATCCGTTATGCCACCTGGGCATACGACGAGCAGGACCGGGCGGTCCTCTCCACCCATGCCGACCAGGTAGGCCAGGTCAGACTTGACTTCAGCACCCCCGGCGAGACCCAAGTCACCGACAGCCAGGGCAAGGTCAGTACCTACACCACCGAGATCAGAAACGGCGTGGCCCTGGTCACCGCCATCCAGGGGCCCGGCTGCTCCAGCTGTGGCCGGGGCGATGTCAGCTACCGCTACAACGCGCAGCTGCAGCTGATCGAGCTCGCCACCAAGGATGGCATCACCAAGCACTACGCTTACGATGTGCAGGGGCGTACCCAACAGGTGGGTCAACAGAGCGCCGGTGGCACAGTGCGCGAGGTTGCACGCTATGAATATGCGGACAACACTGCCCTGAAACCCAGTGCGGTGATCCGTCCCAGCATCAATCCCCAGGGCGAACACCGTCTGACGAATCGCTACAACCCCCAAGGCCAGCCCATCGAGATCACCGAGAGTGGATACCGTCCCGAAACGGACGGCCGTTTTACTCCCATCCGACGCACCACCCAACTTGAATACAATGCCGCCGGCAATCTCATCAAGATCGATGGCCCGCGTGAAGGTGTCACTGATCAGATCCAGCTCAGCTACGACAACCAGCAACGCCTGAGCCAACTCACCACCCCGGACGGGCGTACCCTGCGGGTCACCGGCTACGATGTCTATGGCCGCCCCCAACAGGTCCACGGCAGCGGCCAGGCCTCATTGACCCTCAGCTACAATACCTGGGGCAGGGTCACCCAGGTGAGCCAGGGCCAACAGACCGTCCGCTATGATTACGATGCCGTCGGGCATCTCACCAGCATCACCGATCCCGACGGCAGGCAGATCACCCTCAACTACGACGAAGCCGGCCGGGCCACCGGTCTGGAAGACAGTACCGGCAATCGCATCGAACAGGCACTCGACACCGAAGGTCGCCTCACCCAACGCCGCCTCATGGACGCCCAGGGCCAGCTGCTGGCCACCGTCAGCTACCTCTACGACGCCCAGGGCCGGCTCAGCGCCCGTCAGACCCCCCGGGGCCAAACCCACTACCGCTATGACGATGTAGGTAATCTCACCGAAGTCCAGGACCCTCAAGGCCATGCCACCGCGCTCGACTACAACGGCCTCGGCCAACTGCTGGCCGTCACCCAGCCGGGTAACCGGGTCACCCAGCTCCACTATGACGAGCACGGCCGCGCCAGCGGTTTGACCGATCCCCGAGAAAACACCACCGACTTAATCAAGGATGATTTTGGCAACCTCATCCGCCAACGTCACCCCGATACCGGTGAGGTCCGTTATGCCTACGACAGTGCCGGTAACCGTATCCAGAAGATCGACTCCCAAGGTCTCATCACCAGGTATCATTATGATGCGGCCAACCGCCTGATCGAAGAGACCACCCCCGGCGGCACCACCAGCCTGGATTACGATCCCAACAGCGGCCGCCTGGCCCAGCTTACCGATGACACCAGCCACGAGGGCTTTGCCTACGACGACCAGGGCCGTCTCATCCAGCACAGTCGTCACATCGATGGCCACCGTTTTATCTCCGGCTATGCTTATAACACACAAGGCAAGCTGAGCCAGAAGACCCTACCGGACGGCCAGGTCTTGAGCTACCACTACTACCGGGAAGGCAACCAAAAGGGGCAACTGCGCGCCATCACCCGCAAGAGCCTGATGGGGCTGAAAGC
>NZ_MARB01000048.1 GCF_001715975.1 Candidatus Thiodiazotropha endolucinida | reverse complement strand
CGATAAGTGAAGCTGTCAGTAAAGTTCTCGCTACCGTCGTGGGTGTAACTAAAAGTCCCGTCACCGTTGAGGGTCAGCGACCCATTCGCGACATCCGTAATGAGTGAGACTATCACCGGTGTATCACCCAGACCGGTGTCGTTATTGAGGACCGTTGATGCGCCGCCTACCAGGGTGGTGACGGTGCCGCCTTCGGCTACCGTAATGCTATCCGCGTTGGCCACCGGGGTTTCATCGGAGACCGGGGTCACGTTGATCGTGACCGTGGCATCGGCCGTTTCACCATCATTATCAGTCACGCGGTAAGTAAATGAATCGGTGAAGTTCTCACTACCGTCATGAGTGTAACTGAAGGTGCCGTCGCCATTGAGGGTCAGCGATCCGTTCGTCACATCGGTGACCAGGCTTACCGTCACCGGGGTATCACCCAGACCGGTGTCGTTATTGAGGACCGTTGACGCGCCACCCACCAGGGTGGTGATCGTACCGCCTTCAGCCACGCTGATGCTGTCAGCATTCGCGACTGGGGTCGCATCGCTTACCGGCGTGATATTGATCGTCACTGTGGCGTCGGCGGTCTGACCGTCGTTATCGGTCACCCGATAGGTGAAGCTATCAGTGAAGTTTTCACTACCATCATGGGTATAGCTGAAGGTCCCGTCCCCGTTGAGGGTCAGGGTGCCATTCGTCACATCGGTGACCAGACTTACCGTCACCGGCGTATCACCCAAACCGGTGTCATTGTTCAGGACAGTTGACGAACCGCCCACCAGGGTGGTCGCCGTGGCGCCTTCGGCGACCGTGATACTGTCAGCATTCGCCACTGGCGTTTGATCGGAGACTGGAGTGATATTGATCGTGACCGTGGCGTCGGCTGTTTCACCATCATTGTCCGTCACGCGGTAAGTAAATGAATCGGTGAAGTTCTCACTACCGTCGGGGGTGTAACTGAAGGTACCATCACCGTTGAGAGTCAGCGACCCATTAGTGACATCCGAAACAAGTGAGACCGTCACTGGTACATCAACCAGGCCAGTATCGTTATTGAGGACAGTTGACGAACCGCCCACCAGGGTGGTCGCCGTACCGCCCTCGGCGACAGTGATGCTGTCGATGTTCGCAACGGGTGTGCTGTCACTGACCAAAGTAAAGTTAATCGTTGCCGCAAGGGTGTTGGAATCGATATCACCATCGTTAACAGTGACACTGAACGCCGGGGCCACTTCGTTACCGTCATCGACAAACTGCACTAGGCCACCCGTCAGGTTGGCGCTGGTGAAGCTGGTGATCGACACGCCGGGATTGGTGCTCAACTGGAAGTAGCCACCAGAGATACCACTTACGGTGTAGGTAAAGTCCGTATCGTCTGCATCGGAGACGGCAAAATTGGCATCACCGAGGGTGACAGTCTGGCCTTCGTCCAGGGTGAGGTCGGTACTCGTGATTGACGGGGTATTATTGCTGCCATTGATAGTAATGGTAACCGTTGCGGTATCGAAACCTCCGTTGCCGTCACCTATCTGATAGGTAAAATTATCATCCACGCTGCTACCGGCACCCAGTCCATAAAACTGACCGTTGGTGTTGTAGGTATAGCTTCCATTGGATTGAAAAGTGACTTGTGCGCCTGAAGCCAGAGTTACCGGAAGTCCAGGCGTGTAGGCTCCCCCTTCAACTTGGGTTACCTGCAGGCCATCTCCCTCCGGATCGCTGTCCACTCCTGATCCGGAATCATCTGTTATAACGTTACCTGAGACAAAACCATTTTCAGAGACGGAATTGGCGTTATCTGTCGCCGTGGGCGCATCGTTCTGCGGATTGACAGTGATCGTCGATGTTGCGACGGGACTGTTCAGGAGCGAGCTGTTTTGGGCGAAAAAATTGATTGTACGGTCACCTGCTGTCGGGTCTTGAGAGGTGTTCTCATAGGTAACACCCCGCAACAGGGACTGCAGATCGGCTTCCGGCATTCCACCGCCGCCATCCAACATGACATTGAAGCCAGTGCCGTCGAAATCGATTTCAAAATCAGTGCTACCCACAGTGCGGATTTGGTTATCACTCGAACCATATGTGAATACATATCCTGCTATTGTGATTTGTTCGCTGACGCCATCCAGGAAACCTGATAAATTGATACTCAGGTTTTGATAGGTTGTGTTATCAACATCACTGATCGTAGCGTCCGTATCCACGACGCTGACAGCTCCGCCGTCTTCCGTGAAGGTGACAGCGAAGTCCACACCCGCACCATCGGCGCCATTTAAATCGACCACCGGCGCATCGTTCACCGAACTGACATTGAGCGTTAGGTTCTGGGTTAGGCTAGATGCTCCGTCCCCATCCGTGATGTCAATGGTGACGCTGCGTGTTCCATCAGCCGGATTTTCGAGATTGCTGTTTTCATAGGTAATGTTCCGGACCAGTGCCGTAACAGCGGCTGATGTAGCATTTGAATTAAATGTGACCGTTAGCGGGTCGATTCCCGTCCCCCCGGTAACGGTCCCGATCAGGGTACCGCTATACGTGACATTGCCACCGCTTAACCCTATTTCTCCAGTATCCGTTCCCTGATTAAAGATCGAGAACCGGTCTTCGGCCGGCTGTAGACCGCTGTCTACTTCAACCGTTAGTGAACCGCCCGCATAGTCGCTGGAATCAGAATCACTGACAACGGCATCACCGCCCTGTTCGATCAGAACAACCCCGTCACCTTCCGTAAAGTTGTGGATATCACCATCAAGATCAACCACTACAGGGGCATCATTGACCGCAGTGATATCGACATTGACAGTACCGAGATTGATCGCGCCACCACCGGTACCGGTGTTGCCGTTATCGGTCACATCGACCTGGATAGTGTCGGCGTCATTACCGCTGGTATTCGCCGTACCGTGCAGATAGGTGATGTTGCTCGCGGTATTGAAGTAGTTGTTCAGATCGGTCAGCGTGCCGGTCAGTGTTCTGGCCGTGCTTGTACCGCCGATCGTGATACCGGTACCTGCCGCCGCAGTCAGGTCGCCACCGGTGCTGGTGGTCAGGGTCACGGTCAGTGTGCCCGAAGCGGCATCGACGTCAGCGAAATCAACCGCCGACAGATCGACATTACTCAATACGTCTTCAGTCACCGAGATATCACTCGGCAGTGAGCCGGCATTGGTCGGGTCGTCATTGACCGCGGCGATGTCGACGTTGATGGTGCCCAGGTCGATATCGGTACCGCCGCCGCTGCCTGTGTTGCCGTTGTCGTTGATCGTGACGTTGATCGTATCGGCGTCATTGCCTGCGGTATTGGTCGTACCGTGCAGATA
>NZ_MARB01000047.1 GCF_001715975.1 Candidatus Thiodiazotropha endolucinida | reverse complement strand
GGGGCTGTTTTTGCGCCCAGCGGCGTTATCATTCGCTCATGTAGCATAACTACACCTCGCTCATTCTGCCTTGCTGGACACAAAAACAGCCCCAGCAGGGTGTATTGGATTAGTGTTAACAGGCCCTAAAGTAACCGTGCCGGATGTCGATATTCTATAGTAGGTAACCAAGGTAACAGAGGATGAGTCATGGCCGTTGAAATCAATAGTCTCTCCAGCAGTAATCTGAAGGGTACGGGAGACAGCGGTCTGGTGACACGGTCCGGATTGCCGGGCGGCAAACGTTCTGCAACATCGACAACCTCCACCCGCAAAGACCGTTTTGACATGACCGGCTCCGCCGGTAAGCTACTGGAATTGGAGGCACGGATTGCACAGATGCCTATCGTCGATGCGCAAACCGCAGCCGATAAGATGCTGGCGATGGAACTGGCACTGCCCTGACCGCCATGAGCAATCCATCAGAAGCCTGCAGTGACTTCGTCGAAATTCTGCATAACGAAATCGAGCAGTCACAACGACTGCTTGATTTGCTGCGCTCAGAATACACCTTACTGCAAAAGGGATCGCCTCAAGCTTTGCAGGCGTTGATTACAGAGAAAAGAGAGCAGCTGAAGCAGGTCGAGGCCGCGGTAGCAACCCATAACCGTTTCCTGGAGCAACAGGGATTCGGGACTGATAGGCAAGGAACGGAGACCTATATCCAGCAATGCAGTAACCTTGAATCAACATCCGAGACCTGGCATCGATTCATCACCCTGCTGGAAGCGTGTCATAAACAGAACGAAATCAATGGTGGTGCGGTTCAACTCAATCAACGTCATGTCTCGCAAACGCTGGATATCCTCAAGGGCATCAGTCAGCGGGATAAAACCTACGGCCCCTCAGGCGAGTCGAAACCCAACACCACCTCGAAATCATTGGGAAAGGCTTGAGCCTGCCTCAAGCCATCATCGGAAGCCCGCATTTAATACCATACAGGCAATCAGCAGCGTTTCCTTAACTTCGGCATATTTCCGGATACCCTAGCTGTAAACGTTCAAGATCCTGCGGTCGATCCAGATCCCAGAGTTGCGGCAACTCACGCCAATGCCATCCCAGATCCGCGAGGACCGCCCTGGTCGATGCCGCCACATCCCCACCTCCCCAATGGTGCCCCTCGAAAAGATCCTTATGGTAGTTATTCAGGCCCAGCAGGACGTAACCTCCATCCTCTGCAGGCCCCAACACCGCATCTTCGCCATTCTCCAACCAGTGAAATGTCTGGTGTATATGGCGAGCAGTCAAGGCAGGGCAGTCAACACCGAGAAGAGCGACATGGCGATGGCGGGTAAGGGCTGTTTTTGCCGCCAATCCCATGCGTGCTCCCAAGTCATCACCCTGCTGCAGATAGAGCGGCAGGTCATACTCAGCCGCGAGCTGCCGCCATAGGGGATGATCCCTTCCCGGCGTTACCCAGAGTTCTGTCGCAAACGGAGTTTGATTACAAGTCCAGTCGACCATCCGTGTTAAGAGCCGGGTATAGAGCCGGGTTGTCTCATCCTCGCCAAGTGCAGGTATCAGACGCGTTTTCACTGAACCAGGATATGGCGTCTTGGCGAAAATCAGAATAGCACATTGATCCATGGCTCGATCAGCCCGGAGCCAGAGTATAGAGCCTGGCAAGATGCTTTGGCTTGACACCTACCCAATAGGCAAAGCGCAGCATCCACATCAAGAGCATGGTGCGTACAATTCCCTTGGATTCCCAGCGGCGGCTGGACGTTACAAGGGGGCCATGCAAGCAGACCGGGAGGGTAAGACGCTTCAAGCGTCGGCTGATCTCTATATCCTCCATCAGCGGTTGCAGGGGAAATCCCCCAACCTGTTCAAACAGCCGACAGTGAACAAAAATACCTTGGTCCCCGGTTGCAATGCCACTGATACGGGACCGCCAGTTCATCATCCGTTCAATGATCCTAAACAGGGGATGGGAACCGCTCAACCTGATATCAAAGCGTCCCCACGATGGCTTTGAACCGACAGCTGCCAGGATCTCACAATCCATACCATCTCTTATCCGACTATCGGCATGCAGAAACCAATAGACATCTCCAGATGCATGCATGGCGCCACTATTCATCTGCTGCGCCCGTCCCGGTGAGGCATACAGCAGCCTATCCACATAGGGTTCCAATTTGGCAATCAGACCCCGTTCGCGACTGCCACCGTCAACCAGAATCAACTCATGACCAGCTGAGCGCATTGCCTGCAGATCGGATAGGCAGCGCTGCAACCCCTGCCCCTCGTTCAGGCAGGGGATAATGATGCTTATCATCCGAGTATCGCTGCCTTGACGACTACTCATTCAAGGCGCCACCACAACTACTGCCTTGACCCGCTGTACAGCCATAACAATGTTCGGCAACCTGGATCTGCAGCTCTTCGAGTTCACAATCGAACAGGTCTCTGAGTCGAGGTCGCATACTGCGATCTGTTTTAAGGTGTATCTTCAACATCTGATTGAAATCACAGTCGTAAAGAAAACCGCGCCAATCAACGCTCAGTAGCGAGCGGCACATGACATATTCGAGATTGCCAGGCTGATAGGCATCCCGCAACAACTGCAGATAGCTGTTGAATTCACCTTTGGACTGCAGATAACTACCAAAACGTTGGATCGGCATATTGGTAATCGTCATCAGTTGATTGAAATGGATGCCATAACGCTCAAGCAACTGCATTCTGTATTCCGCTTCGAGTGGTGCTTGAGGTGGAGGCAGACAGGGCCCGAGCGGGTTGTAGACGAGATTGAGCTGTAAGCCACTCTCAGGCATACCGTAACCCAGACGATTAAGCTTGAGCAATGCATCGATACTTCCGGCATAACTTCCCTTGCCACGCTGCTGGTCTACATTCTCCTCCAGATAGCAAGGCAGGGAAGCGACGATTTCAACCTGATGCCGGGCCAGAAAATCGGCCAGGTCCTCCTGCCCCTTTTCCAGCAAGATAACCAGATTACAACGATCGATCACATGCACGCCTAATTCTCTGGCCTGTTTCACCAGGTAGCGAAAGTTTTCATTCAGCTCCGGTGCGCCACCCGTAAGGTCAAGCCGCTGCAGCTGTTTTCGTTGCAGGAAAGTCAGTACATCCTCGACAGTACGCCTGTCCATCTCCTCCTTCCTTTTAGGACCAGCATTCACGTGACAATGGACGCATGAGAGATTGCAGCGAAATCCAAGATTGACCTGGAGCGTTTCCAGCTTTCCCCGACTGATGGAGGGGAATGTACTTGGCTGTAATAGATGGGTCGTTTCAAGCATGGTTGTTCCTGGTTTTTTTTACTCTAGACACCGTCTGAATCATACGTATCAAGTGCCGTTACGGATTCGTTATGTGATGCAGCAAACAAACCACATCAGTCGAGGGATGAACAAGCAGATCATAACATATTGTTTTATCTGGTTTTAAACAGATGACCCCATGATAATTCAGGAGATCACCTGAACCATTTCACCCGCTTGGGCTCCAATTTTGTAAGCTGTTTTTTAGATTCTGCTAATTTTCTTATATACAGCACCATCTTAGTTCAAGGAGTAAAGAGATGTTACCCATACTATTAGGCCTGGTTATCGCCATGTTGTTCGGTCTGATGTCATTCTTTATCTACGGCCTGGATGGATTGGTCAGCTATACATGGATCGATACGGTCTTCTGGACGTTGATTGCTATCGGGGCACTTATTACCCTGATCAACGAGGTTGGTCAATGCTTGGCATGTCGATTTAAACAACTGATTTCAAATCGACGATTTAACAGGTTCTGTAGTGATTTGGCTTGCGCACATTAAAGCACCCATTGTTCCGGTATAAACGTCTGTGCTGTTAATATTGCAACACACTTATTCAGCGTTACTACGACAGGCATCTCATGATCATTTACCTTGATAATTATTGATTCGATCTTGCTACGAACCAGCAAGGCGCTTCTGTCCCTTCTCTTTACGGACATCGGATTCGATCATATTTACCGAAAAACAAGGTCAATGATGAAATCCATACCTAAGATCATCCGATAAATCGGAATAGTTTTCTTACCTATCGATTCAGGACGGCTGGATTATTCCAGCAACAAGACATCGTCAATCCTGTGGGTGCAGTTATTGGCAAGCCACTACCAATTTTGGACAAAAAGTGTGGTTATCTTTTATACTCAAATTGTGAGGTAGGGGTTGCGCAGTTGGATTGATTCGCTACGGCGGTCTTAAGTTGAAAAGGTTCATTTTCGTACCGAACTGTATTGCGTCAGAAATCTAGGGCCTGTTAACACTAATCCAATGCGCCCTGTTGTGTCTGAAAAAGCGCCAATCAAGGCGCACCCCAAGGGCACTTCCTTCGGGGCGC
>NZ_MARB01000046.1 GCF_001715975.1 Candidatus Thiodiazotropha endolucinida | reverse complement strand
GTCATACGGCCTTTTTGTGAATAAACGGTTTGATGATTTGAGTAATAGTGTTATAAACCAGACACCCATTCCTGTTACTAACCCCATGTTCTATACCAAACTCAATCAAATCATTAGCGGCTTGCGTTCCCCCTGGCTGTACCCTTAAATCCAGAACCATGTTAGCTGGTTGGCCATCAACAGTAGTAGCCCTGCCACTTCCCAAATCTCTTATATGACCCTGAATTCTACCTATCCATGTTATAAACTTTATAAACCAGACACCCATTCCTGTTATAAACCAGACACCCATTCCTGTTATAAACCAGACACCCATTCCTAAATATATATCCATTTGCACGTTCAACACATCTGATTGAAATGGTTGCCACACCTAGTCTCCCACACTTAAGTCATACGGCCTTTTTGTGAAAAAACGGTTTGATGATTTGAGTAATAGTAAATTAGAAACAGTAAACACACGGAGTCGTACATAGTTGCACCTCAGCGTGCACTGATGCAGTTAGTTTTGGCTCAGAGAGTGTTTTTAAGTGAGCAGCAGACGAACAGCCCCGAGATATAAACCAGACACCCATTCCTAAATATATAACCATTTGCACATCCAACACATCTGATTGAAATGGTTGCTACATCTAGTCTCCCACACTTAAGTCCTACGGCCTTTTTGTGAAAAAACGGTTTGATGATTTGTAGTAACAATAAATTAGAAACAATAAACACGCGGAGTCGTACACAGTTGCACCTCAGCGTGCACTGATGCAGTTAGTTTTGGCTCAGCGAGTGTTTTAAGTGAGCAGCAGACGAACAGCCCCGAGATTCGGTGTTCGCCGATACTCCATTCTACGGCAGGCAGCGGTGAGCCTGTGACTCATGCCGACCAGCCCCTTGAAGCGGCTCTCGAAATGTTGCGTCATATAGAGCCAATGCTTGGGTTCGATTTTTAAACGTTCGAGAATCGGCGGTTGGTTTTCAGGTATATAGCCGCGCTTGTTTTCCAAGATGGCACGCCCCGTCCAATCGACAAGCGCAAGATAGTCACTGAGCCGAAACGGCAGTCCCTCGGGCATGTCTTGGCGAGGATGGCCGATAAAAGGCGCTAAACCCTGAGGTGTTTCTTTTTTATCCGAGTATGCTTGATCACGAGCTAATTGATCTGTCCGCTCCGCAATGGAGGTGTACTCGGATTGCTCCGGTGTCTGCGCCAGTCCTGCCCTGATTGGATTGAGATCCACATATGCCATACAGGCCATCAGGGCCTTTTCATCCAGCAGGGCCTGGGACTTGTATCGGCCCTCCCAGTAGCGACCGCTACAACCGTCCTCTTTGTTGGCCTGACGGGCAATCGGTTCGTTGAGACAGCGCATGAACCAACTGATGTCGTGCAGTCGCTTGCGCCATTTTGTCAGCAATTCCGATACCGTTTCACGCTCAGCACAGGTAATAGTATCCTGAGAATGATAGCGTTGAACGATAACAGGCAGCGAGAAGAGACGCTCCCACCGTGCGATCACCTCCTGCTCGCTCCATTCGGCTGTGCATTGGGTGTCGACATGGAGTATGACGTGGTAGTGATTTGACATCACGGCATAGGCGCAGATATCGATGGCGAAGACATCTGTCAGCTGTTTCATGCGATCGACGATCCATTGGCGCCGATGCTCATAGCTTTTGCCGGTATGTGAGTCTACACCGCAGAGGTGGGCACGGCGCACGCAGCGGGAGACGCAGTGGTAATAGGGGGTTTCTTCAAGTAAAACAAGGGCTTTCCTTGGCTTGGGCATCGTATCACTCCTTGATAGCTGATGTAGGTTAGAGATTGCCAGACTTCATGGTTTTTGGCAAATATTGGATGGATGTCCGATTTAACTATTTAACTTCTTAGTTGGATGGATGTCCGATTTAACTTCGATTTAACTTCCGATTTAACTACTTTCATCGGCCTCAGCAGCCAGCTGATGACAATTTTTGATGGATGTCCGTTTTTAGTTTTTTAGTTTTTTTTAGTTTTTTTTTTAGTTTTAACGTTATCGCTCTCGCTTTATCGCTCTGACGAAAGCGCGGTGCGCAACACTTACTCTCGTGAAAAACTGATCGCTTCACTCACCTTTTCGAGAAAAAACTCACCGAAACTTGCATATTCCTCGTAGAGCTCATGCGATGAATAGTCAATACCCATATCCCATGAATAGACAGGAGATTGCCCCCCCCCTTCATCACCACTTCTTAATACCCATTCGCAACCGTCTCCAATAGTACCGATTACGTAAAGCGCTGATCCCATTGGTGACTCAAGGTTAGAACGTAATCTCTGGGTATTATAAGTAGAATCTCTTGGATCTGATTCAATTCGCTTTTCTTTGGGAACGATACCTTGAATCTCAAGAAATCCGAAGCTACCGGCACCATATTTTGAAAGAAACAAACGATATTCCGGATCAACCTTTATTCCAAGCTGCTCCTCGTACTCAGCAATATCATCATCACTCGCTGGACCCGCGAATGATCTATTTACATCCTTAGCATCCTCAATTTTCTCGATTGCTTTATGTACCAAATCGATTGACATAGTTATATTTCACCTCATTCAAAATCATGAGCCCTTGTTCGCCAGTATCGGCGACGATAATTATCATATCGCCGAGCATCATCAGGATTGTTCCTCCTCCAGCTTTGATACTCGGGATCATTTCGTGGATATATATGTATCTGATTGTAGTAGCGATCATGAAAATCTGCGGGAACTTCTGCAAGTGGTGCCTGCCCATCATCACTCAAACGTTCAGTTTGGATCATATGATGCAATTCCACTGTAACGAGAGTCCCATCTGAACCTATCATGTAAGGGGGTTGACCATTCCTCATTCGCTCCAAATTAGTCCTACTATCTGGGCCTTGTAAGTCAGGATCGATGTCGCTCCTTTGATACACCCTACGTTCATCTACCTCATTTGGTATCCAGAACCTATCGTCTGACGAACTATTTTGCGCATCCGGCATCCCCTCCGCTAACCAATCCTCGTAACTTAACTCACCTCCATTAGCTGTATAATCATCATACTGACGACGCAGCATACGCTCCATCTGTTCCGTCGAAAGCACATCGCCATCATCCGGATCAATGCCAGCAATAACCCTGCCTGTATCCTGGCTACGCAGCCATGTATTTCCTCTGTCTATAACAACATCATAGGTAGCGATATGATCCCACAGCAAAGCAATGTCTCGTCCATGGGTATCATAGACCACTAAGCGTTGAGAATTGGTTAGATAATCAAATATTAGATCGCCTTCACTCCAACGTACGACCGGATCATTACCTGACATCAGCAGGGGCGCCACCAATCCTATCCAGCCTCGGCCAATCCGCCACCAGGAGCTTCCTCCACTAGGTGATGGATCATTTGCAGGCTGATATCTTGTCCAATCCGGAATAGTCGTAGGTAATGGAGCAGTCGGAGTTGTCGGTGCCGGTTGTGGACAGACTGGATTCGGCACCGCAACAGCAATGCTGGTCATATTGGGTGACTGTGCACCATCATCGGGAATCCAATGCTGAACACCGTCTATCGTCACCCAATACTGTCCAAACGGATCGATGGTACTGATGGGATTCCCACCTACGTAGGCATAGGTATTGAGTCCACCCTTCAGTCCGATGGGATCACTGGTGAGATAGCGTCCCGTTTCGGGATCGTAGTCCCTTTGGTAATTGTAATAAGTCCCACTCTCCTGATCTTCATACTGCCCTGGCAACCTGAGATTGAGTGTGATCTGGTGGGTTTGGATGTCGATCAAACCAAACGGGCTGTAATCCGCCGACCAGACCGTTTGTTGCTTCTCATCTGTAACCGCTCTCGGCGCACCCAGGTGATCGGTATGGATCGCATAGGCGATCTTGCCTTCCAGTTTTATAATCGGGCGATGCTGCTGATAGAGGTATTGTGCGGTAACCTTGCCGCTTTCATCGGCCTCGGCGGTCAGCTGATGACTGTCGTAGAGATAGTAGGTGACCTTGGGTTTCCTGCTGAGGCTGTAGATGACCTTCTTAATCCGCTCCCCAAAGCGGTTGTAGGCGTATTCGGCGACCAGGGTCTTGTTTTCCGGATCATCGGGATCGACCCGATAGAGTCGGATTGGCCGCTGTTGGGCATCATATTCGTAACGACGCTCACCGATCTGTTTGGGGCTGCCTGAGGCGTTGTAGCGGTAGGCTTGGCTTTCTCCGTTTTCCTGACTCAGCAGCCGGTTGCCCACACCCGGATTGGGATAACGGTTTTCCTGGGTGGTGATGTTGCCGTCTTGGTCGGCGTGTTCCTTGTAGGTGCGGTTACCCAGGCTATCGTAGTCATAACGGTAGCTGCCCAAATTAGTCTCGGCCTGGGTGAGTCTGCCGAACAGGTCATAGTCGTAATTTTGCAGGATACCATTGTAGTCAATGCCGGTGATTCGGCCCTGCTCGTCATACTGGTATTGCAACCTGAGTTGTTTGCTGTGGCCGATGGCGGTGGTTCTGCCCAGCTTGTCGTGGTGTCGGGTTACTCGCAGGCCATTACCGAAGGTGAGACCGGTTTGCCCGTCGCTGGTGTCCTGGTCGATCTCACCCACTAACGTATCTGCTTTCAGCCCCATCAGGCTCTTGCGGGTGATGGCGCGCAGTTGCCCCTTTTGGTTGCCTTCCCGGTAGTAGTGGTA
>NZ_MARB01000045.1 GCF_001715975.1 Candidatus Thiodiazotropha endolucinida | reverse complement strand
GGCTGAGGCTGAGGGGGCGGGTGTTGAGGCCAAGGGGCCGGGTGCTGAGGTGTACGACCTGGGTGTGGGGAAATATGATCTGGTGGTTTCTTCGGGGCCGAGTTACACGACGCGCCGGGAGGCGGTGAGTCAGCAGATGTTGGAGTTTTTGACGAAGTTTCCGCAGGCGGTGCCGTATATTGGCGATTTGCTGGTGAAGCATATGGACTGGCCGGATGCGGATGAATTGGCGAAGCGGTTGCAGGCGATGGTGCCGGCGGCTGGAGCGGGGCAGGCGCAGGCGCAGGCCGAGGCGCAGTCGGAGGCCAAGGGGCATGAGATTGATACGTATAACGCGCAGACGAAACGCCTGGTGGGGTTGATCGATAAATTGCCGCCGCAGACGGTGTTGCAGTTACTCGATTACCTGTCGCCGGGGATGTCTGAGGATCGGGGTGCCGTTCCCGGGCCAGCGGTGAGTGCGCCGGGGGCACCAGGTTACTAACAAACAGAAAAAACCAAGGAGCAGGTTGGATGACAAACAAGGTACATAAGGCAAAAAAGGACCCGCAGGTTGAGATTGAACAGGCGGCTGCGGATTATGCCAAGCAGCGTGAAGGAGCAATATCATGAATGAACTATGGATGGGCGAGGATGAAGGGTTTGATGGGGAGGCGGATGTTGGGTTCGAGGATGAGGGAGAGGCCTTTGACGATGAGGTGATGGGCGACGAAGCCGACTTGGACGAGGCCGATGACGAGGCCGATGACGAGGCCGATGACGAGGCCGATGACGAGGAGGCCGGTGAGGACGAGACAAGCGAAGGAGACGAGGAAGGCGAGGGGGACGAGGCGACGGAGCCGTTTGAGTGGGAAGGTCGCGCATACGAAGTGCCGGTGGAGTTGATGCCGGCGCTGACGGCGGCGAAGGCGGTGGAGACGCAGCGCCAGGATGTGTTGCAGGCGCAGGAGCAGTTGCAGCGGTCGTTGTCGGATTCGGGTGATTATTTACGTCAGGTGGGTTGGTCGATGGTGCTGGAGGAGCGGCTCAAGGGGTATCAGGAGCTGGACTGGCAGGCGCACTATCGCGCTGACCCGCAGCAGGCGCAGACGGATCGTTGGGAGTATGACCAGTTGCGCGATGAGCAGCGGCAGCTCAATGAGGCGATCAATCAACGCACGCAGGCGCGTGAAGCGGAACATGCGCAAGCGGTGGCGGCGCAGCTGGAGGCGGGGGCGCGGGCGTTGAAGCAGGCGATCCCGAACTGGACGCCGGCCCAGGGGCAGGCGATTCGGCAGTTTGCGTGCCAGCAATACGGTTATGAGCCGCATGAGTTATCGCAGGTGACGGATCACCGATTTGTGCAGGCGATGCGAGATGCGAAGCTTTATCGGGAGCGGGTGCGTCAAGGGGGTGGCAAAGCGGGGGTTAAAAAGGCGGGGGGTAAGGCACGGCGTGCCACATCATCGAAAGCGGGAGAAAAAGTCCGGAGCGCCTCGTCGGGTCAGGGCAAGGGGTCGCGTGCGGGCCGTTATCGTCCCTTGAAGTCGGCGCGGGGTCGGGGTGATCGCAAGGCGGAGCCGGCGTCGGTTTCGACGGCGGACTGGATCAAGGCGCGGGAAGCGCAGTTGCGCGATAAGCACAAACGCGCCCGGCGCCGGGGTGGCGATTGAGTAGCGCCGCGTTGGCGGGGCTGTGATTATTTAACAAGACAAGGAAGTCGACGATGGCAGCGAGCAAGCCGAATAAATTTTTGACCCCGAACGTGATCGCGAAGCGGGGCTTGAAACTCTTACACCAGCAGGCGAATTTCATTGGCCACATCACGCGGGGGTATGACGATCGTTATGCCAAGCGTGGCGCGAAGATTGGCAACACGCTGAAGATCCGTTTACCGAATCGGTTTATGCCGCGCGACGGCGCGACATACGCAGCGCAAGCGATCGATGAGCGTTCGGTGTCGTTGTCGATCACGAAGCAGGCGGGTGTGGACATTGACATTACCTCGGCGGACTTGACGACGTCGTTGGATGATTTTTCGGGGCGTATTTTGAAGCCGGCGGTGACGCAGGTGGTGGCGCAGATGGAGCGAGACTGCTTGAGCATGGTCTCGGAGGTTTATTCGCATGTGGTGGCCTCGGAGGATAAATTTTTGCGCCATATGCTGGCGTGTGGTGAGCGGTTGGATTGTCATTTGGCGCCCCGGGACGACCGGCGTCTGGGTTTGTTGGTGCCGGTGGACGCGACGCGGGCGGTTGAGGGTGCGCGGGGTTTGTACAATCCGGCGTCGGGTTTGTCAAAACAATTCAAAGCCGGATCGTTAGGTAAGACGGCGGGTTTGAAGTTTTTTGTCAACACGCATATTCCCCAGCCGTCCGGCACATCAGATGGGGATACTCAGCACGCAAAATCGGTGAGATTTATTGGTCGTTTTGTTGAAGTCAAAGCGGGTGGCGATGCGGATACGTCGACGGTTACGTTGGCGAATGCGGCGGATTTCACGGTGGGTGATCTTTTCACGTTTCCGGCCTTGCCCTTGGTGCATCCTGAGACGAAAAAGCGGCTTTATTACCCGTATCAGGGCCGGGTAACGGCGGTGAACGGGAATGTTGTCACGTTTACGCCGAAGGTGGTGGGGGCGTCGACGGGGTCGCGTGATGCGAATGTAGCGGATGACCAGCTGCCGACAAAAAGTGGCAGTGCCAAGCACGAGGTTAAGCTTTTCCGTGTTAAGGCGGATCATGCGCCGACGCAATCGGTGATTTTTCATCCGGAGGCGTTTTGTCTGGCGACGGCGGATCTGGTGAAGCCGGAGGGTGTGCATGCGGCGGCGGTGGAGCGGTTGGACGGGATCTCGATGCGGGTATTGCGATTGTACGATATTCAAGAGGATGTGTTTCGCTGCCGTTTGGACGTGTTGTATGGGTACACAGTGCTACGTCCGGAGCTGGCGGTGCGGTTGTTGGGTGCAGAACCGATGGGTTGATTGCATAGCGATGGTTAAGCGAGAAGCAAGGATGCTGAGATGGCGACAGAAAACAATTTTTTAGACTCGACGTTGGTGGCGCGGGAAGCGTTGCGCTTGTTACATGCGGAGCTTTCGTTTGTGGGGTCGATCACGCGGACGTATAGCGATGAGTTTGCGCAAAAGGGCGCGAAGGTTGGTGAGAAGGTTCAGGTCCGCATTCCCAACCGGTTCAAGGGGCGTGAAGGGCGGATGTATGAACGATCGGTGATCCGCGAGCGGAGTATTGACGTGGTGCTGGATCGTCAGAAAGGGGTGGATCTTTCGTTCACGTCGGAAGATTTGACGCTGGACATCGATGCGTTTTCGGATCGATTTTTACGCCCGGCGGCGAAGCAGCTGGCGACGCATATTGAGTGGGATGTGTTGAGTTTGGCGCATCGCGTGGGGCAAGCGGTGCTTTGTCCGGCGCATGGCCTGACGGTGGGCGAGGTGTTGAAGGGTCGGCGGTATCTGGATGACAGTTTGGCGCCGCAATCCGGTCGGCGGGGTTTGTTTTGTCCAGCGCACGTGCGTTCGTTGACGAAATCGATCCGTCGACAATACAACCCGGCGTCGACGATTGCGAAGGTTTACGAGGACCGGGCGTTTAGCCGGTTGAGTGGTTTTCAGTTCAACGACACGACGGTGATGCCGCCGATTGTGAGTGGCGAGGGCGACCGGGGGGTATCGAGTGGCGTGTTGAAGGCGGCGATCACGGGGAACAACCAGTCATCGTGCGCACTAAAAGGCAGTAAAAAAGGTGCGTTAAAGCCGGGTGACTGTTTTGCGTTTAAGGGTGTGTATGCGGTGCACCCGGAGACGAAGGTCCCCTACAGCTATTTGAAACAATTTTCGGTGGTATCGGTTGAGGCGGACGGCACCTTGGTGTTTACGCCGGAGATTGATACGCGCAGTGTCTACAAGAATGTATCGATTGAGCGATCAGGGCGGGCTGATGAGATAGCCGCTGGTACTGAGGTATTTAAGACTTTTCCGGCGGCTGGTTTTATGGAGAGCAGTTTACTTTACCATCCGGATGCGTTTGCGTTTGTGTCGGCGGATTTGGAGGTGCCGCGGGGTGTGGATTTTGCGGCGCGGGAATCACATGACGGGATTTCGATGCGTTTGGTGCGTGATTACGATGGGAAAAGCGATCATATGCTGTGTCGTTTTGATGTGTTGTATGGCTATGGTTTACTGGATGAATCGCTGGCGTGCCGTTTGGTGAGCAAGGCGTAAAAAGGCGAGGATTAAGCGGAACGGGAGAGGACAAGGATGTCAGGGAATGATAATGAAATTATAACGCCGGAGATGATCACGAATGAGTCGTTGCGGCTACTGCATGACAAACTGCCGTTTGTGAGCCGGATTAATCGGCGTTACAGCGATGAGTTCAAGCAAGGCGGTGCGCGTCACAGTGATGAGGTGATGGTGCGTTTTCCGAACCGGTATGAGGTGCGTGAGGGTGCCCGGTTACAGGCGCAGTCGACGCAAGAGTCGGTGGCGTATTTAAAGTTGAGCGAACAAAAGGGTGTGGACTTGGAGGTAACGTCGAAGGATTTGACGTTGCATATCGATGATTTCAGTCGGCGATACCTGGAGCCGGCGATGTCGACGTTGGCCTCGACGATCGAAGAGGACGTGTTGCGGTCGGTGCTGGCTGAGGTGGTGCATGTGATTCATCCCCAGGAAATGATGCCGATGCCGGATTGGTACGACGGGATGAGTTTGTTGGGTGCGTGGTTTGATGTGAACTTGATTCCATCGGATCGGCGCCGGTTGGTGATGAACAGTTACGACCAGGCGGAGATGGTGGATAGTTTGAAGGGCTATGCGCAGCGTGACACGTCTGTGAGCCGTCAGTACGAAACGGGGCGGATGCGGCGTTTTCAGGGTTTTGATATTGGGATGAGCCTGTCGATGCCGATGCGCGAACGGCGTGGTTGGGTGGAGACGGGTGATAATTACGGGATGACCCCCCTGGATCTGGGTCAGGCAGGCGACTCGTTCGACGCGGTAAACGCGACAGCGCCTTACAGTGAAGAAGAGATGAAGCCGTTGCCCAAACCCGGCGATTGGATCACCTTCGATGGTGTGTACCCAGTGCACCCCGAGACGAAGGATCCGGTGCGTTTATTTGGGTTGAAGCCCTTCAAGGTTGAGTCGGTGGTCGGCAACAAGGTGACGTTTACGCCGCGCCTGGTTTGGGCGGGGCCAAAGCAAAATGCCGCGGGGATAAGCGGTGATCGGTTTGATGCGGTTTGGAACAAGGGGACGGACGGGCAACACTATTACCGTTGGAATGTGGCGTTTGATCCGGAGGCGATTGCGTTTGTGACGGCGGATCTGGCGTTGCCGAAGGACGTGGATTTTGCGCATCGTTCGAATCATGACGGGATTGGGATGCGGGTGGTGCGCAAGTATGACATTAATGAGGATCGTTTTCCGTGTCGCATTGATGTGTTGTATGGGCGCAAGCTATTGCGGCCGGATTCGGTGTGTTTGCTGGTGGGGAACAGGGATGCGTAGGAGTTCGGGATGGAGATCAGGGATTACGATTCGCTGGTACAAGCGGTGTCGCACTATTTGCACCGGGACGATTTGAATGACGCGATCGCGGGGTATATTCAGCTGGCGCAAGCCCGGCTGAATCGAGATCTGAAGTTACGGGGTGAACGGGGGGATCGTGGTGTGGTGTTGGCGCAGGGCGAGAGGCGTTTGCGCTTGCCGTTGGACTTCAACGGATTTTTGTCGTTATGGGGGGGGTCTGCGGTGGCGCCGTTTGACCGGGGCGGTTTGCGTTGGCGAGATGTCGCGGGGAGCTGGTCGCAGCCCTTGGCGGTGCCTGCGCCGTTGCCTGCGCCGCCGGGTCGCCGGTTGCACTATGTGGATGACCGGGATTTAGCGGTGCGTGACCGGCCTGGGCGGCCGAGGCGTTTTAGTATTTTGGGTACCTGGTTGTTGTTTGAATGCCCGGCGGAGGAAGACCAGACCTACCGGCTGCACTATCTGAGGGCGTTCGCCCTGTCGGAAGCATCACCGACCAATTATTTACTCGAGCATCATCCCGATGCCTATCTGTACGCCACGTTGTTAGAAGCGCCGGTGCGGAGTTTTGATGACGATCGTCTGGTGGTTTACCAGGACCGGTATGACCGTGCGATCGAGAGCGTTACGGCCCATGAAGCGGACGCTTTGGGCGACGATGTGATGAGCTTGGATTTTGGCAGGCGAGACGATTTTTCCATGATGGAGGGCTAAGTGGACAGGGATGAACGCAAGTCCAATTCATTGCCACTGAATCAGGGGACGCCGACACGGGACGATCCGATCGAGGAGGGACCGGCGCATATCCGGCGGCTCAAGCAGGCCTTGAATCGCCGATTTGCGGGATTTGCCGGGACGGTGTTGTTGCAGGGGCGCGTTGTGCGGAAGGGGGCGGACCTGGGCACTTATCCGGTAGAGATTGCGGGTTCGCCTTTGTTCACGGCGGGGAGTCTGGTGCTGTTTCAAGCCGATGAGGTGAATGCTGCCAACGCGCGGGTGTATTTGAATCAACAGTTGATGATTCGTTGGGTGGATGCGGCGGCTGAGGCGTTGGCGGCGGGTCGTGTGCGAGCGGGGGAGTGGACGCTGAGTGTGTATGACGGAGAGTCGTTGCGTTTGTTGAGCCAGGGGGATGTGGCGCGAGCCACGGCGGCGATCGAGCGTCGGCTCGATGAGGTTGAGGCACAGGTGGAGGACAGTGCGGCAACGCTGACGGAGCAGGTGGAGGCGTTGGGTGGGGAAGTGCGCGAGGCCAAGGCGCAGGCCAAGGGGCTTAAAGACCGGGTGTTGGAGGCGATCAGGAAAGAGTTTAGAGCGGGGCTCTCGGGTGCCACGACCCGGCTGGATGGCGTAGAGCATAAAACCGCCGAGGCGTCGACCCGGCTGGATGGCTTAGAGCATAAAACCGCCGAGGCGTCGGCGGTTGCGCAGGCGGCGAAAGAGCAGTCCCAGTCGGCGGTGGATCAGGTGGGTGAGTTAGCGACGCAGGTTAAGGACAACCAGTCGGCGATCGAACAAAACCGGTCCTCGCTTGAGGCGAACGCATTGCCGGCGCAATCGGGCCAGGCGGGGCATTACTTGATGACGGATGGGGCTCAGGCGGCGTGGCAGGCGTTGCCGGCGTCGTCGTCGGTGGATGAGGGGGCGCTTAAAGAAGCGGTGAAGGCGGATCTCAAGGCGTCGTTTAGCCCTGAATTAAGGGCAGCAGAAGAGAAGCTGAATGCGGTTGAGTCACGTCAGAACGAGGTAGAAGCGCAGGCGAAGGCGGCGAGTGAGCAGGCCGAATCGGCGGATAAAAAAGCGCAATCGGCGCTGACGAAGGCCGATAGCAACCGGGCGGCGATCGAAGCGCATGGGTTGCCTGAACAGCGGGGTCAGGCGGGGCATTATTTGTCGACGGATGGGCAAGTGGCGAAGTGGGAGGAGTTGCCCGATCCCTCGGGGGCGGTCGCACACGAGGCGAAAGCGCAAGCCGATGAGGCCCGCGAGCGCGTCCAGTCGGTGGCGGATAAGGCGACGAATTTAGAGAAGAAGGTTGCGGACAATCAGACGGCGATCGAACAAAACCGGGAAGCGCTTGAACGCCAGCAGTCGGCGATCGAACAAAACCAGGATGTGCTTGGGGACCAACAGGCGACACTCGATAGGCATAATCAAGCGATTGAGGGGAACGCGTTGCCGGCGCAATCGGGTCAGGCGGGGCATTACTTGTCGACGGATGGCGAGCGAGCGGTTTGGGTGGTGCCTGCGGTGGATGGGGATGATCTTGAAGAGGTGACGGATGTTGCCCGGTCGGCAGTGGATCAGGTGGGTGCGTTAGCGACGCAGGTTAAGGACAACCAGGTGGCGCTTAAGAAAAACCGGGAAGCGCTTGAGGAGAACCGGGGTTTGATTGGTGCGCTGGATGAGAAGTTGGTTGAACAGACGGTGAGCCTGGGGGATGTCCAGGGGCAGTTATCGCGGGTATCGGGTCTGACAGGCGAGATTCCTGGGCGATGGAACCACTATCAGCTGTTGCGCGCAGCGGGGGCGAGTGATGCGGATTTTCGTTGGCGTGTGCCGTCTGGAGTGTATCACGTGGGTGTTGCGTGTTGGGGTGCGGGGGGCAAGCAGGGTTACGCGGTGGGATATGCGGGCGCAGGGGGGG
>NZ_MARB01000044.1 GCF_001715975.1 Candidatus Thiodiazotropha endolucinida | reverse complement strand
TTATCATTCGCTCATGTAGAATAGCTACACTACGCTCATTCTGCCTTGCTGGGCACGAAAACAGCCCCAGCAGGGCGTATTGGATTAGTGTTAACAGGCCCTAGTTCCAACAAACGACACACTCACATTTCCATCAGGCAGAAAATCTTTAACTATCTCGTAATAGGTATAAGCTGACTAGGGATTCTTCGTATTAACAGGCATCCATTATTAGGGTAATTACCAATACAAACATGGAAAGTTTGAGAAAATTTACATATTTGTTGACCGACAACGAGAGAGCACTATACTTTCTCCTACAGTGTTGATAATGGTTCCCATTTTAGAAGGAACAGGAACACTGGAATTCGGGCTGTTATGTTGACGCCCACTGTTTTTTTTTAATGGCTGGTACTTGGGCAGGTGGACAGAGCAGTTTGAGCCTCTCTGCAAAATAAAAGGTAGCGGTAACCGTTGAGTATATGGACTAAAGTGAGGCATTGCGTGGAGATTCTCGAATATCCCGTAGAGAACCGATCTTCATGTCGGCTTTTGATCTCTCCAATCCTCCAAATCTCGACAAATCGTTACTACCACTCCACCCTCCCGGGTCATCGATAGTGAGGAGTAATAGCTATGGCGACTGGAGTCGTAAAGTGGTTTAACAACGCCAAGGGCTACGGTTTTGTAACCCCGGAAGATGGAGATCAGGACGTTTTCGTCCATTTTTCATCCATTGAGATGGATGGATACAAAACCCTGAAGGAGGGTCAAAAGGTCCAGTTTGAGATCAGTCAAGGACCTAAAGGACTTCATGCAACCAATATCCAACGGGTTGCAGCAAGCGAATAAAGCTGGTCCCTGAATCAGCAAACGCAAAAGCCGGTTCGGTGATCCCGATCCGGCTTTTCTATTTCCCAATACACCGATGCCTCTGGAAAGCGGCAAACAAGGGCGGTTAGGCCCTGCCCTTGGTTTCATCATGTGTATCCTGTCTATTGCGGGGTAGCCTGCCGATATCCCTGCCCTGTTTCCAAACAGCGAAGATCATCAGGTTCCAGTTTAACCGCCGGGATACTATCATAGCGCCTTTTATCAGAATGTATTGGAATTCAACGCGGTCATCCCTGAATGCTGATTCTTTTCAACAAGCCTTACGGCGTTCTCACTCAATTCTCAGATAGCCAGGGGCGTGAGACCCTCGCCGACTACATCACCATGAAAGGGATCTATGCCGCTGGACGGCTTGACCGGGACAGTGAGGGCCTGCTGCTGCTCACCGATGACGGTAAACTGCAGCACCGTCTTACGGATCCCGGTCGCAAGCGTTGGAAACGATACTGGGTCCAGGTTGAGGGTATACCGGATGCCGACACCCTGGCACAGCTTCGACAAGGTGTTCAGCTAAAGGACGGACTGACACTGCCGGCAAAAGCCAGGCAGCTCGAGGAACCGAAACTTTGGCCCAGAAATCCACCTGTTCGCTATCGGGCGTCAATCCCCACATCCTGGCTCGAAATTCAGCTTCGGGAGGGGCGTAATCGTCAGATTCGCCGTATGACGGCAGCTGTCGGATACCCTACTCTGCGCCTGATTCGTGTAGCCGTGGACCGCTGGCGTCTGAAGAACATCCAACCTGGTGAATGGCTCATCGTCGATGGTGCCCGTAAAGAACCGGATCAAGGAAGAAAGAGGCCCCGTCATGGCAGATAAAGGCAGAGTCATCGTCGGTCTGTCAGGTGGTGTGGACTCATCCGTCGCAGCCTTACTGTTGCAGCAGCAGGGCTACCAGGTCGAAGGCTTGTTCATGAAGAACTGGGAGGAAGATGACAGCGAAGATTACTGTTCCGCAGCCGAAGACCTGGCAGATGCCCAGGCGGTAGCTGAATGTTTAAAGATTCCGCTCTATACGGTCAACTTTTCTAGCGAGTACTGGGACCGCGTATTTGCCTATTTCCTCGAAGAGTACGGTGCAGGCAGAACGCCCAATCCCGATGTGCTATGTAACCGTGAAATTAAGTTCAAGGCCTTTCTCGACCATGCAATCGATCAGTTGCAGGCATCCATAATCGCCACCGGGCACTATGCCGCAGTGGAGAAGGATGACGAAGGTTATCATCTACACAGAGCCAAGGATGAGGACAAGGATCAAACCTATTTTCTTTATATGTTGGGACAGAGAGCCTTGAGTCACAGCCTGTTTCCCTTGGCACAGCTGAATAAACACCAGGTCAGGGAGATTGCACAAAAGGCGGGATTTCCAAATCACAAAAAGAAGGACAGTACAGGGATCTGCTTCATTGGTGAGCGTAAGTTTCGAGACTTTCTGCAACGCTTTCTCCCGGCTCAGCCAGGCGACATCGAGGATCCCCAGGGTAATCCACTGGGCCGGCACCACGGTTTGATCTACTACACGCTCGGCCAACGGCAGGGATTGGGCATAGGCGGCCGACGCGACTCAATCGAGGCACCCTGGTTCGTGGCAGCAAAGGATCTTCGTCGAAACGTCCTGATTGCAGTACAGGGTCATGATCACCCCATGTTGATGCGTCAGGAACTGACCGCCAACCAGATGCACTGGGTGGCGGGTCGTCCACCATCCGATCCCTTGCAGTGTCTGGCAAGAATTCGACACCGTCAGCCCCTCCAGTCCTGTCGCATCCTGCGCCGGGACGATAGACGCTATCAGGTAGTATTCGATTCGGCTCAACGGGCGGCGACACCCGGACAGTCCATTGTGTTCTATCACGACAATAGATGTCTTGGTGGGGGTATCATTGAAGATAGCGAGATTATCAGCAATTCAGCTTCAGTAGTGTGAAAAGAGATGCAATATAGAGACAGCGATCGCGCAATAGCCCTATCGGGCATATATCAGGCAGCCAATCTGGTACAACAGGTTGCGCGTCGCGGATTGGTCGATGCAGACAGCATTGCGGCGAACATTCACAGCCTGTTTCAGATCGATGCCGAGAGTGTGCAGGATGTGTATGGAGGCCTGGAAGGAATCACACCCGGCCTTAGACTGACCTATCGGCAATTGAGTGGTGAAGAGGCGCGTGACGATGAGCTGACACGCTATCTGCTTGGCCTGATACAACTGGAAAGAAAACTCAGTCGTCATCTGGACCGACTGGAAAGGATAAAGCATGGTATCACTACAATTGCCCAAAGACTGGCCCACTTTCCCGCCACACACAGTAATATTCTCGGTGCCCTGGCGGAGATCTATGCAGATAATATCAGCCAGCTCTCACCTAGAATCATGGTAAGCGGTGAGCCCGTTTACCTACAGAACAACGACAATGTAAATAAAATCCGTGCCCTGCTGCTGTCAGGCATCAGAGCGGCTACCCTTTGGCGACAGACAGGGGGTAGAAGGAGACAATTGCTGTTTGTGCGCAAGCGCTACATCCAAGCCTGTAGAGAACTCCTGGACGATCTGCATCAAGACATTTAATCAAATATTCAATCAGATTGATTGTAATGAGTCACACCTGATCGATTTCTTACATTGAGCCAATGTGAAAAAACGTTAACTCGACACACTAAGTGACAGGAAATCGACAGCATTTCAATGTATAAAGAGTAACCGCGGCTGTAGCCGCAGTGGAATATATAATTTACAACGCATTGAGAGGATACGAATATGAGCAATACCAAGCTTGTCATTGCCCTGAGTGGACTGTTCACCCTGGCAGCCTGCAGCCAATCCGACAACCAGCAAAGTGCCACCACATCTCAGGAGACCCAAGGATCTTCAACCAGCATGGTTGACAAAGTCTCTGAGGCCGGCAGTAAGGCGGCGGATACGATCGCCACCACAAGCAAGGAGGCTTACGAGGGAGCAAAACAGATGGGGAGTGATGCTGCCGATGCCGTTGTCGATACCAGCAAAGAGATCTATGACAGTACGAAACAGGCCGCAAGCGATGCGGGTAGCGCAATAAAGGAAGAGACAAAAGAGATCGTTTCTGCAGTGGGTGAAAAGAGTGCTGAGGTCTATGATGCGGCAAAAACCAAAACAGGTGAGATGGTAGACGCCACGAAAGAGACAGGGACTGAAGTCATGGATAATATGAAAAAAGAAGAGTAACAGATTGATTATCCAATGGCGGGAGAGCACTGCCATTCCCTATCGGGGAACGCAGACCGGTCGTGAAGCCCGGATAACGGCCTGGTCTGCCAATGGCATTCACTCTAAGGCCTGTTAACAGGCCCTAACAAAGCGGGCGCTCTTTTCTGTGCAACTGTCGCCCGCGATCGGGTATAATCCACGCTTTTTTCAGCAACCAGGTGGATTGACTCAATGGAACTCTCCTCGCTTACAGCTGTATCCCCCATCGACGGCCGATACGGTAGCAAAAGTGCCGACCTGCGACCCATATTCAGCGAATTCGGCCTGATCCGCCATCGAGTCTCGGTAGAGGTGCGCTGGCTGCAGGCCCTGGCAACGCATAATGACATTCTGGAGATCCCCACTCTCAGCGAGCATGCCGTCAACATCCTCGATGCCATCGTAGATAACTTCAGTGAAGAGGATGCAAGAAGGGTAAAGAACATCGAGCGCACCACCAATCACGACGTCAAGGCGGTGGAGTATTTCCTCAAGGAGAAGATTGCCGGTAACGAAGAACTGGAAGGCATCAGCGAATTCATCCACTTTGCCTGCACCTCTGAGGATATCAATAACCTGTCGCATGCTCTGATGCTGCGCGAAGGGCGTGGCCAGATACTGTTACCGCAAATCGATGAACTGATCGGCAGCATCAGACAGCTGGCCCACCAGCTGGCCGATCTACCCATGCTGAGCCGTACCCATGGACAGCCGGCTTCACCAACCACCATGGGAAAGGAGCTGGCGAATGTGGTCTACCGGCTACGCCGTCAACGCGAACAGATCGCATCAACCCCGTTGCTGGGAAAAATCAACGGTGCTGTCGGCAACTATAACGCCCACCTCGCCGCATACCCCGAAGTCGACTGGCAGGGTTTTGCCAGACAATTCGTCGAGAGCCTGGGCATCGGCTGGAATCCCTACACGATCCAGATCGAACCCCATGATTATATCGCTGAGCTGTTCGATGCCATTGGACGCATGAACACCATATTGATCGATTTCTGCCGTGATACCTGGGGTTATATCTCCCTGGGTTATTTCAAACAAAAGACCGTCGCGGGCGAGGTCGGATCATCAACTATGCCGCACAAAGTCAATCCAATCGATTTTGAAAATGGAGAAGGAAATCTGGGTATAGCAAATGCCATCTTCGACCACCTTGCCGCAAAGCTTCCGATCTCCCGCTGGCAAAGAGACCTGACAGACTCCACCGTATTGCGCAATCTCGGAGTCGGCCTTGCCCACACCAGCATTGCCCTGCAATCGATCCAACGAGGCCTGGACAAACTCGAAGCCGATGGCCGGATCATGCAGGAGGACCTGGAGCAAAACTGGGAAGTGCTTGCAGAACCGATTCAGACGGTTATGCGGCGTTACGGTATCGAAAAACCCTATGAAAAGCTGAAAGAACTGACACGCGGCCAACGCATCACAGCCGACCAGTTGCAGGCCTTTGTCGATCAGCTGGATATGCCCGATCATGCCAAGGAGTCGCTGAAACGCATGACCCCGATGAACTACATCGGCAACGCCAAGGAACAAACCGCAGAGATCTAAATCTCCGGTGGGTGCTTCATCTGGATTATGAAAATCGATCAGCCGCAAATGGACGCAAATACTTAAGTTCTATGATTGCACTAAATATATAGATCAGGCAATGAATCTACATATTGTGATTTGGCCAGAAAAGTTTCACATATCCAGGTTATTGATGATCCCTGTTATTTAGTAGTGACTTTGCTTATCGAGTCATCTGCGTAAATTAGCGGTGATTTGCGTCCATTTGCGGCATAAAATAAGCCTTATCTAGATAGTGTATTGAACGGACAGAGCGTGATTCGATGCAAAACCTGCATTTTCCCAATGGCTTGAATGCGGAAAAATTTCTTGCCGAATACTGGCAACGGAAACCCCTGCTGTTTCGCAATCCGCTGGCCGACTATCAATGCGGCCTCGAAGCGGATGAACTGGCCGGTATGGCCTGTGAAGAAGCGATCGAATCTCGTCTGGTACTAGAGAAACATGGCGCCACACCCTGGGAGGCGCGCTATGGGCCGTTTGATGAGGATGACTTCTCCGGTCTGCCCGACAGTCACTGGACGCTTCTTGTACAGGATGTAGACAAGCATCTGCCGGAGATAGCCAAGCTGCTGGACTATTTTCGTTTTATTCCGGACTGACGGCTCGATGACGTGATGGTGAGTTACGCCGTTGACCAAGGCTCTGTCGGACCCCATATCGATGACTATGATGTATTTCTTTTCCAGGCCAAAGGCAAGCGCCGCTGGAAAATCCACTCACGCCCCGTATCAGAGGACGAGTTCATACCCGACCTCGACCTGCGCATCCTTCCTGAGTTTGAAGCGGATCAGGAGTGGCTGCTCGAGCCGGGTGACATGCTCTACCTCCCCCCCAATGTTGCCCACTGGGGAATAGCCGAAGGTGAGTGCATGACCTGTTCGGTCGGTTTCCGCGCACCCACGCTGCATGAGATGGCGACCGCCTGGTTCCAAGCTGCGCTAGAATCTCGCATGCCTCCACAGCGCTACCGGGATCCCCCCCTGAAACCCCAGTCCGCACCGGGAGAGATACTCCCCCCCTCGTTGTATGAGTTCAAGGCCATGCTTGAAGAGTGCATCAAGCATGGGCAGGAAAACGATCGTTGGTTCGGCCGTTTCGTGACTGAAGCAAAGGAGCATCTGCAGATCTACCCGCGCACTGAAACGCTGACTGATAAAGCGTTTCACAACCGTTTTCGGGAACAGGCCGTTATCCATCGCCACAGTTATGCCCGCATGGCCTTCAGCCGCAGTGAACATGACGGTTATGACACCTTGTTCGTGAACGGACAACACTATACGCTGCCCAGTGACTCCGGTGATTTCCTACCGGTTGTTACTCACTATCGAGTGCTCCATTTCGGTTATCTGCAGGAGTGGCTCGAACAGCCGGTCTACCTCTCCCTGCTGTGCCGGCTCTACAACGACGGACATATACAATTTAAAGATGACACAGAGTGACTACACCATCAGAAAGGCGAAATGGCCTGAAGAACGGGAGTTGCTGCGTCAGGTCAGAGAGCCTGTCTTCGTTGGGGAACAGGGCGTCCCGCTTGCCATGGAGTGGGATGATGATGACCTCATGGCCCATCACCTGCTTGCACTGGACCAGGACCAAAGACCCATCGCAACCGCACGCTTGCTGGGTAACGGACAGATAGGACGCATGGCGGTAGTCCCCGAGTGGCGCAATCAGGGTATTGGTACGGCACTGCTGTTAAGCCTGCTTCAGCATGCTGACTCAATCGGCTTGCAGACCCTCTTCCTACATGCCCAGAGCAGCGCTGAACCCTTCTACGCCAAAGCAGGTTTCACAGCCAGCGGCGAGCCTTTTATGGAAGCCGGAATCGAACATCAGATGATGGTCTTATCTCTCAACAAGGACTTAGCCGAGGAACTCTTTCTGGCTCAGCTTGGTAAGACCGCTGAGCTCTATCATCTGCATACCATCGAAGATCACCAGATACATGCCACGAGCATGGTGAGGCAGGCAAAACGCCACCTGGCTATCTTCAGCCAGACACTCGATCCACAGATTCTCGATACCCCTTCCTTTATCGACGCCACCAAACAGCTGGCAATGCGCTCCCGTATCAGCCGCATCCGTATCTTATTGCAAGACAACACGCTGGTAGTGCAACAAGGCCATCGGTTGGTCGAATTGGCGCAGCGCCTGTCCACAGCCATCGAAATCCGTATACCTGGAGAAGAATATCTGGAGTATGCGGAAAATTTCATACTGGTCGATGAACTGGGCTACCTGCATAGAAAACAGGCCGAAAATCTACTTGGCACCGCTTGCTACAACGACCGCCATAGAGTCAATAGAATGCAAACCATCTTTGATGAAGCCTGGGAATTCGGCATACCGGACCGTGAATTGGCCAGACTTCACCTCTAAGGATGGTATTTTTTAACACTGTAGAGTACGGCAACGGGTTAGAATACCGACTAGTAATGGGATTCTGATCAAACCAGGAATGATCTGGAGGAACCCTGAAATAGTCAGAGCATTTCAAGAAAATTTGCCCCGAAAGAATATTGTGGCATGATACTTTTTATGCTGCTTACAACCATTTCATAAGGACTTGCATTCACATAACGCTTGCATTGGTATAATAATGAAAAATCTACCGACTGTAGCAAAAGTCCTGATAACACTTGCAGTAGTAGTCTTTAGTGCCGAAGCCCTGTTGCGTTCAATTGAAGGCTCCCTATCCGGTAATATCTCCCATGTCATCGAGATACCTGAACTTTCAGAAAGATTTGATCAATCAGACGAACCTGGCCTACTCGTTCTTGGAAACTCCTTAACCAATAATGGTATTGATGCGACTCTATTAAAATCCGGCCTGGAAGCCCAGGGTCTTGCCTACCCAACCGTCGAGAAGATGGTACCGGATGCAACGACGATTTGGTCCTGGTCGTGCATCCTGCGCAATCGTATCTATGATCTCAAGAATCGGGTAAGGGCGGGTCTCTAACCCGCCCTCCCCACACCACCTAGCATGCGGGTCCGCACTAGGCGGTTCATCAAGCATAGTGAAACTTAATCCATAGCTCCCTGACAGAGACGAGCCCCTGTTGCGCCAACCACTTGTTGGTCATTCCCGATTGCGTGGCAAGGGTTCTTGCCAGGCGATACGGCCCCTTAGCAGGCTGTTGATTTTTACCCGTCGTCAGCCGTCAAATTCGTTTGGCGGTGTAATTACCGCTCAATCTAGCGATTGAT
>NZ_MARB01000043.1 GCF_001715975.1 Candidatus Thiodiazotropha endolucinida | reverse complement strand
TTAGGAAGCAGCCCAGTAGTAGGTTGAGGCCGTTGAGCACCGCCGCCGCAAGGAATGGTGCATGCAAGGAGATGGCGCCCAACAGTCCCCCGGCCACGGGGCCTGCCACCATACCCACGCCGAAACAAGCGCTCATGAGCCCGAAGTGGCGAGCCCGATCTTCCCCATCGGTGATGTCGGCGATATAGGCGCCAGCAACCGCACCTGTGGCGCCGGTGATGCCGGCCACGATGCGTCCGGCGTAGAGGATCCACAGGACGGGTGTGGTCGCCATGATCGCGTAGTCGATAGTGGCTCCAAGTAGCGAAGCGAGCAGGACTGGGCGGCGGCCAAAGCGGTCGGACAGTGCTCCGAGAACGGGTGCGCATAGAAATTGCATCAACGCATATAGCGCTAGCAGCACGCCATAGTGACTGGCGATGCTGTCGGAATGGACGATATCCCGCAAGAGGCCCGGCAGTACCGGCATAACCAAGCCTATGCCTACAGCATCCAGGGTGACGGTGCCGAGGATGACGATGAGCGCATTGTTAGATTTCATACACGGTGCCTGACTGCGTTAGCAATTTAACTGTGATAAACTACCGCATTAAAGCTTATCGATGATAAGCTGTCAAACATGAGAATTATTCTTGAAGACGAAAGGGCCTCGTGATACGCCTATTTTTATAGGTTAATGTCATGATAATAATGGTTTCTTAGACGTCAGGTGGCACTTTTCGGGGAAATGTGCGCGGAACCCCTATTTGTTTATTTTTCTAAATACATTCAAATATGTATCCGCTCATGAGACAATAACCCTGATAAATGCTTCAATAATATTGAAAAAGGAAGAGTATGAGTATTCAACATTTCCGTGTCGCCCTTATTCCCTTTTTTGCGGCATTTTGCCTTCCTGTTTTTGCTCACCCAGAAACGCTGGTGAAAGTAAAAGATGCTGAAGATCAGTTGGGTGCACGAGTGGGTTACATCGAACTGGATCTCAACAGCGGTAAGATCCTTGAGAGTTTTCGCCCCGAAGAACGTTTTCCAATGATGAGCACTTTTAAAGTTCTGCTATGTGGCGCGGTATTATCCCGTGTTGACGCCGGGCAAGAGCAACTCGGTCGCCGCATACACTATTCTCAGAATGACTTGGTTGAGTACTCACCAGTCACAGAAAAGCATCTTACGGATGGCATGACAGTAAGAGAATTATGCAGTGCTGCCATAACCATGAGTGATAACACTGCGGCCAACTTACTTCTGACAACGATCGGAGGACCGAAGGAGCTAACCGCTTTTTTGCACAACATGGGGGATCATGTAACTCGCCTTGATCGTTGGGAACCGGAGCTGAATGAAGCCATACCAAACGACGAGCGTGACACCACGATGCCTGCAGCAATGGCAACAACGTTGCGCAAACTATTAACTGGCGAACTACTTACTCTAGCTTCCCGGCAACAATTAATAGACTGGATGGAGGCGGATAAAGTTGCAGGACCACTTCTGCGCTCGGCCCTTCCGGCTGGCTGGTTTATTGCTGATAAATCTGGAGCCGGTGAGCGTGGGTCTCGCGGTATCATTGCAGCACTGGGGCCAGATGGTAAGCCCTCCCGTATCGTAGTTATCTACACGACGGGGAGTCAGGCAACTATGGATGAACGAAATAGACAGATCGCTGAGATAGGTGCCTCACTGATTAAGCATTGGTAACTGTCAGACCAAGTTTACTCATATATACTTTAGATTGATTTAAAACTTCATTTTTAATTTAAAAGGATCTAGGTGAAGATCCTTTTTGATAATCTCATGACCAAAATCCCTTAACGTGAGTTTTCGTTCCACTGAGCGTCAGACCCCGTAGAAAAGATCAAAGGATCTTCTTGAGATCCTTTTTTTCTGCGCGTAATCTGCTGCTTGCAAACAAAAAAACCACCGCTACCAGCGGTGGTTTGTTTGCCGGATCAAGAGCTACCAACTCTTTTTCCGAAGGTAACTGGCTTCAGCAGAGCGCAGATACCAAATACTGTTCTTCTAGTGTAGCCGTAGTTAGGCCACCACTTCAAGAACTCTGTAGCACCGCCTACATACCTCGCTCTGCTAATCCTGTTACCAGTGGCTGCTGCCAGTGGCGATAAGTCGTGTCTTACCGGGTTGGACTCAAGACGATAGTTACCGGATAAGGCGCAGCGGTCGGGCTGAACGGGGGGTTCGTGCACACAGCCCAGCTTGGAGCGAACGACCTACACCGAACTGAGATACCTACAGCGTGAGCTATGAGAAAGCGCCACGCTTCCCGAAGGGAGAAAGGCGGACAGGTATCCGGTAAGCGGCAGGGTCGGAACAGGAGAGCGCACGAGGGAGCTTCCAGGGGGAAACGCCTGGTATCTTTATAGTCCTGTCGGGTTTCGCCACCTCTGACTTGAGCGTCGATTTTTGTGATGCTCGTCAGGGGGGCGGAGCCTATGGAAAAACGCCAGCAACGCGGCCTTTTTACGGTTCCTGGCCTTTTGCTGGCCTTTTGCTCACATGTTCTTTCCTGCGTTATCCCCTGATTCTGTGGATAACCGTATTACCGCCTTTGAGTGAGCTGATACCGCTCGCCGCAGCCGAACGACCGAGCGCAGCGAGTCAGTGAGCGAGGAAGCGGAAGAGCGCCCAATACGCAAACCGCCTCTCCCCGCGCGTTGGCCGATTCATTAATGCAGAGCTTGCAATTCGCGCGCGAAGGCGAAGCGGCATTTACGTTGACACCATCGAATGGCGCAAAACCTTTCGCGGTATGGCATGATAGCGCCCGGAAGAGAGTCAATTCAGGGTGGTGAATGTGAAACCAGTAACGTTATACGATGTCGCAGAGTATGCCGGTGTCTCTTATCAGACCGTTTCCCGCGTGGTGAACCAGGCCAGCCACGTTTCTGCGAAAACGCGGGAAAAAGTGGAAGCGGCGATGGCGGAGCTGAATTACATTCCCAACCGCGTGGCACAACAACTGGCGGGCAAACAGTCGTTGCTGATTGGCGTTGCCACCTCCAGTCTGGCCCTGCACGCGCCGTCGCAAATTGTCGCGGCGATTAAATCTCGCGCCGATCAACTGGGTGCCAGCGTGGTGGTGTCGATGGTAGAACGAAGCGGCGTCGAAGCCTGTAAAGCGGCGGTGCACAATCTTCTCGCGCAACGGGTCAGTGGGCTGATCATTAACTATCCGCTGGATGACCAGGATGCCATTGCTGTGGAAGCTGCCTGCACTAATGTTCCGGCGTTATTTCTTGATGTCTCTGACCAGACACCCATCAACAGTATTATTTTCTCCCATGAAGACGGTACGCGACTGGGCGTGGAGCATCTGGTCGCATTGGGTCACCAGCAAATCGCGCTGTTAGCGGGCCCATTAAGTTCTGTCTCGGCGCGTCTGCGTCTGGCTGGCTGGCATAAATATCTCACTCGCAATCAAATTCAGCCGATAGCGGAACGGGAAGGCGACTGGAGTGCCATGTCCGGTTTTCAACAAACCATGCAAATGCTGAATGAGGGCATCGTTCCCACTGCGATGCTGGTTGCCAACGATCAGATGGCGCTGGGCGCAATGCGCGCCATTACCGAGTCCGGGCTGCGCGTTGGTGCGGATATCTCGGTAGTGGGATACGACGATACCGAAGACAGCTCATGTTATATCCCGCCGTTAACCACCATCAAACAGGATTTTCGCCTGCTGGGGCAAACCAGCGTGGACCGCTTGCTGCAACTCTCTCAGGGCCAGGCGGTGAAGGGCAATCAGCTGTTGCCCGTCTCACTGGTGAAAAGAAAAACCACCCTGGCGCCCAATACGCAAACCGCCTCTCCCCGCGCGTTGGCCGATTCATTAATGCAGCTGGCACGACAGGTTTCCCGACTGGAAAGCGGGCAGTGAGCGCAACGCAATTAATGTGAGTTAGCTCACTCATTAGGCACCCCAGGCTTTACACTTTATGCTTCCGGCTCGTATGTTGTGTGGAATTGTGAGCGGATAACAATTTCACACAGGAAACAGCTATGACCATGATTACGCCAAGCTCTAATACGACTCACTATAGGGAAAGCTGGTACGCCTGCAGCACCAGAAGCCACGCCCATTAGTGAAACGCTTCATGGTGAGCGTGTTATCCCGGTGCTTTTTGCCATACCACGGGGCCAGCGCCAGCAGCGACGGAATATCACGAATAGTCGGCTCAACGTGGGATTTCATAAAGTTCTCGGCATCACCATCCGTCGGCAACCAGATAAGGGTGTTGCGCTGCTTATGCTCTATAAAGTAGGCATAAACACCCAGCAGCATTTTGGAATAACCGACACGGGCAGACTTCACCACATTCACCTCACGGATGTAGTCGCTGCCCATCGCATTCATGATGGCCCGCTGAAAGGGCAGTGTTTCCCAGCGCCCTTCCTGGTATGCGGATTCTTTCGGGAGATAGTAATTAGCATCCGCCCATTCAACGGCGGTCTGTGGCTCCGGCCTGAACAGTGAGCGAAGCCCGGCGCGGACAAAATGCCGCAGCCTGTTAACCTGACTGTTCGATATATTCACTCAGCAACCCCGGTATCAGTTCATCCAGCGCGGCTGCTTTGTTCATGGCTTTGATGATATCCCGTTTCAGGAAATCAACATGTCGGTTTTCCAGTTCCGGAAAACGCCGCTGCACCGACAGGGGGAGCCCGTCGAGAATACTGGCAATTTCACCTGCGATCCGCGACAGCACGAAAGTACAGAATGCGGTTTCCACCACTTCAGCGGAGTCTCTGGCATTCTTCAGTTCCTGTGCGTCGGCCTGCGCACGCGTAAGTCGATGGCGTTCGTACTCAATAGTTCCTGGCTGGAGATCTGCCTCGCTGGCCTGCCGCAGTTCTTCAACCTCCCGGCGCAGCTTTTCGTTCTCAATTTCAGCATCCCTTTCGGCATACCATTTTATGACGGCGGCAGAGTCATAAAGCACCTCATTACCCTTGCCACCGCCTCGCAGAACGGGCATTCCCTGTTCCTGCCAGTTCTGAATGGTACTCGGGCCGGTTACAACGGCATTATCGCCCGTCTGCAACAGGCTGCCAGCGATCCGATGGTGGACGGCATTCTGCTCGATATGGACACGCCCGGCGGGATGGTGGCGGGGGCATTTGACTGCGCTGACATCATCGCCCGTGTGCGTGACATAAAACCGGTATGGGCGCTTGCCAACGACATGAACTGCAGTGCAGGTCAGTTGCTTGCCAGTGCCGCCTCCCGGCGTCTGGTCACGCAGACCGCCCGGACAGGCTCCATCGGCGTCATGATGGCTCACAGTAATTACGGTGCTGCGCTGGAGAAACAGGGTGTGGAAATCACGCTGATTTACAGCGGCAGCCATAAGGTGGATGGCAACCCCTACAGCCATCTTCCGGATGACGTCCGGGAGACACTGCAGTCCCGGATGGACGCAACCCGCCAGATGTTTGCGCAGAAGGTGTCGGCATATACCGGCCTGTCCGTGCAGGTTGTGCTGGATACCGAGGCTGCAGTGTACAGCGGTCAGGAGGCCATTGATGCCGGACTGGCTGATGAACTTGTTAACAGCACCGATGCGATCACCGTCATGCGTGATGCACTGGATGCACGTAAATCCCGTCTCTCAGGAGGGCGAATGACCAAAGAGGCTCAATCAACAACTGTTTCAGCCACTGCTTCGCAGGCTGACGTTACTGACGTGGTGCCAGCGACGGAGGGCGAGAACGCCAGCGCGGCGCAGCCGGACGTGAACGCGCAGATCACCGCAGCGGTTGCGGCAGAAAACAGCCGCATTATGGGGATCCTCAACTGTGAGGAGGCTCACGGACGCGAAGAACAGGCACGCGTGCTGGCAGAAACCCCCGGTATGACCGTGAAAACGGCCCGCCGCATTCTGGCCGCAGCACCACAGAGTGCACAGGCGCGCAGTGACACTGCGCTGGATCGTCTGATGCAGGGGGCACCGGCACCGCTGGCTGCAGGTAACCCGGCATCTGATGCCGTTAACGATTTGCTGAACACACCAGTGTAAGGGATGTTTATGACGAGCAAAGAAACCTTTACCCATTACCAGCCGCAGGGCAACAGTGACCCGGCTCATACCGCAACCGCGCCCGGCGGATTGAGTGCGAAAGCGCCTGCAATGACCCCGCTGATGCTGGACACCTCCAGCCGTAAGCTGGTTGCGTGGGATGGCACCACCGACGGTGCTGCCGTTGGCATTCTTGCGGTTGCTGCTGACCAGACCAGCACCACGCTGACGTTCTACAAGTCCGGCACGTTCCGTTATGAGGATGTGCTCTGGCCGGAGGCTGCCAGCGACGAGACGAAAAAACGGACCGCGTTTGCCGGAACGGCAATCAGCATCGTTTAACTTTACCCTTCATCACTAAAGGCCGCCTGTGCGGCTTTTTTTACGGGATTTTTTTATGTCGATGTACACAACCGCCCAACTGCTGGCGGCAAATGAGCAGAAATTTAAGTTTGATCCGCTGTTTCTGCGTCTCTTTTTCCGTGAGAGCTATCCCTTCACCACGGAGAAAGTCTATCTCTCACAAATTCCGGGACTGGTAAACATGGCGCTGTACGTTTCGCCGATTGTTTCCGGTGAGGTTATCCGTTCCCGTGGCGGCTCCACCTCTGAATTTACGCCGGGATATGTCAAGCCGAAGCATGAAGTGAATCCGCAGATGACCCTGCGTCGCCTGCCGGATGAAGATCCGCAGAATCTGGCGGACCCGGCTTACCGCCGCCGTCGCATCATCATGCAGAACATGCGTGACGAAGAGCTGGCCATTGCTCAGGTCGAAGAGATGCAGGCAGTTTCTGCCGTGCTTAAGGGCAAATACACCATGACCGGTGAAGCCTTCGATCCGGTTGAGGTGGATATGGGCCGCAGTGAGGAGAATAACATCACGCAGTCCGGCGGCACGGAGTGGAGCAAGCGTGACAAGTCCACGTATGACCCGACCGACGATATCGAAGCCTACGCGCTGAACGCCAGCGGTGTGGTGAATATCATCGTGTTCGATCCGAAAGGCTGGGCGCTGTTCCGTTCCTTCAAAGCCGTCAAGGAGAAGCTGGATACCCGTCGTGGCTCTAATTCCGAGCTGGAGACAGCGGTGAAAGACCTGGGCAAAGCGGTGTCCTATAAGGGGATGTATGGCGATGTGGCCATCGTCGTGTATTCCGGACAGTACGTGGAAAACGGCGTCAAAAAGAACTTCCTGCCGGACAACACGATGGTGCTGGGGAACACTCAGGCACGCGGTCTGCGCACCTATGGCTGCATTCAGGATGCGGACGCACAGCGCGAAGGCATTAACGCCTCTGCCCGTTACCCGAAAAACTGGGTGACCACCGGCGATCCGGCGCGTGAGTTCACCATGATTCAGTCAGCACCGCTGATGCTGCTGGCTGACCCTGATGAGTTCGTGTCCGTACAACTGGCGTAATCATGGCCCTTCGGGGCCATTGTTTCTCTGTGGAGGAGTCCATGACGAAAGATGAACTGATTGCCCGTCTCCGCTCGCTGGGTGAACAACTGAACCGTGATGTCAGCCTGACGGGGACGAAAGAAGAACTGGCGCTCCGTGTGGCAGAGCTGAAAGAGGAGCTTGATGACACGGATGAAACTGCCGGTCAGGACACCCCTCTCAGCCGGGAAAATGTGCTGACCGGACATGAAAATGAGGTGGGATCAGCGCAGCCGGATACCGTGATTCTGGATACGTCTGAACTGGTCACGGTCGTGGCACTGGTGAAGCTGCATACTGATGCACTTCACGCCACGCGGGATGAACCTGTGGCATTTGTGCTGCCGGGAACGGCGTTTCGTGTCTCTGCCGGTGTGGCAGCCGAAATGACAGAGCGCGGCCTGGCCAGAATGCAATAACGGGAGGCGCTGTGGCTGATTTCGATAACCTGTTCGATGCTGCCATTGCCCGCGCCGATGAAACGATACGCGGGTACATGGGAACGTCAGCCACCATTACATCCGGTGAGCAGTCAGGTGCGGTGATACGTGGTGTTTTTGATGACCCTGAAAATATCAGCTATGCCGGACAGGGCGTGCGCGTTGAAGGCTCCAGCCCGTCCCTGTTTGTCCGGACTGATGAGGTGCGGCAGCTGCGGCGTGGAGACACGCTGACCATCGGTGAGGAAAATTTCTGGGTAGATCGGGTTTCGCCGGATGATGGCGGAAGTTGTCATCTCTGGCTTGGACGGGGCGTACCGCCTGCCGTTAACCGTCGCCGCTGAAAGGGGGATGTATGGCCATAAAAGGTCTTGAGCAGGCCGTTGAAAACCTCAGCCGTATCAGCAAAACGGCGGTGCCTGGTGCCGCCGCAATGGCCATTAACCGCGTTGCTTCATCCGCGATATCGCAGTCGGCGTCACAGGTTGCCCGTGAGACAAAGGTACGCCGGAAACTGGTAAAGGAAAGGGCCAGGCTGAAAAGGGCCACGGTCAAAAATCCGCAGGCCAGAATCAAAGTTAACCGGGGGGATTTGCCCGTAATCAAGCTGGGTAATGCGCGGGTTGTCCTTTCGCGCCGCAGGCGTCGTAAAAAGGGGCAGCGTTCATCCCTGAAAGGTGGCGGCAGCGTGCTTGTGGTGGGTAACCGTCGTATTCCCGGCGCGTTTATTCAGCAACTGAAAAATGGCCGGTGGCATGTCATGCAGCGTGTGGCTGGGAAAAACCGTTACCCCATTGATGTGGTGAAAATCCCGATGGCGGTGCCGCTGACCACGGCGTTTAAACAAAATATTGAGCGGATACGGCGTGAACGTCTTCCGAAAGAGCTGGGCTATGCGCTGCAGCATCAACTGAGGATGGTAATAAAGCGATGAAACATACTGAACTCCGTGCAGCCGTACTGGATGCACTGGAGAAGCATGACACCGGGGCGACGTTTTTTGATGGTCGCCCCGCTGTTTTTGATGAGGCGGATTTTCCGGCAGTTGCCGTTTATCTCACCGGCGCTGAATACACGGGCGAAGAGCTGGACAGCGATACCTGGCAGGCGGAGCTGCATATCGAAGTTTTCCTGCCTGCTCAGGTGCCGGATTCAGAGCTGGATGCGTGGATGGAGTCCCGGATTTATCCGGTGATGAGCGATATCCCGGCACTGTCAGATTTGATCACCAGTATGGTGGCCAGCGGCTATGACTACCGGCGCGACGATGATGCGGGCTTGTGGAGTTCAGCCGATCTGACTTATGTCATTACCTATGAAATGTGAGGACGCTATGCCTGTACCAAATCCTACAATGCCGGTGAAAGGTGCCGGGACCACCCTGTGGGTTTATAAGGGGAGCGGTGACCCTTACGCGAATCCGCTTTCAGACGTTGACTGGTCGCGTCTGGCAAAAGTTAAAGACCTGACGCCCGGCGAACTGACCGCTGAGTCCTATGACGACAGCTATCTCGATGATGAAGATGCAGACTGGACTGCGACCGGGCAGGGGCAGAAATCTGCCGGAGATACCAGCTTCACGCTGGCGTGGATGCCCGGAGAGCAGGGGCAGCAGGCGCTGCTGGCGTGGTTTAATGAAGGCGATACCCGTGCCTATAAAATCCGCTTCCCGAACGGCACGGTCGATGTGTTCCGTGGCTGGGTCAGCAGTATCGGTAAGGCGGTGACGGCGAAGGAAGTGATCACCCGCACGGTGAAAGTCACCAATGTGGGACGTCCGTCGATGGCAGAAGATCGCAGCACGGTAACAGCGGCAACCGGCATGACCGTGACGCCTGCCAGCACCTCGGTGGTGAAAGGGCAGAGCACCACGCTGACCGTGGCCTTCCAGCCGGAGGGCGTAACCGACAAGAGCTTTCGTGCGGTGTCTGCGGATAAAACAAAAGCCACCGTGTCGGTCAGTGGTATGACCATCACCGTGAACGGCGTTGCTGCAGGCAAGGTCAACATTCCGGTTGTATCCGGTAATGGTGAGTTTGCTGCGGTTGCAGAAATTACCGTCACCGCCAGTTAATCCGGAGAGTCAGCGATGTTCCTGAAAACCTCGGGCCGGTTACAACGGCATTATCGCCCGTCTGCAACAGGCTGCCAGCGATCCGATGGTGGACGGCATTCTGCTC
>NZ_MARB01000042.1 GCF_001715975.1 Candidatus Thiodiazotropha endolucinida | reverse complement strand
GAGCGGTATGTCCGGCATGGGCGGCATGAGCGGTATGTCCGGCATGGGCGGCATGAGCGGTATGTCCGGCTACTTCAAGATCACCCCGCAAGGACAGATCTTCTTCTATCCAGCTAGTGGTATGAGCGGTATGTCCGGCATGGGCGGCATGAGCGGTATGGGCGGTATGTCCGGCATGGGCGGCATGAGCGGTATGTCCGGCATGGGCGGCATGAGCGGTATGTCCGGTATGGGCGGCATGGGCGGCATGTCCGGAATGAGTGGCTGGCGTTAAGCGGCCTTTCGCATGAAAAGGATTTGATTCAGGGATGTCATGGGGCGCAGGGAGGCGCCCCCTTCATAGATTAATTCCCGTAAAGAATAGCTATCTGATCGCTTCAGGTAAGGGAGATGACATGACTTTGGGTATCAGGCTCCTAAGTCCGTTGTTACTGTCGATGGTGTTAATGGCCATCGGTCAGGTTTTTGCCAGTGATATCACTGACAAAGATTATGATCGAGCTAGTTGGCATACCATCCATAACAAACCGGCCATTGATAATGCTGATGATGAGCAGTGCCTCAGCTGCCATCAGGAGATAGTGAGCAGAAAGGTGCTGTTTGAGTCACCTGCCGGTGTTAAAGCTTCTGAGGTGTTGGCCTGGTATCAGACCTTGACAACCTATGAGGGTCAACAGGATACATTCCATCGCCGTCATCTTGTGACGCCCTTGGCCCAGGAGCTGATGGATTTAAAGTGCAATACATGTCATCAGGGAAATGACTTGCGTGAAGAGGCGACTATACCCCCTGACCATTCGAAACAGGACAAGACTTTACGCAAGTCGGTGAACCCTGATGTTTGCCTGATGTGCCATGGGGCTAATCCTTACAAATTGATGGGTTTGCCAAAACCTTGGCCGGAGTCTAGAGCACTCTTTCAGAACGACTGCCTTCTCTGCCACATCAATATCCGTACCAATCGTCATCAGGTTAATTTCTTGAAAGCGAATGCCATTGAAAAGGCAGCCAAAAAGGATCCGGACATATGCTATGGATGTCATGGCGGGCGGCAGTGGTATCGCATTCCCTATCCATATCCCAGGCACGCTTGGAAGGGCATGTCGAGCACCACACCCGAATGGGCCAAAGATAGGCCGACCGAATCGGAACCCAGGTTTCGGATTGAGAACCAGCAGGCTGCGAAATAGTCTATTGCCGACAACGAGGTACTGATGAGTATCGATATTTTGAAAAAGAACCTGTCTGAGCGCTTGAATTTGTCCAGGCGCTCATTTCTGAAGTCTGCTGCGGCCGGCAGCGCGACATTGGCCGCCGGAGGCTTGGTGGAATTAAAGACCGCCAAAGAGGCCAAGGCGTTTGCCTATGAACCCTATCCGACCGATGATCAGCTGGAGACGGTGGTGACCAGTTGTGCACACAACTGCGGTTCGCGCCACATGTTGGTTGCACACAAGTGGAAGGATGTGATCGTACGGTTGTCCACAGACGATGGGCGTTATCAGCGAGGTGGTCACTTCGGCAAGGACAGCAATGATGAGCCGCAACTGAGGGCGTGCCTGCGGGGGCGTTCCTATCGTCAGCGTCTCTATTCGGCGGAGCGTCTGCTTTACCCGATGATGCGTGTGGGTGAACGGGGTGAGGGTAAGTTCAAGCGGATTTCTTGGGACGAGGCCCTTGATATCGTCGCCAATAAGATGGTCCAGATCAAAGATACCTACGGCCCGACTGCCCTGGTGGATCAGAGTTATGCCGGTGCCTCGTACGGAGTATTGCATAAGTCAGATCAGATAGAGGGACTGTTGGGGCGTTTTCTGGGAATGTTCGGCTGCCGAACCAGTTCCTGGTCGGTGCCTTCCTATCAGGGTACGACCTTCAGCTCGCGCATGACCTTCGGCACTATCGAGGACGGGAATGAAGATGACGCGTTCGCTCATTCCAAACTGATGATTATGTGGGGCTGGAATCCCGCCTATACATTCCACGGTGGCAATACCTTCATGTATATGCGCATGGCTAAACAGCGCGGTTGTAAGTTTGTCTTGGTCGATCCGCAGTATACGGACTCGGCTGCAGCCTACGATGCCTGGTGGATACCTATTCGTCCGAATACGGATGCGGCAATGATGGCGGGGATGGCGCACTACATTTTTACCAACAATCTCCAGGATCAAGGTTTCATCAACAAATTCTGTCAAGGTATGGATGCGGGGACCATGCCGGAATGGGCCAAGGACAAAGAGAATTTTAAAGATTACATCCTGGGTAAATATGACGGTGAGCCAAAAACGCCGGAGTGGGCATCCAAGGTCTGTGGTGTCCCGGCCAAGGACATTATCAAGCTGGCGGATATGTATGCACGGACAAAACCCGCTGCATTGAAGGCGTCGTGGGCACCCGGCAGAAACGCCTACGGTGAACAGTACAATCGCATGGCAGCAGCACTCCAGGCTATGACCGGCAATATCGGAAATTTGGGTGGCTGCGCCGAAGGTGTCGGTAAGGCCTGGCATGCCGAAGCGGTTGCCTACCCCTATGATCAATATTCCAATATCTGGTTTCAGTCCATCAAATCGGACCGCTGGGCCCATTGTGTACTCAACTATCCCAATGTCAAACGCGAAGAGATAGGCCTTTGGCAGCGGGAAGACAACACGGATGGGCAGATACCCAACATCAAGGGTATCTTTTGGCAAGGATCCGATTGGTTCAATCAACTTACCAATATCAATAAAGAGATTGAGGCAATTAATAAACTGGAACTCGTGGTTTGCATGGATTCGACTATCACGCCCTCCGGACTCTATGCCGATATTCTGCTACCCATTGCAACTCATTTCGAACGGCATGATGTGGCGCTACCCTGGTACAAAGGCCACTACTACATACACCGTCCGAAAGTCATCGAACCTATGGGTGAGTCGAAGAGCGATTTCCAGGTCTTTACCGAACTTGCTTATCGTATCGGCGGTGATGTGTTCGGAAAGGCATACAATCCAAAGGCCAATCGCGACTATTTTCATGTCGATGAGCATGTTGACGAGGCCTACCTGAGAGAGTGGTGGGAACAAAAGGTCATGCATCATCAGCATGTGGATATGTCTTGGGACGAATTCAAGCAGAGAGGCGTCTACAAGTTTACCTTCGACCAGCCGCACGTAGCGTTCAGGGATCAAGTAGAGAACGGCACACGGTTCCAGACTCCCTCCGGCAAGATCGAGATTCTCGCTACGCAGCTGGCGCAGATCACGGATTGGAAGCGGACCATGTATGGCTATGAGATCCCATACATACCGAAATGGGTCGAGCCGTGGGAGTCATTGAACAGCCCCAAAACCGCTAAATATCCATTTCATCTAGTCTCGCCCCATCCACGCTGGCGAACCCACTCCATATTCAACAATTGCAGCTGGTTACGCGAGACCTATGAGCAGGAAGTGACGATAAATGCTTCAGACGCGAAAAAGCTGGGGGTCAAGACCGGCGATACAGTCGAGGTTTGGAACGATCGTGGAAAAGTGGTGGTGCCTGCCTACGTGACCGAACGCTGTATGCCGGGCGTGGCTGTGCTGCACGAAGGCGTATGGATTGACCTGGATGAAAACGGCGTCGACAGGGCGGGAAATCCGGACATGCTGACACTGGATGAGCCCAGTCCTGCGGGGGCATTTGCATACAACACCGTATTGTGTGATATCCAAAAGACGGATCTTGAGCATCGACCTGGCTGGGATAAGCTGGCAACTTCTCGTGCCCATGTTTTTAGGCGTGACCTTTAATCTTGGAGGAGAGACTTATGTCAGACAAAAAAGATAAAGCCAGGATTAAGGAAGCGGTCAAGCGCCGCAAGCGTGAAACCTATACACCCGTGGTTCCGGATAAGCAGTTGGGATTCATCCATAACAATGTTGATTGTATTGGTTGCCGGGCATGTGAAATAGCATGCAAAGACAAGAACGGCCTGGCAGCCGGACCGAGATTCAGGCGAGTGCAATACATCGAGGGTGGAACCTATCCGGATGTATTCGCCTACAAGGTCAATATGTCCTGCAACCATTGCGAATCCCCGGCCTGCCTGCCGACTTGTCCCACAGGGGCCCTTTTTAAAAGGAAGAAGGATGGTATCGTCGATATCGATTCCACCCTGTGTATCGGCTGCCGGCGCTGTGAAGCCGCATGTCCCTTTGGCGCACCGCAATTCGATCCAAGTGACAGTATCGTCAAAAAGTGCAATATGTGCGTGGATGAAATCGAGGCGGGACGGAAGCCCTACTGTGTCATGGCCTGCATGATGCGTGTTTTGGATATAGGTCCCATAGAGCAGATCTGGAACGGCGCGTTGGAGACAGTTGCGATCGGCCCCAATGACAAGGTTTCAAAACAGGTAAAGAATATGTCAAACATTGATTTGACGAAACCCTCGATTGGTTTTGTGGCACATAGTAAAGGCAAGGTCAAGTGATGGGTATACAACAGGATCAGCAGGACAATTCGAGTATTAAGCTTTTGCAAACTTTCTATAATGCAGTTGCGGATGATTTGGAGATGCTTGCGCTACTGCATCAAAAGGAACCGGATAGCAGGATACTTGAGGCTTTGCTTGACTGTAACTTTCCCCACTCGCTGGGGCTGAAACTGGTTACCGAGGCGGGGAGTGAAGCGATTGACTTGATGAGTCGGGTTATTAAGTCACTGCCCGAAGTACATGATGACGACTTCCTCGATGAACTTGCGGCTGATTATGCCGACATCTACCTGAACCATGGTTTGCAGGCATCGCCGCTGGAATCCGTCTGGCTTGATGAAGAAAACCTGACCTGTCAGGAGAGTATGTTTCAGGTACGAGTCTGGTATGAGATGTATGGTTTGATGGCAGAAAACTGGCGGGTCCGACCGGACGATGATCTGGTGTTGCAGCTTCAATTCATTTCCCACCTTTTCGCCAATTCAGAGTCTGAAAAGCATCTTCAGGATGTGGCGAAATTCATGGATGAACACCTGTTGCGCTGGCTGAATGATTTCTCAAACAGGGTGGCAAGCAGATGCGCAACACCTTACTTTGCCGGTGTCGCGTTATTGACTTCGGCCTATTGCGAGGAATTAAGGGATCTGTTGGTGGTCGTGACCGATCAACCCAGACCATCACAGGAAGAGATAGAAGAGAGGATGAAGTCCAGTGCACCTAAAGAAGACGTATCTCTGAGTTACATGCCCGGCATGGGTCCCGCCGTTTAGATTTAAACCGGTCACCATACATGTGATTTTCAGATTGTTTTTTTTGTCTTATTTCAAGCGTTTGGAGAGGATACAATGAAAATATATACAGAAAGCCGGATGGCCATTGCCTGTTTTGCGACAATGCTGGCGTTCGGTACCCAGGGTGCTTTTGCGGATGCTGCCGCAGGTAAGGCTATTTACGAGGGCTTAGGCGGCTGTGTGGCATGCCACGGGATGAGTGGGCAGGGTGATGGGCCCGCGGGAATGGCGCTGAATCCGAAACCGCGCAGTTTTGTGACGGGTGACTATATTTACGATACAGATGGTGATGGACAGAAGGGTACTGACACTGACTTGGTCAATATCATAAAAAACGGAACAGTAAAGTACGGAGGTGCACCGACTATGCCTGGTCGTGCCGATATACCCGACGCTGATATCCAGGCAATTGTCGCCTATCTGAGGAGCCTGAAAAAATAGTAAACAGTCAACAGCCATTCGACAGGATTATGACGCCGTTGCAACAACTGATTGATCAGATCCGGCAGGAAGAACGATTGCCGGATGTGGTTTCTGGGCGCTGTGTTCATGAAATTGTCGAGATGGCTAGTTGCTCGTCTTGCGTGGATGTCTGTCCACAGCATGCATGGTCTTTAGATGATGAGGCGTTACGTCTCGACACTGCGCTCTGTGACGGCTGTGGGCTGTGTATGCCTGCCTGTCCTGAAGGAGCGATTTCGATACGATATGAGATACTCATCGGTGACTGGGAAAAGAGAAAGATTGTGCTTTGCGCCTGTGAAAAGGCGGGAATATCTCGCAAAGATGGCGCTATTCCCTGTATCCACATTGTCGGTACCAAAGATATCCTAAAATTGTATCGAAATGGCTATTCCGAATGGGTCGTGGCAACTGGCCGCTGTACGGAGTGTATGCGTAACAGTGGAGCCAAGCTCTCCGAAAGAGTTGATCAGATCAACTCGGCACTTTCCGTCAATACGATAACGCCTATAAGCTATCGTCGATTGAGCAGTTGTGAATGGCAGCGTATCAGTTCCCTATGGGTTGAAGATCATGCGGCTTCCAGATTAAGTCGTAGAGGATTCTTGCAGGGAATGATCGAAGGTAGTCTTCGACCTACATCAGCACTATTCAATTTGCACGAAGGTGAAACTGATGAATACACGACTCCGGGAGAATTGCTCCCGACAAAAGATGAGTCCACTGTCTGGCCTTATGTGCCGCAATTCGATGCCGTTCAATGCAATGGATGCGATGCCTGTGTCAGGCTCTGTCCACATGGTGCTATAGACCTCAATGATACTGGTGAACGGATGTATTACAGCGTGGAGCCGCAGCTATGCAGCGGATGCGGCATCTGTGTGGATATCTGTAACGCGCAGGCCATATCAGTCAATAAGTGGTCGAAACCGAAACATCGGGATGTGGCGTTGGAACGCATGAAATGTTCATGCTGTGGTAACCAGGTGCATGTACCGACGGTAAGCAGAGTGAGATCACAACAACATTGCAGAATTTGTGCTCAAGTCAACCATCATAAAAACCTTTATCAAATAGTGGAATAAGCTGCCATTTCAACGAGCAGTAATCGGTTACTCCTCGAAATATAAAGATTTCATCACATCTGATCCCTTGCGGAAGACAAATTTGACGCTCTGTGCTCTACTTGCAGTCAAGCATGGTTATTCAGGGCAAATAACAAATGATCAGCAGTGGCAATCCGGTATCATTGAAATGCAGGTTGCAATGGCCGGTAATTTTACTCGTACTGTTGAGCTTTAATGGCTGCTCTTCGGAGACGGCAGATCAGGGGCAGAGTGATAGAGTCCAGACAAGTCCTGTTGATACGAGCGCGGAGTTCGCGCCCGGCATGCCATGGTTGAACGTTGAGAGGCCTCTGACATTTGACGACATGCTGGGAAAGGTCGTTATTCTGGACTTTTGGACTTACGGGTGTATCAACTGCATCCATGTGCTGGTTGACTTGAAGAAGCTGGAAAAAAAGTATGGAGATCAGCTCTTGGTTATTGGTGTGCACACACCGAAATTCGACAATGAAAAGAATCTCGATACACTCAGGAGTATTGTAATCAGGTATGGTGTCGACCATCCAGTCGTCAACGATGTCGATTCTCTACTGGCAGGTTATTATGGCATGCGTGCGTGGCCCACCCGGGTATTTATCGATCCGGCCGGAGAAGTGCTGGGACGTGTGACAGGTGAAGGAAAATACCAGCTGATAGATAACAAAATCACTGAACTGCTCGAACAGCACAAGAGTATCCTTAACCTCACGCCAATCCCTCTACAGCTGGAACGTGAAAACAGTAAACCAACCCCCTTGGCCGCACCGGGTAAGATTGCGGTTTCCGACACCCATCTGGCTATAAGTGATTCGCTACATAATCGGATTCTTGTGACAGACCACGAGGGACAAACACAGCATGTCATTGGAATGGAAGAGGCAGGAAACGAGGACGGTGATTTTAGCCGGGCAAGATTCAACTTGCCTCAAGGGCTTGTCTTTGACAGCAACGGAATCTATGTGGCCGATACGGGGAATCACACCATACGATATATTGACCTGATAGAAAAAACAGTGAAAACCGTTGCAGGTAATGGTGCCCTGGAAAGAAAACGTGGAGGCTATTATAAGGCCACATCGATTGGCATGGCGTCACCTTGGGCGCTGGCGCTCAGGGATGATCGACTCTTCATCGCAATGGCGGGCAGCCACCAGATCTGGGTTTACAATACCGCGTCAAAACAACTCATTCATTTCGCGGGATCGGGACGTGAGGGTATTGCTGATGGAGATATCGAAAAAGCCACATTCAGCCAGCCAAGCGGCTTGAGTCTTTTCGGAGACTGGTTATATATTGCTGATTCAGAGGCCTCGGCGATTAGGCGCATTCACCTGAAAGAAGAAGTCGTGGAGACATTGGTGGGCAGGGGATTGTTCGATTTCGGTGATGTGGATGGAAAGTTGCACGAAGCGAAACTGCAACACGTGCTGGGCATTGCGGTGGCCGGTGAAAATTCGGTTATCCTGGCGGACACATACAATCATAAAATCAAAATCGTTGATCTCGGGAAGGATGTGATTAAATCGATAATAGGCGATGGCAGGCCGGGTTTTCTCAGTACCGTAAACGGCCAGTTTCAGTTGAATGAGCCAGGTGGCCTGGCACTGCATGACAAAACATTGTTTATTGCGGATACAAACAATAACCGCATTGTTGTTCATGAGCTTGGTGGCAAGCGTGTATCAGTCCTGGAAATAAAAAAGCAGTAAAAAAATGAAAGGACGTGCCGGATTAGGTTTTTTGCCTGTACATACTCTGGGTGGTATAAGATTGGTACCCCATGGATTCCAATGAGGCGAAATTCATCAGTCACGCTTGAGACATCGGCAGTGCAGTAATCGCTACATTGACGATCCTGACAAGTTCTCTGCGGGATTTACCCTGTCTTGCCAGTACAGAGAGGCCATACAATACGGACAGCAGATATTCTGCGATATCCCTTGGCTTGGCTGTTTGAAGCAGCAGGCCTCTTTTCTGCTCGGCTTGCACTGCTTTAGTCAGCAACTGAGCGTTAACCTGTCTCATTTCCTGCAACGACAGGGAAATGTCCTCAGGCAGTGCTGAGCTACCGGTCTCGCAACAGCTTTTCACGAATAGACACCCCTTGGGTGAATCATCGCTGTTGATCAAATCGACAATACCAAGCATATAGGCTCGAACCCGGTCTGCGAAGGGTAAGTCTGCGGGTTGTGTGAGTCGTTCCAGAAGCGGCGCTCCATAGTGCGACATGTAGTGTTCCAGGGCTTTTGCGAACAGCTGCTCCTTGTTGCCGAATGCTGAATAGAGACTGGGTTTGTTGATGCCCAGCACCTTTGTCAGATCACTCACGGATGTGCCGGCATAGCCGTGTTCCCAAAAAACACGCATTGCCTTGTCCAATGCATCCGACTTTTCAAACGTTCGCTTCCTGCCTGCACTCATCGTTTGTCTCTTCGCCATGTTTCATGTTGACATTATGTACCGATCGGTATAATAATTCAAATATGTACCGAACGGTACACAATATTGATCAGCCAAAGGAGCTAGCCCATGCAATCAGTGAAAGGTCGAATTGTTCTGGTAACAGGCGCCAACCGCGGTATAGGCAAGAGCATAGTGGAGGAGTTTTTACTTGCCGGTGCGAGCAAGATATACGCTGCGGCGCGTAACCCTGAGTCTCTCAAACCCTTGACCGATGCCTATGGTGAACGTGTCGTTGCATTGCGCATCGACCTCAATGATCCGGCCAGTATTACCGCCGCCGCGAGACAGGCCGGCGACGTGGAGATCGTAATCAACAATGCGGGCATGTTGAATATTGCAAATCCCATGGCCGGCAACGCGGTTGCTGCGATGCAGGACGAGATGGAGGTGAATGTATATGGATTGATGCGGATGGCACAGGCCTTTGCACCCCTTTTGAAGGTAAATGGCGGTGGCGCGCTGGTACAGCTCAACTCCGTCGCTTCCATGAAGAACTTTGCGGATTTCGCCACTTACTCGGCGTCAAAGGCGGCATCCTACTCCATTACCCAGGGCCTGCGCGACGTTCTCAAGGAGCAGGGTACTCAGGTGGTCAGTGTACACCCGGGCCCGATTGCGACAGATATGGCTGCGCATGCCGGGCTGGGTGAAATCGCAGAGCCGGCGGAGCTCGTTCCCCAGGCGATCATCAATGCCTTGGAGTCGGATGAATTTCATGCGTTTCCGGATTCCATGGCCAAGCAGGTCGGTGCCGTCTATCACGATTTTGCCAGCAATATAGTCGAAGCGAATCTAATGGAGGGCTGAAGCGATTTTCAATAAAAACCGGGCATGCCTGTGTGGTGAGCTTGACGCTTTCAAATTCAGTTTGTAAAGGGGAGGGTTGCGTGTCAGGCTCGATCACTGTTTAACGCCGGCTCGACATTGGCAGACACCGCGATGCCGGCAGCCTCTTCTGCTTCCTCATGAGTATGCTCCTTTGCCAGCAGGACATAGATCGACGGCAGCACGAAGAGGGTGAATAGCGTACCGATGGCCATGCCGCCGACCAGTACCAGGCCGATGGAGTTGCGTGCTGCGGCGCCGGCGCCGGTTACCAGGATCAGGGGAAAGTGACCGGCGACCGTTGCAACGGTCGTCATCAATACCGGACGCAGACGGGTCATGGCCGCCTCGCGCACGGCGTCGATCTTTGACAATCCCTGTTCCTGCAGCTTGTTGGCGAACTCGACGATGAGGATACCGTTCTTCGCAATCAGGCCGACCAGGGTCACCAGTCCGACCTGGGCGTAGATGTTGAGGGTGGTGGTCCAGCCGCTGGTCCAGAAGGGCATGTTGGGATTGGGCATCTTCAGGAAGGTGAAGATCAGGGCGCCGAACATCGCCAGCGGCACCGATCCCAGGAGGATGATCAGCGGGTCGCGGAATGAGTTGAACTGCACCGCCAGCGCCATGAAGATCATCACGATGGCCAGGGAAAAGGCGGGCAGGAACTTGTTGCCCTCATGGCGCAGTTGGCGCGACTCACCGGTGTAGTCGATGGTGTAGCCGGGTGGCAGGATCTCCCGCGCCGCATCTTCCAGCACGGTGAGGGCTTCGTCGAGAGTACGGTTGGTCATGCCCGAGAGCTTCACCGAGTTGAGCTGCTGGAAGCGGTTGAGGGAGCGGGGCACCGTGCTGTTTTCGATGCGTGCCACGCTGCTCAGGGGGATCAGTTCGCCTTGCGGGCCGTTGATATAGATCTCGGTAAGCTGCTCCGGATTGAGCCGCTGGGCGCGCTCGATCTGCGGAATCACCTTATAACTGCGCCCCGCGATATTGAAACGGTTGACGTAATCGCCACCCAGGGCGGCGGCCATGTCGTTGCCGACCTGATTCAGATCGAGCCCGAGGGCGCCGATCTTGTCCCGGTCCAACACCACCTGGGCCTGGGGCTGATCGTATTTGAGGTCGATCAGGGGTGGAAAGTGGAACATGCCGCTTTCCGCGGCCTTACCCTGTATCTGTTGGGCGAAATCGAGCAACCGCTTGGCGTCCCCGGTGGAGGCGATGATGAACTCGACGGGGAAGTTGCTGCCGCCAGGCAGGGCGGGTGGTGTGGTGGCGAAGATCTGGAAGCCCGGGATCTGCGACAGCTTGGCCTGAATCTCGGGTATGATCTCGAAGACAGTGCGCTCACGTGGATTGTGCCATGGTTTGACCACCATGCCGGAGAAGCCGTCGGTATCGTAGAGGGCGCCGACGGAGGGGGCGAGCAGGATCTGGAAGGTGAGATCCACCTCCTCCGTACTCAGGAAAGCCTCCTCGACGGCCTTGCCGTAAAACTCCTTCTGATTGGCGGTGGCGTTGGCCGATGCGTTGATCACGCCGAAGATAACACTCTGATCCTCGCCGGGCGCCAGCTCCTTGGGCGACATGTTGTAGAGGGGAAAGGCCGCCGCGGCGACAGCGAGCCATATCACATAGACGAAGGGGCGGGCATCCAGGGTGTTATCGATCAGGCGGCCGTAGGCCAGCCGCATGCGATCGAAATGGTGATTGACCCAGCCGGTGAAGCCCTTCTCCTCGTCCGCGGCGCTACGAAGCATGTGGGAGGACATCATCGGTGAAAGGGTCAGTGCGACGAAGCCCGAAATGGTGACGGTGCCGGCCAGGGTCAGGGCGAACTCGCGGAACAGGGCACCGGTGAGCCCCCCCTGCATGGCGATCGGTATATAGACAGCCGCCAGGGTGATGGTCATGGCGATGACCGGTCCCACCAGTTCGCGTGCGCCGAGCAGTGCCGCCTCCCGTTTGCTGCGACCCTCCCTTAGATGGCGCTCGATGTTTTCCACCATGACAATGGCGTCGTCCACCACCAGGCCGACGGAGAGTACGATGGCCAGCAGGGTGAGCAGGTTGAGGGAGAAGCCGAAAATCTGCATCAGAAAGATGCTGCCGATCAGCGAAACCGGTATCGCGAACATCGGCACCAGGGCGGAACGCATCGAGCCCATGAAGAGGAAGATGACAACGATGACGATCATCAGGGTGTCGCCCAGGGTCTTGGTGACCTCGGTGATGGCATTGGCGATATATTCAGAGGCGTCGTAGCCGAGTTCCACCTCGAGGCCAGTCGGCAGGTCGCGGGATATGGCATCGATCTCCGTGCGCACTCGTTTGATGACATCGATGGTGTTGGCGGTGGGCAGGGGAAAGATGCCCATGAAGACGGCGGTCTGGCCCAGGTAGCTGACTGTGGTGTCGTAATCTTCGGCACCGAGTGTGACCTCGGCGATATCCTTCAGGCGCACGATAGCGTCGTCCTGCTGCCGGATCACCAGACGCTCGAACTCCTCCACCGTGTGAAGATCCGTATTGGCCGTCAGGGTGACCTGGACCAGAGAACCCTTGGTGCTGCCGACGGCGGCGAGAAAGTTGTTGGCGGCCAGTGCCTGGCGTACCTGTGCCGGGCTGACGTGGTAGGCGGCCATCTTGTCCGGCTTCAGCCAGATGCGCATGGCGAAGGTGCGGGCGCCGAATATCTCGGCGCGCTGAACCCCCGCAACGGCGGCCAGGCGCGGTTGTATGACACGGATCAGATAGTCGGTGATCTCGGCCTGGGAAAGGATATCGGAAGCGAAGCTGATATAGGCGGCGGCGAACTCCGAATCTGCCGACTGCACCGAGATCGCCGGCACCTGTGCCTCGGCGGGCAGCTCATTGCGCACCTGGTTCACCTTGGCGGTAATCTCCGCCAGGGCCTTGGTAGGCTCGTAGTTGAGCTTCAGGCGGGCGTTGATCATGGAGAAGCCCTGAAGGCTCTTCGATTCGATATAGTCGATACCGTCGGCCGAAGCGATGGCCTGCTCCAGCGGTGTGGTGATGAAACCGCGTACCAACTCCGCGCTGGCGCCCACATAGACGGTGGAGATATTGACCGTGGCGTTGTCGCTGCGCGGATATTGCCGGATGTTGAGACTGTTCCAGGCCTGGAAACCGGCAATGACAATCAACAGATTGAGCACGATCGCAACCACCGGCCGCTGTATGAACAGATCGGTAAAGGCTTTCATCCTTGCCATATCAGAGTCCCTTGCTCAATGTTTTACAGCGCATTGTCATAGCGTTGGATGGATTTACTCATTCTCGGGGGCGGGCTCCATCTTCGCTTCGGGTGCCAGGGCGTTGTCAACGATTACCGCCATTTTCGGCCGCAGTTTGAAGACACCGCTGGTGACCACTTTTTCTTCCTCCTCGAGCCCTGTCACCACGGCAACGAAATCGCCCCGGCTGGCGCCAAGGCGGATCACCTGCTGACGCAGCACGAGCTGTTTTTCACCGCTCTTTTCATCCTCGACCTCGTCGATAACGAATACGGTATCGCCGTAGGGCGCATACAGCACTGCGGTGGCGGGGATGGCGAGCACTTCCTCATCATCCGACAGCATCACCTCCACATTGGCAAACATGCCGGGACGCAGCAGTTCGCTCTGATTGGACAGGGTTGCCCTGACGCGCACGCTGCGTGTCATCTGATCGATTTCGGGATTCACGGCGATGATCCTGCCACTGAAGACCTTTTCGGGGGCCGCATCGGTCGTCACATGCACCTCGGTGCCGGGTTCCAGGATGGAGAATTGCTGCTGAGGCAATGAGAAATCGACATAGATCGGATCGATGGTCTGCAAGGTCACAACAGGCGTGCCCTGCTCGACAATCTGTCCCAGATTGACCTGGCGCAGTCCCAGCTGACCGTCAAAGGGGGCGCGCAGCGTCTTTTTGGCAATGGTGGCGCGCACATTGTCCACCTGGGCGGTGGCCTGCTTGAAGTTGGCCTCGGCGGTGTCGAGATCGGCCTGAGAGACGGTTTTGTTGGCGCGCAGATCCCGGTTACGATCCAGGTTGATACGCGCCAGTTTAGCTGCGGCTTCAGCTGAGCGGAGCTGCGCCTGCTCAGCGGAGACGTCGATACGGACCAGTAGGTCGTCCTGCTTGACTCGATCACCTGATTCAAAGGCAATCTCCTCGATCTTGCCACCCAGTTCGGCGGTGACGATCACCCCCTGAACTGCGACCAGCGAGCCGGTCGCTTTCACCGTGTTAGGCCAACGCTGGCTGCGGACCTGATCTGAGGTTACTGTCTCGGGGGGCATCTCCATCTGTGCCGCACCCATGGTTTCGAATTGTTTCAACTTGATAAGGGTCGGTACACCTATCAGGATAGCCAGCCCTATCAACGTGAAAACCAGTTTCTTTAACATAAAGTTACATCCATGAGCGATTCACAGGGTGCCCAATACGTCAATATGAGTAGAAATCTCTTACAGCCTGCCCGGGATTTATTCGGCGACATGAGAGATGACTTTGATTTCAGAGTCAAGTTCCACCCAGTATGAAATAAATCGATCATCACACTAAATCAGATGTGATTAGCGAAAGTAATGCATTAGGGTATGGCATATGTGCGGATCAAAAAATAAGGATCCAGGCTATTCACAATGGCGAAAGCCACTGTGTCAGACAATACCTTACAGCATCACCCCGCAATAGACCAGATTTCCCCTTGATAGCGCAATGATATTTGTCGGTTCTGTGCGGGATATTCTACGACTAGCAGGCTGTTGATTTTTACCCGTCGTCAGCCGTCAAATTCGTTTGGCGGTGTAATTACCGCTCAATCTAGCGATTGAT
>NZ_MARB01000041.1 GCF_001715975.1 Candidatus Thiodiazotropha endolucinida | reverse complement strand
CTCCCAAGCCTGTCTTGATTGAGTCCCCGCTATTAGAAAACAGACACCCTTCCCTACCTTGACATGTGTCAAATGGGGCGCCTGAACAAAACCGCATGCGGTGAATAAAGGGTTATTCGTTGATTCAGCTTGTTTGAGGAAAAACAAGACGATAGAGGGCGAAGCTGGCGTACGCCATAACCGGCAGAACCAACAGCAACAAGGGCAGCAGCATGATGGCAATCAGGATCGAGAGACTGAGTAATACCGCCCACAGCATAGTGGTGACGAAGTTTCTGAAGACGGCGCGCACACTGGCGTGAACTGCCTGCACCAACCCCCCCCTGCCTTCGAAAAGCAAGGGAACGGAGAAAGCCGAGATACAGAAGATGATGAATGCGAGAACAGACCCCATCAATGCACCCCAGAACCAGAAACTGGTGATTGATTCATCCACTTGCAGAAACCATGGCAGTTGATAGGGGAGATCGGTACCGCCGATGATAAAGCTGTAGAGTACGCCCGCATCGGTTATCCAGATCAAAAAGATGAAGGCGCAGAAAAGTGCAACCATCCAGGTTTGCAAGGGTGTATGCAGAAAGGCTGAAAAAGGCGTGGCTAGCGACACTTCCTGATGTGCCTGTATGCTTGAGGCCAGTTGAAAAAAACCACCCAGCATCGCCGGCGCTATCAACATGAAACCACCGGCAAACGGCAACGACATGGGGGAGATACCGAGTTCACCGACAGCATAGAGAAGTAACAGACCTATCAGCGCCGCGACCGATGCATAGGCCGCGCTTGGCAATGGTGCAGCGCGAAATATGCCCCAACCTGACTTGATGGTTGCGGTTAGATCGGAGGGTGTGACTTTAGCGGGATCTAATCCTGTGTTGTTCAACCGGGCCTCCATCCTATTTTTTTATTTGCTTGATGTCCCCGCTACCTCGGCAACAACAAGGCAATAATCAAGGTCGCAGCGGACAGCACTACAAAGAATATAAGAAACTTCTCCCTGCCACCGATGCGAAAACCTCTTTTTTGATAGTGCGAAGGAGCACCGCAGTGTGGACAATGATCGATGTCATCTGCGATTGACTCGCCGCAATAGAGGCAATTGACCCGCATAGATTAAAAACCGGCCGTATATGTATTGAGTATACCGGGCACAAGTTCAACCCGATTATCGAACACCCTTCTCTCTAAGAAACTGACTGTATTTCTGGTCGGTTCCGGCAATATGGTCGATCAACCAGCTCTTGAGGAAGCCGTTCAGTTCATCGATAGTGGATTCGCGATCCTTTTCATAGGAGTCCAAAAAGCGGGACACCTTGGCAATCATCTCTTCATGCTGCTTTTTGTGGTCCTCGTATTCCGGATATCCGTTTTCACTCATCAGTTTCTCTTCCCGCGCGAAGTGGTATTTAGTGTAGTCGACCAGGTCACTCAACGCCTGGCGTTCAAAGGACTCACCAGTGGGATAGAGCACCGCCGTCTGCAGATTGTTAATGAGTGTCAAGAGCTTTTGATGATCGTCATCTATTGCCTGAATCCCCACGCTCAAGTCGTTGTCCCAGGAGACGAAATCGCGGGATGTCATTTTTTTGTGGATAACCGGCAACGCCAAGAGTACGGCGATCATGATCCAGGGGACCGGATTGTCGATACCGAACAGAAAGCCGATACCGATAACCAGAAAGGCCAGCACAATGAAGAGGGAGAGGCCAAAGGTCTTTAAGCTCTTACGCATAATGGATATCCCCAGAGGATTGTCTAACGGAAAAGCGGTGTTCTTGAACAGGCACACCCCGCCTGTCGGGATCATCTCACTCAGATTCCTCTTAGCCTTGATCCGTATCAATTCGAGTTCACATTTCCAGGACCGTGAATCAGACTATCGGAGATATGGACATTTTTTGATTTGACATTTGTCAAGGTGAGTACGCCCGACCGGGCGCTTAATCTGTCTTGCGTAATCGACAAGAAGGGAGGATTTCTCCAATGATCAAAAGTTCCCGGCCAGGCGCACACTCTATTTTAAACGCAAGTGCACTATCAATGGCAATCGGCATATCCATCAGTGGCTTAGGGTTATCCGCCCAAGCAGCCACGCCAACTCTCAGCGAAGCAGACTTCGAAGCATCCAAGACTACCTACTTCCAGCGTTGCGCAGGTTGCCATGGCACCCTGCGTAAAGGCGCGACCGGTAAGAATCTGGAGCCGAAGGAGACCCAGAAGCTGGGACAAGAGCGTCTCGAAAAAATCATCAGTTTCGGTACTGAAGGCGGCATGAACAACTTCGACGATATCATGACAAAAGATGAGATCAAGAAGATGGCCACCTACATTCAGATGGAAGCACCCATTCCACCTGAGATGTCCCTGGCATTGATGAAAGAGCGTCACAAGGTTTTTGTTGAACCCAAGGATTATCCCACCAAGCCTATGCATGGACGTAACTGGGAAAACTTCTTCCTCGTCATCGAACGCGATGTGGGTAAGGTAGCGGTTATCGACGGTGACAAAAAAGAGGTGGTCGCTCACGTACCCACCGGCTATGCGGTACATGTACTGAAAGCCGCCGAGCATCACAACACGCTGCATGCCAAAAATCCCGGCCGCTTCTGGTACACCCAGGGCCGTGACGGCAAGCTGACCAAGATCGATCTGTGGCAGACACCTGACAAGATGAAGGTTGCCGAAGTTCAGATCGCTTATGACGCTCGTGACGTGGCGGTATCCGGCGATGGCAAGTATGTGGTTGGCGGGGGCTACTGGCCACCCCACTTCGTCATTGCTGACGCCATGACCATGGAACCATTGAAAGTGGTCTCCGCCCGCGGTGTGAATGTGGACGGCGAGTATGTCAACGAGTCCCGTGTGGCGGCTATCTACGATACGCCCAACCACCCCAGCTGGCTGGTCTCCATGAAGGAGCTGGGTCAGATGTGGCAGGTCGACTACAGCGACATCGAAAACCTGAAGATCACCAAGATGGATACCGCCAAGTTCCTGCATGACGGTTTCTACGATCCAACAGGCCGTTACTTCCAGATCGCGGCAAACGCTTCCAACAAGATGGTTGTTGTAGACACCGAAACCCAGAAGCTCACCAAGCTGATTGACGTTGACAAGCTGCCGCATCCCGGTCCGGGCGCCAACTGGGTCGATCCGAAGTGTGGTCCGGTCGGTGGCACCGTGCATCTTGGTGTCGGCAAGGTCACTGCATGGGGTAACGATCCGAAAGGTCATGCCGATCAGGCATGGAAGGTCTGCTATGAGACTGAAACCGACGGTCCAGGCGTCTTTATCCGCACCCATCCGAAGAGTGACTATGTCTGGGCGGATCAGACCAAGCATCCCGAGCCCGAAGTCCAGCAGTCCATACAGGTCATCTCCAAGGAGACCCGCGAGATCGTCAAAACTATCCGCCTGACCGAAAAGGCCGGCTATGCCGCTGTCCATATCGAGTTCAACAACGATGGTTCTGAGGTCTGGACCTCTGTCTGGAATCGTAAGGACAGCAAGGAACCGAATGGTGAGATCATCATCTTCGATGCCAAGACACTCGAAGAGAAGGCCCGTGTTAAAGGCCTGTTCGCACCGACCGGTAAGTTCAACGTGCACAACCGGGTCAATCACGTCACTTGATGACCGCAAGGTTACACGCACGTAACTGAAGACTGGGTGGACACGAGGCTTAGCCTCGTGTCCGCCTGGCACACACCAACACCTGCACCACACAATCTCCAATAGTGGTGTGTCACCTGACCATTGTGACCTGAACGGGGAAAGCGATGCATCAGCACTCTTTATTCAAAAGCCTGCTTTCACGTAAAGTCGCCTTTGGCGCGACCCTGGGTGGTGCTGTCCTGTTCATGATCATCGGTGTGGTGCTCTGGGGCGGTTTCAATACCGTGATGGAAGCCACCAATACCATGGAATTTTGTATCTCCTGCCATGAGATGGAGGAGAATGTCTATGCCGAGTTCAAGGGAACGGCACATGACGGTAACCGCAGTGGCGTGGGCGCGAGCTGTCCGGATTGCCATGTCCCCCGTCCCTGGGTGCACAAAATCGTTAGAAAGATAAAGGCCAGTAATGAAATCTGGCACAAAATCATGGGGACTGTGGATACCCCTGAAAAGTTTGAAGCTCATCGGCTGACCATGGCGCGGCGGGTCTGGCAGGCGATGAAGGAGACGGATTCGAGAGAGTGCCGCAACTGCCATGATTGGGACACGATGAACCCCGAAAAGCAGAAGCCGCGTGCCCGCAACCAGCACGTCTTCGCCATGGAGAAGGGCAACACCTGTATCGATTGCCATAAAGGCATCGCCCACAAACCCGTCCATAAAGAGATCAGTGAAGAGGAGTTGGAGGAGTGGGCAAAACCTATCGAAGCCTATAAATTCGAGATACCGGAATCGTTCAAAGCGGGTCTCGCCAGCGCCGAAGCGGCAGAGGCCGAGGCGGAAAAAGCCCGCCAGGAGGAAACCCAGAAAGAGCGTGAACGCCGTAAGGCGCAGGCCTTGGCTGTACAGAAAAAGATCGATGCCGCTGTCGCCCAGGCAATTGCCGCGGTCAAATCGAATCAGACAGATGACACTGCGGTGCCTGCCGTTGCCACTCGCGGTTTCGGTGTCAATTGGAGCGGTTCTCCGGAACGTCTGATCACCCTCTTCTATCCCGGCCAGACCTCCATGGAGTGGACCCTGGTGGGTAAGTATCACGGTGGCGCCAGACCTTTCCGCGCCGGCGATCGCTGCACAGTCTGTCACGACAAAGAGACTGCCGACATGGGCGAGAAGATGGTTACCGGGGAGAAAGCGGAACCGACACCGCCCGTTGGCAAGCGAGGGTCGATTCCCGTAACCGTCCAGGCCGCTCATGATGATGAGAATCTCTATCTGCGCTTCCAGTGGGAAGACACGGAACATGTCCCGGTCCCCTTCGTGGACGGTGGCAAGATGGATCCGGACAACCAGGTCAAACTGGCCCTGATGCTGGCGACCGATGAGGTGGAATACGCCTCCCAGGCCGGTTGTTGGGGTACCTGCCACGAAGACCTGAGAACCATGCCCGGACACCCCGAAGATGCCGCTGCCGCCGGTCTCAACCTGGATCTCTCCAACGGTGTGACGAAATATATCAAGGAGTCACGCACCAAGGTCGAGGAAAAGGGACGCCGGGGTAAGAAACTCGGCGGTTGGGATAAGCTGAAGGACGATGCCGCCATCCAGGCGGAGCGGGATGCACACAAATACATGGACCTGGTGCGCTGGAACAGCAATGGTAAAACAGAAAACGGCTATGTGCTTGAGCAACGCATCATGGACGACGGCAGCAAGATCGATGCCCAAGGCTGGCTGGAAGCGGGCCTCTGGACCGTTGAAGTCAAACGCCCCCTTAAGTCCACGGGTGCGGGCAATATCTCCCTTGAGCCCGGTACTGTTTACAATTTTGGCTTCGCCATCCATGACGACTATACCGACGCACGTTTTCATCACGTCTCACTCGGTTACAAGCTGGCGCTGGACAACGACCAGGCCGAACTCAATGCGGTAAAAGCCAAGGTCACCGCAGCCGTCGCCGCGGCGACGCCGCAACAAGCAACGGCATCCGCCGGGGATGAAGTGGACAGCGGAGTGGACTGGTCGAAAACGGGAGAGCGCCAGATTACCCTCTTCTATCCCGGTCAGACCTCCATGGAGTGGACTCTGGTGGGTAAGTATCACGGTGGCGCCAGACCTTTCCGCGCCGGTGATCGCTGCACAGTCTGTCATGACAAAGAGACTGCCGATATGGGCGAGAAGATGGTTACCGGGCAGAAAGCGGAACCGACACCGCCCGTCGGCAAGCGAGGGTCGATTCCCGTAACCGTTCAGGCCACCCACGACAGTGAGAATCTCTATCTGCGCTTTCAGTGGGAAGGTTCCGAGCATGTTCCCGTCCCCTTCGTGGATGGCGGCAAGATGGATCCCGACAATCAGGTGAAACTGGCGTTCATGCTGGCGACCGATGAGGTGGAATACGCCTCCCAGGCTGGCTGTTGGGGTACCTGCCACGAAGACCTGCGTACCATGCCGGGACATCCTGAGGATCCGGCGGCCTCAGGTCTGTCACTCGACTTCAGCCAGGGCGTGACTAAATATATCAAGGAGTCGCGCACCAAGGTCGAAGAGAAAGGCCGGCGCGGCAAGAAACTGGGCGGCTGGGACAAGCTGAAAGACAATGCAGCCCTTCAGGCGGAACTCGATGCCCATAAAACCATGGATCTGATACGGATAAGCAGTGGCAGCGGCAATGTGGAGAACGGCTATATCCTGGAACAGCGTATCATGACGGGAGGTCAAGCGTTACAAGGGAGCATCACGGAGGAGGCGGGCTATTGGACCGCCACTTTCAAGCGCAAGCTGAAATCTGAACTATCCGACGATGTTAACATCGAAAAGGGGACAGTCTACAATTTCGGATTTGCGATTCACGATGACTATACCGACAGCCGCTTCCATCATGTCTCACTCGGCTATAAACTGGGGCTGGATAATCCGGATGCGGAGATCAACGCCGTGGCGCAGTAACCGCAGCGCTCTCCGCACCAATGGAACGGGAACGACAGACGACGAACAGAGGTAACCATTATGTTTCGAACCAACATAATCCTGCTGCTGTTGGGGCTGTTTGTTGCGACATACACCTTTGCCGGAGAGGCGGTCACGGTCATTGCGAAAGACTATAAATTCCAGCCTGAGGAGATCACCGTCAAGGTCGGCACCACCGTGCGCTGGGAAAACCACGAAAAACGCCAGTATCACAGCGCCTGGTTTGAGGTGTTGGGCGAGGAGCCCGGCGACTATTTCTTTCCCGGCGACGTCAGGGAGCGCACCTTCGACAAACCAGGCAGTTACCACTATATCTGTGAGCCTCACCACGAAAGCCACCAGATGAAGGGTGTCGTCCACGTAGTAGAATAATCATCCGTGTCCGTCCGATAGCGAGTGGCATTTCAAGCCGGCCTCAATATTGTGCGCAGTCAACCGCTCCACGAGTTGAAAAACAAAGATAATATGACGAATCGAAAACAGCTCTGGCTCGTCGGCGTTTTCACCATCCTGCTGACAAGTCAGAGCAGCCAATCATTTGCGCAAGAGGAGCGCAGCATCACGCTGCTGCCCGACTCTCTTGCACAGTGGTACAAACCCGAGAACAAGAGACAGGTCTGGCTCCATACCATGTTCGCCCTGCGCAGGGAATTGCAGGCAATAGACGAGTATGCCGCTGAGCAGGATCTGACGTTGACCCGGAAGTGGAGCGACAAGTTTGTCAACCACTTTCGCAAACTGCCCGACATGGTGCCGGAATGGCGGGACGAGATGGAGCTTGATGAGGCCGATCGATTGGAAACGGCAGCCCGGTCGGGTGATTTCAAAACCGTAGCCAGTGCGGTTTCACGGCTTCAACGCAATTGTCGAAACTGTCATCGGGAGTATCGGGCTCTTGCCGCGCTCCGATACCGCTCACCGAATTTCAGCAACATCGAGATCGCTGACGAAGAGGGTGTAATGAAGGATTTCGACACGCATATGGACAGCCTGTCCAAAACAGTCAACCGCATCAAGATCGCCAGTGAAGACAAACGATGGGCGCAGGCGGCGAAGGCCTCCCGGGAGCTCAGGGGACAACTGTATCGTTTGGCGGAGAGCTGCGAGTCCTGTCACAAAGATGAACTGCCCCGCCTGCGGATACTTGGCGACGCCAGTTCCCGTACACTGGATGAACTGGATGAGGCGCTGACCCGGCAACAGCCGAAATCGACAGGTAAAAAGCTGGGCGAGGCTGCCGTGATCATCTGCGCAAGATGCCACGGAATACACCGTACATTAAGTGATACCCGATCCTTTCTGTTTGATTGATGGGAATCGAAATGAATCAAAAGGTCAGTCTCTCTGTCGTATCGTTTCTGTTCCTGTTCAGCACCGGGGTGCAGGCGGATATAACCGATCGCCTCATCAGGAAGGCCAACCGCTATTTCGAAGCATTGCCCCAGACCATGCCCGGCAGTGAAAACGACACACCGGCACGTATCGAGCTGGGAAAACAGCTCTATTTCGATACCCGCCTCTCCATCAATGACACCCAGTCCTGTGCGAGCTGTCACCCGCTTGGGGACGGCAGGGGCGGCATGGACAACCTCCCCACTTCTCCGGGAGCCCGCGGGGAGCTCGGAGACCGCAATACACCCACGGTATTGAACGCCGGGTGGCAAAGTTCACAGTTCTGGGACGGCCGCGCCGAGGACCTTGCAGATCAGGCACGCCAGCCGATCCTGAATCCGATCGAAATGGGCATGCCCGATGAAGAGAGCGTAGTGAAGAAACTCGGTGCGATTCCAGAGTATATCGAAGCCTTCACAAAGGCATATCCGGACGACGCCCCTCCCCTCTCCTATGCCAATCTGGCGGAGGCCATCGCTGCTTTCGAACGCACGCTACGCAGTGAATCCCGCTTCGATGACTTCATACGGGGAGATAAAACAGCCCTCTCAACCCGGGAGCAGTCGGGGCTTAACAGCTTCATACGGCACAATTGCATACGCTGCCACGATGGTCCCATGCTCGGCGGCACACTGATCGAGAAACTGGGTGTCTACAAAGATTTCCACAATACCGAAGATAAAGGCCGACACCGTGTAACCGGAGACGAAGCGGATGAGATGATGTTCAAGGTGGCATCACTACGCAACGTGGCCATCACAGGTCCCTGGTTTCATGACGGTTCAGGTAAAACCCTGGAGGATGTCATCCGTACCATGGGAAGCATACAGTTAGATATCGAGCTTAAAGAGGATGAAGTCGCCGATATCGCAGCCTTCCTTGCCACCCTGACAGGAAAGGAATTCAAAAACAGTCAGTCTGAAAACTAGACGGTAGTATCAGGCACAAGCTCATCGAATATGGATCACGCAAACTCTAAATATTGGCTCGATCAGACCGCATTCGGGATCTTCACTTTCATAAAAAGGGTATACAACAGAGGTACCACACCGAGTGTGAGTACCGTGCCTACCACTAGCGCAAAAACCATCATCGAGGCCATCCCGTAGAAGAGAATATCCCGATATACGATCAAAGGAAGCAAACCAAGTACCGTCGTGAATACCGATAGCAGGATGGGCCGCAGTCGGGACAGGGCCGAACGAACTACCGCCTCATAAGGGGGGGCGCCCGCTTGTCTCTCTTCCTCGATCCGGTCGATCATCACTATGCCGTTGTTGATGATTATACCTGCCAGGGCCAACAGACCAAGAATGGTCATAAACCCAAACACAGCTTGCATGCTGAGCAGACCTATGGTTGCTCCAACGATAATCAGGGGGATAGTCAGCATAATAACAGCTGCCCGCCTGATTGAGTTGAACTGCCATACGATCAGGGCAAAGATCAGGGCAAACGCCAACGGCATCCAAGTGGCTAGATGCCCCTGTGCCTCGGACGAGCCTTCCAGCTCGCCACCCAATTCTATGAAGTAACCCGGGGACATTGAAGACTGCAGAGTTTCGATTGCCGGTAACATGCGCTTGTGGATCTGATCCGCTTTCAAATGAGGATGTTTGGCCTGTACCGTAATCGTGCGTACCTGGTTACGGCGCTTTATTCGGCTGTATTCTCCCAACCCCTCCAGATCCGCTACCTGTCCCAGTGCCACACTGTTGCCGGTGGATGAGGAGAAAACAGCGAGTTCCCAGAGACTACTGACCAAGGCGCGTTCTTCATCCTTGCCCCGGGCAACAATGGGAATAATCGTGTCCCCCTCCCGGTACTCGGTCAGTACGACACCCTCCATGAAGTTATTCAAAGCCATGGCGATATCGGTGGAGGTCACGCCCACACGACGGGCGCGAGACTGGTCAACCTTGACATGGAACTTAACCTGGGGATTTTCCCAGTTCTGATGTACGTCGATGGTTCCCGGAATCGCGCTTAAGCCTGCTTGAACACGCTCAGCCAGCGTCATCAATGATTCTGCGTCAGCGCCGGATATCCGCACTTCATAGAGGCCGGTTTCGGAGGGTCCCATCCACATCGCCTTGACCCGGCCACGCACCTCCGGGTGGTTATTGATGAGGTAGTTGTGCGTACGCCGCACCAGTTCAGAGACCTGCTCGCTATGTTCCAGATTGACCAACATGAACGCCTTGTGAGGATCGGGGTCGATCGGTGCGAGGGAGAGAAAAAAACGGGGACCCCCCTGACCGACATAGGCAACCGTAGTTTCAACTTCAGGATTGCTCTCCGGATCGAGCAACCATTGGTTGATCGTTTGCAACTCATTAACGACTTCAGTCGACCTCGTACCGGCTGGCATATCGAGATAGACAAGAAATTGATTGCGCTCACCTTTTGGAAAAAACTCTTTCACGACGAAATTACCGAAGGCCCATCCCGATACAATCAGGGATAGTAAGACGATAACTATTACCAACAGACGATGAGTTAACATCCACGTCAACAGGCTACGATAGACGTTGTAAAGCCCCTGGTCGAAACGATGGTGCTCATCTTCCCCATTTGTTTTCACTTTCATGAAACGGACGCTGACCAGCGGTACGATGAGCATTGCCAGGAGCCAGGAACCGATCATTAAAATGCCGATCACATAACTCAGCGATCCCGTAAATTCACCCGCTGCCCCGACCATCAGCATCAATGGCATAAATGCCAGCACGGTGGTCAAAGAAGAGGTCATCAGGGGTACGCTCAAGGATTGACCCGTGGCGATGGCTGCTTCCCTTGCTGTCGCCCCGTCCTGCATGCGTGTACGGATATCCTCGGCAACCACGATACCGTTATCGACCAGCATGCCAAGCGCGATGATCATTGAAGCGATTGAAATACGCTGCAGTTCGATGTCGAAAAATGACATCATGACCATGCCGAACATCATGACAAGGGGCACAAAGGCACCAACAATAAGTCCTGTGCGCAGACCCAGGGCCAGTACAACGACCGCCAGTACGATCACGACGGTCTGGCCCAGGTTTACAATTGCAGCACTGACTGTTTTCTCGATCAATTCCGGTTGGTAGGTGGCAAACTCCAGCTCCAAACCCCAGGGCAGTTCACGCTTTATCTCCTCTATTCGCGCCGTCAACTGATCACCAAAGGCAACAGAGTCCACGCCATCCATCACCGAAACGCTGATCACGATCGCCTGGCGTCCATTGAAGAACGCCGGCATTTCGGGAGGATCGACATAACCGCGCTCAATTTCCGCCAAGTCGCGTAAGGCAATACTCTGTTCGGTGCCGGGTATCCCGATCGGTATGGCGGCAATCTCCTCCAGGTTTTCGAAATTACCGCTCGGTTCGATGGCGAATGCTCTCCCCGAGATATCCAACACACCACCGGGTAACAGGATATTCTGTTGCGCAAGTGTATTGCCTATTGTTTCAGGGGAGATACCGAACTTAGCGAGCTTGGCGTTGGCAGCCTGGAGATAGACTCTCTCCTCCTGCACGCCATACAGCTCAATGCGTTTGACACCCTGAAGCGAATAGAGGCGGTCACGTATATCACGTGCCGTTTCACGCATCTCGGCAAGGCTGAATCCATCCGTCCACAGGGCTATGCTCGCTACCGCTGTCAAACCAAACTCATCATTGACGAAAGGCCCTTTCGTGCCGGCAGGCAGATCGTCTGCGATATCCTCCATGCGGTTACGTAGATCCTGCCATACAGAACCCAGATCATCGACCTCGTCCCTGGCGATAACATGGACGGTTGCGCTACCGGTTTTGGATTCCGAGATGATGTTGTCGACCTCGGGAATTTCGCGGATCTTCTCCTCCAGCTTGCGGGTCAGCAGATCTTCAACCCGTCTTGGCGACATGCCGGGAAAGCTGGCCGTGACCACAGCCTCCCGGATCGTGATCGTCGGATCCTCCTGTTTCGGGTACTCCTGATACAGGATGATCCCCGCCGCAATGATAAAGAGCGTGAATAGCGACATAACGCGGGAGTTATCGAGTGCAATATGGGAAAGATTCATGATCCGGCTCGTGTGGTGTGGGAGGATCAGTCTCGCTTGTCATCCAACAATCGGACTTTCATGCCATCGGAAAGAAAACTCACGCCCGCAACAGCAACAGTATCGCCTGTTCTCAGGCCTTCTGTGATCCGTGCCATTTGTCGCTGACCTCCAGAGACAAATACTGATTGCTTGCGTACAGCGCCGGATTGCGGCTCGTATACGAAAACAGAATGTCGTCCGGATCCTGTGCCGACACCGGCGACAATGGCCGATGCCGGCAGCAGGAAACCTTCGTTCTGCTCACCATGATCGATCAAAAGCTGAACTTCCGCAGTTATCCCCGGATAGAGGCCGTCCGGACGTTGATCGAGGCGCAGTGAGACGGGAAATGTATTGGCGGCTTCAGCCAGCGTACCGATCTCGTCAATACGCCCCTCCACATGAATGTCCTGCAGACTTGGGAAGGACGCGATACCGACATCGCCTTGTTTGAGATAACCAATGATGTTCTCAGGCAACATCAACTCCACATCCACCTCTTCCAACTCATCGAGTTGCAGAAGTTCTTGCCCCGAAACAATCTCCTGGTGAGGCTCCACCAGCCGTTTTGAGATATATCCACCAAACGGCGCCTTCAGTACCGTTTTTCTCAACTCTCTTTTGGCGATATTCAGCTGGGATAGCGCCATCGCTTCCTGGTTACGGGCCGCGTCACGCTGTGCCAATGCCGAGTCCAGATCAGAAGCCGAAACATAGCCCTTTACCGCCAATTCGCTTTTGCGCTCATAATCGCTTGCACTATGCTTGAAATTGGCTTTGGCCTTCTTGAAGTCGGCCTCGGCCGACTGGACCTTAAGCTTGAAAGGCTCATCATCGACAACCGCCAATCGTTGTCCAACCACCACTTGATCACCGACATCCACAGTAATCTCGATCACTTTGCCGGAGACTTCAAAACTGAGGGAGGACGAGTTCGCGGGACTGACCAGCCCGGAGAATTTCCGCTCTTCTGTCGCTTGCGTCTTGGCGGTGAGAGTGATGGTTTTAATGGGGCGGATATTCTCTACTTTGGTTTCCGTCTCATCTTGCTGGCAACCGGAAAGTCCACCCAGAGCAAGCATAGTGAAAAGAATTATACGGTATTGCAACTTATACATATTGGAAACTCCATGAGTTTCGAAGCGTTGAATCATAAACATTGAAAAAAACAACATCCATCAAACGCTTGCCAAATACTAAGGCATTGATTTTTAGTTTTCATCATTGTTTGCGTTCGCCGAATAACCGGGGTTTGAATGAACCCAATACCATCTCAACAACCAACGGAATCACATTCGACATACCGACCAGTTGCTCAGTGGCTGTTTTATCAAGAAATGCCTGACTAACCTCCCCATTCGGCAATGATTCCTTAGCCAGTTCAACCAGTTCAGGCATCATGGGTACAAGGAAAATAAAGGCATTGGTAGAAAGAAACGCCATCATCAGCATCTTGCCTTTCAACCAGTTGGCTTTCACTCCCAGACCGAAATATAGAATGAGATCGCAGGCCACCTTCAGTCCCAGTCCCGGTAGAATGAGAACGTAGGCACTCGTCTCCTTGTAGACATAAACGTTGTATGCCGTGGCGGCATCAGGATGTCCCAGCACGATACCGATCACAATATGCGAGAGTATCCCACCCACATACATGATAGTGCCGATCTCTTGGATGAAATCGAGGGCTTTTCTCATGACTGAACCTCGGACGAAGTGGATGTGCGGCGACCAAACCACATACGGGAAAACAGGCTGTCTTTCCGGACGTACTGGTGATACAGAAAAGCCAGAACATGGCCAATGATCAATATCAGCAGTAGTTGACTCAACACGCCATGCGCAATGCGTGGGAGAAAATCATCGAATGTTGAAACCAACGGTGCACCTGAATTGCCAAACACGACCTCCGGCAACCCCGCCATATTGGCTGTTGCGAAACCACTGGCCCCCATCAGGATCACCACTAGGTAGAACAGGTAGTGTGTAGCGATACCCAGTTTGTTAAACAGGCGGTTCCCGATATCCGCCGCCGGCGGTTTTGCTGTAAAAAAACGGATACCTAAACGTACAGTCATGAGTATAAAGATGATGATGCCCATCGACATATGCATTTTCAGATAAAACAACTTTTCGGGAACGTCGTTCGGGGTAGCGCTCAGTACATTCGTGCCCATGATCAGTCCTGCCACGATCATGATTGCCAGCAACCAATGTAAAAGTACCAAAGCAGGATGGTAACGTCTCATCAGAATCTCCAGATTGTGGAACGATAGCGCTGATTGTAATCAACAAATGCATTAATTGCAATTGCAATTGTTGCTGATTTGTATTATTGTGTCATTATGTTGGTATGAACATGGTTAAGAAGACTGAGTCTCAGGCTGAAAAAGTCAGAAAAGGCAGTACCGGGTGGATGTTTAAAATACTCTGCACCTCGCTTGATGCCGAAATGAGTAGAGAACTGAAGCACCTGGGTTTAAACCTGGGACAATTTGCCGTGTTGATGACGCTGTCGGAAGCCGAAGGGCTTACCCAATCTGAGATCGGTAAAAAAATTACCATGCCCGGCTACGCAACGACCCGGACTATTGACGCACTGGAAGAAAAACGTTTCGTTGAACGCCGCAAAGATGACCGGTCACGTAGGAGTCATCGAATATATCTCACCGAGCAGAGTCGCAGGATAGTGCCACAGCTTTTTACGATCATCGGCAAGGTCAACGAGCATCTTTTGTCGACCCTTTCTCCGAAGGAACAGAAAGACTTGGTGAAAATCTTGACCAAACTGGTGCTTTCCAGGACTGAATAGGTGCTGGAAAGGATATATGCAGATTATTCGATCAGAGGATGGGGATCGGTCAATATGGATCCCGGCTCCGAAAAAGGCGCCAATCGCTCCATGAAATCGATCATTCCCATAATCGGCGTACCGCGAAAGAATTGCGTGACCGGTCTGTCCATCCATATCCGGTCCGCGTATAGCTTGATGGTATGAGGCGTATCGCCATATCCATCATGATCCCGATCGAAGCCCTGATAGTCATCCCATAGGTTTCCATCCCAGTCATTGCTTTTAGCACTCTTCACATGACTGACAGCAATCGTGGAGAGATTGTTGACAAAACGATTGCCATGAATGATATGCCCCCCCTTCTCTCCATAGAAATACATCGCCACATTGTTGTAGGAAAAATGGTTGTTCTCCAGATAGAGAATATTCTCTGGAAACACCGGCGAGTTTGCGGTCAATCCCACGGCATTGTGAAGAATATTGTTATTCTTGATCCTAACCTGTGAACTCTCCTTGATTGCCAGCGCCGAACTACCCGTGTTTCTGATATGCTCGATATGGTTGCCCTCGATCAACAGCCCGTCGGAGTAGATCGCCACAATTCCCGTGTCGTTTCCGCCGATACGATTGTTTTTGATGAGATTGTCCGGCGAAAAGATAAATTCCAGACTGATACGGTTATGGTGTAACTCATTACCGATAATCTCATTTGCTGATGAGTTCGTCAGAAGCAGATCACGGACATAATAAAAGGTATTACCTTCTATCAGGTTTTCATTTCCGTACCAGATTCTCAGTCCTTCACCTCGCAAACTCGGCTCAAACTGTTTCGATGTGACTGTGTTGTTGCGGATGGTATTGGCATTTCCTTGCTTGATGTGAATGCCAAACAAAACATCATCCAAACGGTTGTCTTCGAAAATGACTTCATTGGTCTCAATCAATACTCCAGCATCCATGGCATTGTAGGAAGTGCCGGAACCAGTCAAATGAAGTCCACGTACCACAACGTGATCCGATTTGATCGTCATCACCGTTCCCACACCCTCATTATCGACCGTTACTTCGCCGCCACCCTCGATGACAATCGGCTTATTGATGACGACAGGACCGGAATAGCTGCCTGGTATCAGTCGGAGCGTCTTACCCAGAGGAGTTAAATCAACAAAAAGCTGCAGAGGGGGTAAAGCCATAACTGGCGCAGCCATCAGCAAACCAATGAAGATCAATGAGTTTTTAATGAGGGCCTTCATGATACTTCGATGGATGACAGCTTTGCCTCCTAATGAATGTTCGATATCCCATATCACGCCCTAGCGAGCAAGATATTAATCCGGTATCCAATCATGTCGCGTTCAGGCCATAGCCGTTTGCCTACGATTAAGCCAGGCAATGTAGGCGAATGTGGGAATCAACATCAGGATACCGTACATCACCGGCGCGATGGTCATGGTTGGGTTGTTCAGGATGGTACCCGTAACCAATATCGCCGTACCGCCGTTTTGAATGCCCGTCTCTATCGCAACAGTGCGCGCGTCTGTCTCAATTAAGCGCATCATACGGGCAAAACCATATCCCGCCCCCAAGGCCAGCGTAGCAAGTATCAGGGCGGGGACGCCGGTCTGGGCAATAAACAACGGCATCGATTCCCAGTTCTGCCGGATGATGCCTACAATGACCAGGAGCAGCATGATAAGCGGTATCCGTGTCAGAAGCCTTTCATTTTTCATGCAGAAGTTGGGTCGATAATGACGTAACACCATACCGAGAGCGACGGGTATCAATGTCACGACCACAAGTTTTGCAAATGTGGAGACAAAGGGAAGAACTATCTCGCTGCGACTGTCCAGCTGCCATTCGATGACCTGGCTTGCGAACAGCGGAATGGTAAGCGGCGTCACCAGACTGACAATCGCCGTCAAGGTAATTGAAAGTGCCACATTTCCCCTGCCCAGGTAGGAGAACATGTTGGATGTGGTGCCCCCTGGACTGAAGGCCAGGATCATGAAACCGACAAAGAGCTCAGGGGGCAGTTGCAGCAGCATGAGCACGACCAAAGCCACGATGGGAAGAATGACCATCTGACTGAAGATACCAATCAGCACGGAGAATGGAGATTCAACGATAAGCCGAAAATCCCTGGCTACAAGTGCTGTACCCATGCTGAACATGATACAGAACAGCGTGACAGGCAGTGCCAGACTCAAGATCATATCTTGGTTCACGGCAGATCCATCCAGAGGGTAGCAAGATAGGTTGCGCCAAACAGGAGGTAGAAGCGGCCTGTCAGCGGTGTCAATCGTTGCCGTTGGGTGGTTGGTGAATCGAGCAGATTGAGAGGACCGACCAATGCCAGTGAAGTGATCAGCAGCATAAAGAATCCTGGCAGCATCCCCGCCCAATAGAGCATCGCACAAATGAGATAGACCAGGCTGATGAGCAGGTAGTAGAGCTTGACACCTGAATGGTAACCTATGCGGACTATCAGGGTACGGATACCTGCATCACGATCGGATTCATAATCCCTCAACTCATTGCTCAGCAGTAACAGGGATGAGAGCAGGCTGAAGGGCAGCGACAGCCAGAACACCCGCCATGTGTAGAGACCGCTGAGTACATAGTATGAACCACCGATCAGCAATACGCCCATCAGAAGAAACACCAGTACGATACCCAGGCCGCGTTGTTTGTAGTTGACCTTGCCACCGGTATATCCCCAGGCACCTGCCACACCGACCATGCCCAACAGGAGCAGCGGCCATCCCCTGATGGAGACCATATAGAGACCCAGCATGACGGCCAGCAACATGATGATCCAGCCGATTTTCTGGTTCCGAAGAATGTTTTGCCGACTTAACTGGTCCAGCTCAGAATTCACCAGATCGGGTGCGTCATTGACCAGATTGACTGCTATCTGTAACAGCAGGCCTGTAAGCAGCACAAGCCAGGCCAGCCAGTGTTCATCCGCATTGTCTATGAGTGCCAGACTGACACCGAGTCCGCAGGTGGCAACGGCTACCACAAGCGAAAAAGGCCGCAAGGCGCCAACAAAGGTATATTTATTATTCATAGGGTATAGAACCAGGTTGCATCCAGCGATGCTACCCACTGTTGTTCCTCCTCACCGAAGAATATTGTTGGCACCTGTCCCGCAAAGGGCTTGCCGTTGCCGCTGTATTGATCGTAACGCAGCTCAGGGCGGATCCTAAGACCGTCCTGCACCCACCAGGAGAGGTTCATCGTCAGTGACCGATAAATACCTTCAGGCAGTAAGGCATGCGCACCCTGCTCGTCTCTGAACCACTCAGCACGCATACCCAACTGTTTGTTTTCTCGCCATTGAAAATAGTAGTTCAGATTGACGCCATACCATCGACTCTCTTGGGTAATGAGAAATCCTGGTGGATTATTGGCATCTGCGATAGTGTCCCCTCCTTCCTGCTTTCCATAGACCGCATTCACGACGATACGATGCAGCCGGGTGAAGCTGTGACTGAGGGTAACAGAATGCATACGCCTCAACAGTTTCTCGTCCGTGCTGCTGACTGCATTAAAGGGCCTTGTCTGATCGGTAGTGCCCTGCTCCGATTGTTCATAGCCGACGATATTTTCCATATCGAGCCAGGTTCTGAAATCGGGACTACGCCAACGAAGATCGAAGATTAGTGTTTTATCGTTGTTATTGTCCTGCAGATTGTTCCATCCCTGCACAATGCCGAGACCACTCGACCAAAGACCGCTCTCCCGATCAAAAGGTAGTTTCAACGCTCCCATCGCACCGACATGTTTTACCGGTTGGTAGGTGAATGCATAGGCGTGTGTGTAGAAGGCGGTCGGCGGATCGACCGGCGCACCGATCTCATGGCCGATGGATGTGAACCAACTGCCGACAATCCATGAAAAACCATCCGCTATCGGCAGGTAACCATTCAGGAACCATTGCGGCAGCAGATAGAGTCTTTCATTACCTTCATTGACTTCGAGTTCATCATCAAGGCCGAAGGTGATGGCGGCATCCTCTCCATAGCGAAGATCGATCTCGAAACCCCAATCAGCCAAACCCGGCTTAGGCCCCGGAAACGGCCCGATGCGCGGTTTGATATTGCTTTGCGGCACCTTTTCCAGGATCAGCTCGGCCCGGTTGAGATTCAGACCCTCGTCAAAGTTTAGAAAACCTGATGGAAAGATATTTTCTGAGGCGTTGTCGTTTTTGATCACACCGAATTGAATGCGGGTCTTCATTGCAAACTCATCACTTCCATGCACGCTCAGGGAGCAGCTCACGAATACAATCCAGATCAGTAAACACAGTTTTATTTTCATTCGTTGCAACATTGGCAAGTAACCAACCGACATCCGAGACTAGGGCCTGTTAACACTAATCCAATACACCCTGTTGTGCCTGAAAAAGTGCCAATCAAGGCGCACCCCAAGGGCACTTCCTTCGGGGCGCGAGGAGAGAGGTTTGGTTATTCCAAATGAGCGACGAG
>NZ_MARB01000040.1 GCF_001715975.1 Candidatus Thiodiazotropha endolucinida | reverse complement strand
AGGATATAGGTCGCCTGTTGAATTCGAGGCTATGCAGGCTTGAAAAATGTGGTATCCATTATTTCGGGGGAAGTCCATAGCCAATCAGGATGAAGGTTGTTAGGTAGCCGATCGCTATCCACAGGAGACTGAACCAGAAGGTGCGGATCTGCCACCTGTAGTGTGATTCAAGCCAACTGTTCCTGACATCGTCGCGTTTGACGTAGTTGATAATGACGGCAACCAGAAAGGTAATGACGAACAGGAAAGAAAGGGCCTGCAGTGCATATACCACCATTGCGATGGTTTTTTCCCGATCGCTATGGATACTGTTGATCGCTTTCGTCGAACCGTTCATTTTCACATCATGTCACTGATTCATGTCACATGCCAGAGCATAGCTGCAATGATACACATAGAATAAGTCGGTAGTATTCGCGGGTTAAATATTCAATCACATTAAATTATTCTTTTTCAGTTATTGTTCCATACTATAATTAGCTCGTTTGGCGAATTTTTGAAGACAAGATTCCGCTCAACAATCGGTAGCTGATCGAATGGGCACTTCATGAAAGACATCTTTGTTACACGCACTGTACGCATACCCGATCCGCTCCGCATCAGCCGTTATCAAAAAAGCCCTGAACTCGGACCAAGGATACTCTTCTTCAGCGGTGGCAGCGCCCTCAATGACGTCAGTCGGGTATTGAAAAGCTACACCCATAACTCCATACATCTGGTAACCCCATTCGACTCCGGCGGCAGTTCCGCCAAACTACGTCGGGCATTCGACATGCCCTCTATTGGAGATTTGCGCAGTCGACTCGTTGCACTGGCGGATGAAACAGTGACCGGACATCCGGAGGTCTATGAGCTACTGACCTACCGTTTTCCCCTTAAGGCAGGGAAGGGTGAGCTGCTACATCAGCTCGAATCAATGATCAGAGGCAGACACCCATTGGTGGAACCGGTAAACAATCCCATCAGGCGTATCATCCGCTATCAGTTGGGTTACTTCTATGACGCTATGCCGGAAAAATTCGACCTGCGTGGAGCCAGTATCGGTAATCTGATTCTCAGTGGCGGTTATCTCAATAACCATGAACATCTCGACCCGATCATCTTTCTGTTCGAAAAGCTGTTGGGGGTTCAGGGATTGGTGCGTGCAGTCGTCAATGATAAATACCATCTCACGGCAGAGTTGGAAGATGGCAGTCGTATAGTCGGTCAACATCTGCTGACCGGCAAAGAGGTTTCGCCCCTTGAGAGTCCGGTGAAAGAGATCTCCCTCTCCAGGCGCTTGGATAAATACACACCGGTAAAATCGCAATTGCGCAAAAAAAACCATAAGCTGATACAAAAAGCGGAGTTGATTGTCTACCCCCCCGGCAGTTTTTACACCAGTCTGGTGGCCAATCTTCTGCCTCAAGGCGTCGGGGCCTCGATAGCGGAAAACGATTGCCCTAAGGTCTACGTGCCAAATCTGGGTGCAGATCCGGAACAGCTGGGTATGAATCTGAACGATGCGGTGCGGCGGTTGATGCACTACTTGCGAAAAAATCTGTCAGGTAATGCCGCAAAAGGAAGGCAATTGAATTTCATACTCCTCGACAGTAGAAATGGGCAATATCCATCGAAACTCTCTGCCAAACTTGTCGAGGAACTTGATATTCAGGTCATCGATACAACACTTATCAGCAGACGCAGCGCACCCTACTACGATTCGAAACTGCTGGTGTCGGCGCTGCTCTCCCTGACCTAGGGCAGATTGGATGAGAGTTAACAGGCCCTAGACTGCAGGGGTCTGCAAACCGGTATACAGTGTATATACTATTGGGATATTCTCGCTGAACATAGTATCCAGCGACGATCCGTTAGTGAATGGGGACACCCTTACTAATCACACACTTGCCATATTTGGTAAAGCATCAATGATGCCAGCAGGTTTTTCATGATACTCAATGGCTTATTCGATTTTTCACTGTCAGATTTTATTATTCTGATCCTGGTTCTCACCCATGTCACCATCGTATCGGTGACAGTCTTTCTTCACCGTCATCAGGCCCACCGGGCGCTCTGGTTGCATCCACTGCTGAGCCATTTCTTTCGATTCTGGCTCTGGTTGACGACCGGTATGGTGACCCGTGAATGGGTGTCCATCCATCGCAAGCACCATGCGAAGTGTGAAATGGAGGACGATCCCCACAGTCCCCAGATCCAGGGATTGAGCAAAGTGTTGTGGCAGGGTGCAGAGCTTTACCAGCAGGAGGCGAAAAATCAGGAGACCCTGGAACGCTACGGCAAGGGAACACCTGACGACTGGCTGGAACGCCATCTCTATGCACGCTACAACTATTCGGGCATTGCACTGCTGTTTATCGTTGAGTTGATACTGCTGGGCCCTGCAGGCATTACGGTCTGGGCTATCCAGATGATATGGATACCGTTCTGGGCTGCGGGGGTGATCAATGGTATCGGCCACTATTGGGGCTATCGCAATTTCGAGATCCCCAATGCGGCGACCAACATCGTTCCCTGGGGAATCTTTATCGGTGGAGAGGAGTTGCACAACAACCATCACGCCTTCGGCAGCTCCGCCAAGCTGTCAAACCGGTGGTGGGAGTTTGATCTGGGCTGGTTCTATATCAAGCTGTTCACTTTTTTACGATTGGCAAGGGTGCTCAAGATTGCACCCAAGCGCGCCTTGATCGCAGAGCGTTCTCAACTGGACATAGATGCGATTAAGGCGCTGACGGTCAATCGGCTGCAATTGTTGAGTGATTATCGTCGCAAGGTGTTGAAGCCGGTGTTCAGGTATGAGATCAAGCATGCCCAACGCCCGCTGCGACGTCTATATCGCAGTGCCCAGCGCCTGGTGCGCCGGGACAGCATGCTGCTGAGCGATAGCGACCTGTTACAGCTGAAAGAGATTCTCGACACTAACGCGGCCCTGGACAAGGTCTATCAGTTCAAGTTGAAGCTGCAGGCGATTTGGGAGCAGCAGGCCTCCAGCCACGAAAAACGTCTTGAAGCCCTGAGTCTATGGTGCGCCCAGGCGGAGGCGAGCGGAGTGGAGGCGTTGCAGGAGTTTGTCTCCATCCTCAGATCCTACGGGATGACGCCGGTGCGGTGACACCTGGCTCTGCTGAACAAGGAGGTTTTCAACATCCTCATGCGGGGAGACGGACGGTAACAGACGGGGGGTTTGTATGGCCGACTCGTTCAACAAGCTGTGGCTCAAGGGACAGGCGGAAGAGGATATCTATTTTGCCAGGCGTGATCGTGAGTTGATCGAGGCGCTGAGGAAGAAGAAGCTGCGGAAGAAACTTGAAGACACCGATAAGAAAACGCGTAATCGGGCCAGGAAATACGAGGATCGTTTCGTCAAGATCTCCGATAAACATGGTAAAAAACCTAAAAAAATGCGTAAGGAATTGAGTAAGCTTTTAGCAAAGATCAGGAAACGGTTTACCGCTAAATAATCCTACCCCTGGCTCAGTAAACTTCTCAGATCGATGACGGCCGCATTGGCCCGTGATATGTAAGAGGCCATGACCAGTGAGTAGTTGGCGAAGATCCCCAATCCACTTCCGTTCAATACCACCGGACTGCTGATAGAGCCCTGGGTGGCTTCCAGTTCGCGGATGATCTGACGCAGACTCACCAGGGCATTTTTCTTCCTCAATATATCCTGAAAATCGGTCTCTACTGCGTGCAGAAAGTGAATCAGGGCCCAGGTGGCGCCACGGGCCTCGAAGAAGACATCATCTATTTCTAGCCATGGTGTCTGTACCCTGACATTGTCCGAGGTGGCGGTCGATTGTGCGGCGTCAGGGTCGCCCGCGAGGTCGGTATTGATGCGCTCCTGTCCCACGCTGGCGCTCAAGCGTTGGGATAGGCTTCCCAGACGCTTCTCGACTATCGCCAGCCAGTCACGCAGATTATCGGCACGGGCAAAGAACTGGGTACTCATCTCGCCTTGTTGCGAGAGGCCGCTGAGATAGCGTCTGAGTGCCTCGAGACCCTTGCGGTACTCACCCTCGGTCGAAGGGAATATCCAGGAGTCGTTACTGTAATTGAACTGAGGTTCGGCGATGGCCAGATCCTCGTTTTCCAACGACTGGGATTGAGAGCGGCTCATATCATTGCGTAACGAACGGGCCAGATCGCGGGCCTGGGTGAGGGCACCGAACTCCCAGTTGGGAATATTGTCCAGAAAAACGCTCGGCGGCATGATGTCATTACTCAGATAACCTCCCGGTTTTTGCAACAGGGTTTCCATGACAGTGACCAGGGCGGCGGTGGTGTAGGAACCGGTGACCGGTTCCAGGCTCATCTCCTGCAGCATGCTGCGGGTGTTGTTGCGTACATCGAAGGGTTCGGGCACGCTGCTCCAGTAGAGTCCGAGTAGAAAAAGCAATCCGGAAAGGGTGACAACGCCGAGCATACTGCCCCAAATCCAGCCCTTTTCCCGCAGGGTCCGGGGATGATAAAGCCGGGCAATCCGGTTTATCAGAGAGGTTGTACTGCGAAGTAGTTTTTCGAAAAGCGTTTTCACCCGTACTTTCCCTGCCTTGAAAAGATCAGAAACATATCAGCATAGAATTATCCATCACAGATGGTAATCATATCTTGCCGCTCTATACTACTGCTTTTCGTAAGACACTATCTGACGAAGTAGGGTCAAGGCAAGCTTTGACATTGTCTAGGGCCCATTGGATTAGTGTTAACAGGCCCTAGAATGAGGCTTGCCGCGCCATGATCGATCAACATCCTTCAAAACGCTGTATCATACTGGCCTCGTTCCCGCGCTCCCGAGCTCTTGCGTTGGAACGTGACGGTCCAGCTCTTCACGGGAGCCCATAATGCGTTCAACCGATGGTATACGTTCCCACGCAGAGCATGGGAACGAGACGGGGGTCAGTGTTGTCTGCTCAGGACGGCAGGCCGTACCTATACGGATTTCCAGATAGCCCTGCCGTTATCAGCTTGCGATGCCCGATGGCAAGAATAGGCTTAAATAGTGATCGGCCAGCAGCAAGGTGAACAGCAGACTGAGGTAGAGAATCGAGAAGGCGAAGGTCTTCATGGCGTGATCGCGTCCCTTGCTCTGCAACAGTCTGACGGCATGGTAGACAAAGGTACACCCCAGTACAAACGCACCGATCAGATAGAGATATCCGCTCATCCGAATCACAAAGGGCAGTAGTGAGACCGCCAGCAGCATGATGGCATAGATCAAAACCTGCTGCTTGGTGAAGTTGATGCCATGGGTAACGGGCAGCATGGGTATGTCGGCCTTGGCGTAATCGTCGCGGCGGTGTATCGCCAGGGGCCAGAAATGGGGCGGTGTCCAGACAAATATGATCAACAATAACAGAAAGGCCTCGACAGTGACCTCACCGGTAACCGCGCACCAGCCCAACAATGGGGGTGCCGCCCCAGCCAATCCACCCCAGACGATGTTTTGCGGAGTATTGCGTTTCAGGTAGAGGGTGTAGATCACGGCATAACCGATCAGGGCGAAAAAGGTAAGCAGTGCCGTCAATGGGTTGACCAGGAGATAGAGCAGCAACATAGAGAGGCCGCCCAACAACAGGGCAAAGCTGATTGCGTGAGGGGTATCCATGTGCCCGCTGGGTATGGGGCGCCAACTGGTCCTGTCCATCATGGCATCGATACGTTGGTCGATGACATGGTTGATCACCGCACCCGAGGCAGCCGCCAGGGAGATACCAAGCAGGCCGAACAGAAGCGGCTGCCAGGGTACCAGGCCTTCCCGCGACAACAGCATGCCGACCAGGGCGGTAAAGGCGATAAGCAGGACGACTTTGGGTTTGGTCATCTCATAATAGTGGCGCCAGGCAAAACCGACTTGCTGTGCAGAAACATTACTGATGGCCATAGCGACCTCCTTGAGCCCAGTTTTCCGAGGCTTTAAGTAGTTTTTCCAGATCCTGCAGGATCTCTTTTGAGCTGATCTTCGTGGTGTCGTGCTTCATCATCAGATCACCCCGGGGGTCGATGAGAAAGATAGGGATAGCCTGCTCCGATAACTGTAGTGGAAACAGGGACTCGAGGGCGGCGCGCTGCCCCTTATCCGCGATCAGCAGCTCAGTGCCTTCAAGTCCACCCATGTTGGGTAGATCGAGGCGACCTGCCTGGTCGGGCATCAGGATCAGCAAGCGGGCGATACGCTGACGATTCGCAGCGGTGGCGCGGCGGATCTGGCGTACCTTGATCAACATCTCGATGCAGGCTGCATCACAGCCGCCTTCGCTGACCAGGGTCATGGCCCACATGTCCTGCAAGGATTGCCAGTCAAACCATTCGCCATCCGTTGTCTGCAATCTAAGTGACTGAACAGGTCTCGGCGGATCGATCAATTCGCCATTGTTGGTACGTCCCGCCGGCAGCCACTGCGGATTGAGGAAGAACACCCAGGCGGCGATCATCGGCAGTGCAAACAATGCGATCAATACCCAAAGAGAGGCGAGCGTGCGCGGTTTGGCGCTGCTGTCTGCGACACTGGTCATACTGCAGCCTCTTTTGTGCCGCGTTTGTGCAGCGATAGACGAATCCAGATCAGGAGGGTGATGATGGCAAATGCAAACCACTGAATGGCGTAGCCGATATGCATTATGTCACTGACGCGTGGGTGGGGCCATTGGCGCACGAAACCATGAGCGTCCTGCGGAGATTGCAGCACCACGAAAGGAGCGATATCCAAGCCAGACCATTCTCTGAAGTGTTCCAGAGTGAGAAATGGCCAACGGGGCGCGGTATCCTCACTTGCTGCATCCTTCTGCTTGAGCTCGATGGCAGGTGGTTGTGGGATCCTGACTTCACCGTGGACGGTGAGTCTTTCACCGACATCGGCTGCAGCCAGGGCTTGATCGATCTGATCGCGGGCAATCCAACCGCGGTTGACCAGCAACGTCCTGCCGCTCTCCTGGAGTCGCAAGGGAGTGACCAGATGAAAACCAGTCTTACCCTGATGCTTGCGGTTTTCGATCAACACGCTTTTATCGTTGAGATAGCGTCCATGAGCCACCACCTGGCGGAAGCGCAATTGCTCGGCATCCGGGTGGGGACCATCCAGCGAGACAGGGGGCTGTTTACGCCTCATCTCCAGCGATGAGCCCTGATTTCGTTTCTGTTCGGCACGATCCAGCTGCCAGAGGCCGAGTCCGATGAAGAGGGGCGTCAGGATTACCATTATTATTGTAGGGATTGCCTGGGCACGAAATTGACGGGTGTTGCTGGTCATAAGGGCTATAGTGGAATTATCTGTTCCTGTTAGTGCAGTATCGGCAGGCTAACCTTATCAAACCCGGATCGGGAGAGATCATGGACATCATATTCAAGCTACCGGTGTTGCTGGTATTGGCCTTCATTATCTTCAGTCTGTTTCAGGGAATGTACTATATGGCCAAGGATGATGGCAGGAACGAAAGTACCCGCGTGGTACGCGCGCTGACCCTTCGGGTTGTCCTGTCGCTTCTGCTGTTCATCCTGCTCATGGTTGGTTACTACTTCGGTCTTCTCCAGCCGCACAGCCTATTGCCGCAATAGGCGGTCAGAGCCAGTACACGAAGACAAAAAGTCCCAACCAGACCACATCGACAAAGTGCCAGTACCAGGCAACCGCTTCGAAGGCGAAGTGGTTGTGGGCACTGAAGTGGCTCTTCATGCTGCGTCCCAGGATTGCCATCAACATCACCGCACCCATGGTGACATGAAAGCCGTGAAATCCGGTCAACATGTAAAATGTTGATCCGTATGCGCCCGATTCCAGAGTGAGGTTCAACTCAGAATAGGCGTGACCGTATTCATAAGCCTGTAGGGCTACGAACAGCAGGCCCAAGGCAATAGTTGCGATCAGGCCCCAGACCAGCTGTTTCTGATTATCGAGTTTCAATCCCCAGTGGGCCCAGGTAATGGTAGCGCCGCTGGAGAGCAGGATCAGGGTGTTCATCGCCGGAATGCCCCACGCCCCCATCGGTTGGAAATCGCCGCCCAGTTCACCTGGACCATGGGTGGGCCATGCTGCCTCGAATCCGTTATAAAGCAGCTCATTGGTTACCCCCAGGTAGCCTTCGCCGCCAAGCCAGGGCAGGGCGATATTGCGGATATAATATAGCGAGCCGAAAAAGCTTAGAAAGAAAAAGACCTCCGAGGCAATGAACCAGAACATGCCCATGCGGAAGGAGGTATCGACCTGTTTATTGTAACAGTCGTTCAGATTCTCCCCGATGACATCCCGAAACCAGCCAAACAGCAGAAAGAAGAACAGCAGCAGGCCGGCGGTAACTATATAACTGCCGATGGCGACCCCATTCATGGCCAGTACTCCACCAAACAGGGTAGTCAGCAGTGAAACCATGCCAATAATAGGCCAGGGACTGGGGTCGGGTATAAAATAATCCCCGCTGTGTTCCTTTACCGACATGCTGGTACTCCTCTCGATGTTGATCTTTTTGTCATAGTCATAGTGGTTGCTTTGCTAGCTCTACTTGTTATTGATCCGGGGCTGACGCAATCATCGGCGGAAGCGCGTTCTCCCGGTCGTCGCTGTCCGCCTCTTTCAGGCGCATGAAACTGTATGAGAGTGTCAGCGAGTTGATCTCTGCAGGCAGTTTCGTCGAAACCATGAATTGCAGCGGCATGATGGTCTTTTCACTGCCGTCGAGTCTCTGCTTGTTGAAACAGAAACATTCCAGTTTGCTGAAAAAAGGTGTCGCCTGCCAGGGCGCCACGCTTGGTATGGCCTGCCCGGTAACGGCGCTATGGCTGCGGTTGCGGGCGTGAAAATTGACCTCATAGGTCTGACCGGGATGGACACGCATCTTATTCGTCTCGGCAACGAACTCCCAGGGCAGATTTGGGTTGACCGTGGTGTCGAACTTGACAGTGACCCAGCGGGCCTGATCCACCCGCTCGGAGGTTGGCGTGGCCAGGCCGATCTGGCTACGTTGGGAAAGTGACTGTGTTCCCGTGATCTGGCAGAAAAGGTTGTACAGGGGCACCAGAGCGAAGCCGAAACCAAACATCGCCACGACCAGTCCGGACAACAGCAGGGTTGTGCGGCGGTTCTTGCGATGCTTGTCCGGTACCCTTTGATTCATTGTATCGCCTGTGTACCGACAATTCGAAAGATACCTGTCCAGAAGGGGAATGAGGTCACGAGAAAGAACAGTGCAAGTCCGGCCAGTCCCCAGGCCAGGCGTACATTCTTACGCCTCAGTTCGGCTGTTTGATAGTCAGGAATACGCATAACTCCTCATAGCTCCTATTTGATCTGAGGGGCAACCGTCCAGGTATGGAAGGCCGGTGGGGAGTCCAGCTCCCACTCGAGACCCTTGGCACCTTCCCAGGACCTACCCTCCGCCTTCTTACCGCCGCGGATGGTCTTGAAGATGATGTAGAGAAACAGCAGATGGCTGAGACCGAAGATCATCGCTCCGATGCTCGATATCACATTAAATTCGGTAAAGATCATGTTGTAGTCGACGATCCTTCGCGGCATTCCCGCCAAGCCGAGAAAATGTTGTGGAAAGAAGGTGATGTTGAAACTGATGACGTTGGTCCAGAAAAAGAGTTTTCCCAGCTTCTCGTCATACATGTGTCCGGTCCATTTCGGCAGCCAGTAGAAGACACCGGCAAACAGGCCGAATACCGCGCCGGGCATCAACACATAGTGGAAATGCGCGACGACGAACATACTGTCGTGATACTGCATATCGGCAGGCACCACCGCCAGCATGACGCCGCTCAAACCGCCGAAGGTGAACATCAGGACTATACCCACCGCGAACAGCATCGGGGTTTCAAAGGTCATGGCGCCGCGCCACATGGTAGCGATGAAGTTGAACACCATCAGGCCCACCGGTATGGAGATCAGAATAGTGCCGATCATGAAATAGGTGACCGCCCCCAGGGACATGCCGACAGTGTATTGATGATGCGCCCATACCACCATGCCGATGGTGGCCACGGCGAGCATGGCGCCGACCATCGATTTGTAACCGAACAGCGGCTTGCGCGCGAAGGTTGGTATTACATGGGAGAGTACCCCGATGGAGGGCAACAGCAAAATGTAGACTTCGGGATGCCCGAAAAACCAGAACAGGTGTTGAAACAGGACCGGGTCACCGCCACCGGCCGCATCGAAGAAACTGGTGCCGAAATGGCGGTCGAACAGCAGCATGGTGACGCCGCCGGCCAAGACAGGTATTACCAGGATCAGCAGAAAGGCTGTGACCAGCCAGGTCCAGCAAAACATCGGCATCTTCATCAGGGTCATCCCCGGCGCACGCATGTTCAGCAGGGTGACGATGATGTTGATCGAAGCCAGTACCGAGGAGATACCCAGCAGGTGGATGGCGAAGATAAGGAAGTCCATCGACATACCAACCTGCACCGAGAGTGGCGGATAGATGGTCCAGCCGGTATTGATCTGGGTACCGCCACCCGGGAAGAAGGGCACCACGAAGGAGAGGATCAGCATGGTCGCAGCCGCCGGCAATACCCAGAAACTGAGATTGTTCATCCGTGGCAGGGCCATGTCCGGGGCGCCGATCATCATCGGGATCATCCAATTGGCCAAACCCGCGGCTGCAGGCATTACGGCACCGAAAATCATGATGAGGGCGTGGTTGGTGACCAGGTTGTTGTACAGATCTGGATCGAGCAGCTGGATGCCGGGTTGGAACAGCTCCATGCGGATCAGCATGGCGCTGGCGCCGCCGAGGAAGAGCATAATCAGTGCAAAAAACAGATAGAGGGTACCGATATCCTTGTGGTTGGTGCTGAAGAGCCAGCGCTTCCAGCCTTTCGGCGCCTCGTGATGGTGTGCCTCATCATGGGTCAGAGTGGTTGTACTCATGGTTGAATTCTCCTCTATCTGGCCTGTTTGACGTCTGCAGGCTGCACGACATCACCTGTATTGTTATCCCAGGCATTGCGTTCATAGGTCACGATTGCTGCGATCTCAAGATCGTTAAGTGAACCCCAAGGCTGCATCGCAGTCCCTTCTTTACCCTTGATGACGATATCCAGGTGGTCGGCAATGGCCCCGGTGGCAATCGCCGATCCGGCTAGCGGTGGGAAGGCAGGCGGCAGACCGACACCGTTAACCTGATGACAGGCCGCGCATTTTGTATCGTAGAGTGGTTTGCCCTTGGCCATCAGTTCGTCCATGCTCCAGGTCTTATCGACGCTTGCCTCAGCCGCGGCAGCCAGCTTGATCGCGTTTTGATCGTCTACCCATGCCGCGAACTTCTCTTGTGAAACCGACTCCACAACGATGGGCATGCGGGAGTGCCATGTGCCGCAGATTTCTGCGCACTGGCCGCGAAAGACACCTTCCCGGTTGAGTTCGGCCCAGGTCTCGGTGACGTAGCCGGGAATGGCATCCTTCTTCACCGCCAGCTCAGGTACCCAGAAGGCGTGGAGGACGTCCGCAGAGGTGTGCAGAAAGCGGATCTTGACACCGGTGGGCAGGACCAGGCGGTTGTCGACTTCCCGCAGATAGAGGTCCCCGGACTCCTCTGCCGGTACAAAACGACTCTCCACCTTGATACCGTGATCCAGATAGTCGAATTCCCACCACCACTGGTGGCCGGTCACCTTTACGTCCATGATGTTCTCTTCCTTCGGTACATCCCAGACCTTTTTCAAAACCGCATCCGCCTTACCCGCAATGGTCAGGTCGACACCCAACACCATCACCGGCACGATAACCCAGGACCAGTTGCCGAACCATGAATTGTGAAACTCCTGGTCGGCTTCGTAGCCGCGGCTCTTGCGATGAAAATAGATCGAGTAGAAGACGATCGCGAAGACGATTATCAGCAGGAATGTGGCGATGCCCATCGTCATCATATGGATATCGAAGATCTCCTGGGCCACATTGGCTGCTGGTTCGGGGAAATTGAGACCGTATTCAGCCGCAGCATCGCCCATTGCCAGGGACAATGGTGCAATAAGCCAAAATCCGGGTAGGCGTGAACGGTTGGTCTGAATCACTCTACAAATAGAGTCGGGTTTAAAGTTCCGTGTTTCTCTCTTTTGATTATTATGCATACCGATCAGAAGCCCTCGATTGCGTTTCTAAGATTGTTGGCGAGCATCTCGCGCTCATCTTCCAACAGATTTTTGCCTACTTCGATATATTCGCCATGAGACCCGATCAAAAGACGGCTTGGATACCAGCCTTTGGGGTCGTGGTTCTGAACGATTGTCAGCCAGGCCTTGTGAAAACACTTAACTGCCTGACGGTTGCGGTTGTCACTGACCCTCACATAGGTGTCATCAATATGGATGATTTCCTGCGAATGGGCGCAAAAGCTGTGACAGTAGATGGCGATACCGATAATGCAGATCTCCAGCCCGGTGAAGGGCAGGACCAACCAGGCGCCAAGCGAAAAGAAATAGAGACCGACCAGGCCGATACACAATGCGAGCAACAGAAATAGCCACTTGGATTGGTTCCAGGTCAGACTTCTGTTGGGTTGGACGACGAGTACAGCTTCATCACTGTTACTGTTTTGTGGTGCTCTAAAGACCATTTGCCATCCCGCAGTTAGCTCTGACGGCCGATGCTGCCTGGCGTCTAATATTGATCTGAATCAGGTTTTTTATTGATCTGGGTCAAAAGAATATGACAAAGATGGGGCATAAAGCAATAACTAAGTTGATTTCTCGACTATTTATAAGGTACTGATAATTAATTAGAATTATAGAATATAGCGATTTTATTACGTGCTATCCCTGAATGCGTGTCTATTCGGATCCTCAGTAAGCATCCGTTGATCAAGCCCAGTTGTATATGTCGATGAAAAGCTGGAATCCCTGCCGGCAACGGGCGGTTCATGCCCTAATAAACCGTGCATCCGGAAAGGCCTGCTCGAGATCAAGTGACCAGATCTTCTCCATCATGGCCTTTTTGAGTGATTCCAGACGCTCATAGTGATGCTCGTCTGCCTCATTCCGGTTGATGATGTCGAGCAGTTGAAGAAACTCGGATGAGACTATGCCGTCTGCCAGTCTCAGCGTTAGATAGTGCTTGCCGTCGTTTACCCGCCAGCTGTAGTCCATATCACTGACACAACGGGTCTCGCAGGTAGTGCAGGTCAGTTGAAAACGTCCAGCAGAGACGCAACCGGTGACATATTCGATCGTATCTCTCACGCCGGGCCCGGGATGTCCGCTTTCGATGGTGAGATCCTGCCGTTCCCAGGTCTTCTCCCGGGAGAGCAGTTGTGCCGCGTATTGCAACATTCTAAAGGCAAGCGCGCAGCCCCAGTAGGCATTGCCCCGGTGGAACTTAAGCGCTTCCTCGAAACTGCGCGTCACTAGCACGCCATTATCGATGATCTGAATGTCAGTGGTTTTCATCACCGTCCGTACCTCAGTCGTATTCATTATAATTGAAAACATATGATTTTGAGTGAATGAGCATTGTGCAAGTGAGTCAGCCGATATTATCGTGGATTGCAGGTGGTGCCGCGTAATGTCGCATGTCGCGTTAGCGTATTCACGTCACTCTGGATGTTGAGTTTAGCGGGATGATGAAATTGTGCACACACATGATGCCATTCCTGGCTCGACCCTGACGCCTTGGCATGCCGTCGATAACGAGACCCTGTTATAGCGTATCAATGGTTGTGAAGCCGGATTGCCGAATGAAAGCGTTCTTCTCCATATCCTGATCATTGCCGGCGTGGTGACCTCGCTACTGCAGTATTGGGTGGACGCAAGCGTTTTTTTACTGTGGTGATCGTTAACGCACTTATCGGCCATATTCAGGAGGGCAAGGCTGAGAATGCCCAGAAGGCTGTCCGACAGATGTTATCGCCATTGCCATGATCTTGCGCGGGGGGAAGCAGATATCCATCGATGCGGAAAAGCTGGCCCTTTAAATCTGAACACCGTTTCATGGCGATACTGCACCATAGTCATAGCGGGAATGCCTATATTGCTTTAAAAGTCACCGCGGAGCAGTTGCTGAAGCGCTGATCACCTTGACTGCTATTGTGCTTTGATATCATCTACTACCACTGACGCCGGTACAGATCCTGTGGGCAATATGATAATAGCAGTGACCCTGGCATTGGCACTAGAACCCACGAAAGTGAATGTTATGTGTCGCCCGCCCATAGATTCGGATGCACCGTTGCTGACAGCACATCTGTAGTGGCGTATTGCATTCGTTTCCACGATATCAACCATCGATACCATTGGTTTTTTTAGATGAGTTTCACTTATCTACCTCATCTGCAGATCTTGTTCGGTACTCGTGGACTTGATATTTCAATCTGGCTTCGAATCATCATGGTCTCCACGGTCGTTCTCTTGCTGGTAGAGACAGAGAAAATGATAATTCGCAATTTTGTTGAATAGAGAAATCGGATGGAAGAGAGGGGCGGAGGATTAGATACCCTGCCTTGGCAGGCTTACCAAGACAGAGTTGTAACAATAACTACTTAAGAGCCGGTAGTTTATGCAGAGGAAGCTGCTTTCTTCTTGCTTCTACGGCGACGACGAGCCCTTTTGTCAACGGACTTTTCAAGTGATTTTGCCGCTTTTTCAAACTCTTTAACCATCTTGCCGCGCGCTTTCTGCATCGCCGTATAGAGACCCTTGGCCAGACGTTCTGCCTTGCGTTGCTCGGCGGCAGCAGCTGTGCGGGCCGCCTTGACCTCTCTCAGTTTGGCCTGGGCAGCAGCAAGACGCTCTTTAGCCTTTTCCTTGCTGACCGGGGTTTTCGCTTTGGCAACGGCAGCGCGTGCCTTGGTTACTCTTTCGCCGGTACTTTCCACTAACTTGTCCTGGCGGTCTACAGCTTTTCCGGCTGAGTTCAATCTGCTCAGGGCGCGTTTATTGGAAGAGGATAAGGTGATTTCAGCCTGCAGAGCTTCGACAATAGTCTCCATTGAGATTACTTTTCTTTTTGCTCTACGACGCTTTTTCACAGTTTTCTTTAAGGCCATTGGTACTCCTTAGTGATTGAACAAACATGCACAATATAGTTGCACTTTAGTATAAGAACAACTCTTAAAGCTTTAATTATGTATAAAATTACTATTTTTTTTACTTTTTATCTCAATTTTGTACGATTTAATGGAAATGCAGAGGCAAGTTAAAAGTTTTTAGACATGCTATAAGTTTGAGATGACTCTGCGGTTAGAACAGTAAATCGTTTAATTTTGTATTTTCTTTAGCAAAAAATTTAAGTGAACTTTACCTCAGTGGATTCAAATACCGGATTATTTTGTTTTATTGTAAACCTCTTCCATAGAATGCAGCTATACTGGCCAAAAAGGCTTGATCCATGTTAGATAATGGAGTGACAAATCCACACACCCTGGCGGTCTTATCGCTCACCGTTGTTGCATTAATACTGTTCAGTCGTGAAAAGATCCCCTTAGAGACATCATCACTATTGGTACTGACACTGCTTGCAGTGGGATTTGAATTATTTCCCTATCAAGGTGTGGCTGGGAAGATCAGCGCAATCGATTTTTTCCGAGGTTTCGGTCATGAAGCTTTGATTGCGGTTTGCGCATTGATGGTGGCTGGGCATGGATTGGTACGTTCCGGTGCGCTTGAGCCGGTGGGTAGAGTATTGGCGAGATTGTGGAGCGCCAGTCCAAGCCTGTCGTTTTTGGCAACTCTGCTGATAGCGGGAATTCTTAGCGCATTCATCAATAATACACCGATCGTCATACTGCTGCTGCCGATTCTGGTCAGTGTGTCACTACAGACCAATTCCAATGCATCATCTCTGCTGATGCCGATGGGCTTTGCAACCCTGATCGGTGGTATGAGCACAACCATTGGAACTTCAACGAATTTATTGGTGGTTGGTGTGGCTGCAGACCTGGGATTGCGTAAGATGGAAATGTTCGATTTCATTGTGCCCGCACTGATCGCCAACGCATTGGGACTGCTCTATCTCTGGCTTATTGCACCGCGAATACTGCCGAAACGCGAGCTGGTATTGGCGGATAGCTCACCGAGGGTATTTACTGCCCACTTGGTCATCAAGGAAGATAGCACGGCGGCGGGTATGGAATTGTCGGAGGCGATAGCGCTTACCCACAATGTCATGAATGTAGACAGAGTTCGCCGCAGTGAGACAACTTACATAATGCCCCTGCCCGATGCGGTGATCTATCCGGGTGACAGGCTGTTGGTACATGATACGCCCGCGCATCTGAAAGAGTTTGAACAGCAGCTTGGCGCAACTCTCTACTCCGCAGGCGACGAGGTCGACGAAGACCATCCGCTACAGGCCCATGATCAACAACTTGCTGAGGCGATTATATTTCGGGGTTCGCCGTTGCAGAACCGGACCTTGAATGAGGTTCGCTTTGCCGACAGCTACCAACTTGTCGTTTTGGCAGTTCACCGAGCCAATGAGCGCATCAAGGCGTTGCCGCAAGGATTGGGGAATCTTAACCTGAGGATTGGCGATGTCTTGCTGGTACAGGGTAAAAGGAGCCATATCAACGAATTGAAACAGCAGTCAATCGTGATGGTGCTCGATTCCACAACCGATCTGCCACATACTAGGAAGGCGCCCTATTCACTATTGATAATGTTGGGCGTAATCCTGTTCGCTGCATTCGGTATCCTACCCATCGCTGTAAGTGCGATTGGCGGGGTACTACTGATGCTGTTGTGCGGATGCCTCTCCTGGCGTGATGTCGGTCGTGCACTGAACGCACAGGTGATCCTGATCATCGTTGCAAGTCTGGCGCTGGGAAACGCCTTGCTGATGACCGGGGGCAGTGACTTTCTGGCGCACCTGTTTCTTACTGCCACCCAAGGCGCCTCATCAACTGTGGTATTGAGCAGCCTGATCCTGGTGATGGCGTTATTAACGAATGTGGTATCCAATAACGCAGCGGCGGTTATCGGCACACCCATTGCCATCAGTATTGCACATTCCCTGCAACTGCCGGCGGAGCCTTTCGTGCTGGCGGTGCTGTTCGGTGCGAATATGAGCTATGCCACGCCAATGGCCTACCAGACTAACCTGTTGGTCATGAGTGCGGGAAACTATAAATTTTCCGACTTTGCCCGCGTGGGGTTACCCCTCATTGTTGTCATGTGGTTCGCCTACAGCTGGTTGCTACCCACCCTGTACCAGATTTGAGACATCCCAATCCTACTAGGGCCTGTTAACACTAATCCAATGCGCCCTGTTGTGCCTGAAAAAGCACCAATCAAGGCGCACCCCAAGGGCACTTCCTTCGGGGCGCGAGGAGAGAGGTTTGGTAATTCCAAATGAACGACGAGCAACGCCGAGTGGTGCTTTTTCAGGCATACCCCAAGGGCACTTCCTTCGGGGCGCAACCCGAAGGGCTGGGGCTGTTTTCGCCCCCAGCGGCGTTATCATTCGCTCATGTAGCATAACTACACCACGCTCATTCTGCCTTGCTGGGCACGAAAACAGCCCCAGCAGGGTGTATTGGATTAGTGTTAACAGGCCCTAGTGCCTTTTAACACTAGTCCGGCCCTAGCTAATCCCGGGGTGAATAGCGATAATGGCCGGTAATTGGATAGTCAAACAGCATGTCCTCCAGCTTTGGGCCTGAACCGATGTTGTGGATGATGAGAGGCGACCCTGTCCGCTGATCGACCTTATCGCCGACAATACCGATATGAGGCAGGTTGCCAGGCAGCATCCAGGTTACTATTTCGCCGGGCTTGTAATCACGCCCATGGTGGGTTACCGGCAGGCTTTTTCCCTGACGGGTGAAAAAACGTTGTAGATTCGGTACACGCCGATGATCGATGTTTTTGTCGGTATGTGTCAGGCCCCATATCCGCTGCGAGGGGTAGAGATCAAAATGAGATGCCATATCCTCATGAACCAGCTGTTGTAGATCAATGCCAAGTGCACGATAAGAACGGATTAAAACATCGGTACAGACACCAATATTATTCGGTATATCGCCATTAGGATATGCGATTGGTATGTAAGAGCCGTCGTATCTGACAGTATGTTTAGTGCGTTCCATTGCCGCGGCGACGAGTCTATCCTCGAACTGTCCCGCCAGGCAATAAACAGGCAACTGCAGCAATATTACGGTAAATAGCGTTTTCAGCATGAATTTAAGGATATCAAATAGCCTGATTAAGGCACACCATTTTTCGATCCTCTATTCACTATGGTTGATGACTGAGCAAACCGCTTAATCGCACGGTTGTCATTTCAGGAGAAACTTGTTCAGAGACGGGGTGAACCGATGTGTTCAATTCAGGATAGGCAGGAGCCCGATGACGCGATTGTGAAAATGCCCAATCAGGATGCGCCAATGCTGAAGCGTTTTGCATGGATGCCGATTTGGCTGCATCGGGAAACAGGCTGATATGAATCCGCCTGGAACCCGATGGCTTGGGAAGGTGGTTATTTCTTGATCAATCCAACGATGAACAGCAATATTGCCGCGCCTGCAACCGCTGTGATCAATGATCCGATCAGCCCGTTTACAGAAAGTCCAAGGAGTCCGAAAACCCAACCACCAATAAAGGCACCAATCACGCCAACAATAATATTGCCAAGCAGACCGAAACCGCCGCCTTTCATAATGGTGCCTGCCAGCCAACCCGCAACCGCACCGATTGCCAGAAAAATTAACAGAGAAGTTAAATCCATTATGGGCTCCTTTATTTAAAAAAATACATTTGACCAAATCAGTCGCTTTGCTTTATGCGTCAGTCACGACGATTTTTTATAAGAAAATTCATTGACCGTTGCTTGCAGCCGATTCAACCAGAACAGGCGGTTGGCAAAATGAATATCAGTACGTTTAAACCCAGTCATTTACGGTTCGTAAATATATTTCTGAATTGCATGTCATTGTTGCAACAACTCGCGGTTGTATACATGAAAAATGAAAAATATTTTGCCGGATAACGCATGCAAGGAGTCTAGCAAGTAAGGATGCTGCCAAGTAGATGTGAAATGATAAACATTGTGAAAACAGGGGTAATCTCATCTGTTACCCACCACAACCACCACAACCACGGCAACCGGCACAGCCGCCACAACCACCACAACCACTGCAACCGGCACAGCCGCCACAACCACTACCGCCACTACCCGAGTTTCTTCCCCCTCCGGAGCCAAGCCATTTCAAGATTCGATAGAGGATGTAGATGCCAAATGCCAGCTTCAGCCAAAACCAGATCCCGGTATCGGAAAGGTCGTCGCTGCAGGAGATGAGAAAAAAGGGCAGTGAGGCAGTGAGTGTGATGTTGGTGACAAGCGGGGAAGGTCTGGGTATGAGTAACACTCTTTCAGTATTGATCCGAACGTATGATTCGACAGCATCGAAGCGCCTGTCGACCGATGGCCAGATATCATCGGGGGGTGATCCCTTGAATGTGAGTTGATAGAGCTCTAGCAGGCTGTTGATTTTTGGGTCCGAATTTACTGGATTAGATACAATAGAGAAATCAGTATTTTGCTGGGGATATAGAG
>NZ_MARB01000039.1 GCF_001715975.1 Candidatus Thiodiazotropha endolucinida | reverse complement strand
GCGAGGGAAGGAGATGGCCTGTTCCAGGGGCATGCGGAAATCGAGCTGATTGATAATCACTTGCAGTATCGCGCTGCAATCGAGCTGATTGATAATCACTTGCAGTATCGCGCTGCGAATCCGGTTTGAACCCCCGGAACCCATTACGATCGCCCGTCCTTGATCGGTCAGGATCAGGGTGGGTGCCATCATCGAAGCAAGGCGATGGTTGAGGGGCCATTGATGGAAACCGCCCGGATTCAGGTCCTCTTCGCCCAACATATTGTTCATCATGACGCCGGTGCCAGGTATGACATAGCCGCTGCCTTCACCATTTGAGAGGGTCATACTGGCGAGATTCCCATCCGTATCGGCAACGCTTATCTGGGTGGTGCCGCGCGTAGACAATCCCCCTTTGTCGAGGCGTTTTCTGAAACGATCACCAATCTCAGGATCGAGAATGCGATCCATGTTTGAGTGGTGATCTGTTCGCGCCAGCTGAGTTAAGCGCATGATATGTGCGAGGTGTCGTATATGTTTCTCTTTACCCGCGGCCTGAAAATCAAACCTATGGGAGGCCAGTAAGCCCAGGGAAAAGGCGATCAGTGTGCCGCCGAGTGAAGGTAGTGGGTTGGTTGAAATTTGTGCATTGCGGTATCTGTATTGCAGTGGGGCGCGCCTGAGAACCTTATAACTTAGCAGATCATCCATTTGCAGATGGCCGCCCTTGTCCCGGCAGTCACCGACCAATTGCCGGCCGGCCTCGCCCTCGTAAAACACCCTTTCCCCCTCAGCCAACAGAACCTTCAGAAAGTCAGAGAAAGCAGGCAGGCGGTGCCGCTCACCCTCAGCGATCAGGCGTCCAGGGTCCTCCGGAGAGGCGTTGATGGCCATGGCTTCAGGGGTTGCGCGCAAAATAGGGGCTATGATGGTCGTTATCAGGTGTTGAAACGGATTGATGGTTACCCCATTTGTCGCTAGTTCGATTGCCGGTTGAAAGAGCATGTCCAGGGGTAGCCGGCAATGATTCGCATGAATGGTATAAAGACCCTTGATGAACCCCGGAGTGGCTATCGAGCCCATGCCGATGTGGAAGATCTGGCTGGCGGTGCCGAAATCGGCCTCGATCGGATAGAAGCCAAGCTCACCTTCAGGCAGCATCTGTCTCGGCGTCTGGGCGAAGAAATCGTAGACAAACGGGTCTGATTGGGCGGGTCTGGCAGTGAGAAACCCCCCTCCGCCGGGGGAGGCGAGCACCGGCTCTGCCACACAGGCCGTCAGCATCGCGGCCACGACGGCATCGAACGCATTTCCGCCCTCCCGCAATATCTCGCACCCCGCCTTAACGGTTTCATAATGTCCAGCTGCGATGATGCCTTTTATCTGTTTCACATTTCACCTATGTAATGTTACAAATAATTGATCTGGATCGTTGTATCATAACCTTATTCCCGCTATGGTTTTGCGCTCTTGTTTTGTGCGAACCGGGTCGAGAATCATCCATATTTAAGGTTAATATACCCATTCAGTTTTAAAATATTGTGCCGTTAAATAGAGGAGCGATGTGACCCCTTCATCAAGGATCAAAATTCCTGAGCATTGAAAGAATGGCCGTGCCCAACAGTAAAAATGACGACGTCCTACTCAAGAATCTGGTACCCCTGAATACCCTTTCAGAAGATCAGCTTGGACATCTCCTGAGCCAGATCGTGATAGAGAAGGTCAAAAAGGGTGAGTATCTCTTTCGCGAAGGGGATACTGACCATCAGAATATCTATCTGCTCTCCGGGACAGTGGCACTGCTTTCCGGGCAGAAGGAGATGGACCTGATCAGCAGCGGAACCCCCACGGCACGCTTCGCCCTGGCTCATCAGCTGCCGAGAAAACATTCGGCACAGGCAAGAACCAACGTCAGTTTTGTACGCATCGACAGTCGTCTATTAAGCGATATGTTGGCCCGTAGTCATAGCGCCAGCTACGAGGTGAAGGATATCGAGCAGCCGAGTAGCGACGATTGGATGACCCTGTTGCTGCAGTCTCCGGTATTTCAGCAGATACCCCCCGCAAATCTTCAACGTGTCATGATGCGGATGGAGGAGATCAAGGTTGAAGAGGGTGATGTAATTATCAACCAAGGGGAAGAGGGCGACTATTTCTATCTCATCAGTGAGGGCGAATGCTGCGTCACGCGCTCCCCTGAAGCCGGTCATGCTCCTGTGGAACTGGCCAGATTGCGTGCCGGCAAGGGCTTCGGAGAGGAGGCACTGATCTCCAACAAATCCCGTGGCAGCTCAGTCACCATGATGACGGACGGTGTGCTGGTGCGGTTGAGCAAAAGGGATTTCATTGAACTGGTCAAACAGCCCCTCTCCAGGTCCGTTGATTATGAGCGTGCCACTGAGATGATCGAAAAGGGTGCGCTATGGCTGGATGTCCGTACCCCTGAGGAGTATGAAGAGGGGCATCTCCCGGGGGCGATCAATTTACCGTTTTTCTCCCTGCGCTTTCAAGCCTCCAGTCTTACCCTCGATCGGGCGTATGTCGTCTATGGCGAGGAGGTTGGCCAATCCGCCACCGCCGCATATCTTTTGACTGAACGTGGGGCAGAGATCTTCGTTATCGAGAGCAATTGGGAGCAGATTGCTGAGTTGGCAGGCATGAGTCAGCAAGGGGATACGGCGGCAACGAACAATGTCATCGATTTCAATCGTGAATCTGAAGAGGATGCCGATGCCACCGAGAGTGTCGGTGTGCCACAATCGGTTGTCGATCGTCTGCAAAATGAGTTGTCCGAAGCCCATCGTCAATTCGAGCAGGAGCTGGAGCAGAGACATACCGAAATCAAACTGTTGCGCCAGGCCCTGGCGGTAGCCAAGAGTCGCATGCAAACAGGCGAGGAGAGCGCAAAAAATGCTCAGGCCTTGCAGCAGGAGGTTGCATCCTTGCGAGAATCTCTGGCGACTGCAGAATCCAGGCTTGCAGATGGTGAGAGCCTGGGGGCTGAGCGGCAGGACCTGCAGGACCGTGTCGCTGAATTGGCACAGGCCCTTGAGACCGCCCGGACTGATCTGGACAGGGCCAAACAGAACCATGAAACGGCGTCGCAGCAGAACGACAGGCTGAACCAGCAACTGGAGCAGCTGCAATCCAGACATGAGGAGAATGAAGGTCGTCTCAAAGAACAGATAACCGAGCTGCAGTTTCAGCTTGAAAATGCCAATGAAAGCCAGCAGGAGACTCAACAGCAGGGGTCCCAGCTCAGTGCTGAGATTGAATCGTTGAAGAGTGAAAACTCCCAGCTGCGGCAAGATGCGGATACCTATCGCGGTCAATCGGCGGAGGAGCGTGAAGTCATTCTCAAGGAGCGTGATGAGCTGCAACAGCAATATCAGGAGGCTGAGGATCAACACCAACAGCAGACAGACGAACTAAAGGCAACTCGGGATGAGCGCGACAGGCTAGCCGAGTCCTTGGAACAGACCCACCGGAATATGACCGCAGAGGCGGCGGAGCTTGAGCAGCAGCTGGAATCCATCCAGCATGAACTCACTCAAGCCCATTCGGAGTTGCAGCAACAGCAAGCTGAACGCCAACAGCAGGCAGATGAACTACAGGCGATCGCGGAAGAGCGTGACCGGTTGACCGGGTCCCTGCAGCAGACTCAGCAAAGTATGACTGAAGAGGCGGCGGAGCTGGAGCGGAAACTGGAATCCACCCAGCATGAACTCACTCAAGCCCATTCGGAGTTGCAGCAACAGCAAGCTGAACGCCAACAGCAGGCAGATGAACTACAGGCGATCGCGGAAGAGCGTGACCGGTTGACCGACTCTCTGCAGCAGACTCAGCAGAGTATGGCAGAAGAGGCGGCGGAGCTGGAGCGGAAACTGGAATCCACCCAGCATGGATTCTCCCATGCACAGTCTGATCTGGAACAACAACAAACCGAACATCAACGGGTCGTTTCCGAACTGCAGAATCAGTTGCAGGAAACCAACCAGCGATTGGAGCAATCAAGCCAACAGGCGGATAGCCAGATCAGTGGTCTGTTACAGACACAGCAGGAGATCAAGCAGCAGCTGGAAGCCGCCGATTCGGCACAAAGCGCTCTCCAGGGCGAGCGTGATGAACTACAAAAGCGCTTCAATCAGGAGCATGATCAGGTCAACACTTTACAGCAGGAGTTGCAGGCGCTGGATGATCGCCGTGCCGGGTTGGAAAAGGAGCTCGAAGCGGTACGCCAGGCAGGCAATGATGCGGATGCCCAGTATGCCAATGCCATGGAGTCCCTGCGTGATGACCTTGAAGAGGCAAGAAGCGCCCTGGATCGGCTCAGGCAGGAGAAACAGCAGAGTGACGAGCTGCTGGGTAAACGTGAACAAGATCTGGAGAACTCGGAATCCAGGGTGAAGGAGCTGCAGCAGTCGCTGGAAGAACAGGCGTCTCACCATGCAAGTGAGCTAACCGATCTTCAACAGACGCTGGAATCACACGAGCAGGCGCAGCGACAGGCCGAGGAGAGGGAACAACAGCTTCATCAGGAACTGGATGCCTTGCAGGCACAGGGTGATGAGATAACATCCCGTTCCCAGGAGGAGTTGTCTTCACTCAAAGAACAGTTGCTGCAGGCAACTGCGGAAGCCAAGCGGCAAAATGAAAAACGCGTTGAGTTTGAGGCGCGCTTGGAACAGGAACACCAGACCGCGCAATTCCTTAAGCACTCCCTGGAGACCGCTGAACAGGCGGTAAGTCAGACCAGCAGCGACTTGGATGAGCATAAGCAGCTGCAGCAATCCCTCGAACAACAACTGAGGGCACTTGAGGCGTCGCTGCAGGAAGCTGAGCAGGCGAAGAGTGATTTGCGGCAACAGCAGGATCAGCAGCAGCATGAGTGGCAGGAAAACATCCAGGCCGCTGAAACGCAATTGATCGAAAAGGATCAGCGGATCGAACAGCTTGGACAGGCATTGGAGGAGACCAGGTCAACCCTGAAGGCAGCGGATCAGGCCCGATCCGAGTTGGAGACCAGCCAACAACAATTGACAGCGGAAAAGAACGGACTGGCACAGCGGTTCGAAGAAACACAGGCTGAACTGCAACAGTATCGGGAAAATACTGAAGCAACCCTGACGGATGAGAGGCAAACAGTTGAACAGCTGCAGCAGGCGTTAACGGCTGAGAAGGCGTCCGCTGAGACCGCTGCCGGCTCCTTTGCCGAACTGGAGACGAGCCACAGGGCATTGACAGAGGCAAAGGCAAACCTGGAACAACAGCTGAACGATCAAAACAGTGAGCTGGAGCAACAGCGACAACAACTAGAGGATTTGGATTCGCGCAGCGAGCAACAGCAGCAGCAGGAGAAGGCGCTCTCAGAAACCGTTGAACAGCAACGGCAGGAGCTTGAGGCTCTACAGCAGCAGTTACAGGAACGCCAACAGGAACTCGAGCAGTTTGAACAGGAGGCCCAGGGACAGGCCGATGTGCATCAGCAACGTGAGCAGGAGTTGAATCAAACCATCGGGCAGCTGCAGAGTGAAATGGATGAGTTGCATATCGCCCTGGCGGCTTCGGTCGAGGGGGCGGAGCAGATGGTCGACAAGCGCGAGATTCGGGCGGTTAATGAAGCGTTGCGCAAAGCTGAAGAGAAGAATAAGGCACTTAAACGCGAGGTCGAGGGTCTGCGCGAGGTCCAGCTGGAGATGGAGAGTCAGCTGAGTGATGATGTGGATAACGAAGTGCATGCACTGCGTGTAGAGTTGGAGTCGGAGAGGAAGGAGCGGGAAAAATCGGAGAAAATGGCGCGCCAGGCAGATGTCCTGCGGCGTGAGCGCGAGGTTCAGGAGACGGCGATTGAAATGCTGGGAGAGGATCTCGAGAGTCTCACCAAGGAACGGGATAATCTGACCAATCAGCTTGCCGAAATGCGTAATCAATACACCGACCTGGTGAATGAGAACGACCACCTCCACTCCGAAATGAGCGGTATGCGGGAGCAGGTTTCCGATTCCAGTCTCGCTGATGACCTGTTTGGGCAGATGGAGACACTGCGGCGCAAGGCCGAAAACTATGAGCGTGAACGTGATGACGCCAAGGCAGAAGCGAGTAAGATGCGACGCGAAGTGGGTGAACTGCGCAGTGTTATCGAAACCTATGTGGAACAGATACAGGATGTCCAATCTTTCGGGGTGGATGAGCAGGTGAATGCCCTCCGCACAGAGTTGGATATGGTGCGTCGTCAGGCAGCAGCGGATCTGGAACATATGCGTACCAAGCTACATGCCGCCAAGTCCCGATTGGGTACTTCCGAGAATCGGGATGTTGATGAAGTGGCGGCACTGCAGGCCAGCCGTCAGGAGATGGTCTCCATGCAACAATCCCTGAATGAGAAAGATCATCTGCTGAAGATGTCACAAAGTCAGTGCCGCTCATTGGAGGATGCCATCGAAGATCGGGATAAAGAGGTGGATCAGCTGAAACGCAAGCTTGAGCTGCTGCTGAGAAAAGCCGGTGGTTTGGATCGATCCTCGGAACAGATTGGAAACAGCCGTCTGGTGGATGATTCCTTACTGCTCAATGAAGCCCCTCGGCAATCGCCCACCGATAGCGGCAGTGCGGATTCAGATCCGAAACGAACCTCTTTGGGTCGTCTGTTCCGCAGAAAGTAACATGCCTTACTAAGGTTTCGGATCTGTAACCATGCGGGTGCTTGCAGTCGGCGGCGCAACCCTTGACATCATCAATCGTGTTACTGCCTTTCCGGATGAGGACGATGAACTGCGCGCCGCTGCTCAGCGACAGTGTCGCGGCGGTAATGCAACGAACACCCTAGTGGTATTGACTCAACTGGGCCACCATTGCAGTTGGGCAGGGACACTGGGAGATGATGCGGCCAGCCGGGTTATCATGAGCGACCTGCAACAGTATGGCGTTGATACGGAGTGGGTGACGATTCAACCCGGTGGGGTCACGCCAACCTCCCATATCATTACCAGTCAGGCGACTGGTTCGCGTACGATCATTCATTATCGCGACCTCCCGGAGTATCGGATTGAGGCCTTTGAGAAGATCGATCTCAACAACTATGACTGGATCCATTTTGAGGGGAGAGAGGTGCCGGCTTATGAGGCAATGTTAAGGCATGCCAGACTCACGCCGCACTCAGCGACCATCTCCCTGGAGATCGAAAAGCCCCGGGAAGGTATCGAAAGGCTGGCGGCTATGGCCGATATCGTGATTCTCGCCAAGGCCTATGCATCGTCGCAGGGGTTCGAACGCGCGCAGGATCTGTTTGATTCAATCCGCTCCCGTGCGGAATCCGCCATGTTGTTCGCAACCTGGGGAGTGGAGGGCGCCTGGCTACAGACCGTTGCCGGAGATACCCTGCATGTGCCGGCATACCACCCCCCGGAGGTGATCGATACCCTGGGGGCGGGTGATGTCTTCAATGCCGGGGTGATAGACGGTTTGCTGGCGGCATCAGACCCTGCTGCAGTCCTGTGCAATGCGGTTCGTCTGGCAGGAGAAAAGTGTGGTCATCGGGGGCTGCGCATTGCCTGAGCGCCATGTGGTCTGTGACATCTCATCCCTGGGGGATCCGGGAAGCCGTGGATTCGTCGTTGAGGGTGAGAGCGGCAGTGTGGAGCTATTCGTTGTCCGTCGCGGCGAACTCCTGGCTGCGTATAAAAACAGCTGCCCCCATACCGGCGTCAATCTAGAATGGCAACCCGATCAGTTTTTGGATTTCAGCAATAGCTATATCCAGTGTGCAACTCACGGAGCCCTGTTCAGGCTCGAAGACGGTTACTGTCTACGCGGCCCCTGTGCGGGTGAACTGCTCGAAACCGTTGAGGTGCGGCTTGAAGCGGGGCTGGTTGTGGTGATCCTGGAAGGAGAGGGGTAAGCATCCTCTTGTTTTAGGGCCTGTTAACACTAATCCGGTGGACCCACTAAAAAACCGGGCCTCAAAGACCCGGTTTGTCAAGGGGGGTACAGAGAGAGAGTCTCTTATCCCATCAGCTCATTTCGTCAAGGAAGGCGTTCAAGTCCGCCAGGACCAACTCGGGCGGAATCTCTCTCTCCGTACTCTGTTCCGGAGTCACCAGTTGGAGTTGCAGTGCTGGAATGGATGCATCGGGCGCAATAAGCTGCGGAGTCTCACTTGTCAGGCCACTTTCAATGATCTGTCCTGTGCTCATGTCGTAGACTGTCTTCATGTTGCACCTCCTGCACCAAGTGCCAGTGGGGGTTCGTTACTTATTTTAGCGGCGTGGTGCCACCTAACTTTAACAACTCCAGTTCAAATCCGGCTGTGTCAGCAGGATATTGCATCCTTACAATGACTTACGTAAGAAATAGGAGAATGGTTTCACTATGCGGGTCAGGCTTGGTGTTTTCAACAGTAGGAAAAAAAGGGTTGAAGGCTTGTGAGCCTCCGTCACTGATGGTTGTTCGCAATGAGCTTAGTCGCTGTCCTCGAGGTGGTCGAGGGGGTTTGGTATGATTTCACCTGCCGGGTGGTCCAGGTCGACACCATAATCGTCTTTGGAGAGATCATAGGAGCCTGACCAATCCTCAGGCGGTGCGATGGGTTTGACCTCCAACGACTCCCAATCCTCCATATCGTACTCTTCCACGGTTCCGTCATAAAACTGGACTTCCACGACACCGTCATCTGGATCGAAGGCCACAACCTCAAGATTATCGCCATCGACAGTTTTAAACCAATCGCCAATATGGATTCTCGGTGAATTCATTGTCATGGGTCTCCGGCTGAATATGGTTTATCCCTGGGGATAGTTCGATTATGGCTCTGAACGCGTGTTATTGCCATTGTCATTCTCAATTATTAACAACAATCACTCATCTGGCTATGGCGCTGGATTGGGCTGTTGTATATGGATCGTTTCGATCTCAGCCAAGACCTCTTCGGATAGGGTGATATGGATACTTTCAATATTCTCTTCAAGTTGCTCCAAAGTGGTGGCGCCGATGATATTGCTGGTTACAAAGGGTCGGCTTGTCACATAGGCCAGTGCCATTTGGGCAGGATGAATACCCTCTCTCTTCGCCAGCGCGACATACTTTTGGGTCACCCAATCAGCCTGTGGATTGGAGTATCGGATAAAACGGTCGAAAAGGGTCAAACGGGCATTCGCGGGTCGTCGGCCATCGAGATACTTGCCGGAAAGCACGCCGAATGCCATCGGTGAGTAGGCCAGCAGTCCACAGCTTTCTCGATGGGCGATTTCCGCCAATCCGATTTCAAATGTACGGTTCAGCAGGTTATAGGGATTTTGGATGCTGACAGCCCTCGGTAGATCATGCTCCTCAGCCAGGCTCAGATAGCGCATCAATCCCCAGGGGGTCTCATTGGAGACACCGATATGGCGTATCTTGCCGGCCTTTTTTAAATCACCCAGGATCTGTAGGGTTTCCAGGATTGGTGTCATCTCTTCTGATCCAGCCGCCCGGTAACCGAGATCACCGAAGTAATTGGTGTGACGGTCCGGCCAGTGGAGCTGATAGATATCAATGTAATCTGTCTGCAGTCGTTGCAGACTCTCATCCACTGCCGCCTCGATGTTGACTCTGTCAAGACGCGGGTTGCCGTCTCTCAGATAGCTTAACCAATCCGCCGGGCCGGAAACCTTGGTGGCGATGACCAACCGGTCGCGCTCACCGTGGCGGGCAAGCCAGGTGCCGATATGGCGCTCGGTCAGCCCTTGGGTTTTCGCCTTGGGTGGAACCGGATACATCTCGGCTGTGTCGATAAAGTTAATACCGGCACCTATCGCCCGGTCGAGCTGAGCATGGGCCTCTGATTCGCTGTTCTGCTCTCCATAGGTCATGGTGCCGAGACAGAGTGCACTTACCTGAATGTCAGTGTGGCCGAGCTGGCGGTACTTCACGGGAGTTTCCCCTGTTGATTTATGGTTTGGAGTGGCGGGCCAAACACCCATTATCGAGGTTTCAGTTAACAGCATAACTGAAATCCGTTTTGTGAAAAGGATAGATTCGCGATGGAGCTTGATGGTGAACTATTTTCCGACGCCCTGTTGTGGTGGTTTGCTGGTCTGTATGGCGTGGTGCTCCTTATTGCGCTACGCCTGGCGCCCTGGGGTCGACTTGCCCGCGACGGGCAGCTGCATGTCTTTCTTGGCGCAATCGTTGCCCTGATTGTGCTCTGGCATATTCGTGCCCATCTGCAACCGGGGATCTCATTCCACCTGCTTGGCGCTACAGTGATAACCCTGATGTTCGGATGGTCTATGGCCATCATTATGGCCAGTATTGCCCTATTGGCCGTCTGCCTGAACGCGGGCATAGGGTGGCAGGGTTATGTGGTCAGTTTTCTGACCGTGGCATTGGTTCCGATCACCCTCTCGCAAATATCCTTGATATTGGTACGCAGTTGGTTGCCCAGGCAGTTCTTTGTCTATGTCCTGGGTAACGGCTTTTTTACCGCCTGGCTGGTTGGCTATGCCAGTGGCTATCTGGCGATGCAGCTGCTGGTTCTCAGTGGCGCCTATACCATGGCGGAACTGGAAGTCACTGTGATGCCCTTCTTTCCCCTGATGTTTTTCCCGGAAGCCCTGGTCAACGGCTGGGTGATCACTCTGATGGTGGTGTTTTGTCCGACCTGGGTTTACTCCTTCAGCGATGAGCAATATATCCACGGAAAATAGCGTTCCGTTGAGGTATAGTGTCGGTTTGATTTCTTCAGTCGCTGTAGCATAGAGGTAAGCCTTTGAGTTGGTGGGGTAAACTGGTAGGTGGTGCGTTCGGTTTCATGCTGGGCGGACCCTTGGGCGCGGTACTGGGAGCCGCCCTTGGTCACCGTTTCGATAAGGGCCTGCAGGGGCTGCCTGACGAGCAGATAAGCTGGGGGCCGGGTGATCAGGAACGGGTCCAGACAGCCTTCTTCACAGCCACTTTTTCCGTTATGGGGCATCTGGCGAAAGCTGACGGTCGTGTCTCCCCGGATGAGATCAAGCTGGCCGAAGCCCTTATGGCGCAGATGTCGCTGTCGAGCGAAATGCGTAAAACAGCGATCCGTCTGTTCAATGAAGGTAAAGCGGAAGGCTTTCCTCTGGACGAAGTGGTGGAGCAGTTTCGACTGGAGTGCCATCGCCGTCAAACCCTGATTCAGATGTTTCTCGAGATCCAGATCCAGGCCGCCTACGCAGACAGCCGTATGGACAGGGCTGAAGAGGCTTTGTTGCTGCATATCTGTTCACTGCTGAATGTTTCCGAGTTTACCTTCAGAAGACTGGAACGCATGATACGCGCCCAGTCTCACTATGCCGGTACCGGCAGAGGTGATAGAGCACCATCAAGGACGCAGGGCCTTTCCGTAAAGGATGCCTATGACATCCTTAATATTACACCGGAGGCGACGGATAAGGAGGTCAAGCGGGCCTATCGACGGCTGATCAGTCAACATCATCCTGACAAACTGGTCTCCAAGGGACTTCCCGAGGAGATGATGAAAATGGCGGCACAAAAGACGGATGAGATCAAAAAAGCCTATGAACGGGTAAAACAGGCCAGAGGCATGGCTTAACAGTTATCAGGAGGAGAAATATGACCGATTCCATTGACCCGATTCTTCTCAACTTCATCTATGTGATCTTTGGTGGCGCGCTGACTATTTTCTTCATGTGGTTCGGGTGCAAAGTCTTTAGTCATATTGTGAATTTCAGTATTCCGGATGAGTTGCAGAAGGGGAATATAGCCGTTGGGATTATGATCATGGGCATCTTCATCGGCATCGGTACCGCACTCGGTTTGGTGATAGGGCTAGGTCTGAATTAAGGCCACTCAACTGTGATTCAATAGATCCGGACACCCCATGTCGACCCCGCGCTGGTTGCTGTTGCTGGTTCTGCTCCCTGGCCTGGCCTTTACCGGAGCGCTCAAGCACGTCAAGGATAACCGCTGGAGCCGTGAATACGACAACTATTTTCGAAAATACACCAAACACTATTTCGGACCGCATATCGACTGGTACTGGTTCAAGGCTCAGGCGATTGCCGAGTCCGGTTTGAAACCGACTGCCAAAAGCCCGGCTGGCGCAAAGGGCATCATGCAGATTCTGCCGGCCACTTATGAAGAGATTAAGGAAGACAATCCTCACTTTACCCTGATCAACGAACCCCGCTGGAATATCGCTGCGGGGATCTTCTATGATCGCAAACTCTATCGGAAGTGGAAAAAGGGATTGCCGACGGAACAACGGCTGGCTTTCGCCCTGGCCAGCTACAATGCCGGCTACGGCAATGTGCTCAAGGCCTATAAAAGAGCCAGGAAGGAACATGGAGAGATCAAGGCATGGCGCCAGGTTGAGTACTATGCCCCCGGTGAGACCCGCTTCTATGTCAGACGGATCAAGGCATTGATGGATGTTGAGTAGGTTGCTATTGGCGTACAGCCTGTCTTAGCCATGCAGCGATACGATAGCCTAACTCCTCCTGCATGCCGCTGAAAAAGTGATCGGCGCCGGATACTTCGACCTGACGGTATTTTTTTCGTCCATTCCTTATGGCAATGGCGCGGCGCAGTGGTGCGCTGTCGACCACAGAGGGATGATCACGGCTGCCATAGAGATCAAGTATCGCTGTTTCCGCGCCCTTGATGGCCAAAAACGCCGGATCCTGCTCATCATAGGCGGACATGGCCACTCCGATGGCGGCAATCGCCCCAATCCGGTTGCCTGGTTGAGCCACAAACTTCATAGCCATTCCGGCGCCCAGTCCATGCCCTATCAGGACTGTCTCGTCGGTTTGTTGCTCAGTCAGGAAATCGATGGCGGCCTGAATGCGCGGCAGACTTAGTTCGATCAATGACTGAATGGTCGCAGGGTCAGACGGATCATCAGTGATCGGTGTTTGAATCGACAGGGTATCCCAACCCCTTTCAGCCAGGTGGCGTCTCAAGGGATTGATGACTTCGTGCCAATCGGCATGGGAGCCGCTGTCATGCAACAAAACGGCACTGCCAAGGCGTTTTACCGCGGACGTCTCCCTGTGAATCGCCAGAAAGCGCACTGATTCGGCTTCAAGCCATACCGGACTGCCTTCAGAGAGCGCAGCCTCCAGCGCTTCCGAAACTCGCTGTTCACGGCTCAGATTGGCGGCAAGCGATATTTCCGCCGTGCCGATAAGCAGCAGCAGGAACAGCTGGTAAATAGAAACAGGGGTGATTCTTCTTCGTCTCAGCTTGGTTGTGCAAAGGTAGCGATTCACATGGAATTCCTTAGGCCTTACAACGATCTTAGTGTACCCTCGCTAAAGGTTGAATTGCCATGGGTCCGTCAGAAGCATGCTTGATTGCAGAGTTCTGTCGACTGCGATTGTCGGCTGCGGATAATGCCCTACAAAGGGGATAGCTGAAAATGGTGGCACTTTGGGGTAAAGTGGCCTCCTTTTTTTGGGTAATGTGGCGAGAAAACGGGTTTCCCCCAGGCCACAGCCGGCAGAACAGTAGGAGATGAAAATCATGGCCCGTCAATCCGATAAGATCGCACCGTCAATATTGTCAGCGGATTTCGCCAAGCTGGGTGAAGAGGTGGATAGCGTCCTCGCTTCAGGTGCTGAGATCGTTCATTTTGACGTCATGGACAACCATTATGTACCGAACCTGACCATCGGGCCGCTGGTCTGCGAGGCCCTGCGCAAACATGGCGTCACAGCCGATATCGATGTCCATATGATGGTCAAACCGGTAGACCGCATCATCCCCGATTTCGCCAAGGCCGGGGCCACCTACATCACCTTCCACCCGGAGGCCTCCGAGCATATCGACCGCAGTCTGCAGCTGATACGCAGCGAGGGTTGTAAATCGGGTCTGGTGTTCAATCCGGCCACCCCCCTGTCTCATCTCGACTATGTGCTCGATAAGGTTGACATGATTCTGCTGATGTCGGTCAACCCGGGGTTCGGCGGTCAGAGCTTTATCCCCGCCACCATGGATAAACTACGCCAGTGCCGCAAACTGATCGATGATTCAGGCTTGGATATCCGCCTCGAGATCGATGGCGGCGTCAAGGTCGACAACATCGCCGAGATCAAGGCCGCCGGTGCCGATACCTTCGTGGCGGGATCGGGGATTTTCGGCTTTCCCGAGACAAGCGATGCCAACCGATACGACACCATCGTCGGGAAAATGAAGGCGGAATTGGCCAAGGTCTGATTTATTTGGATGAATGATGAATCCGCAAATGAACGCGAATAAAGAATGCTTGATGATTGATCTTTTATACGCAGATGCATCTTGCACCAGGGTATAAATTTGATTCAACCTGTCGTTGGTGCGGCAAGCCGCACCCTACACTCTGAGCCAGCAGTGTTATTAATATTTGTGTTTATTCGCGTTCATTTGCGGACGATTTTTATGCGGTCTTCGATTGAGAACATGCAGTCATGATTAAGAAACCCGAAATGATCCTCATCGATGTGGACGGCACCCTGGTCGACAGCGTGCCTGATCTGGCTTATTGCGTGGATCAGATGATGGATCGGCTGGGTCGGCCGCGCCACGGAGAAACTAAAGTGCGGGACTGGGTCGGTAATGGAGTGGAGCGCCTGGTTCGCCGTGCCCTCATCGGCCAGCTTGACGGTGAACCGGACGAAGCCGACTATGAGCGCGCCTATCCCATCTTTCTCGATCTCTATGCTGAAAACACCAGTAAGCGTTCAGTGCTCTATCCGGGAATTCGCGAAGGCCTGGACTATTTGAAGAGACAAGGCTTTCGCCTCGGCTGCGTGACCAACAAGGCAGCCCAGTTCACCCTGCCGCTACTGCGGGACCTGGGTATTCATGACGATTTCGAGATAGTGGTTGCCGGCGATACGCTGCCGAAGAAGAAGCCCGATCCGATGCCGCTGCTGCATGCAGCCAAACAACTGTCGGCTGACCCGACCGCCTCACTGATGGTGGGTGATTCTCAGAGCGATGTGAAAGCGGCCCGTGCCGCCGGTTTTCAGATTGTCTGTATGAGTTACGGTTATAATCATGGCGAGGATATCCGGCACTATAATCCGGATGCCGTACTCGACTCATTGGCCGAGATCAGTACCTTGTTGGAAAATGCCGCTTGAGACCTGCCCAAGTTTTGATTATGGTTAGCAGTAGCTATTGACGGTAAACAATACGAAATGACCCTGCTTTCACACAACACGACCTTGATGTATGGCGCGCGATGGCGTTGGTGATTCCCGAACCAACCCGTTAAATCCCGTCGTCTGGTCTTTTGTGTGGAGAGGAAAATGACCCCCCAACAGTTCGCCGCCCTGGCGCAACAGGGCTATAATCGCATTCCCGTCGTCTGTGAGGTCCTGGCTGATCTCGATACCCCCCTAAGCGTCTATATGAAACTGGCCCATGGCCCCTACTCCTATCTCTTCGAGTCGGTGCATGGCGGGGAGAAGTGGGGGCGCTATTCTATCATCGGCCTGCCATGCCGTACCCATGTCAGGATTGACGGCCTGCAGATCGAGGTGGTGAGTGACGGTGAAGTGATTGAATCCCACCAGGCGGATGATCCATTGGCCTGGATCGAGTCCTTCCAGCAACGTTTCAAGGCTGCCGAGCTGGAGGATTTACCTCGTTTCAATGGCGGTTTGGTGGGCTATTTCGGATATGACATCATCCGCTACATAGAACCCAAGCTGGCCGATTGCCCCAATCCCGATCAACTCGGGACGCCCGATATCCTGTTGATGGTTTCGGACGAAGTGGTGGTGTTCGACAACCTGTCGGGGCGGATGTTCGTCATTGTGCATGTGGATCCCACCCAGGGAGGCACTCTGGCGTCGGCCGAATCGAGGATCCGCGAGTTGGTATATGCCATGAGGCAGCCCGTGCCCCGGGAGAGTTGCGGTCCTGAAAGGAAGGTCGATGAGTCCGATTTCGTCTCCGGGTTTACCGAGCAGGGTTACAAACAGGCGGTGGAACGGATCAAGGAGTATATCCTCGAGGGTGACTGTATGCAGGTGGTCGTCTCGCAGCGTCTTTCCATCCCGTTTCAGGCGCCGCCCATCGATCTCTACCGGGCCTTGCGCGGACTCAATCCTTCACCCTACATGTACTACCTCAATCTTGATGGTTTTCACATCGTCGGCTCCTCGCCGGAGATCCTCACCCGTCTCGAGGATGGGGTGGTAACGGTACGCCCCATCGCGGGTACCCGCCGGCGGGGGCATACGGAAGAGGAGGACAAGGCCCTGGAGGCCGAGCTGCTGGCGGATCCCAAGGAGCTGGCTGAACATCTGATGCTGATCGACCTCGGGCGTAACGACACCGGTCGCGTGGCGAAGATTGGAAGCGTGGAGCTGACCGACAAGATGATCGTCGAGCGCTATTCCCATGTCATGCACATCGTCTCCAACGTCATCGGAGAGTTGCGTGACGGCATGAGTGCCATCGATGTCCTGCGGGCCACCTTTCCCGCCGGTACGGTGAGTGGGGCGCCGAAGATCCGTGCCATGGAGATCATCGATGAGCTGGAGCCGGTGAAGCGGGGCATCTACTCCGGCGCGGTCGGTTATCTCTCGTGGAACGGCAATATGGATACGGCCATCGCCATCAGGACCGCTGTCATCAAGGATGAGACCCTGCACATCCAGGCCGGCGCGGGGGTGGTTGCCGACTCCATCCCCGAGCTGGAGTGGAAGGAGACCATGAACAAGGGGCGGGCGGTGTTCCGCGCGGTGGCCCTGGCAGAGGCCGGGCTGGATCGGCATGCCTGTGACGAGGGGGCGTAGTCATGTTGTTGATGATCGATAATTACGACTCCTTCACCTATAACCTGGTGCAGTACCTGGGTGAACTCGGTGTCGAGGTCAAGGTGGTGCGCAACGATGAGATTACGGTAGGGGAGATCGATGCCATCGCCCCCGACCACATCGTCATCTCTCCCGGGCCCTGTACGCCCAACGAGGCCGGCATCTCCGTGGAGACCATCCGCGCCTATGCCGGACGCATACCGATCCTGGGTGTCTGTCTTGGCCACCAATCCATCGGCCAGGCCTTCGGTGGCAAGATCGTGCACGCGCGGAAGGTGATGCACGGCAAGACGTCCCCCATTCTGCATGCCGGGGCAGGTGTCTTCAGCGGACTGGAAAATCCCTTCGAGGCGACACGCTACCATTCCCTGGTGATCGAGAAGGAGAGCCTGCCCGCGTGCCTGGAGATAACCGCCTGGACAGAGAATGAGGGTGAGATGGATGAGATCATGGGTGTACGGCACAAGGAACTGGCAATCCAGGGGGTGCAGTTTCACCCCGAATCCATCCTCACCCGTTATGGGCATGACCTGCTACGCAATTTCGTCGAGGGGCGGTAGTGCTTCAAGATCGCAAATGAACGCAAATAGAGGCAAACGCTATTTGTAGGGTGTGGGGTGCGGTTCGCCGCCGGCCGACCTGCCGGTATACCGGTTCGACTGGCGATCAAAATAGGCTAATCATTCAACTCAGGTCATTGCGCGAGATAGCCGCAACGGGGAATTTTTCTCTGTTCAATGATCAACATGGTATCGCCTGTGGAGAAAACTAAGCGGGGATTAGAAAATAGTAACCGAACGCAGGTCAGACTTAGAATATCGAATTGATATTGCAGATCATTGCATGAACACTTCCGGCCGTATGCCGTAACTCTCAGCAGATTCCAGGCGCAGTATGCGATCTTTTTCGCCCTCCGGCTGGTTTGCCAGATCGAGTAGCCGGGGTGTGATAAAGCGGCGCTTGCGTAAGTCGTAAACTATGTTGACCAGGGGCTCCAATAGGCCTTCCTCGGGCGACTGGATCACGATAGCCAGGCGCTCGCTTTCCAACGCTACCACCGAGCCCACCGGATAGATGCCGACACACTGAATAAAGTGCTGCACCAGCTTTGGATCGAAATGGGAACCGCTCCACTCCATCATGCGCTTCAGCACTACGCTTGGCAGTTGTCCCTTATGGTAGACGCGATCGCTTGTAATGGCGTCGTAGACATCCACCACGGCCGCCATTTTGCCGTACAGACCGGTCTCATCACCATGCAGTTTGCATGGATAGCCACTGCCGTCGATGCGTTCATGGTGCTGCGTCACGACTTCCAGCGCGGTGGCGGATATCGTTTCCACGCCGTCAACCAGACCGTGGCCAAGATTCACATGTTCGCGTATGACCGCGAACTCTTCATCGTTCAGACGCCCCGGTTTATTCAGGATCTTATCGGGAACACGCATTTTACCGATATCGTGCAATAATCCGCCGATTCCCAAATCCCGAATAGTCGACTCTTCCAACCCAAGTTGTTTCGCAAATGCGATCAGCAATACCGACACACTCACCGAATGTTCAAAGGTGTACTTGTCCATCTGACGGATACGGGTCAATCCCAGCAAGGCGTCTTCGTTGCGGAATACCGATCCCATCATATGCTCCACGACCGGTGACACCCGTTCAGCATCGATCCTTTTACCCAGCTTGATGTCCGCCATGATCCCCGTGATCACACGCTCGGCCTCTTGTTTGACCGCACCAGCCCGCTGCCGCTCCTCCGCCACCGTGATTCGTTTCTGCCTGTCTTTTGGACATTTAACCTCTTTTACCACCGTCTCTTCCGGCTGTGGATCCGAGGCCTGCGTTGCAATCCGCACATCGACGTCAAGGCCCTTCTCCGTATCAATCAAAATTTGACTGAGTTTTACGCCACGCAATTTACGTACATCATCCATATCCTTGATGAGGAAGCTATTTCTTGCGAAAGGGTGATCCAGCCAAGAGCAATCCAATTTATGGACATACATGCCCGGTCTGATTTGTTGCGTGGTAATCTGTTTAATCATTGCACTGGAGTAGCACCGTAAAAACAGTGGTATTGTCGCAATGGTTGTTGTCGGCTAATTTGAACTTTGCTTGAGTTATAAAATGTTAAATAGAAGGAGCATTCCGGTTTGTAATGCGTGCATTTTATGTTGTTCTTTATGAATGGGATTTTTTATCGTACTTTTTGCGATAGGCAACGGTGGAGACTGCCGACCAATTACCCGATATGTGAATAAAACGGCATCTGTCGTGCATGGCCTGATTGTTACAAATCAGGAAAATAGTGACTATTTACCCTCGATGTGTCAGAAAGTCCTTCAGTTAAAGTCTACCCTGCCGATACACGTTGTAGTTCAATCTGTCTTTAAAGGCACCTACCGCGATGAAAATCAATCTACCGATCAAGGATCAGGGATCCTCGGTAGCATCGGACGCTGAACTCATATCGACCACCGATCTGAAAGGTATCATCACCCAGGCCAATCAGGCCTTTGTTGACATCAGTCAGTACTCCCGGGATGAACTGCTGAACGTCAACCACAATATCGTTCGCCACCCGGATATGCCGCCCGAAGCCTTCGCCGATCTATGGGAGACGTTGAAGCGGGATGAGTCCTGGATGGGGATAGTCAAAAACCGCAGCAAGGATGGTGGCTATTACTGGGTGGATGCCTATGTGACGTCGGTCTATGAGGGTGAGGCCAAGGTGGGTTATCAGTCGGTACGTGTCGCCCCCAGCCATGAACGGGTGGAGCGGGCGGAGAAACTCTATGCATCTCTGCGAAAAGGCCGCATACCCTTCGCGCTGCGTTTTCGGCCCGGCAGCACCCTGCGTCAGTTTTTCTGGCTGGCATTGATCTTCAGCCTGCCGATGGCGCTCTTCTCATTTTTGGGTGGCTGGTCATGGTTGCCTCAGCTGTTGGGCTGGATGGGTGGCATAGTGATCAGTTACGGCGTGGCCTTAATTACGACCCGCGAAGTGAGACAATCGGCGGCGCGGGCCAGGCAACTGGTGAACAACCCGATCATGCAGTATGTCTATACGGGCAATATGAGCGATGTCGGCGCGGTGGAGTTGGCGGGAGTGATGGTACAGGCGGGATTGAGGACCGTACTCGGACGCCTGGATGAAACCGCGAAACAGTTGGCGTCGGATGCCTGTAAATCGGCGGAAACCGTTGCTGAAGTCGGTAACGAGATCTGTCGACAGCGCTCGACACTCGAGCAGATGGCCACCGCCTCGGAGGAGATGTCCCATTCCATCGTCGAGGTGGCCAAAACGGCAGAGAGCGCGGCCGATACTACCAAAAAATCGAATGATGCGGCCACCGCCGGAAGGTCGGTCGTCGGGGAAGCCATGGATATGATCAATAGCATGGCCGGCGAGGTCGAGACGGCGGCGGAGACGATCAGAACCCTGGAATCGGAGAGTGACGCGATCGGCAAGATACTCGACGTCATCAGAGAGATAGCCGAACAGACCAATCTGTTGGCGCTGAACGCGGCCATCGAAGCGGCAAGGGCCGGTGTGCATGGACGAGGCTTCGCGGTGGTGGCGGATGAGGTCAGAACCCTGGCGGACCGCACGCAACGATCGACGGAAGAGATCAATCAGATGATCGATAAACTGCAGCGACGGGCCCATGAGGCGGGCCGGGTGATGGATGAGGGCAGCAACCAGGCGCGGGTCGGTATCGAGCAGTCGAGCAAGGTTGTCGATGTGTTGAATGAGATCACGGGGATGATCACCGAAATCAGCGACCTCAACCAGATGGTGGCCACCGCCGCCAATCAACAGAGCATCGTCGCCCAGGACATCAGCGGTAACATCCACTCAGTGGGAGATGCCGCACAGACCAATGCCCGTAGCGCGGAGGCCATGACCGAACTCTCCAAGGATCTTGCCGGGCTGGCTGAGAACATGCGCTCCGTGGTTCGCGGCTTTCGGATCTGAGTGCTCAACAAAGCCGGTATATACGCAAGAAAGCTGTTAAGCGAAGTGAGTTCATGTAATGTCTTGTGAAACCACAGGAGGATCAGGCATTATTCAGAAACCTGACATCCGGTAGGCTTCAATGTGCCTGAAGCAGAACCCGGTATAATGTTCGAAACTGCGCTCAATATTCTGACTCAATATAGAACCAACGCTTGGGATCAATCTATAACCGCTCGCGTACAGTCGCTGGATTATCGCCAACAAATCCTCACTTGTTCTCCAACGCCTGTCCGATCATCGAGTTGAATACAATCTTGAATATGTAAGGGTTACCTCTCGCGGCATCTGTTGCCGGTATTGGGTTGTTCTCTGAATGCTGCCTAACAAGGCTATCGATTTCATTAAAGTCGAAATCCTATTAAAATGCCTTGGTTCCGGATAACAGGCCCCAGAGGAGACGATCCGTGGAAATGCAGCAAGCGATAAAAAAAGTGCTGGCCCGCCAGGACCTCGCCGCCGATGAGATGACTGCCGTGATGCGCAACATCATGACCGGTAACGCCACCCCGGCCCAGATCGGTGGATTTCTTGTCGGCCTGCGCATGAAAGAGGAGACCGTCAGTGAAATAGCCGCTGCCGCTTCGGTGATGCGTGAACTGGCCTCCGGTGTCTCCATTGCTGATCTTTCGAATACGGTAGATATCGTCGGTACGGGCGGTGACGCTTCGGGCACCTTCAATGTCTCGACGGCCTGCATGTTTGTTGCCGCGGCTGCCGGTTGTCATGTGGCAAAACATGGCAACCGTTCAGTCTCTTCCAAGTCGGGCAGTGCCGATGCGCTTGAGGCCGCAGGTGTCAGGCTCGACCTGTCGCCCCAACAAGTGGAACAGTGCGTGCGTGAAGTGGGGGTTGGCTTCATGTTCGCTCCCGGCCATCACAGCGCGATGAAGCACGCCATCGGTCCGCGCAAGGAGATGGGTGTGCGCACCATCTTCAACGTGCTGGGACCACTCACCAATCCCGCGGGGGTGCCTAATCAGCTGCTTGGCGTTTTCGACAGTGACCTGCTTGAACCCCTGGCGGAGGTGTTACAGCGACTGGGAAGTCGGCATGTCATGGTGGTTCACTCCCATGACGGCCTGGATGAGATCAGTATCGGGGATGTCACCGATGTGGCGGAGTTGAAAGATGGCCAGATCAGGCGTTTTACCATCCAACCCGAGCAATTCGGTCTGCAGCGCAGTTCGCTCGATGCCATTCGGGTCAACGACGCTGCGGGGAGTCTGGCCATGATCCGCGGGGTGCTGGAAGACAGTCCCGGACCGGCGCGGGATATCGTGGTGTTCAATGCCGGGGCCGCTATCTATACTGCCGGCCTGGCTGAGAATCTGCAAGCGGGTATCGAGAAGGCCGATCACGCCATTACCAGCGGTGAGGCCCGCAACCGTCTCGATCGCCTGGTGGTACTGACCCAGAGCTTTGACTGATCATGACCGGCACTCCCGATATTCTGCTGAAGATCACCCGGCGCAAACGACAGGAGATCAGTGAAAGGGCATCGCTACGATCCATTGCTGAGCTGGAGACACAGCTATCTCAGGCTTCTGAACCGCGCGGCTTTGCGGATGCGATTGCAGGCAAACTGGCGGCAGGCGAGTCGGGTGTGATCGCCGAGATCAAAAAGGCGTCACCCAGCAAGGGTGTGTTGAGAGATTATTTTGAACCTGCGCAGATCGCTCTGAGTTATGCTCAAGGCGGGGCTGCCTGCCTCTCTGTGTTGACCGACATCGACTTCTTTCAAGGTAGCGATCAGTATCTGCAACAGGCGAGGGCTGCCTGCAATCTGCCGGTTATCCGTAAAGACTTTATTATCGATCCCTATCAGGTCTATGAGGCGCGGGCGATCGGTGCAGACTGTATTCTATTGATCGCCGCCTGTCTCGATGATCGGCAGCTCTACGGATTGAATGATCTTGCCCACCAGTTGGGCATGGATGTCTTGATCGAGGTCCATGATGGCGAGGAGTTGCAGCGGGCCTTACAGGTGGACAACCGTCTGATCGGCATCAACAACCGCAATCTCCGAACCTTCGATGTCAGTCTCGACAACACGTTGGCGCTGCTGCCCATGATTCCACCCGACAGGATCGTGGTGACAGAGAGTGGAATTCTGACAGTCGAGGATGTGGCTCTGATGCGCAGCCATCGGGTAAACGCCTTTCTGGTGGGTGAGGCCTTTATGCGGGCCGAAGATCCGGGGGCGAAGCTGGCTCAACTCTTTGCCTGATGCGTCGCGCCGACCGCCTCTTCCGCATCAGCCAGGAACTGGATACGACATGCTAGGGCCTGTTAACACTAATCCAATACGCCCTGTTGTGCCTGAAAAAGCACCAATCAAGGCGCACCCCAAGGGCACTTCCTTCGGGGCGCGAGGAGAGAGGTTTGGTTATTCCAAATGAGCGACGAGCAACGTCGAGTGGCGCTTTTTCAGGCGCAACCCGAAGGGCTGGGGCTGTTTTTGCGCCCAGCGGCGTTATCATTCGCTCATGTAGCATAACTACACCTCG
>NZ_MARB01000038.1 GCF_001715975.1 Candidatus Thiodiazotropha endolucinida | reverse complement strand
TGTTGAACGTGCAAATGGATATATATTTAGGAATGGGTGTCTGGTTTATAACAGGAATGGGTGTCTGGTTTATAACACTATTACTCAAATCATCAAACCGTTTATTCACAAAAAGGCCGTATGACTTAAGTGTGGGAGACTAGATGTAGCAACCAATTCAATCAGATGTGTTGAACGTGCAAATGGATATATATTTAGGAATGGGTGTCTGGTTTATATCTGGTTTATAAGTTTATAACATGGATAGGTAGAATTCAGGGTCATATAAAGAGATTTGGGAAGTGGCAGGGCTACTGTTGATGGCCAACCAGCTAACATGGTTCTGGATTTAAGGGTACAGCCAGGGGGAACGCAAGCCGCTAATGATTTGATTGAGTTTGGTATAGAACATGGGGTTAGTGTAAGAGTTAGAGAGTTCTAAAATGAGGGGTGAAAGCTTAAGCATAATTTTTTTCGCTTGATGCCATTTCTGCGGTAGACATAGATTTATGTATCTTTTAATGTTCCTCGGGTATTGTCTCCAACCGGCTCGCCTGATTCCGGATCCCAGCCGAATGCGATCGTACGCCACATATCCCGATAGTCATAATCTGTCTGAAGCGCCAGATTCAATCGGTTGTAGGAGGAGAAATCACTCACCAAATGAATCAACTGCACAATGCCTTTATCACTTAATCCGATATCACGTAGACCATTCAGGTCATCGTCGGATACAGACTTCGGGTCGATGTTGGCCTTGAGTGCGACGTCAAGCATCGTTCTCAGGCGGTTATCCTCCACCATGTCAAGACCCTCTTCAGCCAAGGCTTTGACATAGCCTTCTTCAGTTTTCAAACCGTAATTTAAGATGGTACAGAAAGCCGCTGTACAATAGGGGCAGCCATTGGCCTTGGAAACCAAAATCCCGATATGCTGGATTTCGGGCAAAGTCAATTCACCCAATTGCCATAGTACTTTGGTTGAACCAAGCTTGGCCTTCAAATACTCAGGAAAATTCATCTCAACGTAAAAATGGTTGGGTACTGCGCCTTCCATATCGGTAACCCAACTAAAGATCTCCTGGATGATTGGATCATCAACCCTATTCGGTTTAACGATTTTTACGCGTGCCATCTCATGCCCCCCAATTAACTGCCCTGCATGTTTCAGTATAATTTAATATACTTAAGTCTATTATCTAGGATGTATAACATAAACCTCTTTCATGGATGATTCATGTGTTTTGACAAATCACCTCGAGAATCTGTCATGGGTCGAGCTCTGCTGTAAATAAGCACCCGGTGATACAGGTCGGCCCTGTCGGCACGGGCTTATCGTGAAGGGTGGGTTCATGCCTGATACAGATATTCAGGCAACAGTAGTTATTACGTGATAGGTATCGCATCATCAGGGATGATATTAGTATAGAGTCCATATGTAATCGTATGTAAATCGATATTTTATTCAGGCTTGCGCCAGTTTGATGCATGCATTGAAATTGGTTACCCCTAATAATATAAACCTCAGGCCCGCCACCTTTTTACCAACAGCGCAAATCGCAATGCGCTATCGAGGAGTCTTGAATGATGGAGCGATATAATCAAAAGGAGTCTAATAATCCCTTATTTAGGGAGCCGTCAAATGTAACGGAACATGACATTACATTGGATATGCTCATCCGGAAAGCCAGGAGGGATAACCGTCACGGCAGTCTGAAATACTTCATAAAGAAAAAGGCATTTAGTAGGTAACACGCTAACTGAAGTAAGTTGCGCCAATAATTATCTGAAGTGGCTATTATATTATTCGAATTATCCCTTAATCCATCCAGTGCGGTAGTTTAAGACCCATGGTCTCCATTATCGAGCGATAGACTTTGGTCCAGGCCCCTGGCTCCAGTACGTTGACATTGATGCGATGTAATTGACCCGACTGAATAGCCTGATCGAGGCATGTAGATACGTCCATTTGTTTGTCTTTAAGCGAGAAAATCACTGCTTCACTGATCTTTCCCGCAACCTGGGCGGCGATCTCCGGAGGACCAACGATGAGTACACCCTGTTTGGAAGCCTCCATGGCTGCGTTGAAGTCCTCCTGCATGATGCCGACGATGCTGCCGCCGAATTTTGTGTGAGAGAGTACCTTTTTACTGGCGTTAGCCAGATGAAAATTTGAAAGTGATGTGCGACGATAGTTGGCGTCCGTAATGCGCCGGCTCGTGGTGAACCAGGTCGGCCGAACAAATCCCTCTTTCACCAATAAACGACGTGGTGCGCTGCGACTACCAGTCCATACACTACCGGTAATACAAACGATTCTTTTACTGTTTGGGATCTGTATGCCTACCATTTTTTAATTGAAGTGTTTATATAGGTGTTATAGACAAACCGCTTTTCTCTTGCAAAGCCTGCCCTCAACAGGATTGCTTCTGACGACACATCCATGAGTTGCGAACGGTCGAAAAGTTTAGATCAATCTTTTGAATGATAGCTCATATCGCACGTCAGTGTGATCAGATTGCATCAAACGTATTAAATCGAAAATAGGTGTTTGAGCGGAATTCGGTTGATCCATAGGATTTTTCTATGTTGATTGGTTGTTGTCGATACCGTCCATATGGTCGCGCACATTAATGAGAAAGTGGAGTTTTCTTAACTTTAACTGCAGAGGATACTAGCGCATAAAATCAAGCAGGCCGCCACTGCCTTTGTTTTTATCGATATAGTCGGCCACCTTATCGTGGCCATTGCTGCGCGCAATATCGAATGCGTTTTCACGGCGCAGGTTGAGATGATGGGCATCGGCCTTGACTTCCAACAGCCGCTTTACGACTTCCATGTTGCCTTGTTCCGCCGCCAGCATCAGGGCTGAATTACCTGCATGGTTGTAATGGTTAAGATCAGGGCCATAGCGCAGCAGGATGTCAACGGTGTAGACGGATCCGCTTCTGGCTGCCAGCATCAAGGCGGTATTGCCGTTGTCGCTTTCACGGTCTATGTGCTGCTCATTCTGTATCAGTTCATTGACTAGTTCCGCATGACCGTGGGATGCGGCACGCATCATCGGTGTAAGTCCGTCTTTGGCATGGAGATCGATCTTAGCGCCTGATCGCATCAGCAGATAGAAGATATCTTTATTGCCCGCATCGATGGCATGATAGAGCGGTGTGCGGCCTTTCTCATCAGCCTGGTCGACGGCTACCCCCTTTTTCAGCAACATCTTGACGATTTCAGGCTGTTGTTTGGCAACCGCCAGAATCAAAGGCGTGATACCATCACTGGTGGCTTTGCTGGCATCCGCGCCTTGCGCCAGTAAGAGTTTCACGAGCGTTGGATTTTTATGCTCCACCGCCATATGCAGTGGCGTTACGCCATTATCACCGACAACATTGACGTCGGCATTGTATTCGATCAGTTGCCGTGCCAACTCCAGATTGTTCTCCCTGCTGGCGAGCAGCAGCGGAGTAGGGCTTGCAGCGGATGCCAGGTTGGGATTGGCACCTTTCCCCAGCAACAGGGTTACAACTTCTTTGTGCCCCTGCCAGACACTGCGGCTCAAAGGTGTGAGCCCCTCCGGATCGAAACCGTTAATGTCCGATCCCTCTTTCAACAAGGCCTCGATCAGCGGCATCTGTCCCCGCCATGCGGCCAGATGCAGGGTACTCCAACCGGCAAAGGGATTTCTCTCTTCGTTGGCCTTGTTTCTGGACGGCATGACGGATTGGCTGACCTTGGCCAGATCGGGGAATTCACTCCTTAGGTTCTTGGTTTGGGTGGTTATGCCGCCCGCTGACCTCAGCTTTTTGGCAATCACGTGATATTTACGAAGTTCGGCCAGATCCAGTGGGGTCTGCTTGGTGCGGTTTTTCGCATTCACCTTCGCGCCACCGTTGATCAGAGCCCCGACCGTTTCTGCCTGTTTCCTGTTGGTTGCGACCAGTAACGGTGTGTTGTTGTTGGCATCATGGGTTTCAAGCTTGGCGCCGGCCTTGATCAGGCTGCGCACGATGGAGGCGTGCCCCAGACCGGCAGCAGAGTGGAGCGGGGTATCGCCCAGACCGTCACTGGTATTCGGATTGGCGCCGGCGGCAAGTAACATTTCAACTATTTCCCGGCGATTATTGATTGCAGCCTCGTGAAGTGCGCTGCGGCTGAACTCGTCCCGGGTGTCAGGTGAGACGCCGTTGGCAAGCATCCGTTTGATGGTCTGTGTCTTACCCGCGGCAGCTGCACGGTTGAAGAGTTCCGATATCTGTTTGTCATCCAAGCCATCCGTAGGAGAGGTGGAGCCCAGAAGATCGAGTTTCTTCTGTGCCAGTTTGTGCCCCTGGAAGGCAGCTCGTTGGTACCAATCAGTGGCTGTTACGAGATCGGCTTTAACTCCCCAGCCATGTTCGTACATGGTGCCGGTTGTGTATTGCGCCTCTATATGTTCCTGATTGGCTGCCTGTAGAAACCATTGATAGGCCCTAGCCGGGTCCTTTTTGACACCGCGCCCTGCACGATAGAGCCCACCAAGGGCGAATTGAGCTTCCTGATCACCTTGTTGGGCCAGGTTTTGATAGATTTCCGCCGCTTTAATGAAGTTGCGCACGCGGATTGCCGCTTCCGCCTCTTCATGGGTGGAGGCGTGGAGTAGCAGTGGAAAGAGGAGTAGGAGGATCAGCAGGGATGCTGCCATAGCGCGGAGTGAGTTTACGTTTCCATCTCTTCTAAGCGGTGCCGTGTTTGGTTTCCACATTGATTCCAGTCTCTTTAAGAAAGCCTGTTGGTAGGATGCCGCCGGCGCATATGATGGCTGCGTCATTAGGTATTACAATCTTATCTCCCCCTTTGTCGATGGTAACTTCCTCAGGTGTGAATTCAACGACATTGGAACTGAGCAGTAGATTGATTTTTCCTGTATCCACTGCGGCATCTACCTTCGCCCTGTTTTTCTTTTTTGCCCGGCTGAAGGCGCCGCTCCGGTAGGAGAGCGTTACCGTGGTTCCCGGTTCGTCGGCAATGCTGTGGGCGGCTTCCAAGGCACTGTCGCCGCCGCCGACGATCAGAACATGCTGATTCCTGTATTGTTCCGGATCGATCAGCCGGTAGGTGACTTTACTCAAATCCTCTCCCGGTACGCCGAGTTTTCTCGGTGTGCCGCGCCTGCCGATGGTGAGCAGTATCGTACGGGTATGATAGACGTCTTTATTGGTTTTGACCTCATATCCTCCTTTGTCATTAGACAGAATCTTCTCCACCCGCTCGTGGTAACTGATTTTTACACCGGTTTTTTTCTCTACTTTCTGCCAGAATTCCAGCAGTTTCTCCTTGGTTGTTTCGGTGAATTTCACCTCACCGACAAGTGGCATTTTGACGGGCGCGGTCATCACCAGTTTCCCCCGGGGGAATTGAAATACGGTTCCCCCCAAGGATTCCTGTTCAACGGTCTTGTATTTAATTTTTTTCTCCATGGATCTCAGGGAGGCGCAAAACCCGGCCGGTCCAGCCCCGACAATGAAGACATCCAGCGGTGCGGAGGCGGAGGCGCCGTTATTGAGATCGTCGACAATGTAATCCAGTGCTTTATATCCCTGTTCGATGGCGTTCCTGATCAGCCCCATGCCACCCAATTCACCGGCAATATAGATACCGGGCATGCTTGTCTCGAAGTTGGGTTTCAGGAGCGGGATGTCCACGCCGCGCTTTTCGGTACCGAATACCAGGGTAATGGCATCGAACGGGCAGGCGGTCTTACAGGCGCCGTGACCGATGCAGTTGGTAGGTGCGATCAGTTCCGCCTTGTTGTCAATCAGGCCAAGCACAGGGTGATTCGCCTGCTCCGGACAGGCCTTCACGCAGGTGCCGCAGCCCATACACTTCCCCGGATCGATTAACGGATGGAGTGAGGCGGGTTCTGTCAAACCGGCCTCGAACTCTTCGGTCTTCAGTGCGAGGTTCCGTTTGCTTTTGCGTTTGGTATAGATGACATAGATTAACCATACCGACAATATGGGTATCGCGTATATCATGTATAGTTCTAGGGAGTACTGCATCTTGCTGTCTGTACTCAATATTTCAGAGAGTGTTGTAGTTCACATTTCATTTGCTCAGAGCGCCTGAATTTTACACCTTTATTCATCATTTCGGTCTCACTGCCGAAAACATAAATGATGTCAGAGTCTGTTTTTGTGAAGCCCTTCATGGATGGGAAAAATGTCCCAACATAAGATAGCTGCATGTACTAGATTGAGGCTGATCATAAGATACAACTCAATAAAAAAACTTAATAAGTAATTGAATTTATACCAGGTTACAGGTGATATAGATGAATACAGCCGCAATTCCGGCCAGCGTTAATGAGACAGTTCTTGATAGGATTCTCTCCGCATGGCAACAACGAGCAGGCCTAATCACAACCCTAGGATTTACCCTGTTTTCCATGCTTTTGCTCTATATGGGATGGCTAAACCATACAGAAGCGGTATGGACGGCGGAATCTGGGTGGGGATATTGGTTCGGGATTGTCGGTGGCAGCCTGATGCTGATGCTGTTGCTCTATCCCATGCGCAAGCGGCTTCACTTCATGAACAAGTGGCTGACGGTCAAGTTCTGGTTTCGCTTGCACATGGTATTTGGTGTCCTGGGGCCGGTATTGATCATGATGCATTCGAGTTTCCACATTGGCTCGCTGAATGGCCAGGTGGCTCTTTACAGCATGTTGTTCGTGGCCATCAGTGGTCTCTTCGGCCGTTATTTCTATACCCGGATTCACTATGGTTTGTATGGTAAAAAGGCCACATTTGCCTCTCTGCATGCGGACTCGGCAGAGTTGAATAAAAAACTCGGTCCCCTGTTCGAGCTCCAGCCCAGGGCGCGAGAGATGATGAAGCAGTATGAGAAAATGGTCATGGAAGCCCCTAAAGGCCCGATTGCAAGCGCCAAGCACTGGTTCAAGATGCGACTCATGTCCGTCAGGATCTACCCGACTGTAATGCGCGCACTGAATAAAAAACTCTTGGCTGCCGGTCATCGAAAGAACTGGAACAGGGCTAAAGTACGGCGTAAACAACTTCGTATCCGGAAAATGCTGCTGACACATCGCAGTATACTTCGGCAGATTCTCGAGCTACATTTCTACGAGAGGCTCTTCGCTATTTGGCATCTGCTTCATATGCCGCTGTTTATCATGATGGTGATAACCGGCTTTGTGCATGTCTATGCTGTTCATGCTTATTAATTAACGAGTAACTGTTTTATAGATTCGTGATGATACGAAATGGCTGCCATGCCTTTTGTCTGTGTCTACTCATGCTTTGCTCTATTTCCCCTGTGATGGCTGGGAAGTTAGATCTTATTTTGATGCCTGGCCCGGTGATTTCAGGTCATGCTGAGTTTGAGGAAAAGTGCGAAAGCTGCCACGAGACACTGAAAAAGGCTGAGCAGGTGGAGCGTTGCCTTTCATGTCATGACCATAGTGATGTCGCTAAGGACATCGAACAGGGCATGGGGTATCACGGCAGGCTTGATCCGGAACAGGCAAAAAACTGTAAGCGCTGTCATACGGAACACAAAGGCCGGGAGCGGGACATCGTCAATTTAGACAGCGAATCGTTCGATCACAGTCAAACCGATTTCAGTCTCAAGGGAGCTCATACAACCCTGACATGCCAGCTCTGTCATACCCAGGAATACAAAAAATACAGTCAGGCGCCTTCTCTCTGTTTTGATTGTCATGAATCCGATGATGCCCACAAAGGGAAGCTTGGTAAGGAGTGTGAAACCTGCCATGACGAAAAGAGCTGGAGCAAGCAGACCTTCGACCACGACCTTGATACGGAATACCCACTCAGTGGCAAGCACAGAGAGCTGGACTGCAGATTGTGTCACGCCGATGATCACTATAAGAACACCCCAAAGGAGTGTGTCGGCTGCCATCTGATCAATGATGCGCACAATGGGCGTTATGGCAAGGTGTGCGCCAAGTGCCACGGTACGGAAGGGTGGAAAGAACTGGTCTTCAATCACACTGCGGATACCGAATTTTCACTGGAAGGCCGGCACAAGGATGTCCCTTGCGACACTTGCCATAAGCGTGGTCCGTATGAGAAAAAGCCCGCCAAGCACTGTTTTTCATGCCATGAAAAAGATGATGTGCACAAAGGCCGAAACGGCGAGAAGTGCGAGGATTGCCATAACGCTGAGAGCTGGACCAAGGTGAAGTTCGATCATGGGAATGACACCCAGTTTCCACTCAAGGGCAAACATCAGGATCTGGTCTGTACCGCCTGCCATCGCACAGTGGCGATGGACGACCTTCAAGAGGCCGATTGCATCACTTGTCATCGGCCCATCGATGTGCATAAGAATGAGCTGGGTGAGGATTGCGGTTATTGCCATAATGAACAGGGATGGAACGTTAAACTCTTTTTTGAGCACGACATCACCCGTTTTCCTCTGATCGGTATCCACAGTGTCACCACTTGTGAATCCTGCCATCTGAATGCCGAATTCCAACAAACCGATTCTGCCTGCCTTGCCTGCCATGAGGCCGAAGAGCCCCACGAGGGCCGCATGGGGGAGAAGTGCGGCGACTGCCACAATCCCAATGCCTGGTTATTGTGGACCTTCGATCATGATACCCAGACCGACTTTCCGCTCGAGGGCAAGCACGGAGAAATCTACTGTGACAAATGCCATCGGACGGATCTGACAGAACATAAACAATCCGCTAACCACTGCTACGGCTGTCACCGGGGAGATGATATACATCGCGGCGGCTTCGGGCGTCACTGCGATCGTTGCCATAGCACAGAGACCTTCGAGGATCCGGTCATACGTTGACTGTCATCGGAATAGACAAATGATGAATATGATTCAGAACGGCAAAACAGCGTCCGATAAGGGATTGACTCAACTGACTTGGTTGATGCTTCTGCTGGCAGTGATATGTGGAGGGTTATTCAGCAGTTATGTGTTAGCGGTATCCTCTGATTACGATCATTTCTCTACAGGATTCCCACTCACCGGCGAGCATCGCAATGTGGAGTGTGACCAGTGCCACGACACAGGACAGTTCGCCGGAACCCCCGTGTTGTGTAACGGCTGTCATAACGATACCGATGCCGCAGGCAAGTCGATGGACCATATCCGCAGTGATGACCAGTGCGACGACTGCCATACCACGGTCGGCTGGCATGTGGCCCGCTTTGATCACGGCAGTATTTCCGGTGACTGTTTTGCCTGTCACAACGGCAGTGCTGCTCAGGGCAAGGGCAGTGATCATATCCTGTCGGGCAATACCTGCGAATTCTGCCATTCAACCTTCAGTTGGGCGAGGGTCAGTCACGTAGACCACACCCAGGTCACCGGCACCTGCGAAAGCTGCCACAACGGCGATATCGCGGCGGGCAAGCATGCCAGCCACATCGCCACAAACGATCCGTGCGATACCTGTCATATCACCCAAAGCTGGCTGCTGGTCTTTTTCGACCACTCGAATGTGGTCAACGGCACTTGTGAGACCTGCCACAACGGAGTCAGTGCTACCGGTAAATCCGCATCCCATATCGTCACCTTTGAGTCCTGCGACCTTTGCCACACCACCAATGGCTGGCAGGTCGCCAATTTCTCCCACGCCGGCATCAGTGACAGTTGTGAAAGCTGCCACAACGGTGTCAGTGCCACCGGTAAGAATGTCGGCCACCTGAACACGACCGCACCCTGTGAGCTCTGTCACACCTCAACCAACTCCTGGTTGGTCGTCAACTTTATCCATGGGGAGGAGGCATTTGGACAGTGCTCGACCTGTCATGACGGTGTCACACAGCCGGGCAAGCATGCGCAACATATCCAGACCACCGCGGAATGCGACCGTTGCCATACCTCGACTGAGTCCTGGGATCAGGTCGGTTTCGATCATAGTGAAGTAGTGCCGGGAACCTGTGCCTCCTGTCATGATGGCGTGCAGGCGCCCGGCAAGCACGCCACCCATATCGTGACCAATGAGTCGTGCGACGTCTGTCATGCAACAACGGCTAACTGGAATGTCATCCGTTTTGACCACAGTAGTTTCGACACCGCCGGTCTCTGTTCGACCTGTCACGACGGTGTTCGGGCCACCGGCAAACACGCCACACATATCCAGACAACCGAGCAGTGCGATACCTGCCATAACTCCACAAACGACTGGGCCAATACCAGTTTCGATCACTCAGGTGTGGAGACTGCGGGTCTCTGTTCGAGCTGTCACGATGGGACAACCGCCACCGGCAAGCACGCCGCCCATATTCAGACCACTGACGAGTGCGATACCTGTCATGGCTCGACCAATGCCTGGAATATCGTGGTTTTCAATCACCCGGCGGATGTGGCTGGTCGCTGTTCAACCTGCCATAACGGTATTCAGGCCACCGGCAAACATGCCAACCATCTGCAGACCAACGGTGAGTGCGATACCTGCCATGTCATTACCGCATGGAATGTATCCAACTTTGATCATAGCGGCATTACCAGCGGTTGCGAGTCCTGCCATGACGGCGTGATTGCAACCGGCAAGCATGGCAGCCATATCCCCACCACTTCTTCCTGTGAGGCCTGTCACTCGACCAATGACTGGACTCTCGCCAACTTTTCCCACGAGGGTGTCTCGGGTACATGTGAATCCTGCCATGATGGCAATATCGCCACCGGCAAGCATGACAACCACATCCCCACCAACGCATCCTGCGACAATTGCCACAACACCAGTGGCTGGGCGATCAACAACTTCAACCATGAAGGTGTGACCGGCAGCTGCCAGTCCTGTCACGACGGCGTGCTCGCCACCGGCAAGCACGATGCCCATGTGGCCACCACCGCGGCCTGCGAGGGCTGTCATACCTCGACCACCAGTTGGGCGGAGGTCAATTTCGACCATTCGATCGTCACCGGCGCCTGCGAAAGCTGTCATGACGGCGTCATCGCCACAGGTAAATCGGCGGATCATGTCGAGACCACGGCTGCATGTGATAACTGCCATATCTCGAATGAGACCTGGACCAGTGTCAGATTCGACCACAGCGGTATCACCAGCGGATGCGAAAGCTGCCATAATAATGTGGATGCGATCGGTAAACCCGATACCCATATTCCGACCACTGAGCCATGCGAAAACTGCCATAATACGGTGACCTGGAGCACCGGCAGATTCGATCATGCCAATGTGGCCGGCGCCTGCTCAAGCTGTCACGACGGTACCACCGCCACAGGTAAACCGACGCAGCATATCCTTACCGATGCCCAGTGCGACAGCTGTCATACCTCGACCATTAACTGGATACTGATCAGTTTCAATCACGACAATTTCCAGGTGAGCGGAAGATGTTCGGACTGCCATGACGGCACACTGGCCACGGGTAAACATGCCCAGCATATCGAGACCACGGCCCAATGCGACACCTGTCATCTCTCCACCCTGGTCTGGACCGATACCAGTTTCGATCACAGCGGTGTCAACACTGCGGGTGCCTGTTCCACCTGCCATGACGGGACAACCGCTACCGGCAAACATCCCAGCCATCTCACGACCACGGAAGAGTGCGATGTCTGCCATACTTCGACCACCTCATGGTTGCGGGTGACATTCGACCACAGTTCGGTACCCACAGCGGGGGTATGCTCCAGCTGTCACAACGGTATCCAGGCCACCGGCAAGCATGCGACCCATATCGATACCAATTCCCAATGCGACGTATGTCATACCACAAATGGCTGGACGGTCACGACTTTCGATCATAGCGGGGTTACCGATCCCTGTGAATCCTGCCATGACGGTAATACCGCCACCGGCAAACATGCGGCCCACATCCCCACCACCTCGGCCTGTGATGTCTGCCATACCACCAATGACTGGACCATGGCCGGCTTCAGCCACGCGGCGGTGGTCGATCCCTGCGAGCTGTGCCACAACGGTGATATCGCAACCGGCAAGAGCCCATCCCATGTGCTGACCAATGCGCCGTGCGACACCTGCCACAACACCAACAGTTGGCAGATCAGCAGTTTCAACCATGAAGGCGTAACCGGGAGCTGCTCTTCATGCCATGACGGGGTACAGGCGACCGGCAAGCATGCCTCACATGTGGCGACGACGGCCTCCTGCGAGGCCTGTCATACCTCCACCAACAACTGGTTACAGATCAATTTCGATCACTCCGTGGTAACGGGTACCTGTGCCAGCTGTCACGACGGCAATACCGCCACCGGCAAGCCGGTCGATCATGTCCCGACCGATGCCGCGTGTGACAACTGCCATATCTCCAATACCACCTGGTTGAACGTGCGGTTCGACCATACCGGCATCGTTACGGGATGCGAAAGCTGCCACAACAATGTGGATGCCATCGGCAAACCGGCGACCCATATCCCGACCACCCGGCCATGTGAGGATTGCCACACCACGGTGACCTGGGCCACCGGTACCTTCGATCATGTGGGTGTTGTCGGCACCTGCTCCAGTTGTCACAATGGCAACATAGCCACAGGCAAACACGCGGCCCATGTGAATACCAACGGGCAGTGCGACAGCTGTCATACCTCCACGGTTACCTGGCTGTCGGTGAATTTCGATCACAGTACGGCTACCGGCCCCTGCTCGAGCTGCCACAACGGCACCATTGCCACCGGCAAGTCGGCCAGTCACGTGGCCACCAATGCCGAGTGCGACATCTGCCATGTCTCGCAGAACAACTGGACCGCCGTTAACTTCGACCACTCGGTGGCGATCGGTGTCTGCTCCAGCTGTCACAACGGCACCACCGCGACCGGGAAACCGGTAAATCATGTCCAGACTACCTCGGAATGCGATGCCTGCCATATCTCCCAGAGCAACTGGCTGGCGGTACAGTTCGATCACACCGATGCAGCAGGCAACTGTTCGAACTGTCACGATGGCATCACCGCCACCGGTAAGGATCCCGGACATGTGCCGACCACTGCACAGTGTGATAATTGCCATCTCTCCACATCCAACTGGCTGAATGTCCGTTTCGTCCATGGCAACGTGGCCGGCACCTGTTCCACCTGCCACAATGGTGTCACCGCGACCGGCAAACATGCCACACATATTTCAACCTCGGCTCAATGCGATGTATGCCACACCTCAACGTCCGACTGGAGGAGTGTGAACTTCAGTCACAGTGGAATAACCACAGGCTGCTCAAATTGCCACAATGGCACATTGGCCACCGGCAAGCCGACCAACCACATACCGACGACGGAAGAGTGCAACGTCTGCCACTTGTCCACCAGCAACTGGCTGAATGTGAGATTCAGCCATAGCGGTGTGGCCGGCACCTGCTCCAACTGCCACAATGGCAATTTCGCCACAGGCATGCCGCCCGGACATGTGCCGACAACGGCCCAATGCGATAACTGTCATACCTCCACCACCACATGGACCGCAGTGACCTTCGATCACACAGGTGTTACCGGGAACTGTGACGCCTGCCATAACGGTACGATTGCCACCGGCAAGCCCACCGGGCATTTCGTGACCACAGTTCAGTGTGACAGCTGCCATACTACGAATGGCTGGTTACCGGTGACCAACTACAGCCATATTTCGAGCAGATATCCGGGTGATCATCGCGGTAATTTTGGTTGCAACGTCTGTCACACGAGTAACAGCGAATCAGTGCCCTGGCCATATCCCACCTATGCTGGAACTTGTGCAGGCTGCCATGCGGGTGACTACAGGACAGGCGAAGACGACCATAATGGCCTGAGTGCCGACAGAAACTGTGGTCAGAGTGGTTGCCACAGGGTCAGTGATCGTGAATGGTGATAACTCGTTCCTTGCCTGGTAATCTTCATGTAACTCGAGATTGCCAGGCAGTTAGCCAGACTTATCCAAGCTTTAGCATTCTAGTTCTAGCGAGTGGGATCTATTTCTTGTTGTATTCTTGCGAGCGCCTGGATAATCGCTTTTCCGTAGGTTATGCAATAAGGTAAACAAGTCAGTGCGGTATATGATTCAATCAAGGTTCTATCTCTGGCTGTTGCCAATGCTTCTGTTATGTGTAGGAGCGGCAGGTGCGGCAACCCAGGTATTGGATCGAATCGAATTGACCACCGAGGGTAAGGATGATGTTGTTAATGTCTATTTCAATATCCCCGTCAGATACGTCTCCCATCTGATCAACGAATCCGGCAATGAAGTCGGCGTCCAATTGAAGCTTGGTCAGACCGCCGATATCGAACTGACCGATCTGGTTGAGACCGATCAGCTGACCTGGAGTCCGACCGCTGCCATTCCATTGGAGAAGGTGGAATTTCAGGGCAATATCGTCGGTACATCCACCCTGCTGGTATCCTTTGCCGCTCCAGTGAGCGATGTGAAAATACGGCAGGGACGCGACTTCTATGTCATGCAGTTTATCCTGCCGAAATCACCGCGGGTCTCGGGTATGGCGGGTACACTTGCCAAGGCCATCGATGTCCCGGTACCGGAAACCCGTGCGCCGCTCAGTGTTAAATCGCTACCCCTGGTGATCTATGTGATCAATCTCGGTACCCAGTCGGAACCTGTCGATTTTACCCAGATTGCACCTGTGGCGGTGGGTGAAAATCAGTTGCTCTACACTACCAAGACCAAGGTGGAGGAGCGCACCCTGTACCGATTGCGCTTAGGTTTCTTTCGCACCAAGCTTGAGGCACAGGAGCAACTGAAGGCTGTAAAGAGTTTTTATCCCGATGCCTGGATCGATACCGCGGATATCCAGGAGCGGCGGCAAGCCTTTTTTGATCGGGGGATAGAGCATATCTTCAGTGACGGACTGATGGAAGAACCGCAGCTGGTGGACGTGGATCCCCGGCTTACCGAGATGATGGAAGTAATCCGCCGCACCATAACCGCGGGGGAATATGCAAAAGCGGTCAGGTTACTCGAGGCGCTGCTGGAGGAGCCGGAAAATATCTACTCCAAAGAGGCCCTCGAACTCCTGGGTCTCTCACGCGAGAGAAACGACCAGATCGCCCATGCCAAGGGGGAGTACCGTCGCTACCTGGAAAAGTATCCGGAAGGCGAGGATGCCGAACGTGTCTGGCAACGCCTGCTGGGTCTCGAAACCGCACCCATGCGGCCAAAGGAGTCACTGCGTAAAAAACAACAGGAGGAAGAGGGCGAGGATGGACCGAAGGCGGTATGGGATACCTATGGCAGCATCTCCCAGAATTACCGCAGGGACAGCATCGACAGCCCGTTTGTCGAGGATGAGGACAGCGTCACCCGGTCGGAGATCGAGACCTTCGTCGACCTGAACTCCAGACGCAAGAGTGAGGATTTCGATATGCGTTTCAAGGTCACCGGCAGCTATATCCACGATCTGCTGGATGACGGTGACGGAAATGACACCACCCTCAGTGACGCCTATATCGACGTCGAGCATCTCGATAGTCGCACCAGTGCCCGTTTCGGTCGCCAACGCCTGCGTTCCAGTGGCATCCTGAACCGTTTTGATGGTCTTGTGCTGGGTTATCAGCTGACCCCCGATATTACCCTTCGTGCGACGGCCGGTTTACCGGTTGAACGGTCGCGCGATACCTTTTTGAACGATCATAAACAGTTCGTCGGGCTCAGTGCCGACATCTCGAGCATCTTTGAAAACTGGGATCTCAGCCTCTTCATGGTGGAACAGCGTGTCGATGATCTGGTCGACAGAAGGGCGATAGGGGGTGAAGTACGCTACTTCGATCCCAACAAATCGCTGTTCAGCCTGCTCGATTACGATATCTTTCATGAAGAGGTGAGTATCTTCATGCTGCAGGGCAACTTGCGGTTTGAGAATGAAACCCGCATGTATATGAATCTCGATTATCGGAATACACCGATTCTGAGTACATCCAATGCATTGAGTGGTCAGGTCGATCCCGATACGTCGTTACCGATCGAGTCGATTGAAGAGCTGCAGAGCTTCTTCAGCGATGATGAGATCTATGAGTTGGCGCGGGATCGAACCGCCGAGACTACCTCGCTATCCCTAGGCATCAATCATCCGTTGTCGAAAACCCTGCAGCTGAGTGGTGATGTAACCATCAGCAAAACCGGCGAAACGCCTGCTTCCGGGGGCGTGCAGGCGACCGAGGAGACAGACAACGAGTTCTTCTACACCTTTCAGGTGATTAAAAACGACCTGTTGAAACAGGGGGATATCGGTATTTTCAGCCTGCGCTATTCGGATGCCAACACCTCGGATACATTCCGGGTGGGGATCAGCAGTCGATACCCGATAACCAATAGCTGGCGGATCAATCCCCGCATCAATTTCTCCTATCGCACGAATGACGACAACGATGGTTCACGAAAAACGATCAGCCCCTTTATCCGCATGGATTACCGCTACCGCAAAAACATGACATTCGAACTGGAAGGGGGGCTTAACTGGTTCGAGGAAGACGATGGTACGGAAGTGACCGATTTTACCGATTATTTCTTCTATGGCGGTTATCGTTGGGATTTTTAAGAACAGCCAAGATTTCCAACCATATTCCAGGACTGCTTAAACACTCATTTTGATTGTCGCAGCAGTACCCCTGATTACTCCTATTCGGCAACGCTGCAGCAATCAAATTAGTATTAACAGGCACTAGGTAACTGCGGTTATAATCCCACCTTTATGTTAATGAAAGGTCTTGAGATTGAATCAGCTGATTGCCATCGCATCCGGGGGCGCAGTCGGAGCGTTGTTCCGCTTTTGGGTATCCAGTGGCATATACAGCCTGCTCGGTCGCGGGTTTCCCTACGGCACGCTAGTGGTAAACGTGCTGGGGTCGCTGGTAATGGGTTTTCTATATGTCCTGCTGCTGGAGCGCACGACTGTATCACCGGAAATGCGGGGTGCCCTGCTGATCGGCTTTCTCGGTGCCTTTACCACCTTTTCCACCTTCTCTATCGAGACACTCAACCTGCTTGAGCAAGCGGAATTGCTGAAGGCCGGATTGAACATTCTGCTAAGTGTCATCGCGTGTGTTTTGGCCTGTTGGTTCGGCCTGGCGGTTGGGAGACAGCTATGAATCTGACCGAAGTGACCATGGTTAGGGTCTATTTGACCGAGGGCGATCATCAGTTGCGAAAATTACTCGATTTTTTACATCGGGATGAACAGGTCAGCGGGGTTACCGCGTTTCGCGGTATTGCCGGTTTCGGACGTTCGGGCAAGGCGCACGAGTCAACCCTGTTGGATATCTCCATGGATTTGCCGCTGGTTGTCGAGTTCTTCGATCTGCCAGAGAAGGTGGATAGGGTGCTGCAAGATCTGAATCAATGGGTTGAACCGGGTCACGTTGTAAGCTGGCCCGCACGAATGAATATGGGTGAATAATCAATGTTGGATCCGCGATTGTTAAGAAATAACCTGGAACAGGTGGCACAGCAGTTGGAACGCCGTGGTTATCAGCTTGATGTTGAACAAATCAGTACCCTGGAAGTGCAACGCAAGCAGCTGCAGGTAGAGTCGCAGGAGTTGCAGAATCAACGTAACAGTCGTTCCAAGTCGATCGGTAAGGCAAAAGCGGCGGGGGAGGAGATCGAGCCGTTGCTGACTGAAGTGGCGCAACTCGGCGATCAGCTGAAGGCCTCTCAAGAGGCGCTCGGCAAGGTTCAGGATATCCTCTCGGATATCACCCTCGGTATCCCCAATCTGCCCCATGAATCGATACCCGATGGCAGGGATGAGGAAGATAACCGGGAAGAGAGGCGCTGGGGGGAACCGCGCGAGCTTGATTTCGAACCCAAGGACCATGTGGACCTGGGCGATGCCAGCGGATTACTCGATTTCGAAGCGGCAGCCAGATTGACCGGCTCCCGTTTTGCCGTCATGGCGGGACCGCTGGCGAGAATGCATCGGGCGCTGATCCAGTTGATGCTGGATACCCATACCACGGAACACGGCTATACCGAGGCCTATGTCCCCTATATGGTGAATGCGGACAGCCTTCGCGGTACTGGACAGCTACCGAAGTTTGAGGAGGATCTGTTCAAGCTCTGCGGTGAGTCCGAATACTACCTGATACCCACCGCGGAAGTGCCTGTAACCAATTTGATTCGGGATCAGATCATCGATGCCGATTACATGCCGCGCAAATGGGTGGCGCATACCCCCTGTTTTCGCTCCGAGGCCGGATCCTACGGCAAGGATACCCGGGGCATGATTCGCCAGCATCAATTCGAGAAGGTTGAATTGGTCCAGGCTGTACCAGCCAGTCAATCGTTTCAGGCCCTGGAAGAACTCACGGGTCATGCCGAGGCAATCCTGAAGAAGCTTGAACTGCCCTATCGGGTTGTGACCCTATGCACCGGGGACATCGGATTCTCCTCCACCAAGACCTACGATCTGGAGGTCTGGTTGCCCGGGCAAACTCGATATCGTGAGATATCTTCCTGTTCCAATTTCGGTGATTTTCAGGCTCGCCGCATGCAGGCGCGCTGGCGCAATCCGGAGACCGGCAAGCCTGAATTGGTGCATACCCTGAACGGATCGGGATTGGCCGTGGGACGCACGCTGGTTGCCGTGATGGAGAACTACCAACAGGCTGATGGTTCCATTACCGTCCCCGAGGTATTGCGCGGCTATATGGGTGGATTGGAAAAATTAGACTGATCCGAAGAATTAATTCAAGGAATTAATATGGTGGCGCAAGGACAGCCTGGTTCAGGCTAGACCATCATGATGAGGAGGATCACAAAGCCGATGACAAAGGCTATTGGCAACAATACTGCTTGCCAATCTCCCGCTTGCGCTTTAGGGCTGTTCTTGAGCATATGCTTGGCGCGGGGCCAGAGAAAAAGAATCATCGCGCCCAGCAGTATCACCCAGATGATCTTTGTCCAATCCATCCTATTTATCTCCTTCTGGGGCCGATTGGATTAGTGTTAACAGGCCCTAGCATCGGCACAAAAAACCCCGGCAATGCCGGGGCTTCTCTGCGAATATTTTGGTCGGTCAATCTTCTCCGGAAAGTGCTCCGAGGAGTGACAGAAGATGCACGAAAAGGTTGTAGATATTCAGGTAGAGGCCAATGGTTGCCATGATGTAATTGGTCTCTCCGCCATGCACCATGCGGCTTGTGTCATAGAGGATGAAACCGCTCATCAGCATGATCACGACCGCGGATATGGCCAGATGCAGTGCAGGCATATTGATGAACAGACCTGCGAGTATGGCTATAAAGACGACCAGCAATCCAGCCATCAGGAAACCGCCCATGAAGCTGAAATCACGCTTGCTGGTGAGAGCATAACCTGAAAGGCTAAGGAAGATGATACCGGTGCCGGCCATGGCGGTTCCCACGATCTGGGGGCCGTTAGCCATACTCAGGTAGATATTCAGGATCGGACCGAGCCCGAATCCCATCAGGCCGGTAATGCCGAAAATCACTGCCAGCCCGGTAGAGGAGTTGGCTGTGCGCGGCAGTACGAACCAGATCAGCACAATGGCGCCAATCAAAGAGGCCATGTAGGTCCAACCCGGTACGGCAAGAAAGACGGATGCAGTCGCCGTGATCGCGCTGAACAGCAGCGTCATGGAGAGCAGTATATAAGTGTTTTTTATCAACTTATTAGTTGATATTACGGACTCCGCAGGACGGGCGGCGCTTATATCTAGACGATTCATGTTGGCTTAATCTCCTGATTACTTCCCTAAAATCAATCTGATTGGTGAGACAGTAATGATTGTGATTCGTTCAGCACAGGATACTGTTCCTGGCGAAAAGATCAATACATATAAAATGGTGGTAATTAGTGGATATTTCAAGGTTAGTTAGTGTATGCTAGCGCCGCTTCGGAGAGGTGGCAGAGCGGTTGAATGCGGCGGTCTTGAAAACCGTTGAGGGTTAGTAGCCCTCCCAGGGTTCGAATCCCTGCCTCTCCGCCAAATAGAAAGGGGGCCTCATGGCCCCCTTTCTATTTGGCGGTGCGGTAGGATTTGATTCGAACCCTTCGTTCGACAAGGCGCGCAGCGCCCACATTAAAAGGGAACTTCTCTTGAATTCAATCATCAATGCACCAATATTGACAGAAAATTGAATACCTGACCTGGTGAATCAAAGATGATGAGAATTGCGCTGTTTTTAGGTACCAACCTGGCAATCTTGATGCTGATCAGTATCACCTTCAGATTGCTCGGTATAGAGGGTCTGCTACTGGAGAACGGGGTGGATCTGAATCTCAATGCATTGCTGGTCTATTCTGCTGTTATCGGTTTTTCAGGTTCGCTGATATCGCTCTTTATCTCCAAATGGATGGCTAAACGCAGTATGGGTGTCGAGGTCATCGAGACACCGGGAAACGAAGCTGAGCAATGGTTGGTCAATACTATTGAAAGGCAGGCGCAACAGGCCAAGATCGGTATGCCGGAAGTGGGGATTTTCGATCATGCCTCACCCAATGCTTTTGCCACAGGGTGGAACAAAAACAGTGCCCTGGTTGCGGTCAGCACCGGTTTACTGCAGCAGATGAACAGGGATGAGGTAGAGGCCGTGCTGGGGCATGAGGTCAGCCATGTGGCGAACGGTGATATGGTTACCCTGTCATTGATACAGGGGGTGGTCAACACATTTGTCGTTTTCCTCTCCCGGGTCATAGGGCACACGGTTGACCGCATCGTATTCAAGACCGAACGCGGCTATGGTCCGGCCTTCTTCATCGTATCCATGATTGCCGAGTTCGTTCTTGGGATCCTGGCGATGACGATAGTTATGTGGTTTTCCCGTTGGCGGGAGTTTCGTGCTGATAGAGGAGGGGCCGAACTGGCGGGTAGGGAGAAGATGATTGCCGCCCTGAGGCGTTTACAGCAGGCCCATGAGCCGGAGTCACTGCCTGATGAGATAGCTGCATTAGCAATCAGCGCTGGTAAAGTGCAAAAGCTGTTTGCGAGCCATCCACCGCTGGAATCGCGGATCAGGGCACTCCAGTCTGAGTAGGCATCAGCTGCCTGAAGTGCTTGATTTTGGGCGAAAATAACTGGGAGAGAGCAAACACCAAACCCTACCTGTGATCACAAAAATATCGTGCAGGTAATTGGGTTTATATTTATTGCAACGACAGGCCAGAAATATCCAGCCTGTCGTTGTTGGTAATTCAGTGTGGTGCTCAGGCCACCATCACAAGCGTGATGGCCAGACTGTTACCAGCGACCGCCACCACCACCAGAGCTGCGTTTTGGCTTATCCATCGCTTCATTGATTCTCAAGTCACGGCCCTGAAAGTCCTTGCCATTGAGCTGAGAGATCGCCTTTTCAGCATCACCTTGGCTCATTTCTACAAAAGCAAATCCCCTTGAGCGACGGGTTTCTCGATCCAGAATAAGGTTTGCCGACTGTACCTCGCCAATGCCTGAGAAAAGCTCCCGGACATCATCTTCTGTGGCAGACCAGGGAAGGTTGCCAACATACAATTTAGTCATCTATCTACATTCCTAACAAATAATATTCATATGTCCAGGGTCTGAAGGTCCCATGCAAACCTGCCAGACAGACCGTGAACGCTAAATGGCACGGCTTTTCATCTACCTTGCCTGAGCCTGGAAACCGAAGGATGCCGATTCTCGACCTGAAGAAAATCAAATGAGGAAGCGGTTATGGGTCTGTTTCGTAGCGTATTCAGATCATACCCCTGAATAAAACAATATGCTAATGATTTTTTTATAAAAATCGTCACATGTAATGTCTGTTAATTTTGTCCCAAATCAGCTTGAATGTAGACTGCTGCAGTCATTATTTAGAGGTTTTATCAGACCTTTCGAAAGTGTTTGAGGTGGGTAGACCAGTGGCAGGGTCGAGAACAGGTCTTACTGCGGACTCTATTATCTTATGAGATTTCTGGGATTTAAGATTCCATTAAGGAATCAAAGCTAATTTGAGAAATCAGGGTTCAAGGCACGCATAAGCAAAAGAATTAATGAAAATATCCAAAAGGAATCTTTGATTAATTCAAAGCTGCTATAGGATTTAAGTAACTGACTTTTATGAGAGTTTAAAGATGCGTATCCTGCTGGCGGAAGATGATCGATATCTGGGCGAAGGGTTGGCGCTGGGATTGAAACAGCTTGGGCACACCGTAGACTGGGTCATGGACGGTATGGCTGCGGAACAGGCCTTGTCAACCGAAAATCTGGATGTATTGATTCTTGACCTGGGCCTGCCAAGGCAGGACGGGCTGCATGTATTGCAAAAGTTGCGTAAACAGGGCAAGGATCTTCCTGTGCTGGTCCTGACAGCCCGCGATGCGGTTGAACAACGCATTGAGGGCCTTGATTCCGGGGCTGATGACTATGTTGTCAAACCCTTTGATCTGCTGGAAGTCAATGCTCGGTTACGCGCGATTACAAGGCGTCGCGAGGGGCGTTCGGCTTCGGTCATCACTTATGGTGACCTGGTACTGGACCCTGCAGCCCGCAGTCTCACCAAGGCCGGTGAAGAGATAATGCTGGGTGCGAGCGAATTTGCCGTTTTGGAGTCATTGCTGACTCATCAGGGGCGCATACTCTCTCGGCAGGTATTGGAAGAGACGTTGTATGGTTGGGACGAGGGTGTGGAAAGTAATGCTGTAGAGGTCTATGTACACCATTTACGCAAGAAGTTGGGCAAGGATCTTATCAGGACCGTTCGCGGAGTCGGTTACACTATCCAGAAGTTGGTTCATCAATGAGATTTAAGCGTGCAGCAGACCAATAACCTTTCGATACGCAGAAGACTCTTAATCAGTCTGATATCCACAATAGTCATCCTTTGGTTAATATCAGCCTATTTTGTCTTTCTTGCCGCACACCATGAAGTAGAAGAGATCTACGATGCAACATTGGCACAAGAGTCCCGCATCCTTGCCACATTGATGCTTCACGAGATTGAAGAGGATAATGAGGCGAGGGAAGACTTACAGAATCTTGTCAAGGAGTTAGGTGAGGATTTCATCAATGACTCTGCCTCATTCAAACTGTTTATTGATGAATTCATGGCCGATGAAAGTGAAAAGGATTATCTGACACTGGTACCTCGTGACTATACAACCGGTCACCGTTATGAAGCGAAGCTTGCCTTTCTCATAAAAGGGGTCAATGGAAGAACCTACTTACGATCAAATTTGCCGACCTCGTTTAACACATTTACCGAAGGTTATAACAATCAAATCGTGGATGGCAAACTGTGGCGGATGTACGGTTTAAAGGAGCCCAGTGGTCAGTTCCATGTGCAGATCGGGGAATTGATGTCAGTCCGTCAAGAAACTGTGTCGGAAATTGTTTTCAACAGTTTGTGGCCGATAATCGTCTCATTGCCCTTCATTGGGCTGTTGATATGGATCGTTGTGGGCGGAGGGCTCAAGCCGTTACAATCCATCGCCGATAAGGTTAAGAATAGGGATCCAAAATCACTTGAATCGATATCCACTCTTGGTGTGCCCAGAGAGGTCGTGCCGATGGTGACCTCCCTGAATAGCCTATTCCGTCGGGTGCAGAGAGTTTTAGACAATGAGCGGAGGTTTACTGCGGACGCTGCTCATGAATTGAGAACACCGATAGCTGCATTGAAGACGCTGGCTCAGGCCAAATCACTTGCCGACGAAAAGAATGGGCACGGTAATTTTCTGAATCAAGTGGTACGGGGTGTCGATCGTGCAACTCACTTACTGGAACAGCTACTGACCCTCGCCCGCATGGATAGTCGGTCACTCGAGCATTCACATATTGATGAAGTGGACCTGCATGGTGAATCGATCAACATATTGGCATCACTGGGTGCGACAGCCTTGGAGAAAGATATCGAACTCGCCTATGAAGGTGAGGAGCATCCCGTAATGGTGCCTGGTTATACACCAGGCATACAGATTCTGTTAAGAAATCTTATCGACAATGCAATTCGCTATACACCGGAAAAAGGGGAAGTGACTGTACTATTGAATGAGCATGAATCAGATATTAAATTGGTCGTTACTGACACCGGTCCCGGCATTCCAGAGGAGAAACAACAGGGGTTGTATCAGAGATTCAGGCGAGGGGAGGATGCCAATAGTCAAGGAAGCGGACTTGGGTTATCTATCGTCAAACGTATTGTTGATCTGCATCATGCAACGATAGAAATGGCGAATCGAAGTGACCGCAGCGGACTTACCGTTACAGTTTCTTTTCCTAGGGCCTGTTAACACTAATCCAATACACCCTGCTGGGGCTGTTTTTGTGTCCAGCAAGGCAGAATGAGCGAGGTGTAGTTATGCTACATGAGCGAATGATAACGCCGCTGGGTGCAAAAACAGCCCC
>NZ_MARB01000037.1 GCF_001715975.1 Candidatus Thiodiazotropha endolucinida | reverse complement strand
ATCAATCGCTAGATTGAGCGGTAATTACACCGCCAAACGAATTTGACGGCTGACGACGGGTAAAAATCAACAGCCTGCTAGGACAGCGTTCTACTATATCCTTAACTTCACTAAGGGGTGAAAGGTCAGGTTGACACCAGGGATCTCTTCCGGCAATAAAAAGTTCACCTTTTGAATTTCCGCATTCACCTATGTGAATGCAAAGTCTCTCGTCCCATTCAACATCGATTTCCGTGCCCGTATAGAGAAAAACCTGCTTTTTGCCCATGGTATTCTCCTTTGGTCATTTAATATGCTGAGTATAGAGCCTTATTCGGTTTTAACGGTTACACTTACGAGATCCCCATCTTGTTAATAATTTATAGCAAGACCTCACATAACACCCTAAAGGACACCGAACCCATAAGTTAGATGCCTGCTGTCTCGTTATCGTTTCACAGGGAGTCGTTGAAGAAGCTCACGGAGACCGACTAAGCGCAGCTCCCGGCCGTTCCGATCGCGGTATGACACCGTTACCCGAAGGCTGGGCGGAAAATCGTAGAGTGATAGCAGTCTTAATCGTTGTTATTAAGTGAGAGTCAATCTCCGTAAGCGGTAACAGAATCTCAGCTGTACCAACTTAAGAATGTTATGTTATAACAATTGCTCTCTTGAGATAGGAGACCTGGACAATATGGATAAAATCAACTGGTACATCATTTTTTGTTCTACCGCTCTGCTCGCCGGTTCAATCCAGCTCAACGCAGCAGAACATGAGCACGAACACCATGAGGCCCATATCCACGGTGAGGCGCAGTTATTGCTTGCGATGGAGGATAATACCCTTGAAATGGAGCTCCTCAGTCCGGCAATGAATATGGTGGGTTTCGAACATCAACCGGCGAATGAGGCGCAGACGCGGGCAGTTGAATCGGCCGTTAACACCCTAAAGCAAACAGGGCGAATATTCAGCTTTCCCGACACAGCCAAATGTGATTCTGTCTCCGTCGAAGTGGTGTCTCCTCTGACGGAAAATGATCAGCATGTTGATGAAGAAGAGGTGCATAGCGACTTCAAGGCTCACTATCATTTCCGTTGCGCAGAGATATCCCGACTGGAGAGGATTGAAGTCCAGCTCTTCAGTGCGTTTCCAGGTATAGAGGTACAGAGTATTTCAAAACGGGGACAACGGAAGCTAGACTTGACGCCGGAACACAATACGCTGGAACTCTAGGCTGGTCGACTCGTTAGGTAACTACATGCCGGACTCAACTGCGATAGAGGTCAAGAACCTTCGATTTGGCTGGCGTAACGACCTGCCGGAGGTATTGCATATTCCGGCACTTGAGGTGGCACGGGGTGAACGCATCTTTATTCGCGGTGCGAGCGGCAGTGGCAAGAGTACACTGCTGGCACTGCTTGCCGGCGTCAACCTGCCAACCAGGGGTGATGTGAAGGTCCTCGGGGAGACCATCAACCGTCTCTCCAGCGCGAGGCGTGACCATTACCGATCCGATCATATCGGTTTTATATTTCAACTCTTCAATCTCATACCCTATCTCTCTGTTCTGGACAATGTCACCTTACCTTGCCGCTTCTCGCGAGTACGCAAAGAGAAAGCGGTTGCATCGGCAAACAGTCTCCGGGGTGAAGCCATGCGCCTGCTGGCGCACCTGGAAATGGCAGATGAGGATCTAATTGATCGCCCGGTGACTGAACTGAGTGTCGGTCAACAACAACGTGTGGCCACGGCTCGTGCGCTAATCGGCGCACCTGAGATAATAATCGCCGATGAACCCACCTCCGCCCTCGATAGCGATATGCGAAAGGTATTTCTCAAACTGTTGTTTCAGGAGTGTGAAGTGACAGGTTCCACCCTGTTGTTTGTCAGTCATGACCGCCAGCTTGAAACCCACTTCGAGCGTCATATCGCCTTGGATGAGGTCAACCAGCTCGTGCGGGAAGCGTTGTGATGGCAATCATCTCCCTTGCCTTCAAGAGTCTCTTGAACCGCCGCTTTACGGCGAGCCTGATCCTGCTGAGCATCGCCCTCAGTGTCTCTTTGTTGCTGGGGGTCGAGCGACTGCGGGTGGAATCACGCAACAGTTTCGCCAACACCATCTCCGGGACGGATCTGGTCGTTGGTGCCCGTAGTGGCGCCATCAACCTGCTGCTCTACTCGGTATTCCGAATCGGTGACGCCACCAACAACATCTCTTGGCAAAGCTATCAAAAATTTTCCGAACACCCACTGGTAAACTGGACCATCCCAATCTCACTGGGTGATTCGCATCTAGGTTATCGGGTAATGGGGACCAGCCGGGACTACTTCCAGTACTATAAATACGCCAATAAGCGATCATTGGCGTTCCACCGAGGTCAACCTTTCGAACATGTTTATCATGCGGTACTGGGACACGAGGTGGCTGAGAGGCTCGGCTATCAGATAGACCGGGAGATCGTCATCGCCCATGGGGCCGGCAAGACCAGCTTCACCCTGCACGATGACAAGCCGTTCAAGGTGGTGGGCATACTCAAACCCACAGGCACGCCCGTCGATCGTACCGTGCATGTGCCTCTGGAGGGTATCGAGGCAATCCACAAGGATTGGATTGCCGGGAGGCAGGTGGCTGGCTTGAATATCAGTGCTGAAGAGGCCCTGGAAAAGGACCTGACACCCAAGGCCATCACTGCCTTCCTGGTGGGGCTTAAAAGTAAGATCGCCACCTTCCGCCTTCAGCGCGAGATCAACGACTACCGCAAAGAGCCTCTGCTCGCGGTGCTGCCCGGGGTGGCGCTGCAACAGCTCTGGGATCTGATCAGCGTGGCGGAAAACGCCCTGCTGATCATCACCGTGCTGGTGGTCGCCGTCGGTCTTATCGGCATCCTGACTGTGATGCTGGCCAGTCTCAATGAACGGCGGCGTGAGATGGCGATATTGCGTTCGGTTGGAGCGCGCCCGGGACACATTCTGCTTCTGGTCACGGGTGAGAGCCTATTGCTTAGCTTGATTGGGATCGTATTGGGTTTGCTGCTGCTATATGCCGGACTGATGCTTGTTCAGTCCTATATCGAGACGGGTTATGGTCTCCACTTGCCGATCGGCCTTCCCTCAAACCGGGAGTGGCTGATCCTGGGATTGATTGGAACTTCGGCCCTGATAATTGGCCTAATACCGGGTTATCGTGCCTACCGCTACTCCCTTGCCGATGGTATGAGTATACGTATCTAGAGGTCCCTACATGAAATCGTTGAATAGTGCACTGTTAGCATTTTCACTTCTGGTCTCCATGGGCTCGTTACACGCTGAACCAGTCCAGGAGCTGGAGTGGGATGCCATGATTCCGGAGGATTATCGCCCTGACAAGATCATGGCGCAATTTGGCGATATCAATGCGCTTGACGACGATGATCCCAGGGCGCAGAAAATCCTCGAGGAGCTGGAGGCTGTCTGGCAGGAGGCGCCAATTGTAGAGAGTCTGGATGGAAAACGGGTCAAGCTTCCGGGTTTCGTGGTACCCATTGAAGGGGACGGCAAAAAGCTGACCGAGTTCCTATTGGTGCCCTACTATGGCGCCTGCATCCATGTGCCGCCCCCTCCGGCCAATCAGACTGTCTATGTAAAGGTGCCCAAGGGTGACGCCAAGATACGTCAAGCCTTCGATACGGTCTGGGTTTTGGGGGTTCTGAGCGCCAAATCCTTCAACAGTGATCTGGCAACCGCCGGTTACCAGATAGTGGCGGAAGAGGTTACACCCTACGAATGAATAAGGCTTGGTATTCATTCTCCGGTACCATCATCCTCTACGGAACCTCCACTCTCCATCTTGATGCCCTGGAAGTTGCTTGCCACATCCATGCGCCTGATGATTACGCACAATTCAGCAGTCAGCCCCTTGTGATGCCTGCAGTCGGCAACCGAATGGCCTGCGAAAAGGTGAACCTGCTGCGCTTCAGTTCACGCGGTAGATGCCATTGCACGCAAGACCCTATGGATATGGAAAAAACGCTACCCTTGGATTATTCGCCCCAGTCGGAGCCGGAAGGCCGACTCCCCTGAGGGGGTGGAAAGTCAGACTACTCCTTGAGCTTGATCTTGAGCTTACCCTCTTCGACGCGAATATCCTCGACGCCTTTGGCGAATCCTGTCCAGAACCCCTGCTGATCGCCAAATTCGCTGATCAGGTCGATGTTTTTCAGTCCGCCCAGCCAGGCGTTGGGTATGGGGATACCCATGATGCTGACGCCCTTCAGTATTACCACCGGTTTGGCGTTGCGAAATGCCATCTCCACCCCCGTGGATACCCGCAGGGTCTTGCCGCCGAGGATTGGGAAGTCCTTATCCACAGGCACCAGCAGTCTGGCGCTGACCAGATCGTCACCCAGGTCGATGGCAAGCTTTCTGGCCAGATCCTGATTGTTCGCCACCATGGCATTGAGTTCCCTCTCACTGAAAAAGACCTCGCGTCTGGCCCCTTGCTCGTTGTATCGCTCAGGTCTCAACCACTGCTCATCGCTCTCCTTCTGTTGAGCCTGTTGCTCAGGCTGGGGATCGGGGCTTGGCTGATATCCCAGTTGTTTAAGCTTGTCGTTGAGTACCTGTTGCTCGGCATGATTGAGTTGTACCGGGGTAAAGTCCTTGGCATACACATAGGTGCGCACCACCCAATAGGTGACAGCGGCGGTTACCAGAATGGTTGCCAGGACGATCCACATAATGTGGATGCCGCGAAGCCCGCTTTGACCTGCAGGGTTGTCTATTTGCTCTGTATCTGTTGCCATCTTGGTTACTCGGTAAGGTTGAATGATGCGGTGGCATCAGCAAAGCATATTGCGCCTCTAATAATGATTATACGCCCTGAGTGCCGATATGAATGTTGAAATTTGTGGCTCATGGCGTGCTTTGATCACTCTTCGTGATAAGCTGCGAATATAATCTAGGGCCTGTTAACGCTTATCCAATCGGCTCTAAAGTGTCGAATCGAAAAAGATCCTCTAAAGGACATGCCCTATGCAGATTGAATTCTATGGTGCAACCAGCGGTATTACCGGTTCCTGTCATATTCTCCGTGCCAATGGAGAGACGGTATTGCTCGATTGCGGGCTGATACAGGGACGCAGGGAAGAGATGGAGAAAAATCGCCGTCCCTTTCCATTCTCACCGGGCGACATCAGCGCGGTGGTTCTCAGTCATGGCCATATCGACCACTCGGGGCGGATCCCCCTGTTGGTCAAGCAGGGTTATCAGGGACCGATCTATGCGCAGAACGCGACCATGGAGCTGTGCGATATCCTGCTGCAGGATTCCGCTTATCTGCAGGAGAGGGATGCGCAGTATGAAAACAAATGGAGAAAACGCAAAGGGAAGCCGTTTATCGATCCACTCTATACTGTCGCCGATGCCCGGGAGGCACTGGATAACCTGGTCGGTCTGAAGTACAGGGAGAAGCGGGAGATCCTGCCGGGGATATCGATCCGCTTTCAGGATGCGGGGCATATCCTCGGATCTACCAGTGTGGAGGTGTGGCTGAATGAGAATGGCAAACAGCGGAAGATCGTCTTCAGCGGCGATTTGGGTCAGTACGATACACCCATCCTGAACGATCCGGCGGTCATTGATGAGGCGGACCACGTGATTGTCGAGAGCACATACGGAAACCGGCGCCACCGGGATCGGCAGAACACCATCCACGAGATCGGCGACATCATCCGCGAGGCCGCCCATCAAAGGGGCAACCTGCTGATCCCCGCCTTTTCCATAGGGCGTAGTCAGGAGATCCTCTACTACCTGGGGGAAAACTACGATGAATGGGAGCTGGGGCGCTGGCAGGTCTTTCTTGACAGCCCTATGGCGATCAGGGCAAGCAAGGTCTATTGGGACTATCCGCATCTTTACGATGAGGAGGCGACCAAGCTGCGCAAGAAGATCCATGAGATGCCCCATCTGCAAAATCTCAAACTGACGGAGTCACCGCAGGAGTCGATGGCGATCAATCGCATCAAGAGCGGTGCGATTATCATCTCCGCCAGCGGCATGTGTACCGGAGGCAGGATAGTGCACCATCTCAAGCACAATATCTCCCGCTCCGGGGCGCATATCATGATCGTGGGATATCAGGCCAACGGCACCCTGGGGCGGGCGCTGGTCGACGGTAAATCTCCGGTCCGGATCCATGGCGACGAGTATCGGGTCAAGGCGCATATCCACACGGTCGGCGGACTCTCTGCGCATGCCGATGTGGACGATCTGACAAGATGGCTCAGCAGTTTCAGAAACAGCTATCCGCATGTTCATGTTGTGCATGGGGAACCCGAGTCGAAACGGGATTTTCGCGACAGGCTGGCGTCGGATGTCGGATTCAAGGCCTCTGTACCTGAACCGGGCGATGTGCTGGAATTGTAGCGGTTGAGCGGGTGAAAGCGGATGCCTTGAGCCTTGATGTACTGCTCACATATCGGAACCGGGAGCTGAAGGGCGCTTATATCTGCTCGGTCTATAGCGTGGAAAGTCCCGGTTACGCCAGTCCTTAGGTGCAAGTTTCTCTTCGGCTGGTTTCAAGCGGGATATATAGTCCATCACGGCGGAGATGTCGCGTGATGGAAAACTCTGGCTCTGCTTGACCATCTTCTTGTCGGCGTTGCGCCTGCGTCCGTCGCGTATCCACCTGAACTGGCGCATGAGATATTGATAGTGTTGCCCTTGGAGTAGGGGAATATTTTCATCCACTATCCCTTCAGCCCGCTTGCCATGACATTCGGCGCAGTGTTCCTCGTAGATCGCTTCCCCGTGCTTGAGGTCAGAGCCTGGGCCGACCCCGTTGTTTCGGGTCATGGGCAAATTGGCGATATAGGCGCTGACGTCCGCGATCTCCTGCAGTGACAGGAGTTCGAGCATGGTGAATGGCAGCATTGTGGGATTGTCCCGGTTACGCGCGCGAATATCGGCCAGTTGCTTAATGATAACCTTTCTTAACTGGCCGGCTATCTGCGGGTAGTAGCCGCTGATACTGCCCCAGCCTTCCGGTTGATGGCAGACCAGGCAAACACGGTAGACCTCTTTGCCATTTTCAATGTCGGGGGTAAGCTCGATCGCGCGTTCCACCTCCTTTGCCGCCCGCTGTGGGTCTTCTGCGTTGGCAAGGCCGAACAGGTTGGCTGCGAAGAAGAGTATCGCTATGTAAAGGGAACGGTGGTCCATTTTATATTCACTCAGACTGATTGCCGGTCAGTGTGTCGTTTATCGCCAGTCTGGGATAATTTCCTACATAAACTCGAAACATTCAAGTCATGGCGGGGTTGTTTCGGGGAAATGGCAAGGAGGCGCAGCTCCATCCGTATTCTCATATTCACCCATATCAGGGTGGGACGCCGTATTGAACAGGCGTCTCAGACGATGACTTGACCCTGCAGATCGAACAGGCACAGGTTGTCGATCTCGAAACTCAAAGTCAACTGTTCTCCGGCGCTGAATCCGTGGTGGCCGGGCAGAAGGGCAATCAAAGGTCGAGGCTGAGTTGCGGAAACCGCTCGGTCGGTAATTTCACCAGCGGTCACCTCCAGCTCCGTGGCAAGATGCAGAATGGTTTCATGACCCATCGATTCAACCGCGGTGACCCGAGCTGTCAGGCCAACCTCTGATTGCGCTTGAGTGATGCGGATTGCATTGGGTCGTATCCCCGCCAGGATTGTCTGGCCGGAGCATGAGTTTAGATCGGCATAGCGTGCCACAACCCGCTCCGGGAGCGATAGATGCAGCGGCCCCAACTGGAGCAGAGTATTTCCCTGGCTGCGGTGCAATGATCCACGGATGAGGTTCATGCCGGGAGATCCGATAAAATTCGCGACGAAGGTATTGGCGGGGTGCTGATAGATAACATGCGGCTGGGCCACTTGCTGTAATCGGCCGTTATTGAGGACCGCAATGCGTTGGCCCAGGGTCATGGCCTCAGCCTGGTCATGGGTGACATAGAGTGTGGTGATGGCGAGTTCTCTCTGCAAACGAATGATTTCAGAGCGGATCTGTACACGCAATTGGGCATCGAGATTGGAGAGTGGTTCATCCATCAGGAACAGGTCGGCTTTCCTTATAATGGCGCGTCCCATCGCCACACGCTGACGCTGTCCGCCTGACAGGGCCTTGGGTTTTCGCTCGAGTAGCGGGATGAGATCGAGCATCTCTGCGATGCGCATCACTCTACGGTCAATATCGGTGGGTGACAGCCTTTGCATGCGCAATGGAAAATCCAGGTTGCGACGTACCGTCATGTGAGGGTAGAGCGCATAGTTTTGGAACACCATGGCCACATTCCGCTGCTGGGCCGGGATATGGTTGACCACGCGCCCGCCGATGCTAATCTCTCCTGAACTGATCTCCTCCAGTCCAGCCGCCATTCGCAGTAGTGTGGATTTACCACACCCTGAGGGGCCGACAAGAACCATGAACTCTCCATCGCCGATACTCAGGTTCAGCTCATGCACTGCATCAATGCCGCTGTCGAAGCGTCTGCCGAGATTGATGAATTCGATGGATGCCATGCTCAACCCTTGATTGCGGAGCTGGCGACGCCACGGACGAACCAGCGTTGAAAGATGATGAACAACAGCAGTACCGGTAACACCATCATCACGCCAAAGGCAAGGATGTCTCCCCAGTTGAGGGGCGGCAGGGTGAAAAAGCTGGCGATGGCAACCGGCAATGGGCGTACCGAGGGTCCGATTGTCACCATCATCGGCCAGAGATAACTGCCCCACCAGGTGAGGAAGGTGAGAATAGCAACACTGGCGAAGACCGGTTTGGCATTCGGCATGATGATGCTGAAAAAGATACGCAGGGTGGAGGCGCCATCGAGACGGGCCGCCTCTTCGAGCTCTTTCGGCATGCCGATGAAAAAACTGTAAAAGAGATAGATGGCGAAGGCGTTTGCAATGAAGGGCACTATCTGGATGCTGAAGCTGTCGCGCAGGCCGAGCATGGATGCGCCGTAGAACAGAGGTATGGCGATCGCCTCGAAGGGCAGGATCATCAGCGCCAAGACCAGATTGAAGAGCAGATCCCGGCCACGCCACTGCAGGCGGGCGAAGGCGTATGCGGCCATGGAATTGACCAGCAGTCCGCTGCTGACGATGCAGCCGGTGATGAACAGCGAGTTGAAAAAGTAACGCAGGAAATCGCTGCGCCTGAATACGTCGGCATAGTTTTGCAGCGAGACTTCGCTTGGCAGGAAGGCAGCCAGTGAGCCACCCTCCACCAATATGCTCTGATCCGGTTTGAGGCTGCCGACGAACATCATCAACAACGGCACGATGAACAGTGCTGCCATGCCGCCAAGCAGCAGATAACTCAGCAGGACGGATAAGCGGGTAGCTCTCATGTCATTTCCCGCTCATGATGTGTGTAACGGCGTTGCAACCAGGTGACGGCCAGGACAAGCAGGAAGAAGACCACGGTCATGGCGCTGGCAAGTGCGACCTGTTGTCGGGCAAAGGCCGACTGCACCATTTCGTAGATCACGGTTGTGGTCGCGTTGTCCGGGCCTCCACGGGTCATTATCTGCACCTGATCGAAGAGACGGAAGGCGAGAATGGTGGTGATGAGCATGACGAAGATCAGGGGGTTACGCAGTTGCGGCAGCGTGATATGAAGAAGTTGTTGCCATCTCCCTGCACCGTCGAGCGCAGCGGCCTCGTAGAGTGATTGCGGAATCGCCTGCAGACCGGCGAGAAGGATCACCATCTGAAATTCCACACCCTGCCAGATCGACAGCAGCATGATGCCCGGCAGGGCGAGCAAGGGATCGCGGAGGAAGTCCCTGGCCTCCCACAAGCCAAAGCTCGCCCATTCGAGAAAGGCGTTCATCATCCCGTCCGGTCCGGGGGCATAGATCAACGACCAGATAACCGAAACTAGGGACATGGGAAAGACGACGGGCATGAAGAAGAGGGTGCGGAATGCCACCGTCCCCGGCAGACCCTGATTCAGCAACAGCGCAAGCGCAAGCGCGAGCACTGTCTGCAGGGGTACGACTACGGCCGCGAAGAGGAGGTTGTTGAGCAGTGCTCGCATGAAGTCGGGATCGTTGAACAGCTGGACAAACTGGCCGAAGCCGACAAATTTTACCGGCAGCGGTGAGCCGAGACGCAGATCGGTAAAGGCAAGCGCCAGCGCAGCGGCAAAGGGAAGGAGGATAAAGAGCAATAACCCCGCGAGTGCGGGAATCGCCATTAGCAGGGCAGTCGCCGATTGCTTGCTTGTCCGGCTGCGGATGGTCAAGGTTTTACCTCGCCGCGCCAGGGGTAGCCCTGGTTGTCTGCGATTTCACGATCGATCGCCTCGACCGCGCGCTCCAGCACAGATTCGATATCGCTTCCGCTACGGATGCGATCGACAATTCGTTGGAATTCCGCGGTGATGATCGGATAGGCCGGAGTGCGCGGACGCGGAATCCCACGGCCCTTCTCGAGTTGTTCGGCAAACAGTCGCAGCGGGCCACCGGGTCGGTAGAGGGGGGAGGCATCGATGGCGGAGCGGGTTGCGGGGATGGCGCCGTTTGCGTTCGCCATTGAGAGCACCTCCTCGGTGGTCAACAGAAACGAGAGAAAGGTGGCGGCGGCCACGGTTTTTTGGCTGCCGGCAGTGATCGCCCAACACCAGGAGCCCATGCCTGTCTTGCTGCCCGCACCGAAATCGGGCAGGGGCAGCAATAACAGATCGTCACCCAGGCTCGCCTGGTATTGCCGGTAATTCCAGTGACCGCCCAGGGCCAAGGGAACCCGGCGGCTGGTAAAGGCGGCATCGTCGATATTGGGATCGACACGGTTTTTCGTGATCCAGTCTTGCAGGTTCCTCAACATGGTGATGCTCTCGAGTCCATTCAGCACCCCGTCGGCACTGAGATGGCGGCCTCGCTCGATGAGATCGCCGCCTGCCGATTGCAGTATCGGCGACAGGCCATAGGTGTACCATTCACCCGCATAGTTGAGTTTGAGGTCGAGGACCTGCCCATCCGGGTCCTGGATGGACAGCTGTTGCAGGGCAGTCTCGAACTCATCCCGGGACCAAGGCTGTTGCAGTGAGGGGATACGCACTCCGGCTTGCTGCAGTTTGGAGCGATCGCCGTAGAGCCCCAGGCCCGAGTCGTAGACACCCACCGCCCAGAGTCGGCCGGCATAACTGCCCTGGGTAGTTATCGAAGGCAGCAGATCGGCAATCAGTTGTTTGTCGAACAGCTTATCCAGAGGGCGCAGGTGTCCCTGCCATGCATAGGCGGCGACAAAGGGGCCATCCAGTTCGAGCAGGTCCGGCAATTCGCCGGCAACCGCCGCAGCCTGGACCTGGGCATTGTAACTCCCTTCAGGGATCAGGGTGAGTTGAATATCGAGCTTGGGATGGCTTTGATTGAATCGGGCGACCTGCTCTTGCAACACCGTGCGTTCACTCTCCTGGCCGGCATGTGCCCAGATCCTGAGCCGGTCCTCGTCCGAGGATCTATTCGTCTCTTTCCCACAACCGGCCAGGATGATGATAAGGAGCAGGCCGAATAGCAGCGACGCAGGTTTGAGAATCCCGTATCTCATGATTATTTTTCGAACTGTGTGGCGAAATGATCGATCTGGTTGATCGGTTAACCTCATATCCACTAAATTCATCTGCATTGAAACGATTGATATCAGGTGTGATTCAGAGACCTAAGGCAATAGCGTAACACACGGGCATTTTTGAGTGATCAGCTAGATATAGGCTATCCGCTGCAACTTCACAATCACCCAATCATCTGTTGATCAGCGCTACATCTCATATAGGATATTGGGTGGAGTGTTGTACTGCCAAAAAATAGCGGGATTGTGAAAACGTGACGGAACAGATGCTTAAATATCATTCATTGCAAACCCAACTCGATTTGCACCAAGGCGTTCCCTATTCGCCCAACTGGTCTGCTGAAGCCGATTTCATCCAGCTCATCGTTGATGCCTGTCTCAAGCTCAGACCCAGACAGATCCTGGAGTGCAGCAGCGGCTTGACTACCTTAATGCTGGCACGCTGCTGCCAGATCAATGGCGAAGGCCGGGTGATCAGCCTGGAAGATGGGTTGCAGTACGTCGACAACACTCGGGCCTATATCGATCGCTATGGCCTCGGAAGCCATGCAACAGTTGTTCATGCCCCGCTCCAGGATAGGGTTGTGGATGGCGCTCTCTACAGTTGGTACGCAACAGATGCGATTCCTGAAACGGGAATCGATATGCTGGTCATCGACGGGCCTTCAGGTTTCATCCAAAAGCACTCGCGCTATCCCGTGCTTCCCGTATGCTATCCGCGTCTTGCCGATCACTGCGCCATCTATCTGGACGATGCGGCCCGGGAGGATGAACAGGCGATCGTGGCCATGTGGCAAAGCCGTTTTCCAAATCTGAAGCATGAATTTCACGCCACATCCAGAGGCTGTTCCGTCCTTTTCATTTAACGCTGCTATGCACTGCCGCTGAGCACCTGTTAAATGTTGTCAACCGGCATCGGCAGCATTTGGGAGACATCGAGTGTGCCGCCGTAATCGAGGTGCGGACAGGTTTTGAGCAGTTCCAATGCCGCCTCCATACTCTCGGCTTCAAGAATGGAAAACCCCATAATCGGATGGAGGGAGGGTTCATCCGATACACCCGTGGGAGTCAGTACCTTGGTTATACCGACTGGTGTTCCGGGATTGGTCAATGCCGAACCAAGGTTATCGGCCCAGGCCCGCCATCTGGCCATACCTTCGGCGCCAGCCTCCGGTGTATCCGGCATTTCGCCTCCGTGGTAGGTAAAGATAAATTCAGGCATGGAATCGTCTCCTTTGGTTTGTGCAGCTTTAGCGAATATCAGGCCTGAAGCGGCACCCCGCATTTTTTTAGTGTCGTATTGGGAAAGCCATTCACCCTAATATGAATTGGGCCTCCCGCCCATCCCGTTCAGGTAGTATTTTAGACTGCCGTCGATGTAGTGGTCCCAACCGGCTTTACAGATCTCATAACACTGCATCCCGGGAGTCAGTCCTATATGGATCAGGGTAATGGTGCTTCTCCCATCCTGTTCGCGGATGTCAAATTTCAACCTTGTTCCAAGCCACTCTTCGGTATCGTCCAAGGCATCCGCAACCATGTGTGATTCGCAACACTCAAGTTCGACTAGGTCGGGCTTATTCAGCGTTACGGCCTCGAAAATCCAATAGGAGGTTCCGCCGAAGTCCGTTCTGGCTCGGTCCCCGATACTGGAAAACTGACGGCTCATTGGGGTCCACCACGCCGACATCTCTTGCGTAATCGCCCGATAGGCGCGTTCGGCGGGGACCGGACAACTGATTGAAGTTTGGTAGTTGCTCATGTCGGTGATCTATCTGTTGACGCGCTCACTGCGCCAGGTCCACAGCGATGCTTATTGAATTTGCCGCTTGCTTAAATGATTCTATAATGAAAGTATTCTAGTAAAACAATTCTATAATGCAAGTGTTATTTCATGGTAGCTAAGATCGAGCACAAACTGCGCAGCGAATGTCCCATCGCATGTGCCCTGGATGTCATTGGGGACCACTGGAGTCTGTTGGTTATCCGCAATCTGATGTTTCTGGGTATCCACGAGTATAAGGATATGTTGAAAATGGAGGAGCAGATCTCCAGCAGCATCCTGACCAATCGCCTGATGAGGTTGCAGCGCGATGGGTTGATTGCTTCCCTGCCGCACCCGGAGAGTCGACGCCGCAAGTTGTACTATCTGACAGCAAAAGGAATCGACCTGATCTATATGATGACCGAACTGGTGGTCTGGTCGAACAAGCATATGGGGGATTGGGTTAACATTCCAAAGCATAAAAAAGAGCTAATCGAGCAAGACCCGGATCGTCTCATTCAGATTACATTGGAAGAGCTTGATGCATGGGAACGGCAATTCATTCCTGAAAAAAGCGTCTGAGATCCCTTGGTGACGGAGTGTTCTATCATCGATCTTACAGCCTAGCTGTTTGTTCTGGTCACGCCATTCTCAAGTACCATCGATTCCATCAAATCGATGAATTTCTGCTGGTAACGGCGCAGATACTTGTCCTTGTGGTAGGCCACCCAGGTGGTCTCCCAGGGGAGCATGTTGCCGAGGTCCCGAATCTCCAGGTCCCGATCCTGCTCTGCTGAGTAGGCCATGCTCGCAATCAGGCCGACACCCATGCCCTCCCGTACATAGGTTTTGATCACGTCGGTGTCGGCGGCGGTCAATACCACGTTGGGCTGCAGGCCGGCCCGGGTAAAGGTGATCTGCATGTGATTGGCGCCGGTGAAGCCGAAGGTATAGGTAATCAGCGGATAGTCGCAGATGCTTTCCATGGAAAGCGGTTTCTGCGACAGCACAGGATGACCCTTGAGAGCGATAAGGCTGCGGTTCCAGCGATAGCAGGGGATGGCATTGAGAGAGGAGTGTTCGCCCAGCTCCTCAGTGCAGATAGAGAAGTCGGCCCGGTCGGTTAGGGCCATTTCAACCAGCTGTTGTGGTGTTCCCTGGTGTATCTGCAGGCTGACGGTCGGGAAGATTTGGCGAAAGGCGCGGATCACCGCGGGCAGTACATAGCGTGCCTGGGTATGGGTGGTGCCGATGCGCAGGATTCCACTGCTCTCCTCCACGTGGTCACGGCCGACGGCGAGGATGTTTTCACGGATGGCCAGGGCCTGTCGCGCATAGTTGAGCACCTCCTCACCTGCTGCCGTCAAGGCGATCAGCCGTTTTCCCTTGCGGACGAAGAGTTGGGTCCCCAGCTCCCTTTCAAGCTGTGCCAGATGCTGGGAGACGGCCGACTGCACCAGGTAGATCTGCTTCGCCGCCAGGGTCACGTTAAAGCCCGACTCCGCCAGGGCCACCAGTGAGTTGAGTTGCCTGAGTTCCATATCTTATTTCAAGATTAAATATCAGAATATATTACTTCAAAAGATATAACGCCTCTTCCAATATTGCTACCCAATCCAATCCTAAAGCATTGCCTTGGAGTCGCATCACCATGGATAACACCGTCAAGACCCTGGAGGATTTCTCGAATCATCCGCTGGAACGCGTGCAACTCTCACGCCTGCTGCAGGCGGTTGAGGGATTGGACAAGCAACAACTCTCTTGGGCCAGCGGTTATCTTGCTGGTCTGGGGGTGCTCGAGCCCACTGTCGCCAAGGCGCCCGACCAGGTCCCGGGCGTGACCATTCTCTACGCCACCCAGGGTGGGAATGCCCGTAGCGTGGCGGAGGCGCTGGCTGAGAATGCGACGGCACAGGGATTTGCGCCCCGCCTGGTTTCCGCCGATAGCTACCGCCCCAGAGACCTCACCAAAGAGCAAGTGCTGGTGGTGGTTATCAGCACCCAAGGTGAAGGTGAGCCTCCGGAGAGCGCCTACGATCTCTTCAAATACCTCCGTGGTGACAGAGCGCCTCGACTGGAGGGGCTCAGATATGCGGTGTTCGGTCTGGGGGATTCCAGCTACGAGCAGTTTTGCCAGGCAGCCAGGGAACTGGATGAGTTGCTGGGAAACCAGGGTGCGCGATCGTTGCTCGATCGGATCGATGCGGATGTGGAATTCCAACAGGCTGCAACGAACTGGCAGGACCGGATCCTGACGGAGCTGGGAGAATTGCAGCCATTGGATCAGGCCAGGATCATTCCGTTGCAACGCGAGTCGGCAACGCCCAGGCACGATCGCAACAACCCGTTTCGGGCGGCGTTGTTGGCGCGGCATCGCATCACCACCGCCGATGCCGTATGCAATGTGCAGCATATCTCTCTGGAGATCGACCCGGCGGTGATCCGCTACCGGCCGGGGGACGCCCTGGGTCTCTACTTTCAGAATGATCCGGCTTTGATCGAAGAGATGCTCGCCCTGGCGGGATTGGCAGCCGAGGCGCCGGTCAGTCTCGATGGGGAGCGCATGACGCTTGGTCAGGCCCTTGAGGAGCGTTTGGAACTGACTCAGCTCCACCCCTCTGTGGTCAAGGCATGGGCAGCACTTGCAGGTGATCAGGGACTGGATACGTTAAGTCGGGAGAGAGAAAAGTTACGGACCTTCGTCCAGAACCGACAGTTTGTCGATCTGCTGCAGAATCATCCAGCCGATGTGGATGCCCAGGGGCTGGTGGAGATACTTCATGCCCAACAGCCCAGGCTCTACTCGATCGCGTCCAGCCAGACGGCCTACGAGGATGAGGTCCATCTCACTGTTGCCGCGCTGCGTTACAGAGGCCATGGTCGAGACCATTTGGGCGGAGCCTCCGGTTATCTGACACAGCGTATCTCCGAGGGAGATGATTTGGGTGTCTATGTGGTGGAGAATCCGAGTTTCAGACTGCCGGCATCGGCAGACATCCCCATCATCATGATCGGCGCGGGCACGGGCATCGCACCCTATCGTGCCTTCCTCCAGGAACGCGAGGCACTGGGAAGCGCCGGCGACGGCTGGCTGGTGTTCGGCAATCGCCACTTTCACCGTGATTTCCTCTATCAGGCCGACTGGCTCGCATACCGAAAGGCGGGTCTGCTCAATCGCATCAGTCTGGCCTTCTCCCGGGATGAAGGGGCCTGCAGCTACGTGCAGGCACGGCTCTACGAGGAGCGGGCGGAGCTCTATCGATGGCTGCGGGAGGGCGCCCACCTCTATGTGTGCGGCGGAGTGGAGATGGCGCAGGGTGTACATCAATCCCTGTTGGCCATCGTCCAGGATCAGGGCGGTCTGGCTGAGGAGGCCGCTGTCGAATACACCGAGACCCTGCGGGAGCAGGGGCGTTACCAGAGAGACATCTACTGATGGATATCAAGGTCAATCCCAACGAACTCATCAAGGCCGACAGCCACTATCTCCGGGGAACCCTGAGGGAGAGCATGGCAGACCAGGCGAGCGGCGCCCTGTCGCCGGACGATACGCAGATCAGCAAGTTCCACGGTTTCTACCAGCAGGACGACCGGGACCGGCGACTGGATCGCCGGCAGCAGTTCCTTGAGCCCTACTACAGCTTCATGCTGCGGGCCAGACTACCCGGCGGAGTCTGCACGCCCCGGCAGTGGTTGGCCATCGATGCAGTGGGACGGGAACTGGGTAACGGCAGCATTCGCCTGACCACCCGTCAGACCTTTCAATATCACGGTATTCTGAAGCGTAACCTGAAGCCTCTGATCCAGCGCATCAACCGGGTCATGATCGACTCCATCGGCGGTTGCGGCGACGTCAACCGCAACGTGCTCTGCAATCCCAATCCGTTGTCCTCCACCCTGCATGCCGAGGTATATGACTGGGCCAGGCGCATCAGTGAGCATCTGTTGCCGAAAACCCGTGCATATCACGAGATCTGGCTCGATGGCGAACCGGTGGCCGGCGGTGAATCGGAACCGGTCTACGGGGAGACCTATCTTCCCCGCAAGTTCAAGACCGCGCTGGCCATACCGCCGCACAACGATGTGGACGTCTACACCAACGACCTGGGCTTCGTCGCCATAGCAGAGGGTGATGAGCTGTTGGGCTTCAATATCCTGGCCGGCGGTGGGATGGGTGTCACTCATGACGATTACTCCACTTTTCCGCGCCTTGCGGACGAGCTGGGTTTTATACCGCCGCAACAGACCCTGGCGGTGGCTGAAGCGGTGGTCAGCGTGCAGCGGGATTTCGGTGACCGGACAAGCCGTCGTCACGCGCGCCTCAAATACACCATCGAACGCATGGGATTGGCGACCTTCATCACCGAAGTGGAGCGACGTGCCGGGGTGCGCTTCAAACCGTCACGCAGGGTCCGGTTTACCAGCCAGGGGGACCGCTATGGCTGGGTAGAGGATGAGCGTGGGCGCTGGCACCTGACGCTCTATGTCGAGAACGGTCGGGTAGCGGACACCCCGGACGCAAGCCTGATGAGCGGTCTGCGGGAGATTGCAGGCATCCACCAGGGAGACTTCCGCATCACCCCGGGTCAGAACCTGATCGTGGCCGGTGTGCCTGAAGGTCAAAAGGCAATCATTGAAGGGATTGCCCGCCGTCATGACCTGCTGGCCGAGGGGCGCAGTCCAACCCGCCTGGCAAGTATCGCCTGCGTGGCGTTACCCACTTGCCCTCAGGCGATGGCCGAAGCCGAGCGCTACTTTCCTGATCTCTTAGAGACGATAGAGGAGATCGCGGATCGCCACGGGATCGACCGGCAGGCCATCGTCATGCGCATGACCGGTTGCCCCAATGGCTGCGCCCGTCCCTACGTGGCGGAGATCGGCCTGGTAGGCAGGGGGCCGGGTCGCTACAACCTGCAACTGGGCGGTGACGGCATCGGTTTGAGACTCAATCGTCTCTATCGCAAGAATCTGAATGAGCGTGAACTGTTGCGCACCCTGGACGAACTCTTCCGGATCTATGCCGGCGAGCGCCTGCCGCAGGAACGCTTCGGTGATTTCGCGGTACGGCGCGGTCTGGTGAAACCGGTCATCGATCCCGCGGAGGACTACCATGAATTCCCTTGAGCAGATTGCCCGTGTGCCACCATTGATGACGGAGGATCTTGGGGAAATCAACCATGAGCTGCAGGGATTGAGCGCACAGAGGCGTATCGAATGGGCGCTGAGCCACCTCCGCGGTAAGCATATTCTGACCTCCAGCTTCGGCATCCAGGGGGCACTCATGCTTCATCTGGTAACCCGTATCGTACCTGATATCCCGGTAGTACTGGTGGATACCGGCTACCTTTTTCCGCAGACCTACAGCTTTATCGATCAATTGACCGAACGCCTGCAGTTGAATCTTCAGGTCTACCGTGCCGAGCATTCGCCGGCCTGGCAGGAGCGCCGCTATGGCCGCCTCTGGGAACAGGGATTGACCGGTATTGAGCACTACAACCGCATCAATAAGGTGGAACCGCTGCAACGTGCCCTGAAAACGCTCGATGCCGGCAGCTGGTTCGCAGGATTGCGCCGCCAGCAGTCGCACAGCCGTTCCGTTCTGCCGGTGGTGCGGATCCAGGACGGCCGTTTCAAGATCCATCCGGTGGTCGATTGGCACAACCGGGACGTGCACCGCTATCTGCAGAAACACAATCTTCCCTACCATCCGCTGTGGGAGCGGGGCTATGCATCGGTGGGCGATATCCACACCAGCCGTCCGCTGCAGCCGGGTATGCGTGAGGAGGAGACCCGCTTTTTCGGGTTGAAGCGGGAGTGCGGTATCCACGAATGATCATCGGTCAAGCGATCTGGTGAGGCCTGACCCACCAATCCAGAACAGACCAATTACGATCAAGGCAACAGTCATATTCAAACCATCCAAGGAGCAAATCACAATGAGCAGCAATATTGTTTGGCATTCCCACCCGGTGGACCAGGGAGCCAGGGCAGAGCAAAAACGCCAGCGGCCGTTGGTGATCTGGTTTACCGGACTCAGCGCCTCCGGTAAATCGACCATCGCCGGGGCACTGGAGCAGATCCTCACCGGTCAGGGTTACCATACCTATCTGCTGGACGGCGACAACGTGCGTCACGGTCTCTGCCGTGACCTGGGATTCAGCGACAAAGACCGTCAGGAGAACATTCGCCGGGTGGGCGAGGTGGCCAGACTGATGGCCGATGCCGGGTTGATTACCCTGGCTGCGTTTATCTCCCCCTTTCGCGCCGATCGTCGCCTGGTCAGGGAGATCATGCCCGAGGAGCAGTTCGTGGAGGTTTTCGTGGATGCGGATCTGTCGGTTTGCCGGGGACGCGATCCAAAGGGTCTCTACGCCAAGGCGGACCGGGGGGAGATCAAACAGTTCACCGGTATCGACAGTCCTTACGAAGTGCCGCAGAAACCGGAAGTGCATATTCGCGCAGGCGAAGTCCCGGTGGCTGAGGCGGTCAACCAGTTGCTGGATTATCTGCATCGGAGCGGGGTCCTGCAGGCGGGTTATCAACCGGTTGCCCTGGAAGCCTGAGGCAGGTGGCTACCGATGTTCATTACCTGTGCGGACAACAAGGCCGAGAAACGGTCACGGCAGGCCGCTTCCTCGGATCGCCCGATACGCAGTCTGGCCAAGGCGGTCTCCTGGCGCGTGACCGGATCGATCGACACCATCCTGCTCTCCTGGTTCTTTACCGGTAGCCTCACTACCGCCGCGGCTATAGGCCTGACCGAGGTGGTGACCAAGATGGTGCTCTACTATCTGCATGAGCGGATCTGGAACAGGATACCCCTTGGAAGAGACCGCTGTGACCGATATGACGTGACGGAGGTGTTGCAGGCTGAGTCTCCGGTTGCGTGAGATTGCCTTTCCCGGGACCTGCCAGGGCCGGTTAAACCGAGGCGTTGTAGCGGGTCCGCCACTCTGCAAGGGCCTTATCCAGTTCACCCTGGGCGCCTATCCAGTGCCAGAAATCGACAAAGTCGCTGGCGGCGTTTTCCAGGCTGAAGGCCATCTTGTGGCGCTTGTCTTTGAGAAACAGCGAGATATTGCAGGCCACAGTATCCAGGTAATCGGAGGCGATCTCCGTCGCCGACTGCTGTTGACCGCCCATAAGAATACCTTCCCTGTACGCCTGCATGATGCCGTACTCCTTGCGCTTGACGAAGCTCTCCACCGATTGCCGGCGATCCCGGGTGAGGTGTACATAGTAGGCATCGTTGCCGTATTCACGCTCGAGCCTGCCGAGTATCCAGCATAATCTGTTATCCGCCTCGATATGGTTGTCGGGGTAGCTCAACCGCAGTTTGCCTGTCAGAGTCGAACGGGACTCGTGGGCCGCGGTATAGTTACTGATGTGTTGACAGGCCTGAACGAAGGTCGTGGATCCGCATCTGCCGGCGTTGAGAATAAATATATTCATGATAATTGCGAAAGGGTCTGCCGCCAGAGATCACGATCCCTGCTATATGAGCGCAGTGCCTGCAGGATCTGTTGTCGCCGAACCTGCCGATGTTGGGTTGATTCGATCATGCCATATCCGGGTGACCCGAAACCAAAGTTGCATCTCATGTTGGCAATGAATCGTCGAAAGTTCTCGATGGCATCCCCGGTAACGGCATACTGCCACCACCAGCAGTGTCGATCCTCGATCTGTTGATCGAGACGTTCCAGTTTTGCCATGATCTCTTTCTGCATGCGGGAATAGCGATCCAACAGGGTGGCTTCGGTATCGTTCAGTATCTGTTCAATCCGTCTGTCACTCAATCGTTGCTGCGGGTATCCGGACTCAATCAATGCCTGCAGGCTGAACAGCATCATATCGCCAAAGAACTGTCGTTCGAATTCCCCGGATATATCGATGCCCGCCTGTCCCTTGTCGACGCCCGCCCTGAATTCGGATTCTCCGATCTGGTCCTGTGTCCGTTTATGCAGCAACGGAAGATTGGCCGATGCGAATCGGCTGCCCAGTTCGGATTTCATGATCCGTCCCAGTTGCGGTCCGGCCATCCTCAATTTCAGGGTGGCGAAGGGAATAAAGTAGTCAAGTGCCTGAGGGCTGAGCAGGTAGTTACCCGTGTAGAGTGTGCGTGCCGGTATGAGTTCTGTTGCGACGGGCGGATTCGTATAGAAATTTTGGCGCGTCAGATGCTCGCCATCGAAAAAGCGGTTCAACTGTTCTGAAAAATCCGTGAAACAGGTTAGCTGATCGTGTTGGCCATGCAGCCGGCATTGATAACGGTAGGGTTCCCGGGTGGCGTGAAATCCGAACAGATCCGCCATGTCATGGTAGGCCGCGTCTCCCCCTGTTGTGATCCGTTGCTGATGAAAATGGCAGTGATGATTGGGCCCAAGATCGGCGATGTCGGTGACAAATCCTGATACGTCCTGGATAAAGTTGCCGGCCATCACGGCAGGTGAAACCGGAGGGTCACCCACAACCTTGCCGGTCAGTACCAGAGTGTCGGTTGTGGTGAAGATCCGATCCAGACGATGAAAGTAGTTGATGGCAAATAGACCATCCCGCCGGCTGGGTGTATTGACCCGGAACTCCTGGTCACTGTCGATGAACCAGATCAGCGCGGGTGATTCTTCACACACGAGCTGTTTCACCTTCAGGTAGCTGAGATTGCGGGTGATGGAAGCGCCTTTGTGATGGAATGCCTTGGCTGGATAGTTGCCAATAATGCCGGTCAGAGCCTGCCTTTGTGCAGAGGTCAGGCCATCCAGCATTTGCAGTTGCTCATCCTGCCCGAAATAGATGGTCTCGAGTCCCTGCCGGGTAAATTGCTGCTGTATGTGCTTGATCCAGGTCCTGGCATGCGGATCTTTACTGTCATCCGCTATCAAGACCGTTATCATTTGCCGCTTCTGTTCCGTGAAGCCGCCATAATTGAATCGCCGGCACTGGTTATACAGGCTGTCCAGGCAGCTTTGCAGATGCTGGGGTCTGTCTGCGACAGGTATCACAACGATAAATCGAAAGCGGTCATCCACCGCTTGATCGGCAATCAAGGACTCCATCTCCAGAAACAGTCGCTGATGGAGATCGAGCAGAGCCCCGGGATAGCCGTGCCTTGGCATCTCCTGCTCCAGGAACAATGTTGCCCTGTCGGTCAGTTCGATGAAGATGGCTGAATGAGTGCTGTCGGATTCAGCAGTCGTTAACTGCCGCCAGCGTTCACTGGCCGCCTGTAATGCTGGGTTGGAACCAAATTGAGTGTAGAAGCTGTGCAGTGCTTGATATTTGCCTGTCGCCATCGTTTATGGGTTGCAGACAACGGGTCAGCGTTTGGATGAATAGTTGGGGAAGGCATCCTTGTCGATAGCGATATCGATCAGGTTGATTGCCTGTCGCAGATCATACTGTTGAAACAAATGGTCCAGGTCCTCCGGAGTCGTCACCTGTTTGTAGTTAATGCCAAACGATTCGGCGAGATGGCCATAGTCGGGATTGACAAAGTCGCAGTTGATGAATCGCTGTTGGTAGAGCTGATGCTGGTTTTTACGAATCAGTCCCATGGTGCCGTTGTTGAACAATACGACATTCAGCGGCAGCCGGTAGTTGACGGCTGTCATGATCTCCATGCAACACATCTGAAAGCCGCCGTCGCCGAGGATGGCGAAGGTGGGTTTCCGGGTGGTGAACTGGGCACCGATCGCAGCTGGGATGGCATGCCCCAGGGATGAGATGCCGGAGTTGGGATAATACCGGTTGCTGCTGGATACCTCGTAGAAGTTCTGGGCAAAGATGATATTGTCATCGAAAACCCTGGTCTGGTGTGGAAAGTGCTCGGCCAACCTGTCGAAGAACGCCTCGGCTAGTGAAAAACCGGATTTGAAGATGGTGTAGTCACCCTCGGCGGATGATTTGAGATCGGTAATCCTGCTCTCAGTCTCGTTGATGGGATGGTGCGCCTTGCCGGTTTTGTCCAACCTGGCCAGGAGAGCGTCGATGACTTCCCCGATATCGCCGCAGATGGCCAGTTCGGCATCGAATACCTTTTCCAGTTGATGGGGATCGTGGTCAATCTGGACAATTTTTCGATCTTTCAACAGTGAGTGGTCCCAAAGATAACTAGTACGTTCATTGAACCCCGCGCCGAGGATTATCAGCAGGTCTGATTTCTCCACGATGAACTTATAGGCATTACCGCTGGATGTGACACCCAGACTGCCGAGGGAGAGCGGGGAGTCCTCACTTACAACACCCTTGCCCTTGAGGCTTGATGCGACCGGGATCTGTAGCATCTGGCTAAGTGTATTGATGGATGTCCGGGCGCCCGACCGGATAGCCCCGTAGCCTGCGACTATCACCGGTTGGCTGGCTTCCTGGATCAGGCTGTGGAGTCGGCCCAATTTAGTTTCATCAACAAGGCTGTAAATCGGGTCTTGCTTGACGATCAGATCGTCAAGCAGCGCTTCTTCGATCAGCTCACTCTGAACATTGAAGGGTATGCTGAGTAACACGGGCCCGGGATTGGCGGCGAGTAATGCCTTGCTTGCCTGTATCAGGACTTGCGGCAGATAGTCGGTTCTCTCGATCGATTTGCTGTAACCTGTGATGTGTTTGAACAGAGCCGCCTGGTTGAAACTGCCGCCTTCACCCGAACTCTCCTGCAGTCCCCCTTTGCCGAAGATATAGGTCGGCGCCTCGCCGGTAATGGCGATAACGGGTTGTTTGTCCGCGTAGGCGTTGGCGATGCCGGTAATCAGATTGGTGGCGCCCGGCCCCGCGGTGGCGATACAGGCGGCAAGCTTTCCCGAGGCCTTCGTGTATCCCCCGGCCATGAAGGCTGCCCCCTGCTCATGCTTGGCCAGTATGGCCTGAATGTTCGAATTATAGAGGGCATCATAGATCGGCAGAACGTGGGCGCCCGGCATACCGAAAATGGTATCCACACCCAAGCGCTCCAGGTACCTGACGATAAATTCACTGACTTTTATCTTCATGAAACTGCTTTAACTTAGGGCCTGTTAACACTAATCCAATACACCCTGTTGTGCCTGAAAAAGCGCCAATCAAGGCGCGAGGAGAGAGGTTTGGTTATTCCAAATGAGCGACGAGCAACGCCGAGTGGCGCTTTTTCAGGCGCAACCCGA
>NZ_MARB01000036.1 GCF_001715975.1 Candidatus Thiodiazotropha endolucinida | reverse complement strand
GATCGATATGATCTGGGATTCGCTGTAGCGGGACTTCTTCATTGTAGATTCTCCTTTTCGTAATCATAATTGGAAAACTCTACTTTTGAACCCCGTTATTTTTCGGGGGGATTACCTTACCAATAAATCCGCTAAAAACATCAAGTAGTTATTTTATCAACTTATGTAATTGGTGTGCTCTCGTACAGTCACAATCATCCAAGTCTATTGATCTCAGGCATAATAATAAGCGTTTGTCTTTTTTGGATTTCTCAATCAGCTCATCGATAAATGGCTCACAATTTTTTGTTAATATATCTTCGAGAGGCCCGGCACCTAAATAACCAATAAAGCGTAAACAGAGGACACCCAAACTTTCAATATTTCGGATCCTTCATTTTTTGCAGATTCCATTGGATCTAAATCTTTACTCAACCATTGCTAAGCGATAATGGCTTGCTGCTGCACTTTGTCCCTGAAACCATCGCTGTTCCAAGGATTGAGCGTAAACCTTTATCCTGTCTATCGCGCCTACAGCTGTAAAGTAGTCTCTGCTGTAAGATTTGATACTGCTCAGCCAGGCATCTGGATCAAGCTGCAACCTTTCAAGGATTGGGGAGAGCTCTTCTGGTATTGAATCTCTCTTATCATCCCGTATCGCTCTTCCTGTCCAGTCCACCAGTCGAAGGTAGTCTTCTTGGTCGAAATTTATTCCCCAGGTTGGCTCATCCCCCTTAACTCTTATCATAGGGAACAATTTCGTTGGAACAGTTCGTCTTTTTTGCTTTGCATTAGCTGGTTTCTGATCTTCTATATAATCCTGAATACGCTCTTGGATTGATGTGAAATCTGACTCTTCAGGAGTTTTCGCCATAGAGGCCCGAATTGGATTGAGATCAACATAACTCATACAGGTGAGAAGTGCTCCCTCATCAAGCAAAGCCTGGCTCTTGAAACGTCCCTCAAAAAACCTGCCTTTACAACGGTCTTCTTCATTGGCTTTACGGGCCAGGTGTTCGTTCAAACAGCGCATGAACCAACTGATATCAAATAAACGCAATCGCCACTCTTCGATCAATTCAGATAAAACGGTTCTTTCTGCGCCACTTATTACTTCACCTGCCAGATATCGATCCGCAAGCAAGTGCCCTTTATACAGTTGAGTCCATCGTGTGATCACCTCGTGTTCTGACCAACTGTTCCCTGTTTCACGATCAACATGCAATACAACATGATAATGATTCGATAAGATCGCATAGGCACAGATGTCAACTGCAAATATTTCAGAGAGTTGGCGCAGTCGATCCAACACCCATTGGCGGCGATGCTCAAAGTTCTGGCCGGTGTAGGGATCTTCTCCACATAGCCATGCTCGACGAACACAGCGGGAGATACAGTGGTAGAAAGGAGTGGATTCCAAGCTCACGAGCGTCTTACGGGCTCTTGTCATATCAACCTCCATGTTGATTCTGAGTTATTCTTTTAACCCTATATCAATTCATCTAGCTTTTCAATATTTGTTTGGGTGTCCTACTCTTTCTAGTATGTCTTGCTGGTAACTCAATTTTACTGCTTTTACCTTGAAATCTTTTGTGTATTTCCAAGTTTTCCTTGGTTGATTGTATCTCGGCACATTTACCTCCTGAAGTTATCAGAAAGTATCCACTTTATCGGGGGATCTGCTAGCTTCTCTTTGTCATCTGGATAGGTAGCAGAAATTGACTCTGTGTCCATGGTTGCGCCAGCTCCTGGTTCGTCGGATAACTGCGTCAAATCAGCACCCTTGGCATTTTCCACAAGGTTTAAGAAACGCCCTCCTCCTTGTGTCTCCAGGTATCCTTCAATCTCCTCGCAATCGTCAAATATGCCAGATATGGCGCCGTCCAGCGCCTCAGATGCAAGCGTAGTGAAATCAACTAGGGTGTTTTCGAGATCCTCAATCTCGCCTTTTTCAATCCCCTGCAGAAGAGTTGTCGCGGCTTCGATGTGGTACAGCCTTTGATAGACGTTTTCAAACGCCAGAACGGCGCTGTGAATGGACTTGGTCATAATGACCTCCTGTAAATTGATTCGACGTTAAAGATCACCCGCATGGGTGGCCAGGAGGGTCGAAACGGCTTACAGAAACCGCCCTATGCTTTCCCCGAAGGTATTTTATGACATAGGACTCCCGGCCATAAAAAACAACCGGACACAAAAAAACCACATGCTCTCGTGTGTGGTGAACGCTGCAATGAGGTTTCGACGCCTCAGCTATTAATCTAAGCAACGTAGTCGATTCTGTCATCAGCTATAAGTGCGTATTCCAGAGTGAATTGCACCCGCCGCTGAAACTAACTGACACCCGAATCCAGAATTCGCTGCAGATGGCGCTGGAACGCTTGCAGGTATTATGATACTAGGTTGAGATAACGAAGTGCAGTAGCAGTAATTATGTGAAAATCGTATCCATATTGGAGGTACATCCTACGATTAGGACTGAGTAAAAGATATACTTATACCAGCTTCCAGGCCAGGCCAAATGATTATCAGTTGCCACCACCCTCTTAGTTCTCGGGTCATGGAGGGCTGCCTGGTGCTGACCGTGCAGGACTGACCTGCCATTCCATAAACCATAAAACAAAGGGGCCGACGGCCCCTTTGTCATTTTGTGGATGTCCTTCCTCGGCCGTAAGTGTAAGACCTAATATTTGCGGCTGCCTCAGTATTTCGCCATTCTAATTTATATTTTTTAGGAGTTTTTGCATTTCTTTCAACTCTCGCTCTAACTGTGCTCCATCATCTGTAATAATACCAATACGATGACACGCTCTTATGAGTCTATTTGCTGCCTTCGCGACAGCCACCATAAATCCATGTGGGTCTACTAAAGCGGTAGACAGTACTTCCGGACCATTCTGCATAGTTCTAACAAAGAATAATTTCCACATTTTACCATCTTCTATTTTTTGAAGACGCATACTATATGGTCCATCCATAAAATTAAGAGTAGCCTCAATACTATTGAAGCTTGACAGTTCTTTTACTGCAACCAGCCACCAACATAACACGACTTGAACAAAATCCTGCCACTGTTCATCAGGATAATAGTCCTCACCAACTTTAACTGCCAAGTGACCAAATACCAGCCCGGCAGAAGTTACATCAATAACATTTTCCTCCACCTCTATGTATATATTCTTAAGCTTCATGGAAATGGATATAACGGATAGAAACCTCCGCTTGGAGGTATAGGATATGCTGTTTCAATAACCCGTGTCCTAGTATTAACCCACATTTCTATAGGTAGACCATCATTTGATGTTCCCCTTACCTTAACCCTATCACCTTGTGTATCGACTCTTTTGCACTGACTATAAGCATCCTTAATAGCTCTTTCAACTTGGTTGGGATTCATATTTTGAGGGAAGAGAGTTTTATTCGGACTAACTCGACTCCCCCCGTTCATATGCCCTGATTGAACATGTGGCATGTCAACGGTCACTCTACGAGTAGATGGCAAATTAACTGGCTTTGTTCGCCCAATATTTGATGCACCACCACGTCCACCTCCACCAGGTAATACTGGATAGTTTATCAATCCCCCATTTCGTGAAAGTCCAAGTAAATCAATCCATCCCAGAGGATTGTTTATTACATAGATGTAGGTATTAACACCCTCAGCTAAACCTATCGGATCAGATTGCAGATACCTTCCTGTCCCCGGATCATAATCCCTAAAGTAGTTGTATTATTTCCGACTGCGTCTAGCTGTCTTTATGGCTGTTATAAACATAACCATATAAAGGGCTGTAGCACAGAAAACCGCATAATAATTATAATAATTAACGTCAAATCCGGCGAGCCATACTGAAATCAATAGAATTAAAATAAATAATGGAATCAAGATAATAAGAATACTCTTTTCTCTCTCTATTCTGTCATTTGTAACTTTTCCCAAGAAACCGAAGATGACTATGTGAACACAAAATGCTATAAGCCCTGAAAATAAATAGTTTGTTGCTCCTACTGTCAGCAAAATACTAGGCCATAACAATATAACTAAATCCCTTATAGTATCATGTGAAATTACAGAATCACTCGTAGGGCTTGGCCAATACAGTATGCGAATTACAGGACCAATAAGTGCGAATACAATAAATACAAATATTGGCCAACTTATATTGTATTTCATGGTGAGGTTCATGGTAGATTATTAAAGAACTTCCAAGGTAGTGGCCCACTATAGGTCCCACTATTTAATCCACAATCTTTCATACACTCTCTAACAAATTCTGTGCATTGATTTCCAAGTATTCCATAAAAACCTGGCCTTATAATACGTTTTAACCTACATCCCCACATACAATCATCTTGATTAGGGTTAGCAGGTACGACTTTACACTGACTACCACCACTATCACTATCTGGATTTATAACACCTGGCCCATATACATTATACGGCAGTGGCAGCCCTGGATAATAACCATATGTCCTACTTTCCCCAGGTAACCCGTATCCAACATGGCCAAATGGGTTTACACCGTGACCAGGATAAGCACATACTCTAATATCTAGACCATAATAGTCTGTGTAGCGCAACGGACTGTTAAGCACATATGTGTATGTATTCAATCCGCCTTCCAATCCTATAGGATCAGACTGGAGATACCTACCAGTACCCGGATCATAATCCCTAAAGTAGTTGTAATAGTTGTTTGATTCTTGATCGTAATACTGTCCCGGAAATCCCAATGGCATCTCAATTTGCGCCGTGGTGACTGATCGTTCACCAAACGGCTTGCGTTCCGCATCCCACACCAGTGTCTGGGTATTGTCCGTCGCCTTGACCACAGCACCCAAATGGTCAGTATGTAGATAATAGACACTACTGAGCGTCGTCACAGGATCAGTTACGATTAGTGCAACTGGCTGGCCTTCCAAGGTGATATATTCCCGAATCGCCTGGCCATTCTGGTCGTACTCACCCAGCAGTTGACCTGCCGGTGCGTACCGGAACCGTGTAATGGTTCCATCAACGTTCTTGCTGATACGCTCACCCTTCCCGTTGTAGGCATAGGTAGCTGTGGTGCCGGTCTTGGTGAAGCTGACCATCCGATTGGTGTCGTCGTAGGTGTAGCTACCGATGAGGCTCTGTATCGTATTACCTGCCGCATCATAGCTACGACTATCAGTGACGCTGCCTAGGATCTGCTGTAGCCGGTGACTGCTTGGCACATAGCTATAGGTCTCGGTACTACCGTCCAGAGTGAGTGAGAGCCGGTTACCGGTGGCGTCGTAGGTGTAGGTGATGTCGCCGTAAGCTCCATTAGCACTGGTCAGCCGATACAGGGCGTCATAGTCGAAGAGTTGGTCTTGCCCCGTACTGAGCAGATCCTGCCAGTCGGTGATATTGCCCACCGGGTCGTGCTGATAGCTGCTCTGGAGAATTCCGGGGATGGTTTGACTGATCAGCTGATAGTCCTGATCAAAGCCACGGGTTAGGCTGAGACCGTTGCCATAGTCGAAGGCCTTTACCGGTCCGAACGGCAGGGTCTGCAGATTACCGATCAGTGACTGGGTCGCGCCATCGCTCCATTCGTAGCTGAGCCCACTCAGCTGACCCTGGGCATCGTATGTGTAGTTAACACTGTTGCCTGAGGGATAGGTGAGGCTTGCCAGACGGCCGTATGTATCATAGTCGTAGTTGAAGGTGGTGACGATGCTGTCACTGCTGGTACGGGTCTGCGTGACCAGGTCGCCGTAGGTGTTGTAGGTGTAGTTTGTAGTGCCATTGGCATCAACGATGCTGGTGAGTTTGCCGATGCAATCAGTACCTTGATCGTAGTTGTATGTGACGTTGAGGCTGGTATCGGGGTAGCTGATGTGGGTCAAACGGTTGAGCGCATCGTAGCTGTAGCTGACGGTGATGCCTCTTGCGTCAGTCTGGGTAAGGCGGTTGCCTGCCTCATCATAGGTGTAGGTCGTGGTGCCGGTATCGGGGCTGGTCTGACTGGTCACATTGCCTAAATAATCATACTCATAAGTCGTGATGAGATTATTTGGATCAGTAACACTGGTAATGTTGTCTTGTCCATCATAGGTATATTTCTTTTTACCGTTAAGCGCATTAGTCTGCTGATTGACTCGGTCTAATGGGTCGTAACTTTGGTTGTCAGGGTTTTGTTTGGCATCCAAAGTCTGGGTGAGATTGCCATTCTTATCATAGATGAAATCTGTAGTATTATTCTGGCTGTCAATCAGTTGGCGGACTTGCCCTAACTCGTCGTATAACTGTTGCTGTGTGCGTGTCAGAGTGCCCTGAGGATCGCTGACTTGTTCACTGAGGCGATTGCCCATGGCATCCAGCGTATAGTCGATACGGTTACCCTGACTGTCTTCCATGCCGATGAGACGATGAGCGGTATCATACTCATAGGAAATAAAGCTGCCGTCAGGCGGGGTAACTCGAATAAGGTTACCAACAGGATCATAGTCATACTGTGTAGTGCGGGTTGTCACACCATCGCTAAGACTTTGTTGGGTTAAGCGGCCACGAGGATCGTAAGTTAAACTGGTTGTCAATCCATTGGGATCAATGATCGTTAGCGGTCTACCGATTGCATCGTGTGCAGTAACTTGTGTTACCTGGATTAAAGCATTGGTTATACTGGTGAGGTTAGCTTGGACATCGTAGCCATATGTGGTGATATCTGTTACATCGATTCGTGGCCCATCGATGGTCGCGATCTCTCCTTCTGGTGTGTATGTATAACTGGTTGTCGTATCTGCATGTGATATTGATAACCCAACCACGAAGCCAATGATGCTAAAGCTGAGTGTATGCACAATGAATTTGAAACTCATGTCCTTATCCCTGTCTCATTATGAGATTTTAATATCTAAAAAAAACCCTTTTGTCTTAGGGATTGGGTCGTTGTGTTTTGCTTAGGAGCCGCCCCTCAGTATCGTAGATGTAGTCTGTTATTCGATTTGGCTCAGTCACTACCAAGGGTTTGTTAAGCTGTGTATCCCAAGTAGTTGTAATTGTTTGAGCGGTTGACCTTCCATAAGCTTCGGTACGGCTGACTTCTCTTCCTTCAGTATCATGGCTATAGGTAATTTTATACCCACGCCAATTGGTTTGCGAATTAACTTTACCTTGCGTGTCGTAATAATATTGTTTGTAAGCGTATGGCGTATGTTCAGAGGAATAGCGTTCCGCCTTGTATGTTTGTTTCAGATTATTTCTTGTTCTAAAACGATACTTAGTCTTTTTTCCAAGTGGATTGGTGACTATAGTGTATGTATTGCCGATACTAAGTGTTGTAGTTTCTGCACCATCACCATGACTTGAACTGATGGCACGCCCTATAGAATCATACGTCCAAGTTGCAAATCGTTCACCATTTTCATCAATAATACCTGTCAGTGCACTTGGAAAGTCATTATCCTCATAGAGATATTGACGTACAGGATTATCATTGGGATTTCCTGGTGTACCATCTGGAAAAGTTACGCCAGTAAGAAGACTTCCACTAAACTCATAGTGATAAGAGTGACCTGAACTATCTGTTATGTATTGCAGCATCCCTGCGGCATTATAATTAAAGTTGAGGCTATTGCCTTTCCAATTAATAACTTGTACTAAATCGCCATTGTTATAGTTTAAAGTCGTTTCATGGCCATGATTGTTAATTAGCTTGATCAATACACCTTCAGGATTGTATATCTCAATATTTCCGGATGTATCAGTATATATCCAGCGCTCGATAGGTTCCTCTGATTGTTCCTCGATTTTGTGAGGTACCTTATCCATAGCATCTACCCAGTTCTCAGAAATTTTAACAAAATAAATGCTATTGGCAGATGAAGGACGAGTTAACTCTAATACAGGTCGAGACATAAGATCTGTTTCATAGAACATAAAGAGACGCTTATCATAACTGTGCTTCCACTGTTTACGCCCAATAGATAATAAAGGCACATTTGATGCTGTTACCCACAATCCTGATATATCTGCTGGACGACGTTTTAATACATAGTGCCAGGTAAATGGTATTTGACCCATATTACTGCCTGCTATATGAGATTCATGCTGTATCTTTGTTCCATGCATTATGCCAATTGGATTTCCTACAGTACACTCTTTAGCTGGTGGCGGATCACCACACACAAATGATCCATCGCCACCATCCATCCAATCGTAAACTTTAAATCCAGATGGGCAGTAAGCTTTTTCGATACGCTTAACCTCTAAATACGCTGAACTACCATATATACATTCAGGAGCATCCATATGTGGATATTCCACATCATATCCATATAATAATGTTGTCTTTTGTGTTGTTTGCGTTCCAGTACTTCCCCAAGTATAATTACCAGTTATTTCCCCTCCCGTGTATTCGCCACATAATGGTTCTTCAGTAATAGTGGCAAGTGCTTCATTTAGAGAGTCAAATGACATTGCTGGCCAGCTTAATGTGACCAAATCTACTGTTTCCAATGGATTAATATACGATGGATGACAAACGATAGCGCCCTCAGCAGCTGTATAACCTACCTGCACACATTTTACTGCTTGACTTGTTGTAGCTGTACACATGAATAACAAAAAGAAAAAATACGAAGTGATCGAGATTCTATTTTTATTCATTACATATACAACATACTGTAATACCTCTATGGTTTGGTTTTCTGAATTAGTTAATGACATTTGTACTTAATCCTTTGTAATCAATTGCATTATTGGGCAATGTATCTGATTAGTGTGTTAAAGAACTAGTTAGGGTCGTGGCCTCTGTGTTTTACTCAGTAATCTACCTTCAGCATCGTAATTATATTCAATAATCTGGTTTGGCTCAGTGATAACCAATGCCTTATTTAGCTGTGTATCCCATGTCGTAGTCACTGTTTTTGCGTCGGATGTGCCTGTAGCTTTGGTGCGGCTTAGTTCTCTTCCTTGGGCATCGCGGATATAGTTCGTAATGTTGCCTTTGTAGTCGGTTTTTGAAACTATAAACCCACTTGTGTTGTAGGTATATGCTTTATTGGCACCAATACAGTTCGTTGATGGTAGACCTTCTATACCGGATAATTTCCTAGTGTTGTTTATTGTTTGGTAGTGATAGATAGTCTGTTTTCCCAGTGCATTTGTTATAGTGGTGGAGTTGTCAGAATTAAAATTCAAATTTACTCGGTCAGTTCCATTGGCATGCTCGGAATAAGACGCCCTGCCTTGTTCATTATATCCCCACGACGCATAAATCTCCCCACTTTCATCGGTAATACCTATTAGTGGAGCGATGGAATAACCACTTAATGACAGACTTAAAGCATTCATATCTGTCGAACTGACAGCAAATTGAGAGCCCACATTGCCTGCAATGTAAAGGTTATTGCTGTTGAGCTGAGCTGAGCTTATTGGGCCAGATGGCGGCGTATAATTTTCATAATGATATTGTCGCTGAGTACCATCAGAAAAAATCACTGAATTAAGTTGACGGTTATTGTTCCACTGCACTGTTCCATATGTATATGTCAATACAGTTTGGTTATTATAATCTACGCGAGTTAGAAAATTATCACTATCATAAAATAGATATAACGACCGCTCTTTTTTGTCTGTAATATTAATTAACAAATTTGCACTAGAAGCAATGCTAGTTGGTGTTGTTGTATCACTGTAGGTTAGTTCATGATGGTGATTTCCTCTCTTTATTTCCAATAGCTTACCTGTCGTACTACTGTAAATTTCTTCGTCATACAAATTACTAGTTAGTCTCCAGTAATCACCCTGACTGTCAGTTATATATTCCAGAGTTGCCTCCGGCGCATCCATGCTCTTATAGGTTGATCCTGTATCCTGATGAAACGTCCAGCGTTTATCCGGTGCGCGTATTGCATAGATTTTATTTTCTGACTGTATAACATCGATATGTCGATAGTAAGGTTTAAGGGACCAACCGTGCCCATAATGGTATGTGTCATTAACAGCATAAGAGGTATAATAACGGGCTATTTGAAGTGGCATTAATTCACTATCAGGTAAACTAAAATCCACTTCCAGCTGCTGTTTAATACCTGTAGCAATTGAAATAGGATTGCCTACTGAACAAGAATCATCATTATCAGGTGTATTTGATTTACAAACGCCTGATGTATAGATAAAACCTGACGGACATACTAATAAAGAGAGTATCCAATTCTGTGCAAAAATATCATTCTGTATCCATGGCGCACGATACAAACAACCTGTTCCATACTGTGGGTAATATGCAGCCCCCTGGCTAGTGTATAACGAATTGGGCATTGCTGCTTTACATGCTTGATTTGCAGTAAGGTAATAACCTGTATTGTTTTTGTTATCCAAGAATACATACAAAGGCGTAACGGAAGCACTAAACGCTGTTGATGATACGCATCCTAAAAGGAAAACCACTGACAGCATGTGACCATACATTATCTTTGTCATGTCAATTTACCCTAGATATACGTATTGTGGTAATTGACTGACTGCCTTGACTTGTCACAACTCATCGCTATTGAGTTTGCATAATAATGAGATAATTTTTTCTCTATCGAGGCAATTTGATAGATAATGAAAGGAAAATCAGGATGGCTGCATCCTTGCTGTTTATACATGGTTATTCCCTTACATGGCGGTATAGCGTAGGTTGCCATATAGCCTACGCTATCTGTTTTTATCTAATCAATGTTCAGCGGGCACAAATCTACCGTTTATTGACATGGATCAGTTCGATAAAGGTTACATATTTGTTAACTGGACACATATCATGGAGTTACCGGAATTGTTTAGTGAATTATTTAAATATCCAACTCCAGTCGATAAGCTGATCAAAAAAAACATACAAGCCTGGACTAGAAGTAGCTAATCCCTTTCCTTGTACATCAGATAATCAATCAGTACCACACATACAATTTGTACGTCTTTCACCAGGGAGTCGAAGGCTCTATTAGTCGTACTCGCAGGATATTTGAACGCAATACCACCAACTTTGTTTATTGATCCAATTCTGTATCTAAGGATATTTGCGTCATGCACACCATCGACCTTGAAACAACTGAAAAATGCCAGCGCTTACCTAAGACACACCGATCTGTGACACGCCAACACTATCGAAGGCGACCGACGAAGATTACTAGCCTTAGTTGATGACATCGATTAGTTAGCCAATTTTTGAATCGTCGTTAATGATTAAAGAAAGTAGCTATAAAATGAACTGGGGCAGTAATAACGGGATACACGACGATCTGTTTTGATAGCAGATTGGCCAAAGAAGCCGCGCCTGTATCACATGAAACTTATTTTCTATGTTGAAGCTTGTAGATCAAGATTGTAGATCGGTATAACCATACTGACGGGCGCAAGCAATATACAGCCCGATGTATTAGTAACTATAAAGAAGATAATCTTGGGATTTTGTATCAATATCGACAACACTGTTGGCAATATTTCGGGTGGATCAGAGGGGTCACAGAACGTAACCCCTTGATTTATATGGTGGGTCGTATAGGAATCGAACCTATGACCACCTGATTAAAAGTCAGATGCTCTACCGACTGAGCTAACGACCCGAAATTTGGAACGCGCAATACTACCCTAGAATCCCCCCCGAGTGAACCCCAAATCGCGCCCTGTTACGGATCAATAGCTGCAGAGGCTATTTCATCAGGTCGACCACTTCGCCCCGGGCGCGCATCTCGTCCGCCCTGGCTTGTACGAAGCGCTGGAAATTGGGCTGATCCCGGTAGCTGCCTGAACCTACGTAATCTATAACGGCATGGGTGTGGAAGGATCGCAGATAGGCCTCCGAGCGAAAGACTTCCCTGCCCGACCCGTCGAAGAACAGCATGCTGGGGGCGTACTGGATCCCCAGGCTCTCAGCCCATTTTGTCGCCTTCATCCGCTTGCCGTCCGGTGTGATCAGCTCCTCTCCGGACCAGATATCCACCAACGCCACATCGAATCCCTGCAGGCTCTCCTGCAGTGCGGACTGCGGCAGGATCTCCTGATGCAGTTCATCACAAGGCGGACACTGCTTCATCTCCATCAATACCAATAGCGGCCTGTCGGTTCCGGTGGGGCGACGCAGATCCATTGGTGACTGCAGATAGTTGGACTCTCTGTGTAACTTGCCGGTGGAGGCGACCGGCTGGATGCGGGCCAGATAATCCCGGAACGAGAGCTTGCGCTCCTCTCTGCCGGCGACATAGTCCAGGGCCGCCATGAAGCGGTGAGGCGCGTAATAGCCATTGATGCGCAACACCCTTCTGCCCTGCTCGTTCAGAAACAGCATGGTGGGTGTATACATGACCTTCATCGACGCCGCGAACGCCTTTTCGGTAGTAGCCTCGCCCGACAATCCGGTTACCTCCCTGTCACCCCAGATATTGATCGCAACCAGTTGAAACGCCTCTTGTGTCTTATCGACGATCGCCTTGATGGAGAAATTTTCGTTCAGCAGTTTGGCGCAATAGGGACAACCGTCCTGATGAAAATAGAGAATCACTCTTTTATCTTCTTCGGCCGCCTCCTGCAGATCTTCCTGAAGATCGAGAAAGGAGTTTTTAAACCAGGCCGGCTTGTCATGAAATCCCGGGTTCACCAGTCCTTGACCCAATCCCTCCTGACCCCCCGCAGCCTGCAATTGAGGTACGGCAAACAGCAGCAGAATCGATAGTATGGTGAGTTTCAGCATCTCTTTTTCTCTCTTATTTATCCGCTATGTAGAGATAGAGGTTTTTTAGCGCCAAGAGTGCCGATCACCTCGTTTCAGTCTGGGTAATCGACAGGACGGCATAACTCCCCCTGCATTAGATGGATGACGAAATATTGTCGAATTATAGCCTCTGCCCTGTTCCATCACCCCTGGATTCGGTGTCGTTTTTTTGGCGCCGCTCTAATTTATTGTCTCTTTGTCATTGATTATATTGCATTTTTTAAAATTGGCATGTCTTTAGCATAACCAATTGCAGGAATTAGCTTTGAGTGAGCTTTTAACATGAGCGGTATCCACAGCACACCTCAGAAACCATCTGCACCCACTCCCTTGCAGATGTCTCGGCAATCAACAGTGAGGGAGAATACCCTCGGTTTGGTTTTGGAACTGAGCGGTAAGCTGCAGACCACCCTTGAGGTGGATGCCGTGATCGAGCTGTTCGCGAATGCCCTGCAGACGCAATTTCAATATGACACATTCAATTATCGCAGCAAAGATGGCGATGTCGATATTCTGATAGGTGAAAAAGCGGGCAGAAACAGGCTCGAGTATGATCTGAACGTATTGGATACCGCACTTGGCCATATCACCATCAGCCGAAACAGACGATACAAAAAGCCTGAGGTGCAGCAGATCGAGAATCTGCTTGCCGCCCTGCTCTACCCACTGCGTAATGCGCTGCTCTATAGAGCGGCCATTCAGAGCGCCTTTCTCGACTCCCTGACCGGGGTAAAAAACCGCAGCGCCTTCGATGAAAATTTCAGTCGCGACATCGAATTCAATCGCCGCAAACTGAGCGATCTATCACTGCTGGTGCTGGATATCGACTTTTTCAAAAAGATAAATGACCACTACGGTCACGCCGTGGGCGATATGGTATTGAAGCAGATCGCCACCACAGTGGAGCAAACCATTCGCAGCAGTGATGCCCTCTACCGCTACGGTGGCGAGGAGTTCGTTGTGGTGTTGAACGATACAAATATTGCAGGCGCCCAGCTATTGGCAAAGCGTATCCGCCGCAACGTGGAAAACCTGCGCATCAAGTCTTTGAAAGATATCCGCATCACCCTCAGTGTGGGCGTCAGTACCATGGTCGACCAGGATACCCCGGAGAGCCTTTTTGAACGGGCCGACAGCGCGCTCTACCAGGCCAAACAGAACGGACGCAATCAGGTCTATACAGCTGAGATGCCGTTGGCCAGTTGATCCATCCTATAGCGACACTGTTCAGACAAAGGACAGCTGACACACACGGGTTTTGTTCTGCAGTGCGCCTTCGCGTGAACAACGATCAATGCATGGTATTCACTGAAGAGCGTTGAATCGCTCCGCAAGGCCGCTTCGAAATCCGCCCGCAAAGACTCGTAGCCACAATCATGCACTATCAATCCCAAGCGACCGAATAGACGCCGGGTATAGGCATCGATCACGAAGACCGGCCGATCAAAGGCGTAGAGTAGAATGTCATCCGCCGTCTCCGGCCCGATGCCGTGGATCGACAATAATCGTGCTCGCAACTCATCTGTATCCAACACTTCCAGGCCGGGATTCTGTTGCAGAAAGCGGCATAGGTTCAGCAACCGTTTAGTCTTGACATTGAAGTAACCGGCTGGACGAATCTGCGCTGCCAAACTATCTGGCGGCATGGTGAGCAGCGACTCAAGGTTGAGTGCATCCAATCCTTTGAGATTATCGATCGCCTTTTCAACATTCGACCAGGCGGTATTTTGGGTCAGAACCGCCCCCACCATCACTTCGAAAGGGGTTTCACCCGGCCACCAGTGCTGTGCTTCGTAGCGACCCAACAGCTGCCGATAGATCATCATCAGATCGGCCGTCGATAACTTTACCGCGATCGTCTGCCGCCCTGTTTGCCTTTCCATATCGTGTCAGTCTTGCCACCGGATGGCTTGCGAGTCTCTTTGTTACGTCCGGCTCCCGCTTTTTTCTGACCCCTTGCCTGATGCGGTTGCGACGACCTGGTGCTTTTACGGCCCTTTTGATCACCCCGCGGGGATTTGGCTTGATGTGATTTTCTCTGTTTGGCGACACAATGCCCCATAGTAGTGAGCAGATCATTGACCTCTTGCTCATTGAGATAACGCCAGCGTCCCACCTTCAGCGCGCTCTCCAGAATCACGCTGCCGTAGCGCACGCGCTTGAGTCGGCTGACCCGGGCGCCTACCGCTTCCCACATCCGCCTGACCTCCCGTTGGCGACCCTCCATGATCACGACGTGAAACCAGCGATTGATACCTTCGCCGCCCGATTCGACGATCTCCTCGAAGCGGGCCGGCCCATCCTCCAGCTCAACCCCGTGAGTGAGGGCCTTCAACTGTTCTTCGGTGACCTCGCCCATCACCCTGACCGCATACTCCCGTTCGACCTGTCGGCTCGGGTGCATCAGTTGATTGGCCAGCTCCCCGTCTGTCGTCAACAGCAGCAGGCCGGAGGAGTTGATATCCAGCCGTCCCACGGGAATCCAGCGCCCATGCTTGAGCTTCGGCATCCGCTCAAAGACGGTGTGACGGCCCTCGGGATCCTTGCGTGTCACCAACTCGCCCTCCGGCTTGTTGTAGACAATGACCTCCCGTACCGGCGCCTCCAGCAATCGCTTTGCAATCCGCTTTCCATCCACGTAGATGACATCGCTCGGATTGACCCGCTGCCCCAACTCGGCAGCCACGCCATTGACCTCGACCCGTCCTTCGACGATCCACCCCTCGATCTGACGGCGCGATCCCATTCCTGCATTGGCAAGGACCTTTTGCAGGCGTTCGCCGGTTCTGTCTCTATTCTGATTCATGGGTGTCGAGTTTGGATAAGTGCTCATCCTCATCCATGATGGGAACGGTATCTTCACCCTCGTGGGATTCCATCGCCTCGGGTTGTTGATCCGGGTCAAGCGGGATCGACTCATCCGCCTCCTGATCTGTCTGGATCTCCCCCTGCTGTTGCTGCTTTTCGGGATCGACCAGTTCAAGTTCCCGATTGATGGAATCGAGATCGCGGATCTCAGCCAGGGTCGGCAGCTCGTTCAGGCTCTTTAGATTGAAGTAGTCGAGAAACTCCCTGGTGGTGGCGTACAGGGCCGGTTTACCGGGGACATCCCGATGGCCGACGACTCTGACCCACTCCCGCTCGGTGAGGGTCTTGATGATGTTGGTGCTGACCGAAACGCCACGGACATCCTCGATCTCGCCACGGGTTATCGGTTGCCGATAGGCGATCAAGGCCAGTGTCTCCAACAGTGCACGGGAGTATTTGGGCGGCCTTTCCGCCCACAGTTTCGATACCCAGGGGGAGAACTCAGCCCGTACCTGGATGCGAAAGCCGCTACCGACCTCGGTGATTTCAATACCCCTGCCCTGATAATCATCGCTCAGCTGCGCCAATACCTCCCGCAGCTGTTTCTTGTCGGGCGCCTCCTGCTCGGGAAACAGCGACTGCAGCTGATCCAGGTTGAGCGGACGTCCCGCAGCCAACAGGGCGGCTTCAACGATCTGTTTTAATCTCTCTTCATCTGTCATATCAGGCTGTCTTCGCTTTCACATGAATGGGGGCAAAGTCATCCGTCTGAACCAGCTCGAGCAACGAGGCCTTCATCAGTTCCAGGATCGCAAGAAAGGTCACCACCACGCCAAGGCGGCCCTCGGTGATATCGAACAGTTCTGTAAACGGGAGAAAATCCTTGCCGTTCACCACCTGTAACACATGGGACATCCGTTCTCTGACCGAGAGTGGCTCTTTCTCCACACGATGGCTGCTGAACATATCCGCACGGGTCATCACATCCTGTAAAGCCAGCAGGATCTCCCGCAGGTCCACATCGGGCTCTCGCTTCTCGACATGCCGTTCCACCAGCTCCGCATGGCCCTGGAAGGTGTCCCGGGTCATATGTTCCAGACCATCCAGGTCTTCCGCGGCCTGTTTATAGCGTTCGTACTCCTGCAGTCGCCTGATCAGCTCCGCCCGGGGGTCTTCGCCCTCCTCTTCCTCGCTCGTCGGCCTGGGCAGCAGCATGCGGGACTTGATCTCCGCCAACATCGCCGCCATCACCAGATACTCCGCCGCCAACTCGAGCCGCAGGTCCTTCATCATCTCGATATATTGCACATACTGGTCAGTGATATCCGAGATGGGGATATCGAGGATATCGAGATTCTGACGTCTGATGAGATAGAGCAGCAGATCCAATGGACCCTCAAAGGCATCGAGAAAGACCTCGAGCGCATCGGGGGGAATATAGAGATCGGTGGGGGGTGTCGCCAACGGCTCCCCCATGACCATGGCGAAGGGCATCTCCTCCTGTTCGGGATGGTAGTGCGGATGGTGTTCAGCTTCTTCCATGTCAGTCCCTAGGGCGGGTGGATAAAGGATAGGTGCAATGATCGTGTCGCAACATCATACTAAAATCGCGTCGTTCATGATTCGAATCCCCTCAAAGACATCGCTTCACGCACTTCCCGCATGGTCTCCTGAGCCACCACGCGGGCTCTTTCGGAACCCTCCGTGATAATGCGTCGCACCAGATCGGGCTGGGCCTCGAACTCGGCAGCCCGCTGCTGCATCGGATTCAGTTCGTTCAGCACCGACTCGATCACCGGGCCCTTGCAGTCGAGACAACCGATCGCGGCGGAACGGCACCCCTCCTCGACCCACTGTTTGGTGCCGTCGTCAGAGTAGACCAGGTGGAACTGCCAGACCGGGCACTTCTGCGGATCGCCCGGATCGGTGCGCCGAACCCGGTTGGTATCGGTCGGCATACGCTTGAGCATCTGTTCGACATGTTCCGGTTTTTCCCGCAGGGAGATGGTGTTCTCATAGGACTTGGACATCTTCTGTCCATCCAGTCCCGGCATCTTCGAGGCCTTGGTCAGCAACGGTTGCGGCTCGACCAGGATCAAACGCCCGCTCCCCTCCAGGTATCCGAGCAGGCGTTCACGCTCTTCGGTGTTGATGTTCTGTTGCGCCTGCAGCAGTGCTCGACCATCCTCGAGGGCTTGCGGATCGCCCTGCTCCTGGTAGGCCCTTTGCAGTTGAGTGAACTGCTTGGCCGCTCTTTTGCCCATCTTCTTGCGCGCCTGTTCCGCCTTCTCCTCGAAATCGGGCTCGCGTCCGTAGATATGGTTGAAGCGACGGGCCACTTCCCGGGTCAGCTCCACATGGGCCACTTGATCCTCGCCCACCGGCACCTGGGAAGCACGGTAGATCAGGATATCCGCCGACTGCAGCAGCGGATAGCCCAGGAAGCCGTAGGTGGCGAGGTCTTTCTCTTTCAGTTTCTCCTGCTGGTCCTTGTAGCTGGGCACCCGTTCCAGCCAGCCCAGCGGGGTGATCATCGACAACAGCAGATGCAGTTCAGCATGTTCAGGCACCAGGGACTGTACGAACAGGGTCGCCGCCTCGCTGTCGACACCGGCCGCCAGCCAGTCGATGACCATATCCCAGATGCTCTCCGGAATGACACTGGGATCATCATAATGGGTGGTCAGGGCATGCCAATCCGCGATAAAGAAGAAACATTCATGCTGATGTTGCAGCTCCACCCAGTTCTTCAGCACACCGTGGTAGTGACCTAGATGCAGGCGGCCGGTGGGACGCATGCCGGAGAGCACGCGGGATGAGCTTGACGACTGATTCAAAACTAACTCCTCGCTGGACTGAGAATCACAGGAATAAGATTGGCAACTATATCACTGGCCGGCAGGATCATGATGGTGATTGCAACGACAGGCTCGAGGATGAAACCCAAGAGTCCTGTCATGAGTAAAGCAAGCACGATAAGGAGGCCGTAGGTTTCCAGCTTGGAATAGGCGTTGGCCTGTTTTGGCGGCAACAGGGAATAGACCACCCTGCCGCCATCCAGTGGAGGAACCGGCAGCATGTTGAGCGCCATCAAAATAGTATTGATCAGCACACCCGTTACCCCCATCAACACCAGGGGCACCCCCAACCAGGCGAAACTTTCCAGCATCAACGCACCGGCGTAGACCAGGATCGACCAGATCAGCGCCATGATGAGATTAGCACCTGGGCCGGCCAGCGCGACCAGGCCCATATCCCTTTTAGGTTTATGCAGGTTATTCCAGTTGACCGGCACCGGTTTGGCCCAGCCGAACATGAATCCGGTCAGTAGATAGAGACCCAATGGCACCAGGATGGTACCCACCGGATCGATATGCTTTAAGGGGTTCAGGGTAACCCGCCCCAACATCTGCGCGGTCTTGTCCCCCAGGCGTTTAGCCATCCAGCCATGGGCCGCCTCATGCACGGTAATGGCGAAAACCAAGGGCAGGACGAAGACCGCCAGCTTTTGAATCAGACTAAGCCCTTGCATTGAATATAAGTCCTGAATGTATGGATTTCACTGTTTTTCAATAAGTTGAGACAGCATTTAGCGTACGGCACGAGATAAACGGCCAATTATACATCGAACATGGATGTATCGCCCTTCCCTGCCCGTACCACTTCGGGCAGCTCCTCGGTCATCACCACCACGGTTGTGGGTTCGAAGCCGCAATAGCCGCCATCGATGATTAGATCCACTTGATGATCCAATAGATCCCGTATCTCGTAGGGATCGGTCAGAGGCATCTCCTCCCCCGGCATGATCAGGGTGGTGCTCATGATCGGTTCTGCCAGCTCCTCCAGCAGGGCGCTGACGATGGCATTGTCGGGCACGCGGATACCGATGGTCTTTCGCCTGGGATGCATCAGCCGCCTGGGAACCTGCTTGGTGGCCTTATGGATGAAGGTATAGGGGCCGGGGGTCAACGCCTTCAACAGGCGGTAATCGCGGTTGTCGATCTTGGCGTAGTTGGAGATCTCTGTCAGATCCCGGCATACCAGGGTGAAGTTGTGGGACTGTTCCACCTTACGGATGCGCCGAATACGCTCCATCGCCCCCTTGTCGCCGATATGGCATCCCAAGGCATAGCTGGAATCGGTGGGGTAGATCACCAGGCCACCCTCGCGAATGATCTCAACCGCCTGAGTGATCAGCCGTGGCTGGGGATTGTCCGGATGTATCTGGAGGAACAGGGCCATCGTATTTGCCTTGGCAACTAGACGGCCTTTCGGATATTGGAGGTTGCCGTTTCGATCATCCAATCCGACCATATGGGACGGCAATTGTCGGGCAACAACGGCAGCTGTCCAAACTCGATCCAGGGGTTGTCCGGGGAGTGAAAATCCGAACCGGCCGAGGCCTGCAAACCGAAATCGCCGGCATGTTTGGCCATCGTAAAGTAGTCGTCACGACTATGGCTGCCGGAGACCACCTCGATGGCCTCACCCCCCAGCTCAGCGAATTCATTGAACAATCGTCTTAATTTCGAGCGGGTCATTTTGTAACGTGCGGGATGCGCCACCACGGACACGCCGCCGGCGTCGTGAATCCACTCAACAGCCTGAGCCAGTTCAGCCCATTGACCGGGAACGAAGCCGGGTTTTCCTTTCACCAGGTAGTGTTTGAAGACCCTGCGCTCATCGCTTGCCAGACCCTGCTCGACCAGATAGCGGGCAAAATGGGTACGGCTCACCAGGGTACCGTTGGAGTGGGCAAGCGCACCTTCATAGGCGCCCGCGATACCGGCCTTCTCGAGTCTCTCGGCAATCTCTTTCGCACGCCAATCGCGAAACCGCCTCAACTCACGCAGCCCCAGTTGCAGGGTCCGGTTATCATGATCCACATTCAGACCGATGATGTGGACAGTATGCTTATTCCAGGTAACCGATATCTCCACGCCGGGTATCAACACCAGGCCACAGCTTGAGGCAGCCGACAAAGCCTCCTCGATACCGGCGGTGGTGTCGTGATCGGTGAGCGCCAAAACCCGTACGCCTGCATTGGCCGCACGGTTGACCAAGTCTCCAGGCGAGAGGGTCCCGTCTGAGGCAGTGGAGTGGCTATGCAGATCGTATTCGCAAAACATGGGGGCGGATTGTACCCATAGTAAGGTGAAACCGATAGGTTTGCCGAAAAATAGAGGTCAGCCCCGGACGCCATCAATACAGGCTGATACAATGATGCGATGTTATTTCCAGTACTCGACCTGAATTACATAGGACAACGATTCGACGCTATCGCTCCAGCGGTGGTGTCGGCCGGCAAGCAGGCCGGCGTCGAAGATCCGGATCACTCCCCCTCGGCACTGCAGCAGGCGATGCATCGGCTGATGGAACTGTTGGAGATTCTATCCGGGCAGGTGGATAGCGCTCGCGAGAACCCACCCCCCTCACTGAATGAGCTGAGTGAACTCGGCGATTACGGCATCCAACTGCTGGTCGATTTCTCGACCGTCGCCGCCGGCCTGAAGATGCCGCAGGAGAGTGAGGAGATGGAAGACCTGACCCTGCCCATGGCGCTTTGGCTCATACGCCACAATGGGGAACTGCGCACCCTGGAGCCGGTGATCAACTCCCTCGCCCGCCTGGCGAACAGATTCCGGGAACCTTCTCAACTGCGGCAACTCTATGAGCTGTCGATGGAGTTGATCAAGGCCCTCGAACCAACCATGCAACAGGAGCCCGTACGGCTGGAAAAAGCGCAGCCCTGGAGTATTTTGTTGATGAATCAGGCAATAATCGCCACCCGCAGTTATCAGCCCGAACTGATTGAGGAAGCTTATCAGACCCTGTGCCGCCTGCTGCCCGATCAGGCGCCCAACTTTTTTCGCGAAGGCATGGAACAGATGGATGCCCTCAACTATCCCCAGCAAGTCAGGGAAGTTGTTGAAAAATATTATAATCTCTGGGGCCAGCCCAGAACGCTTCACTGAATGGCCAAGTTTTATAAGCGGTCACTAAACAAAGTAAAAACATGGTGTACTATTCAGCCAGCCATCGATACTATGCTTTTTTTTGTAACACACTGATCTCATAATGAAATTTCTTGCTGATTTTTTTCCGGTCATACTCTTTTTCGTGGCCTACAAGCTGTACGGCATCTATGTCGCCACCGCTGTCGCCATCGCATCGTCCGTGGTTCAGGTTGCCTACGGCTGGCTGCGCAAGCGGCATGTGGAGAAGATGCACCTGATTACATTCGGCATCCTGCTGGTTTTCGGCGGCCTGACCATCCTGCTGCAGGACCGCACCTTTATCATGTGGAAACCCTCCGTGATCAACTGGCTGTTCGGCGCCACTTTTCTCGCCAGTCAATACATTGGCAAAAAGCCGCTGGTTCAACGGATGATGGAGAGCAGCATCTCCGTGCCGGATCCGGTATGGAAAAGACTCAATCTGACCTGGAGCCTGTTCTTTATCTTGCTGGGTTTTCTCAACCTCTATGTGGCCAATGATTTCTTTGTCGTTGAACATCAACTGATGGAACTCACGGGGCTTCAACAGATCGATTACGACAACTGCAGCCAGCATTTTCAGGGAAACGAACTGGAGATGTGCAATACTGCGCACACCCTGGAGGAGACTTGGGTCAACTTCAAATTATTTGGCATTATGGGGCTGACCCTGGGATTTATCATCCTGCAGGCCTTCTACCTGGCGCGCCATATCAATGACGATGAACCTGAGTCCATTAATACGTAAGGGGAGTTAAGTGTACTACGCAATTATTGCCGAGGATCGGGATGACAGCCTGGAGCAACGCCTCAAGGCACGGGGTGACCACCTGGCGAGACTGAAACAGCTCCAGGACGAGGGGCGCCTCCTATTGGCCGGCCCCCACCCGATGATCGATAGCGAGGACCCCGGTTCTGCCGGTTTTTCCGGCAGTCTGATCGTCGCCGAGTTCGATAGCCTCGAGAATGCCAAGGCCTGGGCCGACGCGGACCCCTATATCGAGGCGGGTGTCTATGCACGGGTCCAGGTAAAACCGTTCAAGAAAGTACTGCCAGCCTGACGGCGACAGTGCCAAAGCCAAATTAAACAGATCAATCACAACAAGGTAAGTTCAACGATGAAAACTAAGATCTTATTAGCTGCAGTTTGCAGCGCAGGACTGCTGACAGCCTGCAACCAGTCTACGGACCAGGCTTCAACCGCAGCCAAGACGGATAGCGACCGTCCCGCCACCGTACCTGAAATGAACGAACCCACAACCGGCGACATGGATGTCGAAACCCTGCTCACCGTCAATGGCGAAGCGATTACCCGCACCATGTACAGCCTCTACTTTCAGGACCGCATGCGCAACGTGCCCGATGCGCAAAACTCCCCTGAGATGCAGATGAGCGTGCTCAATGAGCTGTCCAATATCATCATCGTGGCACAGGATGCGGAGAAACAGGGTATCCTAAAACGTCCGGAAGTCGCGGCATCGGTTGACCTGTTGAAAGCCAAGCTGCTGACCCAGATCGCCATCCAGGACTTCGCCAGCAACCACGAGCCCAGCGAAGAGGATATCCAGAAGGCTTATCAGGAGGATTATGCGGGACAGTCCGGCAATGAATACAAGGCCAGGCATATCCTCGTGAAAGAACAGGATGAAGCAACCGCGCTGATCGAAAAACTCGATGGCGGCGCCGATTTCGCTGAACTCGCTGTCGAACATTCGACCGGGCCGACCGGCAAGAATGGCGGCGACTTGGGCTGGTTCGATGTCGCACAAATGGTAAAACCCTTTGGCGACGCCCTAAAAAACATGGAAAAGGGCAAATACAGCACAGCCCCAGTAGAGACCCAGTTCGGCTGGCATGTCATCCTGCTGGAGGACACCCGAGATACAGAGGCGCCGACGCTGGACAGCGTCAAGGGCAAGATCGTCAACAAGCTGAAACAAATCGCCCTCTCCGACTACATGCAGGGCCTGCGCGACTCCAGCAAACTGGTATTCAATGAGAAGAACGCCAAGCCCGCCCCTGCAACAGACCCGAGTGCCGCAGCACCCGGGGCCGCTCCTGCCGGGGAAGCCCCAGCTATGGACAACATGAACCCAACCATGGATGCAAAGACCGAGATGGATAAACCGGCTGAAGCGGCCAAATAATCCAAAGCATCATCAAAACAGGGTGCCCGTCGTTCCTGACGGGCACCGGTTCGACAAACCACCATTCCCATTCAAGATGGTTTGCAATATCTGACTATCCCCGGCAGCCGGCTCTCCAGAACAAACTCCACCAAACAAACCGTTCGCCACCAAAGGGCGAAGTAAAAGCCTGAAATCAATAGCGCCACATCGCCTGAAGCCCCATATTCTTGCGTTTCGCAACCAAATACCCTAATAATGATGTCACTTTTGAGGTGAAACAAACGGATACCCATCGCCATGGAAACAATGGAATCAATCCGCCAAGCCAAGCCGGTTTTACATTGCCGGCCGCCCCCAGGTCAAACGTCCCGGCTTAGAACTTATTTTCATTTGGTATCACAGAGAACCTGTCGTCGTCGGCATCAATCGACATCTCATAGTATAATTGAGAACTTTTTGAATACATTTGGCGGTATAACACAATATTTGGAGCCAGCGGCATAACGCGATAATAAGAGCCGGCAATATAAGCAACTGTTGAACTAAACCGCTACGCGGGGCCATCCACAACCCACCCCTGAGTCATCATCAACCAGACTCCTAAAGGACCACTGTTGGTCTACCACACAGGAGTCAACCGATGACACAACTTCGCGAACAGATGATAGACGCCATGACCGTGCGTGGATTTTCGCCGCGTACCCACCAGAGCTATCTGATGGTGGTGAAGGATCTGGCCCGTTATTATCAGCGTCCACCGGATCAACTCGGTGAGGATGAGTTGCAAGCTTACTTTCTGTATCTGGTCAAGGAACGGCACTTAAGCGATGCCAGTTGCCGGCTCTATCGCCATGCCATCCGTTTCTTCTATCTCGAAGTGCTCCAGCAAGCGTCGTTCGATGTGAAGATCCAGGTGCCCAAACGCAGGCAACGTATCCCGGAGTTACTCCAGCGATCGGAGATCGTACGCATGCTCAATGCCTGTTCCAACCGTAAGCACCATATGCTGTTGCTGACCTGTTATGGCTGCGGCCTGCGGGTCAGTGAACTGGTCAAACTCAAGCTTCGGCATATCGATGGAGAACGCGGGTTGCTGCGCATCGATCAGGGCAAGGGTGGTAAAGACCGTTATGTGGGCTTGTCGCCGACGTTGCTCAAGCACCTGCGTGACTATTGGCACGTTGAGAAGCCTGTGCGCTGGCTGTTTCCCAATGAACAGCATCCCGATGAAGCGTTGTCGATCAGCACGCCGCAGAAGGTATTCCGACGGGCCAAGCGCCAGGCGGGCATCACCAAGGTGGGTGGCATCCACAGCTTGAGACACGCCTATGCTACCCATCAACTGCAGGCCGGCATGGCGGTGCAGCAGTTACAGTATCAACTGGGCCACCGCAGCATCCAATCGACCTTGCGCTATGTACATTGGGTGTTCAATGATCGTCAGAGCGATCGCCGTGGCGCCGATTTGATTGCAGCGCTGGGGCTGCGCGATGGCTGAGGCCATCGACCTGCAAACCCTGCTCAAGCGCCACCTGCCCACCTACCGCCAACACCACCGTCTCGATCTGCGCCGCTGTCAGGTATTGTCACATCTGATGCAGTGCCGGACTGAAGCCATGGGTGGGGTACGCTTAGCCTGTGACCCTTGTCAGGCGCATCAAAACCACTACTATGCCTGTCGCGATCGTCACTGCCCGCACTGTCAGTGGCAAGCCTCGCGGCAGTGGGCGGACAAGCAGTTGCGTGCCCAATTGCCGGTAACCTATCACCACTTGGTGTTCACCCTGCCCGAGACCCTCAACGGTTGGATCGAACTGCATCCTCAGCTGATCACGACCTTGCTGTTTCAAACAACCTGGGAGACGCTACAGGCCTTCGCTGAAGACCCCAAGCGCTTGGGCGGGGGGTTGGGGATGACCGCGGTGTTGCACACCTGGGGCTCGACGTTGACACGCCATGTGCACCTGCACTGCCTGGTGCCGGGCGGCGCGCTGAGCCCGCAAGGCGAGTGGAAACCGAGCAAGAGCGATTATCTGTTTCCTGTGCGTGCGCTCTCAAGGCGCTTTCGCGGTCTGATGGTCAGCCGATTGCGGGCCTGTGCCCAAGGCGGGGAGCTCACACGCATCAGTCGTCCGGGCGAGATCGATCTCATCCTGGAGCGGTTGATGGGACAAGACTGGGTGGTCTACAGCAAGCCCTGTCTGCGCACCGAGCATGTTATCGACTATCTGGCCCGATACACCCACCGCACTGCCGTCAGCAACCGCCGACTCCTCGGCTTGGAGCACGGTCAGGTTGGCTTGCGCTACAAAGACTACCGGGACCGGCGCTGGAAGGTCATGCAGTTGTCTGTCGATGTGTTGATCCAGCGTTTTCTGCTGCATGTACTACCCAAGGGCCTGATGCGTATCCGCCATTACGGCTTCCTGGCCAATGCCTGCCGGGCCAAGCAGTTTCCCCGCATCCTTAAGGCGATCGCCGAGGCAGGCCCACAAGCGGTGGCTGAATCAGAAACAGAGAAGCAGGTGGCCCGTTGGTGTTTTGCCTGTCCCCGCTGTCAACGGCCGATGCGTGTGGTCGCGCAACTAGCGCCGCAATGGCAACGCATGGAAGGCGGATGACGATGCCCTAGCCTGAGCGTCGGCGTCATCCAGACACTTGATCAGCTCAAGCGCTGAGGTCAAAGTGCGGCCAATCCTCTGAAAATAGGTTATTATCGGTACAAAAGGGAGCCGCAAGCCGTGCTCGAGCCACAAGGAGGTCGGTCAAAACCGCTCCCAACAGCCCTAGCGCAACGGAACGCTGTCACGCCAATCTCCCTCAGGTGCAAGGCGCCAAAAACAAATTCTTATTAATAGAGAGTGGGCAGCCACCCCAAGGTCGGCTTAGTCCAACAGGTGTTTATCCCGCATGCGGAAAACGCACGAGGGATAAACACTACACGGTTAACCACACGAAACTATGAACGGCGAGGAATTCGATAAATATCTAGAAGACGCATGTGATGAGCTTGATCAAAAGTATCAAGTGCTTGTTGATGAGTTTGGTTTTGGCAGCCACGACAATTTTGTAGTTGAGTACGAAAATCAGTCGCTAATATTCTTTGATAAGGAAAAGCCAGTTGTAGAAGCATCCATTTTGCCGGTCGCATCTCATATTCCAGAAAAAGAGAGCTTGGTCTGGTTCTGGTCCAATCGCAATTTGCCAGACGCTGTTCGTGATCATAGCGCTGCCGTCAAAAAGCTTTATGAGGTCACAGGTTATGAGGTCTTTGATAACCCTTCAGTAGAGTGCGACGAAACTATGGCTTGGGAAATTGCAGCTATGGCCTGCAAGTGTTTGGGCGCCATAGGTGTTTATCGTATCCCTCAAGCTAATATGCATTCTTATGTTCTAATAACCGAGGTGAGACACTATGGTTAACAAGTCAAAGCACGCGGACTTGGTAAAGCTGTCACCTTTTTTGTTCCAAAAAAGCCGCCATCTTCACCAAGCCGGTATTTGAGGCGTTAGGTTTAATAATGAAGTTCCTGCGATATACATTACCTTTTATATTAGCGATTAATTTTGCTGAAGCTTCATCTGAATATGAGCCACTATTTCAAAGAGGATTAGAAGCATATCTAGCTCAGAATTATGAGGCTGCTTTTGGTATTTGGCTTGATCTTGCAAATAAGGGCGTTGTTGGAGCACAGAATAATGTCGCTGATATGTACGCATATGGGAAAGGCGTAAAGCAAAACACTACTGAAGCTATTCGTTGGTATAAAAAAGCATCAGATAATGGTCTCGCGCGTGCCGCAATACAATTGGGAAATTCATATAATTTTGGTTATTTTACTGAAAAGAATGAAAAACAAACATTTCATTGGTACTTAACTGCCGCGAAATTAGGCGACCCAATGGCGCAAGAGTGGGTTGGCAACATGTACGAAGAAGGTATTGGTACCAAAAATCTGCAGAAAGAGGAGATACAGAGGGAATGTATTCACTGGCGTATATTTATGCTACCTGCCCAATTAAAAGTGTTCGTAATGGAGAAAAGGCTGTTTACTGGGCAGAAAAAGCCATGAAAAATGGAGGATTTGTAGGGGCTGATGGATATGATGTTCTTGCGCTTTCTTATGCGGAATATGGTGATTTTGATACTGCTGTGGAGAAACAACTTAAGGCAATAGACCTCTTTAAGAGAGGAAAATATTTAAGAAACAGTGTCACAAAAAATCATATGGAGAAATATAGCAAACAATTAGAACTATTTAAAAAAGGGAAGGCATGGAACGAACAACTATAAAACCTAATCGGGTAAGGGCGGGTCTCTAACCCGCCCTCCCCACACCACCTAGCATGCGGGTCCGCACTAGGCGGTTCATCAAGCATAGTGAAACTTAATCCATAGCTCCCTGACAGAG
>NZ_MARB01000035.1 GCF_001715975.1 Candidatus Thiodiazotropha endolucinida | reverse complement strand
TCACCCCGATACAGAAGTTGGCTCAGACCGCTTAACAGTGACTACTTTTGAGTCCCATTATTAATGGGGGGATTACCGTAACAGCATAGAAGAAAATAAATAAAGAGGACTCATAAGATAATAACTTAATTGGTAGAGAATAGATGAGAACATCCATAAAAAGTGAGGGGGCCAACAGCCCCGCAATCTCCATCGAGTTAAACGAAAAAGTGCCTCTAGGGCAAAAACCGGAATCGGAGAGACGCATCAGGGAAAACGGGTTGTTAACCGGTTGAGGGTATAAGGGAAATCGGAAAGCTAGCGGGAAACCATCGTAGGGTCGAGAAGTTTACAACTACTTTAGGGACTATGATTCAAGTACTGGTAGATACCTTCAATCTGATCCAATTGGTCTTGATGGGGGTCTTAATACATACAGTTACGTGTATGGTAATCCATTAAGATATATTGATCCCCTTGGTCTGTTCGGTGGATGCCCAGCAAATATGCAAGCAGGTAGTAATGGTCATTGTTCCTTTGTTCCTGGCACAAACGGCACAAAAGAGTGTGCAAATGCAAATTGCATTGTTGACCTGCCGCCAATACGCAACCCAACGCCATGTGAAAAGTGCCGTGCAGATTGCCTTATAGGTTTTGTTAATCCAATACCAGGTTTCGCAATAAATAGTGGACTAGGTGTAACTGAATCAAGCATCGGTGGGACGTTTGGTGGAGCAGTTAAAAATATTGGAACAAAAGTGAATAAGGTATATGGCGCATACAATCTTGGCGTTTGTATGGAAGACTGCAAGAAAGTATGTAATAAAGATACCTGTGATCAGGATATATAGAGATTTATGTTAGATCTTACCAATCAACAGCTTGTAAGTATCGCATTGATAGTGTTTCCAGGCATTTTCATCTCGCTTATGGCGCTATTTCTTAGAAAAAGAATAGGATTTGACCTAATAAAATTTGGTTTATTTTTGGTGGTCGTTGGTCTCGTGTTGTTGGTGATAGATGATGGGACTGTACTGGAGTTAATCACTCTTAAGAGCTTAGAAGCTAGTGGGCGCGCATATTTAGCGGGTTGTATGTTTGTATTTTCAGGTGTTCTTTCAGAGCTGTTGTATGGTCTAGCGCAATTGCTGGGTATAAAGTTTACAAGTGGAAGGGCAGATAAAAATGACCCGTAAGAGCATATGAAGATGAGAGTTTGTTGGACCAGACGTAGCATATGGAGTGTTCAGCGAAGTCCAATAAAGCATTTGAAGCGAGCCTGGGTGCCTTTTCTATCGTAATCGCACATATAGCCTAGAATGTGCGTACGATTATCAGTAGTCTATTGCTTTAATACTTTTTTCTTGCGAATAGAGGTCTCGGCCTCTGCAGAGGCACCAGCGCGCCTGGCAGCGAATTTTGGTTTCGGATGTCAGTCGGTTTCAGCGCAGGGTGCAATTCGGTCTGGAATACGAAGCAATGCTTTTAAGGCCTGAACCAAAGAGCCATACGGTGGCTGGCATACACACGTATGCAGAAATAAAGAGAGTATCGTCATTGCCGGGGAGTGAGAGTGTTTATGGCTTCCATGCCATTTGTCTATATTGCATCAACACATTATTAAGGTTATTCATTATCCCGGATAGAATGAAGTGCAGGCGCTGAATTGAGACTATTGCTTATAATAGCCTGCTCGTTTACGGCCATCTCCGGAATGATGAAGCTATCAGTGCTTCCTTAATATTTGTGCAGTCAGCCAGTTAAATAAAGGATAACCAAACCATTACCAGTGTGGTTACGACAGCCAGTACCGCCAGTCCGGCGCCGACACACCAGATACAGATATTACCCAATCGATTGATCAATGTAGTCATTTGTCTTCTCCTACCCTCATTGAGTGGTATAAAAATATTTTTTTAGTATAAAGTGCTGATTAGTTGTCATGTGGTTGGTGATACAAAACAACATAAAATATAAGGTTAGACAAAAGAATTTAAAAAGCAAAAAAATGAAAAAAATCAGATGGTAAGTGTATTATGAAGTACTAAATTATGATATTTAAGGCTATGAAGTTCCTGTATTTTCATAGTTTGTCGCTGCTTGTGAAGATTTCCTGAAATGATATCACTGCCGCCCCGTTAACTTTCAAAGTAAAGCCATCTGATGATTTCGGGTTGCTTCTCACATGGTGGATCACCTCTCTGTCACATCATCAAATCCAACTTTTCTGACTGGCGACATTGCATCAGCCTCGGATCGATCAGGCATGCGGCATCGAGCGGTTTTCACCTATTCAACTCGGCACTGTAAGTGCATTAACTGACAAACATGATGGGTAATATTCACTGTTTTGCGCTGTCCGCGGTTGGGATAATAGTCTCGGGATAACAACAAGCGTAAGGAGAAGGAAATGATTATTTATCGAAATCCCTCTAACGCTAAGATCAAAGAGCTGATTACCTTATCGAGCGAGGGCGCCGCCAGGTGGATTGAAGAGAAAGAGACCGGTGATGTGTTTTACTGGCCTTCGGACATTGCGTATCACAAGCAGATAGCCGAGGTTCTGCATATCGAAGAGTATGAAAAGGGCATAGCCATTGAAGACAGGTACGAATCCTGATTATCCGATCCGGCGCCCGTGATCGTGTCTGTGAGGGTATGCCGTTCGTCAGCATGCCCCTCATTTCAATCCAGAAAAAAGGGAGAGTGATATCTCCCTTTATAAGTGGAATGAGTGTTACGACTTGCGTTGGCGCAAGCGGGTTATCCCGATACCGACCAGGCTCGCGCCCAGCAGAAGGAAGATAGAGGGTTCGGGAACATTCAGTATCGGAGTCGGGCTGGGTGGGGGAACCGGCTGATTCACTGTTTCACCCGCCAGACTGTAGGTAAAGGCCTCAATCGCTTCATTCAACGTTATCCACATTAAGCCCGGCTAGACCGGTCGGTTCGGCTGTGCTGTCGGCGCTTATCGTGTAGAGCCGCGACCCATGTGTGGTGTGATTGAAGACAGGTAATGCGTCAGCAGTACTGAAAAATCCTGTTAATCCCACGAAAAAACAAATACTTAATCTTCTCCGGGATCCTACTCCCTTTGTTTGATATCCTTTGTGGGGAATTTAAATCCCAACCTGAAGGTTTACATGAAAGCGGTGAACCTGCCTCACGAATCTAAAGGATAAAACAATCTCGCCGCATATTTGCGTATGAACTTGGCCGGCCATGCGGGCGGAATCCTATTTGCATTTTCGATAATTCTAGTATCAACCTGAACAAATCTGTGCTAAAAAGTACTATGATAATTCCTGATTTTTTATTGAGATAGATTCATTGTTTAAGATTATCTCTCAGCAAAGCCGGTGAAAAAGAAGAATCTCAAGAAAAAAGAACTCGCGGTCAGAATGAAGCGATTGGTTGACCAATTCTCCGATCTGAACAACCGGCTCAATCGAGTTTCCCACGACAAGCTCAATCAAGGATTGAAACTGGATCAGTTGAGTGAGGCCAATACTGGCATGCAACTGCGTCTGCAGGAGATGCAGAGTCAGATTGGGCAATTGATCTCGCAAGAGGAAGAGCTGAGTAGTCTGCTGGACTCCCTGCGGCTGCAAGCCTCGGATCGGAGTTCCACCGAGGAATCCCGCCCGGAACAACAAGAGACTCAGCGAAACATTGACTATTTGAACGAACAGCTGGCATCACTGCATGAGCAGCAACAGGCGTTCAAACAGGCATTGGAGCGTGACAGCGAGGCTGCAGATGCAACTGCCAATGAAACAGATGATCTACGCCGGGATATCGCCGATTTGCTGTCCCATATCAGGCGCCTTGAGGAGAGTGGCAGTGAACTCCTGATCAGCGATTCGAATCATGAGTCGCAAATTCAGAGCCTGCAGAACGATATCGCTGAACTCAGCCACAAACAGGCGCAAAGTCAGACTGAGCAGGGAGAACCGCCACAGGAGGTCTCCCAGTTGTTGCAGAAGAGTGCTCAACCCCTGCGTGATGAGATTGAGCATCTGAGAAATCAGCTCACGGAGAAGGGTGGTCAGCAGAAGGAGTTGGAACGTCGCTTGTTGGAGCTTGCCAATCGCATAGGCGAAACCGGGGCCAGACTGGAGAGTCAACAGCAGGATAAGGCGCGCAACAACGAGTTATTGGAGCAACGTCTGTCGAAGCTGGAGAACCTGGTCAAGGGTTTTGAACCGGTTTCCAATGCCGATGCGTCTCAACTGCTGGAGTTGGAGCGGAAACTCAACCAGGCCGAACAGGATATGACATCCCTGTTGGCGGATAAGGATCGCGAGTTGGCAGCGCGCCTCGATTCCATCGATGGGGCATTGAATGAACAAGCGGTCAAGCACGAATCTTTCCAGGACAGGGTCAATCATCTTAGCAGTGATCTGGCCGACAGTAGCCGCAGTTTGCAAGAGCAGCTTGCATCCACTGATCTCCGGCTATCAAGCTACCTCGACCAGCAAGCGGATCTGCCGGATCCATTGACCTCAATCTCTACTGTAATCGAGGAACAGAGAGAACGTTTTGAGGAGACGGTCAACCAATTAAAAGGGGAGATAAGCGGTCTGCAATCGAAATTGCAGGTGCTCGATATGGATGAGCATGAGGCCGCAGAGAGATTGAGCTCACTTGCCACCGATCTCGACCAGCAGGCCGGTAATCGAGAACAATTGCAAGAATCGGTTACTGCCGCCAAAAGTGAAATCAACCGGAGAGTGGATGAAATCGAGGCGCGATTGGTCAATACAGAGCGCCTGTTCAAGGAAGGAGAAGCGGCTGCACAGGATCAGTTGTACAAGTTGAACGGCGTTGCTGAAGAGATGATCGAGCAGAGTAGGCATGGTGTGGATCTCAAGTTGACCACCGCTGCCTTGCAAGAGGACGCCAGCGGCCTGAAAGAGCGTACAGGCAAACTCAGCGAACGCCTTGACGCATTTGAACAGACACTGCACCAAGGGGAACAGAAGCAGACACAAATTTCTCAACAATTGTCCGTTGTTGAGCAAGATCAAAAGGAGCTTCGTGAGTTTAGCGATTTAGGGATCGATTCTCTGCAGGAGCGCGTGAAGACCGTATTGGCGCAACTGACCGAACAATCAGGGTTGAATGAAGGGTTGTCGCAACGCCTGGATGATCTGGAATCATCCCTGCAAGCACAGTTTAAAGACATCGACTCCAGGCACCATCAATTACTGGAAACAGAGTCAGAAACCCGGGATCGGTTACAACTCCAGGAACAAAACAGCCATACCCTCTCCGATGTGATCACGGATATTAAAACAGATCATCATCTATTGTTGGAACAGACTGAAAAACAGAAAACCTTTCTCGAGGCGATGACCTCCGAATACGGCAAACGCCAGGAGGAATCGGAGCAGATGGTTGAACGTCTAGGCCTGCTCGGTGCCCAGGTGGAGTCAGCCAGATCGAGCGGGACATATCATAGCATCGCGATTGGCGGACTTTTTGTATTACTCCTGCTCTCCATCCTGTTAGGTTACCAATACTTTTCCAACAGGTTAGGCGGTTTCGAGCGTGACATCTCGCAGGAACTGATGAATGCCAGTGAAAACTATATGACCCGGGATGAAATTGAAAAGCTGATGAGCGGTGGCGTTGCTCAGGAGGGAAGCGCTTATGATTCACTGGCGGTCGAAGAGCTGATAAAACAACAGGAGGCCTTCGAGCAGCGATTGGATGAGTTTGAACAGCAAATCGCCGCATCGATAGGATCAGTGGCAGGCGGTGCCGCAGATAGTGATCGAAGCCCGGTCGGACAGACAGAAGCGTTGAGGCCATCGACCGTAGATGTGAAGACGGAACAACGGCTGCAGCGAATGGAAGTGATGTTGGAGAGTCTGAGAAAAGAGTTTGGCCCCCGTATTGAAAAACTTGATGCGCAGAACCGTGTCCATCTCAGCAGCCAGGATGAGATGACCGCGACAATAAACCAGATGGCTACCACCCTGCAGGGGCTAAAGAGCGAGTATCAACAGTTGGGGCAACAACCGGTGTCACAAGATGGCTGGCAGGCGTTAAGAAACCGTGGCGGCTATACCATTCAGCTGATCGGTGTTTCCAACAAAGAGTCAATTGCCGCTTTTGCCAATAAGCACGGCCTGCAGGGAGAATTAGCCTATATCGGTACCGAGCGGGAAGGGAGTGCATGGTACATCCTGCTACATGGTACCTATGATACCTATACAGAAGCTGCAAACGCATTGGAGATCCTACCTGAATCCTTGAAATCCCAGCAACCATGGATAAGAAAAATGCCGGACACAGGAACGATCAATAGGCTGTAAGGTTAGGTGTCTCTTGATTCAATCCACTGCGATTTCACCAAACAAGGGAAAACCGCTGTTTTTAATCCACTCTTTGGCTGACCGGCTCAGGATCATAACCGGTACATCCAAATCGATCTGCTTGCAGTGTCTGGAGAATACCTTCATGGCCTCCTGCTGGGTATAGCGGGGACGGGTGTAGAAACTACCGGTCCGATCTTTTAAGAACCACTTGTCCAAATGCCGGGCAATTTGCAGGCGCGGCTCTTTGGTGGTTATCCTGGTATTACCGATCGTAAGGTCCAGGCCTTCACAGAGCCGCCCGATTATTTTTGGTATCTCATTGTCATACAGGCGTTTGACGGTTGACAGTTTTTTGAAATAGTGGGATTCCTGGACTTCACCTCGTGTCCAGGCGATGGCGTCAAAGTCATCTTCCGCAGCGTGCATAAGCAGAAGTTTCAGGGCTAAACTCAGCCACTCCCTGCGGAAAGGTGCGGGTGTTATCCTGCCAGGCCAGCGGTCTTTGTATCCATACATGGCGCCACTCTGGTGCCAATCACTCTGTATCTCCTCAATGAACAGCAATCGTCTGCCCCGGCTGTCAATACGCTGTTTGGTGCGGAAGTGTACAAGCAGGTTTCGGGCATGGTAGTGGCTGGTGAAATGTGAAAGCGGATAGTCGGGCAGGGTCAGCAACCACTCGCGATAGTCGCTTCCACCGTACAGACTTTTATGCTCATAACGGCCGTAGTGCGTATAGGCGACAGGAATGCCCAAATGTTGCAGAGCATGTCGGCTGGCGGTAGTGAAGGTCTGCTCCTTGGTTGCAAAGTGATGCTGATTGGTTTCGTCATCGCCTATCGGATTGCCCACTGAATCGAGTGCAAACCACCGTTGTGATGAGGCGAGGCTATTCCAGCCTTTCAGCTTTTTCAGATATCCCACCTTGTAGTAGTGGACAGGATCCACGTAGCGAAGGACGCAACAATCGCTGGGTTCGGTAATGGCTCTGGGTGCAATTGAAAGGTTGATCGATTTTGAGGTAGGTATTTCTGTGAACTCAAGCTGACAGGCTTGATCTCTGACGATTTCATTGGTCAGACTCATCCGGGTAATTGAGAAATCAATATGCGACAAAAGTTGATCCCGAGTGACAGCCGTCCTGCCGTCTTCTTCCATCTTATCCAGAAAGGGTATCAGGCCGGACCAGGTTATCTCTTCTTCACGGACACCTGAACGTGACAGATTCAACATTGTTTGCCGCCATTGTACCGGCGAAGCACGATGCATAGACATCTGTTCTATCTTTTTTTGTAGACTGCTGTAGAGCTGTTTAGGGTAGCTATACTGTTTTTCCGTCAATACAAGTTTATCCTCGGCTACGCGTTTTCGAACATGCTCGATCTCCCTGATCTGTTGTTCCTGCTGTATCCAATCATCGAAGGTCTGGTAGTCTGATGATGACCAGTGGAGTCGTGGCAGATCTGCAAGCGTATAACCGGAGAAAACAAAAGAGGGATGATAGGGTGGGTTTTTCAACCGATCCGGTTTGATAATGATGTCGACAAAACCATACAAATCACGATGAGATGTCTCCGCACCCACCACACGGTTGAGTCGCAATGCGTGGTAGCGTGCGCGGATATTACTTATTCCGGCCAGCTGTCCACTGGGTAATGGGATCATCTTGCTCGCACCCTGTCTGTTGTCTGCGCCTTTTGTAGCATCTGCTGGTTTTATAGCAGGCCACCGTTTTAGTTTTAACAGAGTGGATGTAGGGAAATGGCGGTTATGCACCATAATTCAGGCAATAAGCCCTGGGTGAATCTTACCCGAGGATCTATTCGCAGGCTGAACTCTATTGAAATACAAACGATGCATAGAGGGGATGTGATTAAGGTTCCTTTTAATCAGCGCAATAGTTGTGGTATTTCCAGCGTCTGTCTTTTTACAAACAGACAAAAGGGTAGGTGACTGGCTTTCGCTGGGTGTGTGAATGGTGTGACCGCGCTACCGACAGGCGTAGTGTTGTGATTGATATTGAATGGCTTTCTCATCTTCAGCCCTTTGTGGTTGCCACTGGAGTCTGTATTCTGGTTCACTGTAATAATGATTTTACTGGCCATAGTGGTCCACGATGGGTTTTTGACTGATTCTTGCGTTAGGCTATGGTCATTTATCTGGCCGTGATATAGATGAAGTTCAATATGCGGTCTTATGATCCTTTTAGGTTGAGCCGGAGATCAGTATGGCTGATTACTATCAAGGTAGCTGTCATTGCGGTGCTGTCCGCTTCTCTTTCGAGGGTGATATTATTGAAAAGGGACTGCGTTGTAACTGTTCAATTTGTACCCGTAAGGGTGCGATGATGAGTTCCCAAGCGATCCCATCGGAACAATTCAAAATCCAGGCGGAAGAGGGTGCATTAGGCCTCTATCAGTTTGGTGCCAAGACAGCGAAGCACTATTTTTGTAACCGTTGCGGCATCTACACATTTCATGAAACAGCCAGGTTTCCGGGGCACTTCCGCGCCAATCTGGGTTGTATTGAGGGAATCGATCCCCTTTCAATGGAGTACGATCTATTTGATGGCAAGCATCTGCTTTAACGTATCTGCGTTCACAATCAATAAAGTTCAAAATGGCCCGTAAAAGCGGTAAAAGAGGACAACACCAGCGTTTTTACAAGGGATTGTTGAGATGGGTCTTTCTGCTCTTCTTCGCATCATCGATGTTGCTTTTCGCATTGATACTGATATTCCGTTTCGTTGATCCGCCAACATGGTCGTGGAAACTTCAACGAGAACTCAATCCCCCTGTCGACCAATCAATTGTATCGAAACATGAGTGGTGGGACCTGCAGTACATACCGCCCGCCATGCAACTGGCAGTGGTGGCATCGGAAGATCAGAATTTTCCCCGTCACATGGGAATAGACTTCAAAGCGGTTCAACAGGTCCTGAAAGAGGCTGAAAGAGGTAGGGCGCTACGCGGCGCCAGCACCCTGACTCAGCAGACGGTAAAAAATCTCTTTCTTTGGCAACGTCGGGATTGGAGCCGCAAACTGCTTGAAGGCGGTCTTGCCATTGTGCTTGAAGTACTCTGGGGTAAGCGTAGAATTCTTGAGGTCTACCTGAACATTGTAGAGTTTGGTCCAGGTGTATACGGTGTTGCTGCCGCCAGTGAATATTGGTACCAGCTTCCACTGGATCAGATATCGCATAATCAAATGGCCAGATTGGCGGCGCTTCTTCCCAATCCCTGGCGTTACCACGCAGAACCGCCAACACCCTATGTCAGTGAACGGGCAGTGTGGATTGAGCAACAGATGGATCGACTGGGATATGTCTGGTTACTGCCCGTCACCGGCGGTTGATTCCACAAGCTTGGTGTTGTCCACGGGGCCTAAGTTGATGGCTGATAGACAAACTCTACCGGCATACCCTCTAAACGCTGCTGGAAATGATCAAGCAGTTTCCGCGATGTCAGGACTATAACAAAGGTTGTTTCCCGGGTGTCCCGGTTTTGCAGATCCTTCGCCAGGGCTTCAGTGGCGGAAAGATCCATATAGGAGACCACGCTCAAGTCAAGAAGCACGCTATCGTATCGATGGCGCTTGAGCAGACTGCTCAATTGATCGATTGAGGCGTAAAACAGATGGCCTTCGACGCGGATCTGAACCGATTTGTCATCTTGCTTAATATTAATATCAAGTTTTGAAGCGGATAGAACAAACAGGATCAGCGACAGTATAAATGCAATGATCAGACCGGTTTGCAGGCCGAGAAATACTATGCCGAACAATGTTGTGACAAAGACCGACAGCTCGCCGGTCCAGGAAAACAGACGGGCGATCTCTCCGGGTTTGATCATACCTATACCCACCAACATCAATGTGCCGGCAATAACCGGCATCGGCAGATAGCTGAGCAGGGTGCCTAGGGTATCAATCAGAATGAAAACGATAAATGCCGAGACTATGCCGGCCAGGGGTGTTGCTGCCCCCAACGACAGATTCAAGGCTGTTCGGTTAAAACTGCCGGAACCTGCAAAGCTCGAAAAGAAGGCAGCGAGGGTATTGGCGATACCCTGAGCGAATACCTCCTTATCCAGGTTGATCGACTGATCGGTGTCACTGCGCAGGTGTTTGATGATCACCATTGACTGGGCCAGTCCGATAAGCGCTATGGTAATGGCATTGGGCAACATGGCCAATCCCACCAGCAGATACTCGAGATCCATCTTCGGGCTTGAGAGAGGCAAGGCCTGAAAGGGGATATGTCCAAGCAATTCTATTTCCGTATCGACTTGAGTGAATATACCCATCACAAGCAGGCCTGTGGCATAGCCGACAAACATGGCAATCAGGATTGCATACCGGGGATACCTGATTTTTGCGATAATTCCAGCAATCACAGTTGTGATACCGATGGTAAAGCTGTAGGGATTGATCAGAGCCTGCCAATCATCAGCCATGACAAAGAGTTTTTCGAAGAAGAAAAGGGTCTCTGATGGGGTAAGCCCCAGCATACCGTCGAGAGATGAGAGGATGAGGATGATACCTACGCCGACAGTGATGCCGGTTATGGCTGCGGGGCTTAGGTATTGAAAATATTTACCGCCCCTGAGTAACCAGATTGATAGTTGAATCAGCCCAACCATCAGGGTGAGCAGAATCACATAATCGATATAGAGCGGGCTGCCACGACCTGCGAAAGGCGCTGCCGTTATGCCGATCAATACGGCAACCGCGGTGTTTGGTCCACCCAACATTGAACTGGTGCCGAAAAGACTGGCGAAGAGGGTTACGAAAATCGACGTATAGATGCCATATTCAGGCGGTAGTCCTGCCAGGTAGGCGAAGGTGATACCTTGGGGTATAACCAATATGGCTGCGACAACAGCGGCAAACGCCTCTGTGGTTAGCTTCAGCTCTCCAGCTTGAGACGGCCTCCATGGAATTAACTCCGACAACAGTCGCAGATATCTCATATCATTATCATTGGCTGAGTGTCAGCAGGCCCAAAGTTCCATGGTTTGACCTCGTGTCTATTCCGGCAGCTCAATCTACTCCACCAGTCCGGAGATGGATTCAAAGAGTTTCAACATTTTACTTCGCCGGGGATCGCCCGGCCGGATCTGCATGTTGATGTAGGCCGATACATCCAGGGCATCCTGATGGGTCAGGGAACGCTCCTGTCCGAGGGGCATGTTCGCCCAGATGAATCCGGCCGCCTTTTTGGTATTGGCCATGCCGGCACCTTTATTGTATGCATCCATTCCCCACAACGGCGGTATACCTGGAATGCCATGGCCGTCACTGCCGTGGCATAGGGCACACTTACTGTCATAGATGGCCTTGCCATTGGCTGGATTCGGGTCATAGCCTGTGTCGGGCAGGGTGGGTACCCCGCGTCCCGGTGGTGCCTCGCCTATCATTTCACCATAGGAGATATGGGAGATGTAGGCCGCCACAGCCAATATCTCCGGCGAGTCCTCCGGAGGCATGATGCCATCCAGGCTATAGACGAAACACTCACGGATACGCAGTCCTATACCATTCCGACGCCCGTTCTTACTGCGCCATTTCGGGTACATACCGGCAACATTGAGGGGAATGGCATCCGGTTTCCGTCCGGCGTTGAGGTGGCAGTTACTGCAACGTAATTGGTTGCCGGAATAACGGGCGCCAAAGCGTTCGGTTTCAGTGATGATGCGATAGCCGAAAACAACATTGCTATGGTAATCGTCCAGGTAACTCCGCTTGAGTAACTCTTCGATCGGGACGGGGGTGCCTGCTGTTAAAGGCTCGATAGCGAGCAGCCCAAACATAAGTATAAATGGGTGTGGAAATCGGCCGGATTCAAATACCTGACGAACCAGTCGCGGTAAAATAATGTTTTTGCTATTCAATGTGTTATAAACATTCTAAATAACAGATACATGGTATGTTAGAACCTGTGTCCAAGTGACCTGCAGCCTGGCAGACGGCAGGTGAGTGGGAGAAATTTACCATAATTAAAGTGGTTTTTTTAGATATAAGCTTCAGAGTCTGGTGTAGTTCACCCTTATGACTCTAATCACAGGGTCCTAAGCGCTTTCCAATGGTCTTTGAACTCACTTGCACACCTTCCACATCTATATTGATTACACCTTCGGCGCTATCACCATGGTAGGTGATACTTCCATGGCTTCTGGTTACACCTGCCGCTTTGGTGCAGCTGATATTCCACGACACCTTATCCCCCTCTGTGGTGAGCTCGATATTTTCACAAGCCTTTCCCAATTGACTCTCCTTAGGTACGAAATCGGCCCTGGTGATGCAGGTTGTATAGGAAGTGGGTGGCAGCTGTATCGGCATGCCGGGCATATTCAGCACCGCTGTCCACTGCCACTTTCCCGGATTCATATTGATCTCAGATGCGTCGCTGACCTTTGAGAGAAACAGGAAAAAAGAGAGCGAGATAGCAATAGTTCTGAAATTCATCGGTAGATCCAATGAGACTGGAAACTGTTAGCAGGAATAGCTGGCAGATAATCTATCGCGTTTCGAACGCCGATGACGAGATCTGATTCACAAGGCAACAATGCTCCGAAGTAAAACTTGGCCTGCAATTTGCTGTTGGACTGGGTAAGGGCATATTCAACAGGAGAACAGCATTGGTTATTCAGCTTTGGATTGGGTTGCTATCACTCTCCGTACTGGGTTCTGTGAGTATACAGCTGTTAGCCCCGGGTTCCGGGTTGATAGCGATTATTTCAGGTCTTTTCCTGGTTGTAGGCGGTACATTACTGACAGCCATCATGAGCCACTCCTTCAATTCCGTATTGACGCTTTGGGAGCTGATTGCCGATTTTCGTCGTCCCTCAGTCAACACGGAAGACGAAGAAGAGGGCTTCAGACGTTTTCTGCAGGCGGCAAATTACTTCCGCCGCGGCGAAATTCGGCCGGCTGAAGCGGTCACTCAACAGATCTCAGAACCGCTGCTGCGCCGGGGGACACAACTGATCTTGGACGGTTTTCCCCGTGACCAGGTCACGCTTACGCTGCAGCGCCAGATTGCCGAAGACCGGGATCACTTGCGCCGCCCTGCCGAGATGTTGCGGGCCATGGGAGGCTATGCACCGGCATTCGGCATGCTTGGGACATTGCTTGGTTTGGTGCAGATGTTATTCGGGTTGGGGTCCGGAAATCTGGCCTCAATCGGTGCGGCCATGGGTTTCGCCATGTTGACCACAGTGTATGGCCTGGTATTGGCCAATCTGGTGTTCAAACCCTTGGCCAGCAAACTGGAGCAACGCGGCAGGCAGTTGATTACACGTCGCGTCGCACATCTCCAGGCAGTCATGATGCTGTGCGACCGGCAACATGCTGAACTGATCAGGGAAATGATGGATGAGGTAAACGCCAGGCAGGATATGCGGCAGGCGGCTCACGAGTTGCAGTTGATCGCAAATCCCAACCAGCATGCGGCCTGAGGATATGACTACCGATGACCGTCAACAGTGGAAGAAATCAGATGTTCGATAAAGCAGCCAGGGAGGAATCACTGGACGGCACTACCTGGTATGCCTGGGAGATTGAAGAGAACGATGGCGGATGGCTACTGACCTATGTGGATGTGCTGAGCGTCATCCTGGCTATGTTGGTTGTGTTATTGGGACAGATGGCAGTACAGCATCTCCAGACTACCAATGAAGATAGCCGGATGGCGGCGAGCTATGAGGCCGTTCCCAGCGACGAGCCGACTATTGAAGTACAACAACCACAACCGTCGATTCAAACTGACGTTGAATCCGTACCGACCCCGACCATTGATGCCGAAACTCGTCTGGTTGCGGCGATAGAGGATCGTTTCCAGGACGAGGTTAAGGTTGTACAACGGGACAAGGGGATTTCCCTGGAGATCGCCGATGTGATCCTTTTCGATTCAGGCAAGGCGGAGTTGCTTGCCGAGGCCCAGCCCGTACTGAAAAGGCTCGCTGTGACACTGCAGGAGATTGGCAAGGCGGATATTGCCGTGGAAGGGCATACCGATGACAGGCCGATTTTGGGTGGCAGGTTTCAGTCGAATTGGGAACTGGCGGCAGCCCGCGCCAATGCAGTGACCCGTTTTCTGTTGGACCAGGGATTTGCGCCGAAACATCTGCGATCGGTCAGCTATGCGGATGCTCATCCTGTTGCGGATAATTCAAATCCCAATGGTCGTGCCGAGAATCGCCGTGTCAATCTGCGCGTGGAGTTCTTGAAATAGCCGTTAGACGTTTGTTCGAGTCTCATACAAGCTGAATCCTGAATGGATGAGGCATCTTTAAATTCCTATACTCATAATTTGATGTGATGCACTCCCCATTCTTGTCCGTCGCTCAGGCCTAGTTCCCAGTTTTTTGATCGATATCAAGTTCAAACATCCCTGGAATATTCGATTCTTTGTCAAGCTATTTGGTATTTATGCGATTTTTTGGAGTAGAAGAGCCATGGGATTTTTTAGAGCCGGCATTGCTGTATTGATTGGATGCTTGACCGTTTCATGTGGCGGCGGTGGTGGCGGTGGCGGGAATAGTGATAACTCGAACACATCGACTATATCCATGGCTGAGTTGGGAAAGAGGCTGTTTTTTGATACCAATCTCTCCAGTGGCAGCAACCAGTCATGTGGCACCTGCCACGATCCGGACAACGGCTTCGCCGATCCTCGTGTCAGCGTTACATCCCCGGTTTCGGAGGGATCCGTAGGCGGTGAATTTGGTGATCGCAATGCACCCACCGCTGCCTACGCCTCTTTCGCTCCATCCTTTGGAGAAGTTGCGGATCAGGATCAGACACCGGAGACAAACTCCAATTACCAGGGTGGGCAGTTTCTCGATGGGCGTGCCGTTGACCTGGTTGAACAGGCCAAGGGGCCCTTCCTCAACCCGGTCGAAATGAATAACACGTCCGAGGCCGAGGTTGTCGCAAAGGTACAAAACTCTGACTACTCTTCGGACTTCATCGCTGTATTCGGTACGGATGCGTTTAATGATACAACGATGGCCTATCACAACATTGCAACCGCGATCGCGGCATTTGAAGCTTCTTCAGAGGTCAACAGATTCAGTTCGAAGTTTGACGCTTACCTGATGGGCAGCTACACCATGACTGCATCGGAACAGCGTGGGTTTGATCTGTTCATGGATGCCGAGGTGACTAAATGTGCAAACTGTCATACAGTCGGTGATACACCTGAAACATCCCTGTTTACAAACTTTCGCTACTACAATATCGGAACACCGATAAACCTGAATAACCCCGCCTATCTGGCTGACAACTCTTTTATCGATATCGGCCTCGGAGCCAGCAGTGCGATTGCTGCGTCAGACAGGGCAGGTGAACGGGGTAAATTCAAGGTTCCCACCCTGCGCAATGTGGAGTTGACGGCACCCTATATGCACAATGGTGTCTACGCCACGCTGGAAGAGACGGTGCTGCATTATGATATTCAGGTAGCAAACCTGTTTATCACGCCGGAAATGAATGACGACAACATCGCGGCTGAAATGAATGCGGGCACTTTTGTCGGCCTGGGATTGTCCGATCAGGATCGTGCTGATCTGGTCAATTTCATGAAAACCTTGACCGACGGTTACTTTTAGGGTCTGTTGCCACATCTATCCCGGCAATCAAATGAGAGGCAAATGCAGCATCGACCCGCAAGTCGAGGTGCTCAGCGGCGTTTTCTGTTTTTTCCTTTTTTAGGTCTGTCCGGGCCTACGCGAATTGTACTGCCGCCAAGATCGCTACCATCAAGTGCAGCCATTGCGGCCCGGGCTTCGTGACCCTCCATATCGATGGTGGCGAAACCCCTACAGTCACCGCTGAAGAGATCCTTGGCTATTTTAAGAGAACGCACTACACCATATTCTGTAAAGAGTGCTGTCAAACTCTCTTCTGTGGTCGATCTGGGAAGACCGCGAACCGATAGGGTAATCATTGACCTATTCCTAAGTAAGTGTGATGGAACACCAATCCGTGCATCCCTGTACGGATATCGCCCGTTGGTTCGCAAATATGACAGGATGCCAAGGTGAGTGGCAACGGGGAAGAACGAATGGTTACAGGGGAACTACGTTATCTGCCTGCGGACCCTTCTTACCCTCGACCTCGGTAAATTCCACTTTTTGACCATCCTCCAGAGAACGGTGTCCTTCACCGGCAATAGCGCGAAAATGGACGAAAAGATCCTTGCCGTTTTCACGTTCGATAAAACCATAACCCTTTCCGCTGTCGAACCATTTAACGGTTCCGATCTGTCTTTCTGACATTAGTAAATTACCTCAATGAATTGCAAATATGCCCGCCTCAATAAGCGGACCATCCCCACGAATCTTGGCAGGCACTATGTTGCTCGATTCGGTTGCATCTGTAGTGAGACAGCGAATTTGAGGCGTTATAGGCAGGTCAAAGATCATGCAGACCACCCACGATACTTCTCCCGGTAAAGAAATGCAAACAACAAAAATTATTCACCGAGTAGCTGCCACCGAATGAATGGTACCAGCTTGTATTTGTGGCGAATGGGTAGCTGTGGTGTGTAACATATTGTAATAAAAGATTATTTTAGGGTTGCTAGCTTGTACATTAGGTAGCTGCTCACAATCAAAGTCGATGATTGGGCCAAGACAGGAACGATAAGAATAGTGAATTGAATATGGATGTGGGAAAATTGACTGGCTAAATCGATAATTTTACAGACTGTTCAAGAATCTGTGTGTTTTCTATATATATCAATAAGTTAAGCATTTTCGTATTGATTATTGCGGCACTGTTGATGCCTGCTTCACAGACCCCTGCCTCAGATACCGTAAGAGTACTGATTGTACACGCCTACAGCCAAGAATATCCCTGGACCAAGGGGCAACATGAAGGTTTTGTCGAAAGGCTAAAACAGGGATTAACCCTACAACCCACGATAAAAACAGAATATCTGGATACTAAACGCATTCACTATGATGAGGATTATGCAGATTTATTTGCCGATTATCTGAAGCGGAAATACCATGATTTCAGTCCGGATGTACTGTATGTCACAGATGACAACGGTTTGAGTTTTGGTATAGATGAGCTCTCCGCACTGTTTCCTGACACACCGTTATTCTTCTCCGGAGTCAACGATTATTCGATCCAATCCAAGCTTGACAAAAGCAGAGTCACCGGCGTTTTCGAAAAAAAAGAGATTGGGCCCAATCTGGATTTACTGGATGCTCTATTTGGCGATGTAAGCCATATCGTGGTGCTTGGTGACGATTCAAATACCTACCAGGCCATCGAACGTGAAATACATCAGGAGATGGCGACGCGACCACGGATGAAGATTACCTATCTGGCGGATAATCGACTGGACACCATATTGAGTCGCTTGACTCAGATTGAAAGGCCGGTAGTCCTACTCACTACCTTAGGTGCATTACAGAATAGTCAAGGCGAGATACTCAATCTCCATCAGACAATTTCACGTATAACATCATCCAACGCGGATGTCGTTATCAGCATGGAAGATGCTTATCTCTTAGAGGGTGTGCTGGGTGGCTATGTCACCAGTGGCCGTGCACAAGGATCGACTGCCGCCGCTCTGATGCACGATTATCTAGGCGGCCAACCCATCAGTTCAATATTGCCTGTTACCGACAGTCCCAATGAATATGTAATTGATCATAGGGTTCTGGAATCCTTAAAGCTGGAATTACCAGACTACATCCACAGTAAGGCCAAGATCCTCCACCCCAGCATCAGTTTTTATCAGGATAATCGTAATGCGATATTGTCGATTCTTGTCTTTCTTGCAATTGCATTGGTTGCAACACTGATTTTTTATAGCCTGGTAACCTCGCGTAAGAATCGAAAACTGCGATTACAGTCAACCCAGCTTCTTCATCAAGGACGAATGCTTCGAGAAAGCGAAGAGAAATATCGTTTATTGTTTGAGCTTTCCGAAGACCCAATGCTGGTGATTCAAAGCGACAAGTTCGTTCTGGCCAATGATGCGGCAATTCGGACGTTGGGATATGGCAGTGCAGATGAAATACAACAGGTACATCCATCCAGTTTGTCCCCCGAAAAGCAGCCTGATGGGCAACTATCTGTGAGCAAAGCCGACGACATGATGGAACAGGCCTATATGAATGGCTATCATCGATTCGAATGGCAGCATCTGAAAAAAGACGGTAAACCGCTACTCATAGAGGTCTCACTGACGCGAATACCTTTCGAAGGCAAAAGTGCACTGTTTTGTGTATGGCATGATATAACCGAGTGGCGAAGTGCTGAACGGGGGTTGCGTGAAAAAACCACTTATCTCAATAGCATATTAAGTGCATCGATTAAAATTGGTTTTATTGCGACTGACAATGATCTGAATATTACCTATTACAATCAAACTGCCGCTCAGATATTCGGTCTGGAACCTGACGAGCTGGAAGGTAAAGATATTCACTTCTTTCACGGCGGAGAGGGCAGTGTGGCTGATGAGCAGATGTTCAAAGCGTTACAATCAGCCAGGGAAGAGGGTGAATTTCGTTTCTCTTTGCAACGTAAAATTGATGGCGGTAAACAATATATTGATGCCAGAATCTCGCCTATCTGGGATGAATCCAAGATTCTAAATGGCTACATACTGATGGCTGAGGATGTAACCAAACAGCACGCTGATGAGGAGTTGATAAAGTTTCAGGCTACCAATGATATTCTCACCAGTCTGCCCAATCGACGGACACTTGTGGATCGCTTGTCTCAAACCGTTTCACGCTGTTTGCGTCATAATAAACTGGGCATTGTGATCTTTATCGATCTGGACCACTTCAAACATATTAACGATACCCTCGGACATACGGTCGGCGATAGCTTGTTGCAGCAGCTGGCTGTCCGTATGCAGGATTCCGTACGAAGTGAAGACACCGTGGCACGCTTGGGGGGTGACGAATTTGTTGTCCTGTTATCTGAAACCAATGAGGATATAGAGACAGCTATCAACAACGCACAGGTTATCGCCGGCAAACTGTTGCAGGCTATTGCCATTCCCTATGATATAGAAAAGCATGATATAAGAACCAGTGCCAGTATTGGTATCACAATCTTTCCCACAGATAATGAGACGGCTGATGACGTACTGAGAAAAGCGGATACTGCCATGTACCAGGCAAAAGAGGCCGGCCGCAATACGATCAAGTTTTTCTCACCTGAAATGCAACAGAAGGTTGAAGCCCGATTAAGGTTATTGGAGCAGTTGCATCAGGCAGTCGATAAGAGGGAATTTCTGGTCTACTTCCAACCGCAGATTGACCGGGACGGACAAATGGTTGGTGCCGAAAGTCTTGTGCGTTGGTGCATGTGTGGCAATACTTTAGTGTTACCGGACAACTTCATTCCATTGGCTGAAGAGAGTGGCCTGATAGAACCGATCAGTGAATTTGTACTGCGTGAATCGCTATCGGCGCAGTTGAAATGGATGCGGCAGTACCCTGCACACAGGGTTCCACGCATATCGATTAATGTCAGTGCCATGCAGTTTCGAAAAAAGAATTTTGTCGATACAATCAGAACGGCCGTGAAGGATAGTGGCAATGACCCGGAAAATCTGACACTTGAACTGACTGAAAGTATGCTTATCGGCAACATCGGCGAGACTGTCGAGAAGATGAAGGAACTAAAGGATTTCGGTGTCAGATTCTCCATTGACGATTTTGGAACCGGCTATTCATCGTTGGCTTATTTGAAAAGCCTGCCGATCAGTGAGATTAAGATTGACCGCTCCTTCGTCCGGGATATACTCACCGACCCGAATGATGCCACATTGGTGGAGACTATTCTCAATCTGGCCAAACAGTTACATCTGGAGGTTGTGGCGGAAGGCGTTGAAACACAGGAGATACGAAACGTACTTTTAGAGTATGGATGTACTGTTTTTCAGGGCTATTATTTCAGTAGACCCGTACCCCTGGAGCAATTTGAAAAAACCTATCTAACCGACCTGACCTACGATTATAAGATAGATTAGTGAATAGCTACCACCGCTACTAGGGCCGATTGGATGAGTGTTAACAGGCCCTAACATATCAGCCACCCAGTAATGCGGCTATCTCCTTGCTTCGTTTTACCCGTGAATGTCGATGTGTCGATGATTGACTTTCATTCTGTTTGCTGCGCTTGTGTTTGTGTGTGGCTTTTGTACAGGACTGCTTTTCTGCGTCAATTCGGGTATCTGATTGTCGGGTTTTGGTGACGGATCGCTTCTTGTTTGTGTTTACGCGGTTTTTATTGCCGTTCGGTTTTCTGTTTTGTTTACGATCATGACCATTTGCGCGTTTCTGAATGGGCTCGGCTTTGATGTTGGGATCCGGTTCGTAGCCTTCAACAACTATTTCCGGAATCTTTCGTTTCAAAAGTCGTTCTATATCCTGTAACAGCTTGTGTTCATCCACGCATACGAGAGATATGGCTTCCCCTTCATTTCCGGCCCTCCCGGTACGTCCGATACGGTGGACATAGTCCTCAGGGACATTGGGTAACTCGTAGTTTACAACATGAGGCAGCTGGTCGATATCCAAGCCACGTGCGGCTATATCGGTGGCTACCAGTACACGTATCTCTCCGTTTTTGAAACCGGCCAGTGCCCGGGTGCGCGCACCCTGACTTTTATTGCCGTGAATTGCCGATGCGCTAAGGCCGTCCTTCTCCAGTTGTTGCGCCAGACGGTTAGCGCCATGTTTGGTGCGTGTGAATACCAACACTTGTCGCCAGTTTTGCGATCCGATCATATGGCTCAACATCTCTCGCTTACGCCGTTTGTCCACCGGATGAACCACCTGTTCGATCTTTTCGGCGGTGGTGTTTCTACGCGCGACCTCTATCAATTCGGGATGCTCCAGCAAGCGGTCAGCCAGTTTTTTGATATCACTGGAAAATGTGGCGGAGAAGAGGAGATTCTGACGTTTGTTGTTGTCGGGCAGCAATGCCAGTACTTTGCGGATGTCATGGATAAAACCCATGTCCAACATGCGATCGGCTTCATCCAGCACCAATATTTCAATTTGGGAAAGATCCACTGTCTGCTGACCGGCATGGTCCAGTAGCCTGCCCGGCGTGGCGATCAGGATATCAACACCACGGCGTAATTTATCGATCTGAGGGTTGATCTTGACGCCGCCGAAGATAACCGCAGAGCGCAAAGACGTATGGCGGCCATAGGTTTGGACGCTGTCGCCAACCTGGGCTGCCAGTTCCCGGGTTGGTGTCAGTACCAAAGCCCGAACAGGTCGTTGACCGTTATGCGAAGGTTGTTTTGCCAGCCGCTGTAACAGGGGTAAGGTGAAGCCTGCGGTCTTGCCTGTACCGGTCTGGGCGCCGGCCATGACATCCCTGCCTGTGAGAATGACGGGGATCGCCTTGCGCTGAATCGGTGTGGGTTCGGTGTAACCCTGATCGTGAATGGCGCGCAGAAGTTCGGCCGACAGGCCGAGATTTTCAAATGACATGGGATAGTACTCCGTAACCAGCTATTACTCCATTTCAGCAGAGGGCATGAACCGGTTACTTGATTAATTTGTTGGATTTCCAAAAGGGGAGTTGCTTGCTCAACCCTTTGGCCCCGCACCGGAAGTCCTGTGTCGGGTTGTGAATCTGAATCTATTTGTTACTCCAGTCTTGCCCTCCCCGCGACAGCAATGCTGGCGGGAGCCGGTCCGGGCTGGAAAAGATAGCTGTCAATAAGCGGGAAGCGCTTTCCCTGATGTGGGAGAGGCGAACGGCTCAAGGTATTTCGACGAGCGGATTATCCTAGTGGGCGCTAACCGGTCAATCGCCCCGAAGCCGCGCACTATACCAGAAAAATCGTCACCGATCAGATTTGTTTCGTTTTTTCACCTTGCGGGGGCCTTTTTTACCCATTTTCGGCTGCTCCAATCTGCTGATGTTCAAGCGTTGGCCGCAGACCCAAGCCCTTTTCAGATCCTGATAAATATCTTTCGGTATCCCGACCGGTAGATCGACGAGGCTGAAGTCATCATGGATATCGATATGCCCGATATACTGAGCATCAAGCCCCGCTTCATTTGCGATTGCACCAACGATATTGCCGGGTTTGACCTGGTGTTGATGCCCTACATCGATGCGAAATCGCTCCATACCATTTGCGGGACGGGTTTGTGGTTTGCGCTGACGTTTCTCATTTTTCCCCCGCTGTGACTTCGACTCTGTATCACGCCGGGCTGGCCTCTCCCTTTCCGGTTTCAGCAATAATGATTGATCACCCATCGACAGCTTGGCCAGCGCGGCGGCGATCTCGAGTGCAGGTACATCGTGCTCCTGCTGAAACTGCTCCAGCAGGCTTTGCATGAATTCCAGTTCTCCTGTTGCAATGGTATCGCTGATGCGCTGTTTAAAATTGGCGATACGCTTGTTGTTCACCATCTCGGTGGTCGGTAGTTCGAGGGATGCGATTTTTTGTCTGGTTGCCCTCTCTATGGCTTTGAGCATGCGACGTTCGCGGGGGGCAACAAAAAGAATGGCGTCACCGATACGTCCGGCGCGCCCGGTACGTCCGATGCGATGGATATAGGCCTCGGTGTCATGGGGGATGTCGTAATTTATGACATGGCTGATCCGCTCAACATCGAGGCCACGCGCGGCTACGTCTGTAGCAACCAGGATATCGAGAGAGCCACGCTTCAGGCGCTCGACCATCTGTTCCCGTTGCTTCTGCACCATGTCTCCATTCAATGCGGCGGCGGCATAACCCCTGGCTTCCAGGCGCTCAGCCAGTTCACTGGTGGCGGTCTTGGTGCGTACAAATATGATGATGGCGTCGAAGGTCTCCACCTCCAGGATGCGGGTTAGTGCATCGAGTTTGTGCAGACCGCTGACCTGCCAATAGCGTTGTCGAATGGTATCTGCAGTCGCGGTTCGCGTCTTGATCGCGATCTCGCAGGGATTGTTGAGGTGGTGACGGGCAATGTGTTGGATCTCTTTCGGCATGGTTGCCGAGAAAAGGGCTGTCTGATGCACTTCCGGGACCTGTTCCAGAATCCACTCCACGTCATCGATAAAGCCCATGCGCAACATCTCATCCGCTTCATCCAGCACCAGAGCTTGCAATCTGTCCAGTTTAAGCGTCCCCTTGCGCATGTGGTCCATCACCCGTCCCGGAGTGCCGACAACCACGTGCACCCCTCTTTTTAACTGCCTGATTTGACCAGAATAGTCCTGACCGCCGTACACCGGCAGTACATGAAACCCCTTGATGTGTGCCGCATAACGTTGAAAGGCCTCGGCTACCTGAATCGCCAACTCCCGGGTAGGTGTAAGGACCAGTACCTGGACGTTGTGTTGTTTGGTGTCGAGTCTGGATAGCAGGGGCAGGGCGAAAGCAGCTGTCTTGCCGGTTCCCGTCGGTGCGTGTCCCAACAGATCCCGGCCTTCCAACATATAGGGTATGGTCTGAGCCTGAATTGGCGAAGGTGTTTCGTAGCCGACCTCGTCAAGTGCCTTCAATAAAGGCTTGGGCAGGTTTAAATCACGGAAACTGGAGTGGAGGGCGTTGGTGTCGGACATTGGGGGATTCCTGGTGGGGCGAAGCGATATGGCCATAGGCAAGGCCGGGCGGAGCAGTATAATGTTTCACCTAGTGATTACAATAGCTTATTTAAAATAACCGGGTTAAATGGCGTTATAAATGAAGATTGAACAGATTTGGGTCGATGCCGATGCCTGTCCGAAGGTGATCAAGGAGATTCTTTACCGTGCTGCTGAGCGGGTAAGGATAGCGTTGATTCTAGTTGCCAATCAGCCATTGCAGGTGCCGGGTTCCCGCTATATCCGCACGGTCCAGGTGGGGGCCGGTTTCGATATTGCCGATAACTACATTGTACAACGGGCGCAGCCGGGCCATCTGGTGATAACGGCAGATATCCCCTTGGCGGCCGAAGTGATACCGAAAGGGTGTCTGGCATTAAGCCCGCGCGGGGATCTCTATACCGAGGAGAACATCCGCCAGCGCCTGAATATGCGTGATTTCATGGATACATTGCGTGGCAGTGGCATTCAAACAGGTGGACCGGCAGCCCTCAGCCAGGCAGACAGGCAGGCATTTGCCAATCAGCTTGACCGCTTGCTGGCTTGTTGAGCAGGCGGTCTGGTGGCCTGCAAGACTATTTCAAGCCGACCTTTTCGCTGGTTGAACGTGTATCGAGGCTGAGTGCGGAATAGAGTGGGCAGGTGGCGAATAGGCCGGTCAGCAGCAGAATAAGCCCAATCCAGCCGACCGGGCTTTGCAATCCATAGAAGATATTTCCGATCAGCAAGATACCAATAATGATGCGGACGACACGGTCGACTTTACCGACATTCTTTTTCAGTAAATCCATATGTGTTGCTCCCGATAATAATCATTATTAAAAGCCTACCATAACCTCTATGTGTATTGATTGTACCTTATCGCTGATTAACAATTGTTTTCATAAAATCGGCCGTCCTATCATGAATCATAAATTGATATGTTCCTTACAATGTCGCTGATTGCCAATGAACCAATGCATGGGTGAGCCATGAACGCCAAACACTTGCGTGAATCGTTACGCAGCTCAGCGGATCCTTTAATAGCGGAACACTCTCAACGCTTCTTCAAAACCGGTAAGGGTGAATATGGTGAGGGGGATCGCTTTCTGGGTATCCGAGTACCCGTTCTCCGGCAACATGCCCGACAACACCGCAACATACCCATCAAGCAACTCCTTCAATTGTTGCGCTCCGGATATCATGAAGAGCGTCTCTGTGCGCTGTTGATCATGGTATTGAAATATCAAAGCGGTAGTGATGAAGAGAGGGAAACAATCTTTCAACATTACTTGAACAATACACGATATATCAATAATTGGGATCTGGTAGACAGCAGTGCCTACCATATAGTTGGGGTACACCTCGAAAATAGAGATAGGCGCATATTGCACAACTTGGCCGGGTCAGAAAGCCTTTGGGAGCGTCGTATCGCCATTATCTCAACCCTGCATTTCATTAAAAAACAACAGTATGAGGATACCTTAAGGATATCGCGTCAATTGTTGGATGATACTCATGACTTGATACACAAGGCGGTTGGCTGGATGTTGCGGGAGGTGGGAAATCGTGATCTATCGGTTGAGCAGACATTTCTTCACGAGCACTACCAGAGTATGCCCCGTACCATGCTTCGTTACGCCATCGAGAAGTTTCTGCAAAAGCAGCGCAAAGCCTATCTGAATGGCCAGATTTGATCGTACGCCGTATAAAATGCATTAAATGAGACGATATGCCATAATGTGTATGAAATTTATTATATTCTTCATACGATGGCCGTTACGACTCAATTCCGCTCTTTCTTGCTGCTTGTCCTGCTGGTTTATGCGCCTTCCTGCCTCTCCCATGGGGTGAGTTTGAAAATAGAGCGGCAGGAGGCGGGTGTTATCTGGCTTCAACATAGCGACGACACTCCCCTGGCCGATGTTGAATACGAACTCGCTGCAGACGGTGGAAACGCACCCTATCAATCCGGAAAGAGCGATGCATTGGGTAGGGTTGTGTTCATTCCCGGGGATGTCCGGGAGTGGCGGTTAAGGGTCTTCAGCGAGGACGGGCACGGTATCGATACCGTCTTCGAATTGGCTCCAGGTGCGACATCACACTCTCATACTGGCCAAACCTATTCGGACTTCACCAAACTGATTTTGGGTATTGGTATCCTGCTGAGTGGATTTGGAGTGATGATGTTGTTTGTGAAGCGTAAGAGACGGTGACGCATTCAATACATTGCATCTGCTGAATATGCATATACCCGACGGTTTCATTGCACCACAGTTCTATCTGTCGGCCTATGTGGTGACAGGCGGAGCCTGGTTGTGGGCGGCGCGGGGCCTTAAACAGCGGCTCGATGAAGAGATCATACCCCGTTTGGCGGTGATTACCGCATTGGCCTACGTCATTGGAATGGTCATGTTGCCTCTACCGGGGGGAAGCACGGGACATCTGGTGGGAATCGCCATGCTGGCGATGCTGTTTGGTGTAAGGCTGGCTTTTTTGGCGTACAGCCTGGTGCTCTTGCTGCAGGCACTGCTGTTCGGCGCGGGGGGGATTACGGCCCTGCCGGTGAATGCATTCGCGGTCGGACTTGTCGGTGCAGCAGTGATGACCCTATGCATGGGTTTGCGAGGTGAGCGAAATCCCCTGCCATTTCTAGCCGCAGGGACATTTCTAGCAGTGGTGATACCCGCTTTGCTGATAGCGTTGGTATTGGGGATTCAGCCGGCCATCGCCCATCGGGATGACGGTACCCCCCTGTTTTTTCCATTCGGCCCTGAGGTGGCGGTGCCTGCAATCCTGCTGCCTCATCTGATAATTGGCGGGGTGGAGGCGCTGCTTACCCTGGCTGTCTGGCGCTATGCCAAGACAAGGGGGTGGTTGGCATGAGGGATTTAGGTTGGATATTGCTCTATCTGCTTACCGTGGTTGGGGTGACGCTGATACATCAACCGTTGTATCTATTGATCGGCCTGGTTGTGGTGATTCTGTTTTCGGGTTCGCTACGTTGGCGTCTGCTACGTAAGGCGCTCCTCTCCATGCTGCTGTTCAACACAGCTGTCTCCCTTGGATATCTGATAATCGCCCTGCTGCGGGATGAGTTCCGTGTCGAGTATCTGATATTGATCAACGTTCGTGTGTTGTTGCTGGTGATGCTGGGATTTTGGCTGAGCGCCAGGATTAATTTCGCCAATGCATTGAGATTCTCGCCCACACTAACGTTTTTAACCACCTTGGCTGCAGGTCAGATTCGTCTGATGAGCCGCATCATCAATGATTATCGCGCGGCGTTTGAGAGCCGATGTCTGAAAAGACCGAGCTGGCGTGATCGGTCCAGGCTCGCTGTGGTGCAGACGGAAGCGGTAGTGGAGCAATCCCATCATGCCGCAACAGAGATCGGCCAGGCGATGCGTTCAAGAGGCGTATTCAATGATTGAACTGGATCGTATCGGATTCAACTGGCCTGAGGGTCCTGCTGTATTCAAGGATCTGTCCCTGCGGGTGGAGACGGGAGAGAAGTTAGTGGTGTTGGGTGCCAACGGATGTGGTAAGACAACCCTGCTCAAGCTGCTTAACGGTCTTCTGTTTGCAACCTCGGGAGACTATCGCTACAGGGGTGATCCAGTGACCAGGCAGCTTGTACGCAGCGGCCCATGGGCCAATCGATTCCGGCGGGAAATGGTATTGCTGTTCCAACATCCGGAGGCGATGTTGTTCAATCCCACGGTTGCCGATGAGATAGGCTATGGCCCCCGCCAATTGGGTATTCCCGACAGTGATAAGCTGATTCAGGAATGGGCTGGGCGTTTGGGTCTTCAACCGTTACTGGAAAAGGCTCCTTATAGCTTGTCAGGCGGTGAGAAAAAGAAAGTGGCGTTGGCCGCGCTACTGGTTCTGGAACCGGCGTGCCTGCTGCTTGATGAACCGATTGCCAATCTCGATCCCCGCAGCAGTGGCTGGGTGGTCGATTATCTACTTGCCACTGAGGCGACAGTGATTATCACGACCCACAATTTAAGCATGGCTGCTGAATTGGGCGAGCGCTGCCTTATCATGGATGAGCGGGGCACGCTCTGTTTTGACGGCCCGGTCAAACAGGCTTTGGCGGATATGGAATTGTTGCAGCAAGCCAACCTGGTGCATCGTCATCAGCATCGGCACGGTGCAATCAGCCATTCCCACCCACATGTACACGACTGGGAGTAGATGAAGCCATGACAGATTCCAAAGAACTTGCCCGTGTCACTGTTTCACTGCCGGAAGGTCTACTGAAAGAACTGGATAAACGCTATACCGATCAGGGCTATGCATCCCGTTCAGAGCTGGTACGGGATATGATAAGAGAAAAACTGGTGGAGGAGCGCTGGGCCGGCGAGCATGAGGATGTGTTCGGTGTATTGACCATCAGCTACGACCATCATCAACGTGGCTTGACCGAGAAGATCAACCATATCCAGCACCACAGCTATATCAATGTTCTCTGCACAACCCATGTGCATCTTGATCACCATCACTGTCTGGAAACCATTATTGTACGGGGAAAACCCGATGAAATAGAACAGCTGGTCACCAGGATAGGCGGTATGCGAGGCGTCAGATTCTCCAAATTGACCCGAGCCTCGATACCGGCAATGTGAATCAATCAGGGTACCAGGGCCAGTCGCTTTAATTGGTTATCAATGGCTCGAAAGGCGAGTTATTGATGCGTGGCACAACATCTTACCCCCTCCGATTATTTCTTCTATTGTATTTATCAGGCGGTTGAATAATTTTTCAACGGGGGGTTCGGGTGAGGGAGCTGGAAGAGCGTATTCAAACCATTGGTCATCAGATGTGGGCCGAGATGCAGTCGAGGTCCGATACCCACCCTCGAGGATGGATCGATCGATTGCTTGCCCAATTGCTGGCTGACGATCAGTTTCGCCTGCAAGGTCTTCGCTTCGTCGACACCGTACCGGTGCTGACCGACGACGCACAACTTGTGAACCATTTCAGGGAATATTTCTCAGTACTCGAAGGTAGTCGTCTGCCGCCACTGCTGGCCTGGGGGATCAGGCGCAGCACATCTCCGGCACTACCGACAATGCTGGCACCGGTCATCCGCACTGCAGTACGGCGGGTTGCGCAGCGTTTTATCGCCGCCGAGGACGCTGACGGCATACTGGGTTGTGTGGCAAAGCTGCATGGAAGAGGGATTCGCGCAAGCCTGGATATGCTGGGTGAAGCGACTGTGAGTGAGGCGGAAGCCCTGGGCTATCAGCAGGCCTATCTCGACTTGATTGCCAGGGCTTCCGAAGTTAGCAAAGCCTCTGATAGGGACACAGACTTGAACCTCTCGATAAAGGTCTCTTCTCTCTATTCACAGATTTCGGCCGTTGACAGTGAAGGAAGTATCATTCAATTGGCCGAGCGTTTGAAACCCATCTGCCATGCCGCCATGACGGCGGGACTCACGCTTACCCTCGATATGGAGCAGTACGACTATAAAGCGATTATCCTGCAACTGTTCAAACGGTTGGCCATGGAGGAGTCGTTGCGCCAATGGAAAGGTATGGGGATAGCCATCCAGGCCTATCTACGTGATGCGGATAGTGATCTGGACGAGCTCTTAGCTTGGGTCGAACTAAGGGGCACACCCATTATGGTGCGTTTGGTGCGTGGCGCCTACTGGGATATGGAAACCGTGGTTGCAAGACAGCAGGGATGGCCGGTACCTGTTTGGCCCACCAAAGGCGAAACCGATGCCTGCTATGAACGCTCCCTGGTCCGGCTTTTTGAATCACCGCTGATCAGGCCGGCAGTGGCTACCCATAACCTGCGTAGCATTGCCTGTGCCATATCACTGGCAGAGAAGACGGGCAGAGGTCGGGACGAGTACGAGTTTCAAATGCTGCATGGAATGTCGGGCGCATTGGAACCCCTGATAACCGATCGAGAGTTGACTTTGCGCCTCTATCTGCCGATTGGTGAGTTACTGCAGGGTATTGCCTATCTGGTAAGGCGCCTACTGGAGAACTCTTCGGATCAATCGATTCTACCCCTGATGCCGAAACTGGATATCACCCGGATACTACAGCCTCCCCAGACAGGCGATGCGGAGGAATCGACGACCCTGAAAGGATTTACCAATCAGCCTTTGCATCGATTCACTCAATTTTCAGAGCGTGAGGATTTTGTTTCTGCACTCGAGGCGGTGGAGAGCGAGCTGGGTAAAACCTACCCGCTGATGTTAGCGGGCCACATTGCTTTGGAGGAGCATGTCATCGACTCCACCAATCCCGCCGATACGACGCAACTGGTCGGCAGGGTTGTCAGTGCCGGCGCTGATGATGCTGAAATGGCGATCAGGCAGGCCCAGTCAGCCTGCAGCGACTGGCGGGCGAGGTGTTTCAGCGAACGGGCGGACTACCTGGATCGTATTGCCGGTGCATTGGCCGGTCAGCGTGACCGGTTTGCCGCATGGGAGGTGAAAGAAGCGGGAAAGGGGTGGACAGAGGCGGATGCGGATGTGGCGGAGGCGATCGACTTTCTTCACTACTATGCGGAACGTGCACGAGCCCTCGACAGGGGGCAAAACTCATCCCTGCCGGGGGAGGAGAATTGGCTAACCTACCAACCCATGGGTGTTGGTGTGGTGCTTCCACCCTGGAATTTTCCACTGGCTATTCCGGTTGGCATGTTATCGGCCGCCATAGCCTGTGGTAATTGTGTGATCCTCAAGCCCGCATCACAGACGCCCGTGGTTGCCTGGCACTTTTGTCGGCTGCTGCAGCAAATAGGACTCCCCGAGGGTGTTGTGACCTGTCTCCCTGGGAGTGGGGCTGAAATAGGTGAAGCACTGGTACGCGACCCACGCACCCATTTTGTTGCCTTTACCGGTTCAAGGGAGGTGGGTCTGCATCTCCATCATCTGATGTCACAATCCATAGAGGGGCAGCGCCATATCAAGCGCCTGATTGCCGAGATGGGTGGCAAGAATGCGATCATTATCGATGCAGATGCCGATCTCGACGATGCTGTTACAGGAGTTATCGACTCCGCCTTCGGTTATCAGGGGCAGAAATGCAGTGCCTGTTCCAGGGTGATATGCCTGGACTCGATCCATGACAGATTCGTATACCGTCTGACTGAGGCGACACGCAGCCTCTCTGTCGGTGATCCAGCGGAGCCTCGCAACAGGGTCGGCCCAATGATCAGTGCCGAGGCAAAACAGCGCATTCAGCAACGTATCGAGGAGGCCAGGATCACGGCGCACCCACACTACATCGGAGCCTCGAAATCGAATCATGCCCACTATCTGGCACCGGTTATCTTCACCGATGTGGAAGAGGAGTCACCGTTGGCACAAGAGGAGATATTCGGGCCGGTGTTGGCGGTGATGCGCGCGACAGATTTCGAGGACGCCCTGCGTATTGCGAACAGCACCGCCTATGCGCTAACCGGAGGGGTCTACTCCCGTCTGCCATCCCATTTGGTACAGGCAAAACGGGAGTTTGCTGTGGGAAATCTCTATATCAATCGCAAAATTACACGCGCTATGGTCCACCGACAGCCTTTCGGTGGTTTCAAGTTGAGTGGGATGGGTTTCAAGGCGGGTGGTCCCGACTACCTGCTGCAATTTCTGCAGGCTAGAAATGTAACCGAGAACACATTGCGGAGAGGTTTTGCCCCCGCAAATCCGGCTATTGGAGATTAATCCGGGTTTTGCAATGAATTTAGGGCCTGTTAACACTAATCCAATGCGCCCTGTTGTGCCTGAAAAAGCGCCAATCAAGGCGCACCCCAAGGGCACT
>NZ_MARB01000034.1 GCF_001715975.1 Candidatus Thiodiazotropha endolucinida | reverse complement strand
CTGTTTTTGCGCCCAGCGGCGTTATCATTCGCTCATGTAGCATAACTACACCTCGCTCATTCTGCCTTGCTGGGCACAAAAACAGCCCCAGCAGGGTGTATTGGATTAGTGTTAACAGGCCCTAATACAACTTCAAACAATATGGCCATGACTATCCCCGCCTTGCTACCCTGCTGAGCAGAGATAGCCGCATAACACATGATCGGGAACAAGCCGGATTCAGGCGATGGGTGACTTCACCTTGAAAATCAGATCTATCAACGCTTCAACGAAGCGCCTGCCCAGAGTTGGGCCTGCTTGGGCAGCAAGCCCCATAGCCCCCGCATTTCCTCCTGGGCATTACGTTGTAATGCATGATAAGGATGAGCGGGATTTTCTGCACCTGTTGGCTTGACGATAGCATATCCGTTCAACACCATCCGTTCACTCACGGAAACACCCTCTTTATCCATCAAAATGCCAAGCAACCGGCCATATCTATCCCGCTTTTCCGGCTGATACTGCAGGGTAAAACTATCCTCACCGGTTATCAGTTTGACCAAGTGCTGGGTCGCAATTGCCCCAAGTGAGAACAACGTGTCGTAATCCATGCCGGTTCTACGCATGTCGAGCTTGAATTTTGCATTTTCGGTATCTTCCGGTGCATCGATATCCATCAGCTGAACCCGTTCCTTGCCGTCGGCAAAGCTGATTATTAGGGTATCCCCATCCTCAACGGTGATATTCTCTGCCTGAATCGTCAATTCACTACACCATGCACCGGATGAAGCGAATAAGAGTAGGTTACAAATCATGAAAACTTTGAAATTCAATCGCATCTGTCTCTACCTCCCGAGGGTCTGTAAACACTAATCCGATCAGTCCTGATCAATGGCTGGTCCCTGAGGAGCGTGTCAGTTTATTGTGGACATTGTATTTGCCGGACGGCTTTTTCATTGACAGACGTTCCACCTCATTGAAGTTATTTGCATCGTAGACCACCAATGCACCGTCATCATCCCAGACACTGACAAGGGCGTACTGCCCATCCTTGGTAAACTCCACATGTGCCGAGGTCTTGCCCTCGGCAGGACGCAGGGTCTTGACGATCTCCAGGGATTGCTTATCGATAACATGCATGGCGTCTCTCTCCTTACCGAAAAAGACATCCACCCAGGCATACGGGCTCTGCTCGTGGCTACGCATGAAAAAACCGGGTCCCAATGTTGGTATCTCTTTGATTACCTCCCAGCTTTTAGTGTCGATTACGGTCACTTTGTTCGCCTTGATATTGGGCGTGGCCATGACGTGGCGATCACCGCTGCGCCAGGTAATGGCGGAACTGAGGTGCGGCATGCCGGGCAGCTCGAGTGCCTGCACGGCCCGCCCGATATCGAGATCAACAACTTGTCCGCTGCCATCCCGCGCGGTACCTGCAATCTGTGTGTAATCCTGGGTGATGAAAAAATCGTCCAAGTAATCTTTCACCCGGATCCGGCGGACTGGAAACGGATCGGTAACTCCCGGTTCGCCCGAATCCTCCCTGTAGTCGTGCATCCACCTACCAAATCCTTTGGGAGGCGGTATCTCATAACTGATTTCCCAGACCTCGGTAATATCCTTTAACGCAGCGATGAAACTTGAACGGGGATCGGCGGTATAAACGGCGCTGACCCTGGATGAATTGCCTTTGTCATCTATCACCGGAATGACCTTCAATGGTTTAAGGTCTTCCGCGTCCAGCACGACCAGACTATGGGGTAGATAGTTGGCTACCATGACAAAACGGCCATCATGAGAAACGGCCAGATTACGGGTGTTGATGCCTGCCCTCACCTCGCTGGTGTAGGTCAGGTTATAGATATCGAATTTGCTGATCCAACCGTCTCTGGAGGCAAAATAGACATAACGACCGCCCTGCGCATATTTAGGTCCACCATGCAGGGCGAAGCGGGTCGGGAAACGATGGATCGGTTTGAAGGTATCGCCGTTCAGCAGCGTCGCGTGGTGATCGCCGAGTTCCACCACCACGAACAGATTTTCTATATCGGCCTCGAAGCGCGGCTGATCCGGCAGTGTCCCTGGTTTGTGATGTTCGATTCGACTGGCTGAAATCTGTTGCATACCCCATTGTGGTATATCATCCAGGGGTGTATAGATATGTTTGACCAGTGTTTCGATCTGGCTATCACTCAATCGCTCCTTGAACGGTGGCATCTGCGTGGCCGGCCGGCCTTCGGCAATTGTCTTGTGCGCCTTGGCAGGACGCAGACGATGCAGATTCTCGGGTAGCAGTGCCGGACCCTGGCCTCCCAGCCTGTCTGCGCCGTGGCATTCGGCGCAAAATTTCAGATAAAGCTCATCGACGACTTCAGCATATGCCGAACCGGCATACAGAAAGATCAGCAATAGAAATGTAACAAGCAATGCCGGCACAATCTCATGGCAATCCTGTTTCGATAGCAATGAATCCATCCGCGAGCCTTGTATATTACTCATTGATTGAATCTATCCGGTAGCTGGCATGACAAGAGACACAGTTCGTCATCAATTTGGCCAGTTGCTGCAGGCTGTGTTGTGTGTCCCCCAGCTGTTCTGCATCCAGCGCCAATTGGTCGAATCGACGATGGGTATCAAAACCCAGCATCTTGAATCCAGCCGGTAATCGCTTAACCAATGTCCCTGGCATACCCTGTTGTTGAGTCGCACCCACCTCCCGGGCCGCATCCACGATACCCTGTGTATTTCCCCTGTCGGCTGCAACGAGAATTGCCTGTACTGCCTGTAAGAATCCCCGCATCTCCCTGAGTACCAGATCCCGCTCTTGTTGAGGCATCAGGATCGCACTGCGTCCGTCACTGGCGGGCGCCACCTCTCCCCGCCAAAGGAACTTGTATAGAAGTCCCGCAACCACCAGCAATAAAAGCGCCGCCGGAATACAACAGCTTTTCATTCTCATGGATGCCAGGCCAGTAAACGATGCATGCTTTTCAGCCTGTCGCTACCCGAATACTCGGCGGGGGCTTGATCTCATCATCCGTGAGATAGCAACCCGGATCTTCCGCCCATGGATTGCCGGTGAGTCGCCATGCGCGGGTACGGCTGTTGCCGCCACAGATCGACCGATGGGTGCATTCGGCGCAACGCCCCTCCAGCGGTCGCGTTTTCTGTTTCAGGCCGGCCATCAGGGGTTCACTGGTATCCTGCCAGATCTCTGAAAAACGACGCTCTTTGACACTGCCGAGCGTATAGTCCCACCACATGGTGTCGGGATGTACCCGGCCTTCATTATCGATATTGGCGATATTGACACCGCTCGAATTGCCGCCCCATCGGGAGACCATTTCCTGCAACCTGGCGTGATGTTGCGGCAGATGGTGCGCTGCCCAGAGTAACAGATAAGCACCATCCGCATCGTTGTTACCGGTAACAAACTCCCTTTTGCGTCCCTTTTGCACATCATCCCAGCAAGTGGCGAAGAGGAGATTCATGGCCTCCCGGGTAATTCGATGATGAACGTCGTCATTCCGGTTTTTGTAGCCGCGTCCGGCATAGTTCAGGTGAGAAAGATAGAATTTGTCGATACCCTCATCGTCCATCAACTGTAAAAGATCCGGCAACTCGGCAGCATTATCCTGGGTCAGGGTAAATCTCAGGCCGACTTTAAGACCGGCATCCCTGCAGTATCTGATCCCTCGAATCGACTCATCGAAGGCACCCTGTTTGCGACGGAACCGGTCATGGGTATCCCGCATGCCGTCGATACTGATCCCCACATAGTCGTAACCGACTTCGGCGATATCGGCTATTGTGGTTTCATTGATGAGCGTGCCGTTACTGGATAGACCCACGTAGAAACCCATTGACTTGGCACGCTGCGAGATTTCGAAAATATCGGGTCGCAACAACGGTTCACCACCCGAAAGGATCAACACGGGGACGCCGAAATCCCTCAGGTCATCCATGACATTGAAGACATCAGAGGTTGTCAGTTCACCCGGAAAATCCTTGTCCGCCGAGGTGGCATAGCAGTGGCGACAAGTCAGGTTACAGCGCCTGACCAGGTTCCAGATGACAACCGGGCCCGTCGGTTTTACCGGGCGCCGAACAGATGCGGCCGGTTGGGTCAGGGCATGCAGGTAACGACTGATGCGAAACATAATCAAATCCTAAAAGGCGAGCCGCATACCGGTCTTCTTCAGCACGGCGGAACTGAAAAGCACCTCATGTCCCTGGTTGTACTCTCTCAGTTGTAGGCTCAATTCGTTAACCTTCTGCATGACGTCGCCGCGATCCCTGCCGTGCACCATGGCGAACAGGTTGTAAGGCCAATCGGGCAGGTGACGCGGCCTGGCATAACAGTGGCTGACGAAATCCATGGCGCCAATCCGCTCACCTGCCTCGCGTAACTGATCATCAGGTATATTCCACACGGTCATACCGTTGCCTTTGAAGCCGAGGCGGTAGTGGTTGGGCACCAGGCCCAAACGACGAATAACGCCGGACTGGAGCATTTTATCCATCCGGGTAACCACCTCGCTCGGCCAGCAGCCGATACGCCATGCCAGGGTCTGGCAAGGATCGTGCGTGAGTGGCAGACCTTGTTGTGTCTCGGCGATGATCCGTCGGTCAAGGTCGTCCAGGTCGAATGCCTCCGTCGCCGCAACAGCGGGAATAGAGCGGGTGTTGAGGCTGCCGTCATCACCCATTTCGAACCACAGACCGAGATAGAACTCCTGTTCTTTTGGAAAGGCGTAGACCCGCAGTCCTGTCTCGCTTTCGATCTGCTGGATTGTTGCCTGCATCGAGTCCGTGGTGTCGGTTGCCAACACGAACCACATGTTCAGCCAATGATCCCGTCGATAGTTGTGGGCAACGGCCGCTAAAACGTTGACCTGCTCCGTTATCTTGTCGAATTTCGCATCGGGTACGGACATCGCCGCGAGAACCAGGCTGCCTCCCAGCCGCTCAGCATTGTAGAGTGGGCCGAAGCGGGAAAGCCATCCCCTCTCCAGTAAGCACTGTACCGATCCCAGGACAGTGTCTTCTTCGGAGTCAAGTGCTTTGGCCATCTCGCGAAAGGGTCTATTAGTTAAATCCACACCGCCTTGGAAACGGTTGATCAACTGTCGTTCAAATGATGTCAGCGTCTGTTGCATATTGATACCGATTCCTAAGAGAGACTCGCCGGCGTTTGATCGGACCCCTTGACGGATCCATCACGTTCACTGATATATTTCGCGCCCCGCTGTTTAAACTGCCGCAGGCTGAACAAGACATCGTGGGTGATCCATCCAAGATTGCAGTCATGGATCAACCGGTCCAGATTACGCAACACACCCTCCCTGCTTCTGCCATGAATCATGCAAAAGAGATTATAGGGCCAACGGCCGGGTCGTCTTGGCCTTCTGTAACAGAGTGTGACGCAGGATTGCCGGCCCAGCAGCCGACCGATTTCGGACACACGATCGTCAGGCACATCCCAGACCACCATGGCATTGGCGCGATAACCGAGTTCCCGATGACGCACCACAACACCGAGCCGCCTGATATCACCTGTCTCCAGCAAGCGCCCGAGACGCCTAATGACTTCCGCCTCCGTGATGTTCAATTCGCTAGCGATCTGGGCATAGGGCTGCTCAACCAGCGGCAATCCGCCCTGAATGGCATGCACCAGATCAAGATCCAGTGGATCGGGTTCCAACAGTTGTGACAGTTCTCTCAGGTCCATTGCAGGGGAAATCCCAGGTTGATGTAGAAATCCTCCACCATCGGCAGATCAATTACCTCAAGTCCCGATCTCTTTTCAATCTCCCTGAGTACACGGTTCAACGACACTCTGTCTTCCGCGGTGACCACAAACCAGAGATTCAGACTATGCTCCCGCTCATAGTTGTGGTTGACTTCACCATAACTGCTGACAATGTCGGCAACCTGTTCCAACCGCTCCTTAGGTACTTCCATCGCAGCCAGGGTACTGGCCCCCACTCGATTTGGGCGGAAAACCGGCCCCACCCTGCTGATCAGTCGCTGTGACTGTAGATTGAGTATCGTTGTCATCACTTCACTCTCCGTGCTTCCCACGCGTTCCGCGATGGTCCGGAACGGACGTGGCGTCAGTGGAAAACCGTCCTGGAAGTCATTCAACAACCGACGCTCCAAGGCGTTCAAGGGTCGATCAAGGATGGTCTCTTTTTGCGCAACCATGATCAAAGTCCAATTTGGTGGGCCCGGGAAGTGAGAAAGATCCCGGAGGGCTTGAGTACCGGCCAATCGGCGCGACGAGAAAAGGTATCGGTATCGTAGACCTGCAGCCTGTCGATATCGCGTACGGAGACCCAGACCTCTTCACCCCGGGGTTCGAACTCCATATGCAATACGCCTTTTCCCGGCTTCAGTGTGGTGATCAGTTCAAGGCTCTGAGTGTCGATAATCTGCAGGGTGTCGTTATTGGGAAAGGCAAAATTGACCCATACCTGTCGGCCATCGGGGCGCGCCATCACGAAGACGGGTTGACCGTGGACATCGAGTCGACCGACCTCCTGCCAGCTATCGGTATCGACGACCAACACCTGATGCTGGCCCACAGCAGGAATGAACAAGCGTTTACCTGCGATAGCCCAACCTTCAAGATGTGGCATCTTATAGACTGGCAGCTTCTGCTCACCTTTACCGTAGTCAGCCAGAATCCGGCGCGGCCCCTTATCCGGATTCCACAGATCCAGGAGGGCCAGGCCGTCTTCCCCATAGAGTCCGGCAATGTAGTAACGGCCATCCGGTGTGATCAGGGCATCATAGGGCTGCAGGCCGATGTCCATGAATTTCCTCACGACGGGTTTTGCCTGATCACTCATATCGACCATCCAGATTTCGCCGGCATCCCACAGGCTGAAAACAAATCGATTGCCCGGTGCGTCGACCAATCCAACCACTTTCGACTGTTTTCCATCTCCGTAGGTTGCCGGGATATCGGCCACCATTTCAAGACTGACGGCATCGAAGATACGCACGCCGCCCGGTTCGTAGTTGGAGACCGCCACCAATCGGCCGTCCTGTGATATCGCCCCCCCGATGCTGTTACCGGACTGGACGACACGGGCGGCCACTTTTCGTTGCAATATGTCGACTTTAGTCAGCCCCCCGTCCCGCCCAAAGAGATAGGCAAACCGCTCATCCCGGGAGAACACGGCCGAGGCGTGAGAGAGATCGCCCAATCCCTCGATACGACCCAGGATGGTGTTACCGGTTGTCTCGATGACCTGAAGGCTTCCGTCCGCACGTTCCACGACCACCCCGAGATCACCTGTACCTCTCCATTCAGTGGCGTTCAACAAGGGCGAGAAGGTCAGCAGGAAAATGATTGTGAAAAGCCGCATTCTCATTGCACACCCTCTTTGATCTGCTGTGCAAGCCAATCAGCCTCTCTGTTTGTGAGAAATGGCCGCCAGGGCGGCATGGGGGTACCCGTACGGCCATAGAGGATGGTGGCAGCGAGAAAGTCGACCGGTTTGCCTTGCAGCTTCGTTGGTGTCAGTGGCGGACCCAGTCCCCCCTTCAGGGAGAGACCGTGACAGGATCCGCAATCGTGTTTAAGCAGGTTGAGCAGCTCGATGCGCCTCGGTTCGGGAATCCCGGCGGCTGAAGCGGACTGGGCCAGGAACAGGAGGCTAGCAATGATCAAGACAGGTTGTTTCATCGCTCATCTCCTGGGTCTGGTACCAGGCAAGTTGATCGGCCAGCGCCACCGTCTCACCGATAATGATCATTACAGGCGAACTGAGCCGCGCCTGTTCCACCTCGCGACTCAGCGTAGAGAGCGTTGCCTGAACCATACGCTGGCGGGGCGTGGTGCCTTCCTGGATCACGGCTGCCGGTGTGTCCGCCGCACGACCTGCGTACATCAACTGTTGGGTGATTGTCTCGATATTCGACAAACCCATATAAACCACCAAGGTCGCGCTCTCATCCGCCAGTTTCTCCCAGTCAAGATCCAGCGCCTCCCCGTCACGGAAATGACCGGTCACCATCCTTACCCCCCGGCTCATTGAGCGATGTGTCAGGGGGATGCCGGCATAACAACTGACTGCGGATGCGGCCGTGATCCCAGGTACGATTTCGAAGCGGATACCGTGTTGACGCAGATGCAGTGCCTCCTCGCTACCCCGTCCAAAGACAAAGGGATCGCCGCCCTTGAGACGTACGATTGTGCGGGATTTTTTTGCCAATCGGGTTAACAGCGAGTTGATCTCATGCTGTGGCACACAGTGCATGCCCGGTGACTTGCCTACAGCAATGCGGGAAACACCGGGAGGGATCATTTCCATGATCTCCGGTGAAACCAGGCGATCGTAGACCACAACATCGGCTGACTGCATCAGTCGAAATGCCTTAACGGTCAAGAGTTCCGGATCACCGGGCCCCGAACCTACCAGATAGACAACCCCTTCTGTTTTCATAAGATGCGCCTGTCAACGTATTGGCTTGATTCGCACCGGCAAGTCCATGATTATCGAAATCGATTCGACGCCGGACTGGATCTCATACGATTTATACATTCCGCATGACCGCCGATCCATTGCTCTGATAGCCACTTTATGATTCCGTGGCTAACCATCCTTGACAAAGATCAAAGTGAAAAACGCCTAAAATACAAGGCGCTTAATGGGGGGCGAATCTATCCTGCCCGCTTATCCAAAAACAGCCGTTTCCTGCCATCAAAATTACTCCCTTAGTAGTAGAAAAAAACAGAAATGACCTGAAGGACACAGGCTGCCCATAAAAAAGCCGGACGGGTTGATGCCATCTCACCGTCCGGCCAGGGGGTTGCTATCGGTTGGTCGTGTTTATCTAGCCGGCCGCGGCCTCCGCGGCACCGCGCGCCTCACCCTGGGGCTCCATCGCCGGCATCTCCGCCGCCGTCTTCTCACCCGGAATGAAGAAACTCCAGATGTAGACCACCAGACCGCCCAGGAACACCACACCGGCAAAGAAACGCAGCCAGTAGAACAGCGCGATCTTGTCCTGCACCACCAGGAACGACAACGGCGTGTCGCTGAAACGCTGCAGATAGACCTGCAGGATCCCCGCACCGGTCAGAAACAGCGTGATGAAGACGATCGACACCGTCATCAGCCAGAACGCCCACATCTCAACCACCTGCGCCTGCTCGCTGTTGGCCTCGCGGCCCCGCAGGATCGGCACCGCGTAACTGATGATCGCCAGGTTGATCATCACATACGCCCCGTAGAACGCCATGTGACCGTGCGCCGCCGTGATCTGGGTGCCGTGGGTGTAGTAGTTCACCGGCGCCAGAGTGTGCAGAAAACCCCATACGCCCGCCCCCAGAAACGCCATCACCGCCGTGCCCAAAGCCCACAGGGTCGCCGCCTTGTTGGGATGGTTGCGCCGCCGCCGGTTCACCATGTTGAAGGCAAATACCGTCATCATGAAGAACGGAATCGGCTCCAGGGCGGAAAATACCGAACCCCACCACTGCCAGTACTCCGGCGTGCCGATCCAGTAGTAGTGATGCCCGGTGCCCACAATACCCGTGATCAGGGTCATCGCAATGATGATGTAGAGCCACTTCTCGATGATCTCACGGTCCACACCGGTCACCTTGATCAGCACAAAGGCCAGGATCGCACCAAGAATCAGCTCCCACACGCCTTCCACCCACAGGTGTACCGTCCACCACCACCAGAACTTGTCATGCACCAGGTTGACCGGGTTGAAAAATGAGAACAGAAAAAACACCGCCAGACCCACCAGGCCCATCAGCAGCACCAGACTCACCACCGTCTTGCGGCCCTTCAAAACCGTCATGCCGATGTTGAACAGAAACGCCAGCGCCACCACCACGATCCCCAGCTTGGTGATCGTCGGCTGCTCCAGAAACTCACGCCCCATGGTCGGCAACAGATCGTTGCCGGTGATCTCCGCCAGCGTCGCATAGGGCACCAGCAGGTAGCCCGCCACCGTCAGCGCCGCCGCCACCAAAAATACCCAGAAGGTCAGCGTCGCCAGCCACGGCATGTGCAGCTCCGTCTCCGACTCCTCCGGTATCAGATAATAAGCCGCCCCCATGAAACCCATCAGCAACCATACGATCAGCGCATTGGTATGCACCATCCGCGCCACGTTGAACGGAATCTCCGGAAACAGAAAATCACCCCATACATACTGCAGCCCGATAATCAGACCAAACAGGATCTGCGCCACAAACAGGCCGATGGCCGCGATAAAATAGGGCATCGCCACCGCCTGGGATTGATATTTGAACGTCATCGTCTTCTCCTCAGCTTGTCTCTACTCTGTCAGCACCACTAACCCTGAATGTTCGGCGGCCAGTCCGCCGTGTCAATCTCAGAGCTGTACTGCAGAAACTCCGCCACCGCCTTCAGTTCCTCATCGGTCAGGTTGAACTGCGGCATGCTGCGACGACCCGGTATCCCCTCCACCGGACGTCCCTTGATGAACGCCATGATCGCCTCCTTGCTGTTTCCGTAACGCTGGTAAACATTGCCCAGCTCCGGCGCAAAATAGGCCCCCTCGCCCAGGAGCGTGTGACAGCCGATACAGTCGTTCTCCTCCCATACCTTCTTCCCCAGGGCAATCATCTGCCCCCGCTCCGTGGTCGGGTCCAACGCCTCGCGATTGTCCCGATCCGGCAACGCCAGATGGGTGTCAAAGGTCAGCGCCAAAAACAACAGAAAGAAAAACGCCGTACCCCCGTAAAAGATGTTCCGCGACATCTCCTTCGTGAACGCTTGTGCCATCACTCTCCTCCCAAGCCTGTCTTGATTGAGTCCCCGCTATTAGAAAACAGACACCCTTCCCTACCTTGACATGTGTCAAATGGGTTTATATCGGGACATCAACAGGATGAAGAGCGCCTGAAGGGCACGTATTCGCCGAAAGCTGCCACATAGGCGGCTAACTCAGGCAAAACAGATAGGCGGATGATTGTACAAACGCCCTTGATAAGTGCTAAAGAATTGAGATGCCTTGATCTTTGTCAAACAGAAAAATGTCAATTTCAGCCAGACTTATTAATAGTCGCTGCCCGTATGCGAGGTATTGGCCGTTGGGATATAACACTTTTTAGGTAATTGACATTGTTCTATCCACTGGCAAATATGACAAGGACCACCACGTGTTACCCTGACATGATACTGGCTTCAAGTGATGAACATTGACATTCGAATGGCCCACCTTTTCTCCGCCCTGGATGACGATCAAGTCAGACAGGTCATGGAGAGCAGCCATACAGGAACCCTCAAGGATGGCGAATCACTGTTTGAAACAGGCGATGAGGCAAATCGCTTTTTTCTGGTGATCGGCGGACAGATAAAACTGTTTCGTGTTTCATCCAACGGTGATCAGAAAATTATCGATATCATTCAGCCGGGCAATACCTTTGCGGAAGCGCTTATGTTCATGGAACATCCCATCTATCCTGTGAGCGCCGAAGCACTTGGACCGGCAAAAGTCATCTCATTTGATAATCGACGCTTCCTGCAGATACTGAGCGGATCAATCGAGGTTTGCTTCCGAATAATGGGCACCATGAGTCAGAGATTACGCGGGCTCATCAAAGAGATCGATGATCTGACGCTGCAGAGCGCCACCACCAGATTGTGCGCATTGCTGTTGCACAGAATGGAGGATGTTGGCCAGGATCACTTCACACTGCCTGCCGCCAAGGGAGTACTGGCGGCACGACTCTCAATGAAACCCGAGACGTTTTCAAGAATTCTTCAGAACCTTTCGACAAAGAATATTCTCAAGACAAAAAGCAATGAAATTCAGGTGTTGGACGAAAATCTGTTGAGATCCCTCGCTCACCTGGAATCCATCTACGGGCTGGAACCGGAGAAACCTTGCGTGCTTAAAGGGCAGAATATATCTATCGATCTCAACTAGGGTTTGTTAACACTGACCCAATAACCTGTCCGATATATCGCTTTTTTACAGAGTAAGATCAGCCGTTTGGGCATAATGGCTGGTGCTGATGCTATTTTCTGATGATATCCTTCCACCTGCCGACAACATATGGCACCCCAAGAACCAGAATATGATCCAATCTGATTAAAGACATAACGCCATGGAGCGGTCGATGACCGAAACACCAAACCATACGTCTCGACTGTCTCGTCCCGTCCATATACACTATCCACACCGCTCCAGCAATCCAGTAACTCAAACCCATCAGGTACAGTTACCCGGGCACGTTCACAGTGCGAAAGATCTTTATCAGAAAAGGTATTATAGGCCTGTATACAGCATTCAATTAAAAGCCTGATGCGTTCAGCATTGACTTCGTGGATGTCGGTGACATGTACCATCGTCTTATTCAACTTTTCAATCCTTGTCTAGAGTGTAAGCCAGATTGAAAAAATGGCTAAAATCAGCATAGGTATCAACCCTGAAACCATCAGCAGTCCAGTTCTATTAGTGCTCCTTGTGTGGTGTTTTCGCCACTTGGAAGGTCAAATGTCTTTTAGAGAGTCCGGGAACAAAATCCACAGTGGATGATTGACATAACATAGGCAACTGCTAGCCTTTGATTGCATAGGAATCAGATAATGAAAAATCAACGATTTCCAATACGGAGTATTGGCCTAACTCATGCCTGATAATCAATTGCCGTTACTCAACAACCGATTCACGGTAACTATCGACAGCTCCAAATCTGATTGCTCACGCAGAGACGTAGCTTTCTCGAGTATCTCTGGCATAAGCTCCACCAGACATGCAACTGCCCGTCCCTCGCCTCTGATGAAATTGATTGGTTTTCTGTGTCTTGATATCAAAACCAATCGAATTGAGCTGCGCAGGGTAATAGATAGTGATCACTTCTTTTTCGATTGGCACAAAGCCAATCTTTGTCGTGCAAAAGACCTTCGGACAATGACAATTTGTATGCTGGACAAGCATACAGATAAGCCGGTCAATTGCTGGCGGCTATACAACTGCTGGATCGAAGCATGGCGGGGGCCGAATTTGGATGCCATGAATGCAGGTCCGGCCTATGAAACACTAACTCTTTGCTACCGTTCTTTATGCTGGTTACAAGATTCGGATCTCAAATAAAGGAGAAGCCCCATGGCCATTCAGTCAGAAACACCCTATGGTGCCTTTAACTTCCTGGTCTCGATTGGTGGCGACGACCCGCAGGATGCCAGGGCAGGCTTCAGTGAGGTAAGCGGCCTCTCAATGGAAATCCAGGTCATTGAGTACCGTGCAGGTAATGACCGCACTGAAAGTCCGGTAAAGTTACCTGGGTTGACAAAATATGGCCCTGTTACCTTAAAGCGCGGCTTGATCGGTACTCTCGATTTATTCGAATGGATTACCGAAAGCGCACAATCCAGCACAGGCAGTCGACGCAATGTGACTATCCATCTGCTGAATGATGAACAACAACCTGCATTTACTTGGAAACTGCGTAATGCCTGGGTATCAAAGTACTCAATGGGTGATCTTAATGCCAGCTCGAACGATGTTGCCATTGAGACTATCGAGATTGTGCATGAAGGGTTGATACTGGAATGATCTCACAAGAATACCACATAAGACCCTCCAGGCTTTCTGGTTCTATTTTCCGAACTTGGTCGAAGAAGGATTGCGGATGAATTTCAAGTAAAAGGTCAGGAGTGTTTAAATATGGTCTGTGCCAGCTCGATTAGTATTTGCCTGCCCTTCGCATCCATCTCTGAATAGAGTGTCATCAATTCTCGTAAATCATCAGGAAACGAGACACAAAGCCCATCGGATTCAATATGCTGTTCGTCAAGCCACTTACGAGGCCTTCCGCAAGCCTTTTCAATACTACGTGCTAATCGTTCTCCAATATGTTTGAAAGGGTTGTCGATATAGCTGGCCAGTTGCTTGGCTTCAAGCTTGATACTCAACAAAAACCTACTGACTGTTTCAGCTTTGCCTGCTTCCGCTTCTCGAAACAGATAGACCAGATTCTGGTGCCTCACTGCCTGCAGGTCCCGTTCTCCCGAGCGTATTGGACCAAGGCCGAACATGATCCAGCAGGCCGATGTGCCGGTAATCCTGGCAATGATTTCCAGATGACCGGGATGGGGCATCGAGTAACCCGCCTCGTACCAGGAGAGTCTGTTCTCCGGCCACTTTGGCAGCTTGTCTCGGAATGCCTTTGCGGTCTTGAAGCCGGCCATCCGGCGCGCCTGGGCGATGCGCTTGCCGATCTTAACCGCCACGGGGTCTTTGCTACGCGATTTGCTGCTTGGATTTAATTTTGTCATTTGCAAAAAATACTATTGCAATTTGAGATCTGCCGATTATACTTGCGCCCCAAGATTTGGAAAGCCCCGGATGACCGGGACTCTCCCGGAAAACCGAAACAGGAACCGACGATGAATTCAACATGCTTATACGACACCGACACATCAGCAGCCCTGCGGAGTGGGCCTGCTTGTGCGTCGCTGTGTTCAGCGTATCTGTTGATACAACTAAAAGCGCCTGGCTTTTTGCTCGGTAACGAGGACGAAGCCGCTGTGACCTGACACTTTTCCAGAGCATTGCAGGAAGGTGTCATGAATAACTGACACCTTCCGGAAAAAACCCCCGGTTGGTGCAAACCCCGGGGGTTTTTTATTGCCCGGGAAAACTCGGGTGGTAACTCGGGATGCTCTTTAACAATTTGGAAACTACAAACTGCCCTGTCCGGATCATGGACAGGGCCCGATTTTGGCCGCTTGGGGCAGATACCAAGCAAGCCTCGTCCCCCTGTTCTCGGTTACGGGCCGGGAATGGTGTTGCCAGCCTCACCAGGGACAAGAGGTAGTGCTGCTGTTCGAGTCGTCTCGACAAGCGCGGCAGTGCAGTGCCAGGGGAGGAGATGGGATCCCGAAGCACCGGTCAGCCTGCCATAGGGGGGCGGACCAAACCGGGTGGTTGAATAAGCCGCCCATAACAATCTATAAGGGGATGTGGCGCAATTGGAAGACGCGGCAGGCTTAGACCCTGCTGGTTGTGAGTTCGAATCTCACCGTCCCTACCAAACCTCAACCAATCACTTTAGCGGAGGTTCAAGATGAAAACGCACAGGCAAAAGATGGATCAATCATCCTTTCGAAACCATGAACAAACGGCGCAAGGGTTACCCCTCTGAAATAAAGGTAAAGCGTGGTGATCGCGTAGTACACGGTGACAAAGAGCTGACGGAAAAGCTGGGCCGTAACGATCCCTGTCCCTGCGGCTCTGGTATCAGATTTTAAGCGTTGCTGCCTGCAGAGCAAACGCTTTGACGGTGCCAACAGAGACCACTATTTCAGACCATGAATCACTCATCCGTTCAGGTTCGATACCTGACGGATGTACCAGGTCCTCATTGAATACTTGAGTGACAGCGGCTGGGTCTCCGCATGACCCACCGGCACAGCTTGCCCTGCAACCCTGTGTACCGCACGAGATGTTCCTGAAGACTCCAACTGGATATAGCTCAGTGGGTAGAGCAATCGACTTTAACTCGATCTGTCGGAGGTTCGACTCCTCCTATCCCTAGATGGTAAGGGTTTACGACCCCGCGGTTCGACTCCGCACTGACTCACTATCCAAGCAACGTCCCGGCAGGTTTCAACGCTGAGTGCTTTGGACAAAAACCTGCACCACCCGCAGGGCCTGTGCCCGACATGGCGCGACGGGTCAGTGAGATCGCCATCGCCAAACGGTCCGGCAAGGGAGTGCACGGGTCGTGGCAGCGACCGCGATTTCACCCACCCGATCGTCCCATCCGGGCCCGCGCTGCGGATGTGGGGCCGCGCTTTTCCGAAGTGCATATTATTTAACCCGGCGACTAAGTATGTCGTGTTTAGCTGGGTTTATCGTGCGCTTCGAAAAGGCAATTTCAATCACTTTTACAAACTGAGGAGAAAAACAATGTTTGCATACAAGCGCATCGTTGTGGCCCAGCACGAGCGCGGTTTTCTGTTTCGTGACAGTCAGCTGATCAAGGTGCTGGAGCCGGGTGTCTACCGCCACTTCGACCCATTCGGCCATGTACGGATCGAACTGCACGACCTGGGCCAGGCAGTATGCGCCAACAAGAACACCGAGATCCTGATGAAGGGGGCGGGCGATTTGTTGAGCCCTTACCTGGAACTGGCGGACATGGCCGACAACCAGATCGGTCTTGTCTATCGGGACGACAAGTTCATCGAGCTGTTGGCGCCGGGTGAGCGCAGGGTCTATTGGAAACTCCCCTACACCCTGCGTGTAGAGCGGATCGATCTGCGCAACGGTCTGGTTGTCCCCAAGGACCTCGTGGATGCGGTGTTTCGTACCCGTGGTGGTGTAGTGGCGCGAGAGCTGCAGCCCAACATCCAGACCGCCGAGGTTATGGATCACTATGTCGGCCTGTTGTTGATCGACGGTGAGTTGCGCCAGACCCTGAAGCCGGGCTTTCACGCCTTTTGGGCGCTGAAGCGACACGTCAGTGTGGAGCAATTGGATACCCGTATCCAGGCGATGGAGGTCCAGGGGCAGGAGATTCTCTCCCGTGACAAGGTCTCGCTGCGTCTCAACCTGGGAGCCCAGTACCAGATCCTGGACCCGGTAAAGGCGCGCAACAGGCTGCAGCAGCCCCTCGACTGGATCTACCGTGAACTGCAATTCGCACTGCGGCAGGCGGTAGGCTCCCGCGAGCTCGACAAGCTGTTGGAGGACAAGGAGCGGGTCGACCGGGAGGTGTTCGACAAGGTTGCCGGCAAGGCCGCGGAGAACGGCTTCGAGCTCTGCAGTGTCGGTCTCAAGGATGTGATCCTGCCCGGTGAGATGAAGGAGATTCTCAACCAGGTGGTGCAGGCCGAGAAGGCTGCACAGGCCAATGTCATCAAGCGGCGCGAGGAGACCGCGGCGACCCGTTCGCTGCTGAACACTGCAAAGCTGATGGACGAGAACCCCACCCTGTTGCGCCTCAAGGAGCTGGAGACTCTGGAGAAGGTGACCGACAAGGTGGATCGTCTGACCGTCTTCGGCGGTCTCGACGGCGTCCTCAACGACACTGTGAAGATCTCGGTGTAACCCCAACCGCCCGGCCCAGAGGGCCGGGCAATTCAACCTAAATAGACCAGGAGTTAACCATGCGAATAATCCATTTAACCCATTTCCATCAACCCACCTGCGTCCAATCAACGAAGGAGAGCAATCATGGACCAGAACGAAATAGAGGAGTTGTTTGCCTATTTTTCTAAGGAGAGAACACTCTACCCCTACTGCCGGGACTACTATGCAGTGCAACTGCTGCAGATTGCGGTCAAGCGGCATGCGACCATTCAAACCCTTAAGGGATCCAACTTTGGGAGGCTGCTGAACAAATCCTCTATCGCCGCTCTACTAAGCAGCTGTGGCAATGGACGCTTAAACAGTGATCTGTTAGTCAGCTATTGGCAGGAGCCGGGCACCACCTACCTGGTCACCGCAGGTGTGTGGGGGAGTAAATCAGACCGTTATGCGCAAACATCGCGGCCAGGCGTCAACCTGGTACTGCGACTCAATTTCAATCACCAGCATGACAGCCTTTTGCAGAAACTGATCCACCCTACCCGGGATGGTGTCTTCAACTATTGGGGACATCCGGTGTTGGGGAGGGGTGATCGCAGTTATTACCGGGAGACTCTGGCCTGGTCACGCCTCGATATCGATCTCGACAGAGATGAGGTATTGATCGAAGAGGTTCAAAGTGACTGGGTCAGAGATACCGCCTGGCTGCATAAGTGGCTCGACAGGTGTGACAGGGACGAGCATGTAATGGATTGTGGCGATTTCAAAACCACCGCCGCATCTGCACGTCGTTATCTTGAGTTCGTGGAACCGCTGCTCAAGGAGTGGAGCCAGGCCATGCTCGCTGCCACTGTGGATTTCGTCAACAGAGAGTTGGGATTGAAACAGATCTGGTATCACAGCTGGAAAGTCGGGAACTACCTGAAACGCATCAACGGCCACTACCTGCCCCCCAAGTCGCTGTACAGCGCTCTGCCGAGACAGTTCTGTTTCGAACAGACGGAACAACTCCCCGGCATGCTCAGTGACAGACGCACAATCAAACGCTTGCGTCGAGGGAAAATCGAACCCCTTTTTTATAAACTTGAACTATAAGGAATATGACAATGCCTATTCTACAAACTCTCAACAAAGGCAGGGTGCCGGTCCATATCTGGACCGGGGATACCGAATCGACGGCACTAAACCAGCTGGTGAACGTATCCCAGATGCCCTTTATCCATCACCATGTTGCGGCGATGCCGGATGTCCATGCGGGTATAGGCGCCACCGTCGGCTCGGTGATCCCCACCAGAGGCGCCATCGTGCCAGCAGCGGTCGGAGTGGATATCGGGTGCGGTATGAACGCCATCCGTCTCTCCCTGACCGCCTCCGAACTGCCTGACAGCCTGCGTATGCTGCGTAATCGTATCGAACAGGCGATTCCGGTTGGATTCGGTATGCATGACCGTGATCCGGTGAAGCGCTCAACCATTGTTCCATTGGCCAAGCGATTGGATCAGATTCTCGGCAAGCATCCTGCAATCGCCAAGATGCAGCGAAAGCGTCCCTACGACATCTGGATTCGACAGCTGGCATCCCTGGGCGGCGGGAATCACTTCATCGAGCTTTGTCTGGATGAAAACGAGGCGGTATGGGTAATGCTGCACTCCGGTTCACGCGGCATCGGCAATGTCATCGGACGCTACTTCATCAATCTCGCGCGCAAGGATATGGGCGATCAGCTGGGAAGGCTGCCCGACAGGGACCTGGCCTACTTCACTGAGGGGGCGCAGCACTTCGATGACTATGTCGAAGCTGTTGCCTGGGCCCAGGATTACGCCATGATCAATCGCCGCGAAATGATGCAGCAGATCCTGGATGCCCTGGCTCTGCAGCTGCCGCCCTTTTCAATCACCAAGGAGGCGATCAACTGCCACCACAACTATGTTGTGCGGGAGCATCACTTCGGTGCTGATGTCTATGTCACCCGCAAAGGCGCGATTCGTGCCGGCGAAGGAGAATTGGGGATCATCCCCGGATCCATGGGCGCCAAATCCTACATTGTGCGTGGCAAGGGCAGTGAAGCGTCCTTCTGCTCCTGCTCACACGGTGCCGGGCGTCGCATGTCGCGCACCAAGGCAAAGCGGCAGTTCAACCGGGCGGATCTCGAATCCCAGACCCGGGGGGTTGAATGCCGTAAGGACAAGGGAGTCATCGACGAAATCCCGGGCGCCTACAAGGATATCGATCAGGTAATGGCGAACCAGAGCGATCTGGTTGAAGTGGTGCACACCCTGAAACAGGTGCTGTGCGTCAAGGGATAAGTGGGCCGGGGCACCGGCCCATTTATTTCAACACAGAGGTAATTGAGATGAAAAACAAAACACGCAAACCACGAAATCCATTGCATAACCATCCGATGCTGCGCAAGGGTGGTGTACACGACACAACCAACAAGGCACAACGCCGTAAGGCTAAGCAGAACCTGCGCAAGGCATGGTCTTCTCTGAGTACATATTGTGTACTGAGAGAAGACCATGCACTTGCGTCAACAGCAGGGTAATACAGCTCTTAGCGCTTTGGCTCATATTAAGCTACTATACTTAGAATCAGATGTTTGATTTCATCTATCAGTATAATTAATTAATACCTTATCATTTTATCATGGCCCAAACGCTTCAACTTATCGATGCCCTGAAACGCAGCCTCAAAGCACACGGGATGACCTATGCGGATGTGGCGCGCCATTTGGATCTCTCTGAGGCGAACGTGAAACGGCTATTCGCCAAACGTCGCTTTACCCTGGAGCGCCTGGACCAAGTCTGCCAGATAATGGAGATGGAGATCTCCGACCTGGTACAGGAGATGAATGAGTGGGCTGGTGCGACGGCTATCTCCGGGTTGACCGTTGAACAGGAAGCTGAGATTGCGGGAAATCTCGAACTGCTGCTGGTCACGGTCTGTGTGCTCAACCGCTGGTCACTGGATGATATCGTAGCGCGTTTCCACATATCCGAGACCAGATGCATACAACAGCTGGCCAAACTCGACCGGTTGCGTCTGATAGAGCTTTTACCTAAAAACAGAGTCAAGCTACTCGTCGCCCGCAACTTCAAATGGCAGGAAAACGGGCCGATTCAGCGCTTCTTCCAGGAAAAGATTGAAGCGGAATTTTTCGCTTCCCGGTTTGACCACCAGAATGAAAGATTGATTGTGATAAACGGCATGTTGGCCGAAAGCTCGAATCGTGTGTTTCAACGTAAAATGGAACATCTCGCCAGGGAGTTCGATGAATTGAATGACGATGATGCGAAGCTGCCCCTGGATGACCGGGACGGAACCACAGTAGTGATCGCAATGCGCCCCTGGTCCTATGGGTTGTTCGATTCATTGCGCAAATCTGAATCGCACCATAAGAGAACAAGAAACAGCGGTAAAACCTGATAAACGATCTACCCTTTTGCAGCCAGTCACTCAAACAAGCCATGACGTGTTTAATTCATTGGCAACTGCACTGTCACAGTCGCACCACCGTATTTATGGACCGAGTCATGCGATCGAATAACGACTGATTTTGTCTCTGATGGAATATGAATCCCCGATAAGCGACGGGTGAACGGTTGTTCATTGACATGCGGATGATGAAGCGTCCTTGTGCCTAAAATGACACCCTTTTCATCCAATACCTCCCAGCGATTGGCATAATGATCCCAACCGGTATCCTGATGCATTACCGTTACAGAAAAATCATAGATATTGGCCCCTCTATTCTTTATAGCCACATCGACTACATCTGCCTCTCCGGCATGTACAGAAGGATGCGTAGAGAGCAAGGATAATAGACAGGTTATAGCGCGTTTCTTCATCTTTATCTTCCATTCGCCCAAGGCTGTCTTTGTACAGTATGGATTAGCTTATTGTACTCAAAGCACTGCTAAGGTATACAAGAAAACTCCGTACCATATAGCTTCACCATATGACAGACATATATTTCAATATTTTAGATTATTTCGGGATTTTTCAAAAAGATTGAAGATACTCGATCAAAAGTGATATTGGCTGTACAGCAAGCAATGAAATAACTGAGATTTGATGGGAACGAATACCCGCACATCGTGCGGGGATTCTTTATGAGGAGGGTACTGGAGTATACCTACGGAATACGTTGATCATCCAAAATCACAACGCTTTCGGCAATATAACCATCCGCACTTCAGCTGCCGTTTATTCCCACATCCTGGCCGACCTCAAGCGTACCGTCCTGTGAGATTTCACTGACCGTATCGGTGATGACAACGGTGAGAAAATCAACACCATCAGCGTATGTAACCGCCAAGTCAGTGGTAGCAATACCACATACAGTACCTTCTTCGGGAGACAGGACAAAGCCGTTTGCACCAATCGAAAGGATAGTACCGGTGATCTGCTGATCGTTCTCTTCAGTAGTGGTATCGATAATCACCAACGCAGCTTTGAGTACGGCTTCGGTACCTGTCAGGTCGAGTACGCCGTCAACCTGAACCTTGCGGGGCACGGTAACCTCCAGATAATCCAGTATGTCGCCCGACTTGGAGACGATCCTGGTGCCATTGATACCGGGCTCATCCTGATGAAACATGACATCAAGCGGCCCAGCTGTCACAACCGAGCCGCTTTCAGTGACATTCATACCAAATCCGCTGATATCGGCATCAGCAGCGACTTCACCCTCCACCTGAAGAAAATCACCCAACTCAATGACCAGGGCATCCACTTCCATCAGGGGGTGATATCTGTCGCTCACCACACCTTCGTGATCCACCAGAACGGAAACATCTGTTATTTGTTCTTCCAATAATTCGCAGTCACCTGGAGGGGATTGTAGACCGGGAGGTTCATCGATCATCCAAAGTCGACACTCGCCGGGAGATGGAAGGTGGCCCCGGGGAATATCAACATCCACATCAACATGGGGCATCACCTGATGATCGGGCCAGCCCACAACAACCACCACTTCACCCAAATTCTCCTCCAACAGCAGTTCATCGAGAGAACGAGGTTCACCGTTATAATTCAGATTGTCGAAGAAAGCCGTATCGTCACCCAGTTTAATCTCGACACACTCCATACTCGCTGTTTGCTGCATGGGCAGGGCGTCACATATCAACAGGGAATTCTCATCAGGCATCACTTCGGTGATTTCGCCCTCCAAGCGAACCAGCTTACTTTCGAATCCTTCCTCAAGAACATCAACAAATACAACTGGTCTGAAATTGTACCCGTTGTTGTTTCCGGTGATATGAATCGAATTACCACCATCCATATCGACCTGTACGGTTATTACATTGCCCTCCTCGACCGTGAAGCAATCACGCGCGAGCAGATCAAGTTTGCCATTGCCCGGCAGGTTTGGGTGATAGGTTTCATTGTCAGTCAGATCATCCGGGGTATCGTCGGCCAGCACCAGTTCAAGATCGCTCAGGATTAAACGAATCTTGCAGTAAGTACCCACGGGCACATCATCCCGGAAGGTGAAGGGAATCGACTCATTCTTCAGGCTGAGAAGATCGATCGTCTGAGGTTCATCGGAAAAGAGCGTTACCTCATCACCATTTTCGGACCCAATCAATCCCATCCGCTCTATGGTGGCGTTCATGGCCACAAACAGCGATGGGTCGGCGGGCTTGTCGGTCAGAAGAATACCGACCGTACCGGTGCGTTGAGCCGATGTTGAAGTCGGCGTCGTAGTTTCGCTACTGCCGCCACCGCCGCCGCAGGAAATCAGACTGATAGCCAAGATGCATGTCAGTGAAACCAATGCAATAAGTTTGGAGATTCGTGGCATAGTCACTATTCCTCATTCCTCTCTACATTTGGGAAAAACGTACCACATAGGTAAGCTGAATTATGAGAATCCATTCCCGAATATTGTTCGAAAATGTAAAAAAGTTGATATAAGGAATTTCATTCACATCCGATCAACTGGAAGCCGGCCTATCCCTATCAGGCGGTCACGCCAGTATGGATCTTCGAGCGAACCGTCGGCAACACGATTCTGCCCGGTCGAGGCATGGATAAACCGTCCGTTTCCGGCGTAGAGTCCCACATGCGATAACTTGCGCGAGTTTATCTTGAAAAACAGTAAATCACCGGGTTTGGCCTGCTCGATAGGCAGTCGCCGGGACACCCGGTATAGATCCCGTGTTGTTCTTGGAATCTTTATGCCGGCTTTATGGTATGCATAGTGAACCAGGCCGCTGCAGTCGAAACCTTTTGGGGTAACCCCACCATAGCGATAGGGTACGCCTTTCAGGTTTTCTGCGATCTTTACTGCGGGGTGAATAACAGGTATAAAAGATAATCCCTGATTGTCGGATCTGGAACGCTCAGTTGCGCTGGCGGGTGTTTTCGATACCGAGGCACATCCTGAAAACAGCGCACTGGCAAACACAATACACATTACAACAATAAAAGACCTGTACAGGTAACGGCTAACAGTTGCAGTGATACTTAATGATTTCAGATAAGATGATCTGTTCAAATATGAAGCCTCTCAATACATACCTTTCCGGGAAAACATATTTGCTAACCAATATAGCCAAAGATTCCGTAACGAGAGTGAAAAACGGCTGTTCATTCGATCAAGTAACTGACATTGTGAACATTAGCACCTCAAAACTGAATGGAACCTTAATGCCACTTTTTCATAGCCGGCCAACGCCATATGGGTTCATCCAGCATCCCCTGGTCAGTGACGATCGTCTGCCCCAGCATTTTCTCCAAGCCTAGCGTCGGAAGTGGTTGCATACTGAGAAACCACCTCCCACTCACAATCAGTACGTACCTTAATTACCCCCGTCTCTATCCACCAGCAGAGCCCACCGGATTAGTCTTAACAGGCCCTAGTCGATCCAGTTTATTTTAAACAAGTCAGTACTCGTTCCAGGTTGCTGCTCGATATCGACATTACCCTGAATCAAGCAGGGTAATTCTATATGAATCCACAGACCGATAGCGTGCGTATACTTTACTGTGATTCGTGTAGTCAATCGCGTCGTAGCGAACCAGTTAAGGAGATTGACTTGGCTTGGATTGCACAACTGTGAGGCACTGGAAAATGATCAGTCTTCTACCTGCAGCAAAATCCTTGTTTGAGCCGGATTATACTTCCGAATTACGACAGCGTGGAATGAAACCACTATTACAGTCACTGTTGGTCATGGCTTGGATGGTGGAAGCCCGCGATCCCTATTCCGGCGGTCATTTATGGCGGGTATCCCAATACTGTCGACTGCTTGCCGAATCGCTGGGTTTAAATAAATACGAAGTGGCACGGATCACCCTTGGAGGTTTCCTCCATGATCTGGGCAAGATAAGCGTTCCTGATTCAATCCTGAAGAAGCCGGGAAGATTGAATGACGACGAATACGAAACCATTATGAACCATCCCGAAATTGGAGCGAGAATATTGATCGGGCACCCGTTGGCCTCATTGGTGAAAAACGCCATTCTTCATCATCATGAACGTCCCGATGGCGCCGGCTATCCATTTGGACTGGACGAGGGCAATCTGTCAATCGACTCCCGAATCGTAAGTATCTGCGATGCCTTCGATGCAATGACCAGTACCCGTCCCTATCGTCACAGTTTACCCCTTGATCAGGCCTTGAAAGATATTAAATTGAACCTGCATACCCAATTCGACGGCAATTTTGGACATCTTTTTATCGAACTTGCCCATTCCGGCCGAATGAACACGATTCTAGGGCATACGGACCAGGGTATTCCCATTCAGAATTGTCTCACATGCGGACCCACCATTGTCGTGAGACGCAGTCAGAAAAGCGGCGAACTCACTTACTGCCCAAATTGTGCCGCAGAAGCGATAATAGAAAAAAACAATAGTCGCATTTCAATCCACCCTACCGGACGTAAGGGTTCGGTAAAATCCCTTCAACCAAAGGTGGATATGGATCTGATTGGTGAATATGTGGCCACATCTGCCGCAGCCCTGGTGATAGCGTAAGTGTGATCGGTATGGCATTCAACAGGCTTATAACCCTACTTTTTTTGGCAGGCGGCATATATATCGGTCCGGCTGAAGCAAGAAGCTATAAAAGCGGATTTGATGTAACAGATGCATTGGTGCCGATCGAACAAATATTGCCTGGCGGTCCTCCTAAAGATGGTATTCCCTCCATCGACAATCCTAAGTTCTTACCCGTTAGTAAGGTTGATTTCCTCCAACCTGAAGATCGTGTTCTTGGTCTTTCCCATAATGGTTTTGTCAGGGCCTATCCGATTGCCATCATGAATTGGCATGAGATTGTCAATGACCGATTTGGGAGCCAACCCGTTGCCGTCACCTTCTGCCCGCTATGTGGTACGGGAATCGCATTCAAGGCTGAGCATAACAATAGACCGCTAAGCTTCGGTGTGTCGGGATTACTCTATAACAGTGATGTGCTGCTGTATGACCGGACATCAGAATCTTTGTGGTCGCAGATCAAAATGCAGGCCATCAGCGGTAAATTCAAAGGTGAGCGCCTGGAGCCCATTGCTCTGTATCACACAACCTGGTCTGACTGGATTAAGAGGCATCCGGACTCTCAAGTGTTATCTGATGATACCGGTTTCGCAAGAAACTATCGACGGTCTCCCTATGGTGACTACGAAACTAACCGCTCGATCTATTTTCCGGTTGAATTTGCCGCAAAGGGCTACCATCCAAAGGAACGTGTTTTGGGTGTGAATATCGGTGGGGTCTTCAAAGCCTACCCTTTTGCTGAACTAGCGAAAACATCTGGCAGAATAGCGGACAGTGTGGGTGGCGAATCGATTGAAATCGAATACGATATCGATAACCAGACAGCAAGCGCAATCGATGCTGAGGGTAAAACCATACCCACGGTCATCGCCTTCTGGTTTGCGTGGTATGCCTTTCACCCGGACGGTCTGCTGTTCAAGTGGAGTGAATAGCCAGAATTGAGATGGTGATTTTTATGCCTGTATTCATCACCGCCCCGCTCTTTTTTTAATCATTTGAAAAAACCTGCTTTAGATTCAATTACCCGATAAATTGTGATCAATAACCAGGGCGAGATACCTGTCAAATAGTGATCATAGTTAGTAAGGAAAACTGTAACCGGGGGATAAGCCATGAGCAAAATTCGCGATGAGGTTATAACTGCAAACGCAAAATATGCAAAGGGTTTTGGTGATAAAAGTGAGCTTCCCATGCCGCCGGGGCGCCGATTTGCTGTGCTAACCTGTATGGATGCAAGACTCGACCCGGCAAAGTTTGCCGGTTTATCTGAAGGCGACGCGCATGTTATTCGCAATGCCGGAGGAAGAGCAAGCGACGATGCAATCCGTTCCCTTGTCATTTCCTATAAGCTGCTTGGAACCAAGGAGTGGTTTGTTATCCATCACACCGATTGCGGCATGTTGACATTCACCAATGAAATCATGGGCGACCTGCTCGCCAGCAGTCTTAAAACGGCAACTGTCGATGCCGATGGTTGGCATGACTCCGCTGATGGTAGCGGTTCTATCGAAGGCAGGTTCATCAATTGGCTGACCATCTCGGACAATGCAAAAAGTGTTGTCGAGGATGTGCAAAGAATACGCAATCATCCATTGGTACCGGATGGCATACCGATATACGGTTATATCTATAACTGTAAAACAGGAAAACTTATCGAAGTACCCATTCCGGAGTAGGATGGCGATACTTTAAAGTGCGGGAAAGCCAAGCGACTGTTCCACAGTGCTGACTGGATCGATTTTCGACTGTAACCTTGTAGCTGAATTCATGGCATATACAGGCCGTTTTTTGCTCAAATAGAAAAGATGTTGTCCGATTTTCTTGCCCAATACCAGCGCTGTACTCCATACAGGATTCACATAGTCCGCATGATACCAAAGCGCACCATCAGTCGGATCTTTGGATTGCCCTCTATAGACCGCCTCGGCAAGATCCTGCGACCGCTGCCAGGCTTTTTTATTCATGGGTATATCAGAACGTCCATCGCACCACCAGGAAAATTGACACCGGTAACGTCTCTTCTCCCCTCCCTGCTTGACGACGGCGCAGACTGAATCCGGATAGCCTTCATGCGCAACCCGGTTCATGACAACATGGCCCACTGCGAGCTGTCCCTGTTCCGATTCGCTGCGTGCTTCAAAATAGATATTTCGTGCCAGACAATCGATCTCTTTTGAAATCTCTGATACCTCGGGAGGTTGGTATAGAGCGTGCCAGTGCCGGAGATCATCTTCCAAGTTCATTGGTTCAATGATCTCTTCAGCCATCGCATTGCCAGTGCTGATAATGGCGAGTAAGAACAACACTACCTTAGGCGGATAGCTGTCATCTTGACTGTGCTGAAGGTTGTTGTTTTTCATTGTTGTCGTTTTAGAAAAACCGGCCTAATGCTCAACTGTCAAAAAACCAACAATGTCAGTTTTCTTAACACCCTTGTCATAACATGATGCTTTTATGAAATAAATGCACAACTCAAGCCATATTTAATTTACAATCTTTAAATTAAACACTTACTGTATATTTCTAATGTATATAATAGAAACGGGGGTAAAATATCCCGACAATCAAAACCCTTATAAATCTAAGTCTTACTGCCATTATTTATCGACTCTATCGGGCATTTTTTCGTGTTGAGACAGACTTAAGGCAGGGAAGATATAAATTACATTAAAAAAGAGAGCCAATACACTTGGCAGATATGAAATAAATTCGCATCTTTGTAAATATTCGTTACTATATAGCTACGTGTAATGGAAATTTTCGTTGCCTTGCCAGGCACACATTTCCAGTAAGATTTTGGATCTATAAAAACGATAGCAGGGGATCAATATGCAGCATTGCAAACAGGCCACAATGCTCGCGAAATTTCTATTTCTCATTTTCATCCTGGTCTTTTCGCAGCAACTCTTTTCAGCCGAGTGCAGCCATGTGGCTCAAGTGGTCTCCCTGGAAGGCAGTGCAGAAAAGAAAAGAGACGGCCAGGAAACCTGGCAACAAGTGGTGCTTGACGATCAATTCTGCGCCGGTGACGCCATAAGAACACTACACGATGGCAGGGCTGCCGTTCGCCTGACCAACGATACCTTGCTGCGTCTGGATCGAGATTCCGCGCTGACATTTACCCAGGTCGGAAAGACTACGCCATCCCTCCTGGACCTGCTTCGAGGTGCTGTGCACTTCATCAGCCGCACACCAAAGAGCCTGGAGGTCAAAACACCCTATGTGAACGCATCCATTGAGGGCACAGAGTTTGTGATTCGCATACGAAACCAGGGGACCGAAGTTACGGTTCTGGAAGGCACTGTGATAGCTGCAAATGAAGCCGGCTCAATCGATTTGAGTGCAAATCAGGCCGCCCGGGCATCAGCCGATCAACAGCCGGTTCGAATTGAGGTCGTCAAACCCTTCGAGGCTGTTGCGTGGGCACTCTACTACCCTTCTCTACCCGAGGCCCCAGGTAAAGCCGATACCCTGGCTCAAAAAGCAATCAAGGCAATTGTGCAGAATCGTCTGGAAGAGGCCACCGAACTGGCAAAACAGGCTTTGCAGCAGGATAGTCAGTCAGCAGCAGCCTATATGGCGCAATCCTATGTCAATCAGGCCATGTTCGACATTCCGGCCGCCCTGGCCAATAGCAAGAAGGCCGCGGAACTCGCACCGCAAAACGCTTTGGCACAAGCGCGTCTTGCTGAAGTCTGGTTAATGACAGGTCACACGAGATCCGCCCGGGAAGCCGCCAATCAAGCAATCACGATCAACCCCGAGCTTTCACTAGCACATACCGTTCTCGGGTTCGCTTCTCTGCGGGATATCAATTTGAACGCTGCAGAAACGGCATTCGAAAAGGCCATCGCACTCGATTCAGCCGCCCCCCTGCCCCACCTCGGTCTAGGTTTACTGGAGATTCGCCAAGGCGCTTTGGAATCTGGCCGTGAGAGGATCGAAACCTCCGTACTGCTAGACCAAAACAATGCACTGCTTCGCAGCTATATGGGCAAGGCCTATTACGAAGAAAAGCGCAATAGCTTGGCATCCCAGCAGTTTGCTATAGCGAAGGACATCGACCCTTATGACCCAACGGCTTGGTTCTATGATTCGATACTTCTACAGTCCAGCAATCGTCCAGTTGAGGCCCTGCATGCACAAAAGAGGGCTATTGAACTGAATGACAGCAGAGGTGTATACCGCTCGCGACAACTCTTAGACAAGGATGAGGCTGCCCGCAGTGCTTCTCTGGGTAGAATATATAACGATCTGAATTTTGAGCAACAAGCGCGCCTCCAGGCGATCGATGCACTGGCACAGGATCCGAGTAACCACTCTGCCCATCGATTACTAGCTGACAGTTATTCGGGTCTTACCAACCTTGATGCAGCCAGACAGAGTGAACTGTTGCAATCTAAGATGACACAACCCCTTAATCTTGATCCATTACAGCCTCAGTTGAGCAACTCAAACTTGGGCTTGCTCGATGGAAATGGCCCCGGTGATCTTTCATACAACGAATACAACCCACTCTTTACACGCAATGGCTTGGCGTTTCAATTTGATGCATCCGTTGCTGAGGAAGAAACATGGGCTAACGATGCTATTCTCGCTGGTTTGCATGATCGCTTCGCGTTTAGTGTTGGGCAATATCATACAGAAACTGAAGGATTCAAAACGAATGCGGATTATGAGCAGGATATCTACAACATATTCACCCAATTAGCAATATCTAATGCTACCTCATTCCAGATTGAAGTCAGTCAGGATGAAGTGGATAAAGGGGATGTTGCCCAGAGATTGCTGCCAAGCTTGCTTGTTGACAGTAACTTACGAGTAAACACCGAAATCATGAATTACCGAATAGGTGTAAACCACGCCATTTCCCCTCAAACACTTGTTCTCTTCAACACAAGAAATACAGAGATTGACGACACCCTGCAGACATCAGCATCTGATGGCACAGGCACACTCAGGAAAATAGATACAAAACTTAATATCCACGATCTGCAAATCCTGCACGATGGCGTCTCGCATCGTTTCATAGGCGGAATAAACTACAATCGTGACAATCAAAACTCTGCCATAACATTTGATTTCTCACCTCTTCCCTGTCTGCTGCCTTTTCCTGATTGTACTAGCCGCGTTAATTTTACAGAAAAGCAAATTAGACTTTATGGCTATTATTTTTACCAGCCTTCAAAAATGCTGCAACTTACAACTGGTCTCTCTGCAGCTAGGAGTAATAGTGAAATATTTTCTGAGGAGGAAACCACAATACTTCCAAAACTGGGCGCTCAGTGGTCAGTCACTGAAAAGTCAAAGATTTACGCCGCAGCTTTCAGAACAAACTCGAGTGCAATCACTGCATCCTTTTACCAAACACTTGAACCGACTCACATAGCAGGTTTCAACCAGATCTATGATGAATTTCGGCAAACAGATACTTGGAATTACGGTTTAGGCTTTACCCAAGAACTCATACCATCACTTACAGCAGGTATTAGAGGGCTCTACCGTGAGGGTGAAACACCTTTTGAGTTAATTGACATAAATACCTTTACCGAATCAGTAATTGATGTTGAATTTGATGAGTCCAGCGCAAATGCCTGGCTGAATTGGTCACCTCAGAGATATTTAAGCTTTAGCTTGGAATATGACTTCAGTAAATTGGACTCAGCAACCAATGTCAGCTCTACAGAATACAGTGGCATATCCCCAGATGGTGTTGTTGAATTAGAGACACATCGCTTGCCGATAGGGGTAAATTATTATCATCCATCTGGTTATATTGTTAATGTGACTTCAACGTATATCAACCAGAAAGGGGTGTTCCAGGAAAGCACCTTTGATGACCCCCCTCAAAATGCAGAAGATAGATTTTGGATAACTGATTTGCTAGTTTCTTATCGTTTACCCGAGAAATACGGACTCATCTCGTTAGGGGTTAAAAATGTCTTTGATGAAGAGTTTGATTTCGAAGATAGAAACAGCTACGACAGCTTGGCAGTTGAGACTTCGGCATCTCCTTCTTCCTTCAGTTCAGAGCGCACTGTTTTTGGACAAATATCCTTTTCCTTCCGTTAATTTAGGTATATTACTCACACCAAGAGGAGCATCGAAATGAAACGACTAAGAAATTGTGTATTACTAACTCTAATCGTTTTCTTTGCGTCGACAATTACAGCTTGCGCAGAGATGTATAAAAAACCGACTGATGACAAAACTGATAAATTCGTATACTCAATTCAATTTAATGCCGCTTCAGGCAAATTAGAAGTATTGGACAAAGAGGGTCAAATTATTAGAGGAAAACCTATAAATTTCCCTGAAGAGCATCTACCAGTCAATGCGATTATAAATGTGCACACGATCATAGAAGCAAAAGGATCATGTCTAATAATCTTCAATCGTCAAGTTTTTAACATTTGTCGATAATTGTTAATCCAATCATTCTTCACCCATAAGGATATGAGTGAAGATCTAAGGATCACATTTCCATCAGTATCAATGGCACAAACAGCTCATTGCTGCTAAGCCCCCCATGCACACCCACCAAATCATATCGTTTTTCTTGAGCAAGCCAGTCCTTGATGGTGTGGTTTTCCTGCATCAATAGCAGACGATTTCCAATGCGCGATGATAACTGTGGATGGGGTGCCCCAAGACCAAACCAGCTCTTATCGAGCAGTTCACTTGATGGATATGCAATCGCCTTACCCGCGAATTCACTTTTCACATAATCATCAAAAGCATTCTCGCAGCCAGGCCACAGATAACAATAGGCAGCACGCGGTTCACCACAAAGTGGCAAACTGAGCATTTCCAGTAGTCCCGGATGATCATCAAGTGAAATCCTGTCAGACGGCTGGGTGTCGATCTGGCCATGGTCTGCGCAGACAATAATCAGGCTATCGGTGCCGCGGCATTGTTCCAGTAGATAACTGAACGCTTGATCGATATCCAGCAGATGGCGTTTAGCCTCTTCGCTCCAGATACCTGACCGGTGGCCAATACTATCCAGTTCGGACCAGTAGGCATAGAGATAACGTTCATCACCCTCACGAAGCAATTCTGCAATCTGACTGGTGAGTTCCGGCAGGTTCCGGTGTCTCACCAGGCGCGCCCTGCCGAGGTGGGCCCGGTTAAAATCCGAATCGGCGATATAGGCCGGCGACAGCATGACTGAGTCACAGGCGATTTTATCGCTGAAAGGTGTGTGTCCAAGCAAGATCCCGGTGTCGATCCCTGCCTCTCCCAGCGTGACTCCGCCATATCTTGGCCGTCCGGGCAATACCGCCAACACAGCACCCAACTCCCTGAAGTAGACATGCCAACCGGTCAGGCCATGCTGTTGTGGCGCATCGCCGGTGAGGAAGGTGGTTACCGCTGTGGCAGTGGTTGGTGGAAAGACAGAGGTTATCGAACCCTTGAGATGGGCATTCAGCGTCTCGGCTTCAGGATGTGCACGAAGATAGTTGAAACCCAAACCGTCCACCACCCAGAGCAGGATTTTACGGTATGACCCGAGTGGCAGGGACGCCAGAAGATCGAGTGGCGGATAACTGTGGCGGTCACCACCCATTGCCCCCTGCAATGATGCCATCAAATTGACAATGCTGCCGCCGTTGTAGTCTGGAAATGGCATAAACCCTACCGATCCGGGATGCTGATACACGATGAATCATTGTACATTTTTAGGTATTCTTTAATACTAGCAGGCTGTTGATTTTTACCCGTCGTCAGCCGTCAAATTCGTTTGGCGGTGTAATTACCGCTCAATCTAGCGATTGAT
>NZ_MARB01000033.1 GCF_001715975.1 Candidatus Thiodiazotropha endolucinida | reverse complement strand
GCCAATCAAGGCGCGAGGAGAGAGGTTTGGTTGTTCCAAATGAACGACGAGTAACGCCGAGTGGCGCTTTTTCAGGCACACCCCAAGGGCACTTCCTTCGGGGCGCAACCCGTAGGGCTGGGGCTATTTTTCCGCCCAGCGGTGTTAGCATTCACTCATGTAGAATAACTACACATCGCTCATGCTGCCTTGCTGGACGAAAAAATAGCCCCAGCAGGGCTGATCGGATTAGTGTTAACAGGCCCTAATTGATATGACAGATATGTCATCCAATCGACCCTACCTGATACGTGCACTCTATGACTGGTTGGTCGATAACGGCACTACACCCTACCTGATGGTCAACACCGAGGTAGAGGGTGTGGTAGTGCCGGATCAGTTCGTGGAAGAGGGACGCATTATCCTGAACGTGGATCCCTCCGCTGTCTCTGCTCTTGAACTGGGTAACGATTGGATCAGTTTCAGCGCACGATTTAGCGGTAAAGCCGAGGATATTCTGATTCCTCCAGCCGCGGTGATGGGTATCTATGCCAAGGAGAATGGCCAGGGTATGCTTTTTCCCGAAGAAGAGGTGAAACTTGATGACGATCCCGGCGATGAACCCGATCCCACCACGCCGGGCAAACGACCATCCCTGAAAGTGGTCAAATAGTTTAATCCTTGTCTCGTTCAGAACGGCCAGCCATGTCCTGCGCCGGCAGATCGATATGCAGGCTGACATTATCCGTGCCCACCATCACCACATATCCGGTTCGCCGGCCCGAGCCTTCCAGGCTATAGTCGAACTCATAGACACGGCGCAATTTCAGTCCGCTGCGTAGCCATCGAATTCCCAGCCGATGCAGGGCCACGGTCTGATCGAGAAACTGCACGCCATGGCTTTGACAGGCGTTGCGACTGATCCGTATGGCGATTTCACGCACCCGAAGACTGTCGCGCCAGAACCAGAGCAAGGCCAACAGGGCAAGCAGCAGATTGGGGGTTGAGTATGACATGCAGGTATAGATTATGGGACAGATAAGCATTGTAACGGCAGATATTACAAAGCTGGAAGTGGATGCAATCGTCAATGCAGCCAATTCCCCCCTTTTAGGGGGGGGCGGTGTGGATGGCGCCATCCATCGGGCGGCCGGCCCTGAACTGCTGGCTGTCTGTAAAACCTTGGGAGGTTGTCCAACCGGTGAGGCACGTATAACACCCGGCTACAAGCTTCCGGCAGCCTGGATCATCCATACCGTAGGCCCTGTCTGGCGCAACGGTGGGCAGGATGAAGCCGCATTGCTCCGTGCCTGCTATGAGAACAGCCTGGCACTGGCCGCTGAAAAGGGTTGTCGAAGCATAGCCTTTCCCGCCATCAGCACCGGGGTCTACGGCTACCCGAAACGGGAAGCGGCTGAGGTGGCGCTGGGTGCCATGAAGGCAGGGAAAGAATCGTTTGACGAGATTATCGCCTGTTGTTTCAGTGAGGTCGACGCGGATCTTTATCGATCCCTCTGTTCTGAGTGCTAACCGCTTCCTTATAAACCCATATGAGATAAAGCCCGCAAATGAACGCTAATAAATGCGTATGTTCATTTACTCCCCATGGTCCTATGTGTGAGTGTGTAAAAAGATCTCGTTTTTTTAGTGTATGTGCGACTTGCCATACCAGTGACAGATAAGTAGAAGTGAACCACCGTACATGTTGAAATAGCTTTTGTGCTTATTAGCTTTGATTTGCGGATAATCGTAAATCGTATTACGAAGCCCTAGGTGAGGTTAGATGTTTAATTGGCTGGATAGGCTGCCGATGCAGATGGTCGCGCTGCCGGCGTTATTGATCGGATTGGCACCTTTCGTGCCGGAGCCCCATCTATGGGAGAAGCTGAAGATGTTGGCGGCCGGTACCTTGCATCGTCCTATCGATATCTTCGATCTGTTGATGCATGGACTGCCGGTTGTGCTGTTGGTGATAAAACTGGTCCGTGGTGAGCGGGAAGTCTCCTAAGCAGGTGTGGGAGGGGGCTACTGTGATCACCGATTACCGCCCCTAGTTTTTAATCGCACTGAGTCGGTCGAGCCGCAGTCGTTCACGATCGTCGAACAGGTGTTTCGAGCCGATCCATACCGCGGCCATGGCGCCGAATCCGGTACCGGCGGCGATCAACAGCATAATCAGGATCTGATATTTACTCGCCTCGAACGGTGGCGCGCCCGCCAGGATCTGGCCGGTCATCATGCCTGGCAGACTGACTACGCCGGCCGCCGCCATGGCATTGATGATCGGTATCATGCCGCTGCGCAAGGCGTTGCGCCGGTGCTCCCGAATTGCCTGTTCCCAGGAGTGGCCCAGCATCAGTCGCGCCTCGATCTGCTGCCGCTGCTGCCAGGCATTATGGGTCAGGTGGTCCAGGGCGATGGCCACGCCCGACATGGTGTTTCCCAGCAGCATGCCCAGCAGGGGGATCAGGTACTGCACTGAATACCAGGGTTCCGCCTGAATAATGATCGTGAGCGCCATCAGGGTAACGGTAAATGAGGAGATGAACATCGAGAGGGTGCCAACCCCCATACCCCAGATACCGAGAAAACGGCGTTGTTGCCGGGCCATGACTTCATAGCCCGCGACGAAGAGCATGAACAGCGCAAGGAGCGCGATCAACAAGGGATGGGATTGCACGAACAGAAACTTCAACACCAGGCCGAGCAGGATCAACTGGACCACCGTGCGCAGGGCCGCGATCAACAGTTGCCGTTCGATGCCAAGGGAGAGCCTTAACGACAGCAGGGCCAGTACCACTACCAGGATTGCGGACAGTGCCAGGTCGAGGGGAGTCAGCTCTATCAGTGTCATCGTATTACCTGCAGGCGTCCGTCTGCGATGTGCCGGGACTCCTCACCGACCCGCCGTTGCTGATCAGGGTCGTGGGAAACCCAGAGTACCGCGGTCTTGTGTTGCCGGCGCCATTCAGCAATGAGCTCCTCGACCCGGTCGATATTGTTTTGATCCAGATTGGCGGTGGGTTCATCGAGCAGTAGTACCTGAGGCATGTTGCCAAGCAGCCTTGCCAGAGCCAGGCGCTGTCGCTCACCGCTGGATAGACGGCTGATCTCCCACTGCATGGCGTTAGGGGGCAAATCGAGAAGTGACAGCAGGGCGTTGTCGACGTGCGGGAAGTGGTCGCCGACACGATCTTTCCACCAGGCGCTCTCAGCGGGAAGCAATCCCACTTCTCGGCGCCATGCCGGACCGCTGAATGAGGCCATTTCCTGCTCGTCAAGCCAGGCTTCGCCCTGGTGTGGGTCGAGGTCGGCCAAGGCCCTCAACAGGCGCGATTTACCGCTTCCCGAAGGACCGCTCAGGGTGGTGCAGTGACCCGCCGGGATATACAGCTCTATGGGCTCGAGCAGGGGTGATTGGAACTGCTTTAAGGTCAGGCTGCCCATCAACTGTCATGCTCGAAAAGAAGATCCCATACCCCGTGCCCAAGCCGCTGGCCCCGCTGTTCGAATTTGGTCAAAGGTCGTGTATCCGGGCGTGGGGAGAAGTTGCCTTTTCCGGCCTGATTGCGAAAACCGTCGTGTTGGGTGAATACATCCAGCATCTGCCGGGCATACTCTTCCCAATCGGTGGCCATGTGGATCACCCCACCGGGTTTCAGTGCCTGGTGGATGAGATCGGCAAACGCCTGTTGCACGATGCGGCGTTTGTGGTGGCGACGTTTATGCCAGGGATCGGGAAAGTAGAGCTGGACCCGGTCGAGGGCGGCTTCAGGCATATGGTGTCGCAGCAGTTCCATGGCATCTGCCTGCACAATGCGTACATTGTCAGATGCCTGCTCAGCCAGTTTGAGCATCAAGTGGCCCACGCCGGGTGTATGCACCTCGACGCCCAGAAAGTCCTGCTCGGGATGGCGGGCGGCAATCTGCGCCAGAGCTTCGCCATTGCCGAAGCCGATTTCCAGGGTGACCGGCGCCTCCCGCCCGAAAAGTGAAGCGAAGCGCAGGGGTTGTTGGTCCAGGGTCAGGCCATACTGCGGCCACAACGCCTGGAACGCCCGCTGTTGACCTTCAGTCAATCGGCCCTGTCTCAGGACATAACTGCGAATGGGACGGTGAGACTGTTCAACCGACATAGGTCTGGAATGTTCTGAGGATGGTCAGAAAAACAGCCCATCGACCGGTGACGAGGCTGAGGCAAAGCGCTTGGCCGTCATCCGACCCGCCAGGTAGGCCTCACGTCCTGCCTGGATCGCCTTTTTCATGGCCGAAGCCATCAACACCGGGTTGTCTGCCGCGGCAATGGCGGTGTTCATGAGTACCCCGTCGCAACCCAGTTCCATGGCCACGGCGGCATCGGAGGCGGTGCCGACGCCGGCATCCACCAATACCGGGACCTTGGCGTTTTCCACAATGGTCAGGATGTTGAGCCGGTTGCGGATGCCCAGGCCGGATCCGATGGGTGCCGCCAACGGCATCACTGCCACACAACCCAGTTCCTCGAGCCGCTTGGCCATGATCGGATCGTCGTTGGTGTAGACCATCACATCGAAGCCGTCCTTGATCAGCTCTTCTGCAGCTTCAAGGGTCTGCACTACATCGGGAAACAGCGTCTTCTCGTCGCCAAGCACCTCCAATTTGACCAGGTTGTGCCCATCCAGCAATTCCCGCGCCAGACGGCAGGTCCGGACTGCGGTCTTGGCGTCGTAGCAACCGGCCGTGTTCGGCAGATAGGTGAACTCGTCAGGCGGCAACACGGTGAGGATATTGGGTTGATCCCGATCCTGACCGATGTTGGTGCGGCGCACCGCAATGGTGACGATCTCCGCGCCGCTGGCATCGATGGCCTCCCGGGTCTCCGGCATATCTTTATATTTGCCGGTACCGACCAGCAGGCGGGAATTGAAACGGCGTCCGGCGACGCTGAAGCTGTCATTCTGGGTATCGTTTGGCATCGGTCTGGTTCTGCTTGGTGATTGATTCGATTGGGATGGGCGACTCAGGGTGCAGTTTCAGCCGCCACCTACGGCCTGTATGATCTCGACTTGGTCATGCTCTTCCAGCAGATACTCATCGAAGGTACTGCGAGGCACCAACTCTTCATTGACTTCCACAGCAATACGCTGGCCGGACAGATCGAGTAACTCGATCAGCTTGGCCATATTCAATGCGTCGGGAATTTGCTTTTCCACGCCGTTTAAGTAAATCTGCATCTCTGTCTGGTCTCAAATGGTGATGGGAAAAGATTTTACCTCATCTTAGGACAACAAAGTATGTGTTGCGTTGGCGAATACCCACTGTTGAATTTGAGTGATGCCGGCCAGGCGCAAACAGGCACAGGGTTGAGCGATCCTCACTAGCCGCAGGGATAGAGTGAATACGGAACGCATACAATAATGAATAAATAAATGAAAAGAGGCCCCGCAAGGGCCTGGGAGCGATAGCTCAATGGCTGGAGTCGATTCGTGAAGTGGAGTGAAGATCTGATATCGCCGGAATTGGCCGGTACCCTCGATGGGTTGTTTTTGCAGCGTGCACGCCGGACACCCGATGCGGTGGCTTATCGACACTATCATCGGCAGAACAAACAGTGGTACGAACTCACCTGGGGCGATATGGAACGCCAGGTGTCGCGCTGGCGCCAGGCGCTATCGGGGGAGGCACTGGAGGATGGGGACCGGGTCGCGATCCTCCTGAGGAACTGTCCCGAATGGGTGATGTTCGATCAGGCCGCCCTCTCGCTGGGACTTGTTGTCGTACCTCTGTATACCGACGATCGCGCAGATGCCATTGCCTACATCCTGCGCGACGCGGCGGTCAAACTGCTGCTGGTGCAGGACAGCGGCCGCTGGAACCGCATGGCCGATTCAGTGGAGGAGCTGCCCCAGTTGCAGCGGGTTGTGGTGCTGGAGACAGAGCGACAGCCACACCCGGCTGAGGATGAACTGGTGCGAGAGGCGAAGCACTGGTTGCCGCCTCGCGGCGATCCCTTGAAACGGCGATATGCCGATCCCGAGAACCTGGCCTCGATTGTCTACACCTCCGGCACCACAGGACGCCCCAAGGGTGTGATGCTGAGTCACTACAATATGCTCTCCATCGCCCATGGCTCACTGACCGTGGTGGATTGCTATCAGCAGGACAGCTTTCTTTCATTCCTGCCCCTCTCTCACACCCTTGAAAGGACTGGTGGTTACTACTTGCCGATGATGGCGGGGGCCTCGGTCTCCTTTGCCCGTTCCATTCCCCAGTTGGCGGAAGACCTGCAGACCATCAGGCCGACCGCGATCATTGCCGTGCCCCGTATCTTCGAGCGGGTCTACGCCCGGGTACAGGACCAGCTGAAGAGTAAACCCGCCTTTGCGCGCATGCTCTTCAATATGGCCTTGAGCGTGGGATTCAGGGAGTTTGAATATCGCATGGGGCGCCGCAGCTGGTTTCCCGGGCTGTTACTGCATCCCCTGCTGCGCAAACTGGTCTCCGGCAAGATACTCGACAAGCTGGGAGGGCGGCTGCGCGTCGCGGTCAGCGGCGGTGCGGCCATATCGCCGGAGATTGCCCGGGTCTTTTTGGGGCTCGGGCTGCCGATGCTGCAGGGTTATGGGTTGACCGAGACCAGTCCGGTCATCAGTGTCAATCCGATGCATGACATCAGACCGGAAAGTGTCGGTATTCCTTTACGCGGTGTGACTGTGAAGATCGGCGAACATGATGAACTGCTGGTCAGGACGCCGGGGATGATGCTCGGATATTGGAACAACCATGCGGCTACCGCCGAGATGATCGACCCCCAGGGCTGGTTGCATACCGGCGATCAGGCGCGTATCGATGAAGATGGCCATATCTATATCACCGGCCGGATCAAGGATATCCTGGTGCTGTCGAACGGCGAAAAGATCCCGCCGGCGGATATGGAGATGGCGATAACCCTCGATCCCCTGATCGAACAGATAATGGTCGTGGGTGAGGGTAAGCCCTACCTGGGGGCGCTGGTGGTGCTCAATCCCGACCTGTGGAACGGACTCGCCGATGAGTATGAACTCGATCCGTCGCAATCATCCAGTCTCGAGCACGAGCGCCTGCACAATGCGCTGCTGAAGCGAATACGGCTGGCGTTGCGCGATTTTCCCGGCTACGCAAAGATACGTCGGGTCGCCCTGCTGCTCGAACCCTGGACGATCGAGAATGGATTGATGACGCCCACCATGAAGATCAAACGACAGAAGGTCTTGGCGCATTGCAAGCAACAGGTTGAAACACTCTACGGCGATGGTTTGGTCTAGGGCCTGTTAACAGATCCTGGGGTAAGGTGGCATGACAGGAAAATCGTGGCAGGGTAGACTTGTCAAGAGCTTGCGTACAACTCGGCAAGCCTGAGGTAAGGATTCAGACAGGGACGGCAATCGCGGGTATCGTATATCGGTATTACCCTGGCTTCCCAAGCCAGAGAGACGGGTTCGACTCCCGTTACCCGCTCCAATTCACTCTGTCTGCGCCTTGTCCGTACACATCAATCGATAGCGTTCCAGGGCCGCATGGCGGCGTTGCGGTTTACCCTTGAGGGCTTCGATCTGTTTTGCCAGCTGCGTGCACTGAGCGGCTTCGTCATCTGCCTCATTCGGAGGCTCCATGAAGGGATGCTCTTCAGGCTGGAACATGATCGACTGGCCCTTCTCCGCCATAGCGCTATCAAGGGCAGTGAACGTCAAAATCAAAACCAGAGACAAGTATTTCAACAATTCGGGTGCCCAGTTTAAGTTGAGTAGTGCGTGCAATTGGTTATGCCACAACGGCGGGAAAGCCGGTGGCTGTTAGTGTAGTCTAATGATCGTTCTTGTCCCGGGAACCCTTGCAAATGTAGGGATTTATGCGGCACCCGGGAGCGGTTATAAGGTAGTCTAAAGCTATCGATGAATGAAACAGACCCCGCATTGTGACCGTGCTAGGGCTTGTTGAATCAAAAATTAACGATCGGTGTATGAACTTGACCGACGGAATAACATAGTATTCAGGAGAGATGGCGGTTTTCCATGCTAGAACTTTATCAAGCCGCGGACAGGGTGGAGGCACAGATGCTCAAGGATCATCTCCAGCAGAAGGGAATTGAGACCGTGATTGTCGGTGATCACCTGAGTGGCGCCGTGGGCGAACTGCCGGCCAATATTTTCCCCACCCTCTGGGTGCTTGAAGATCGTGACCTGGCGCTGGCGAAGCGGCTCACGGAAGCGTTTTTCGATCGTCCCCCGGTCAGTGGCGAGGCCTGGCAGTGTAGAGTTTGTGGAGAGAGTATCGATGCGGGATTCGATATATGTTGGAATTGTGGAAGCCCAAATCCGAAAGAGAATGAATAAGGAGTAGATGATGGGCAAGACACTGAAGGTGCTTGGATGGTTGATCGGAATGGTGCTGCTGCTGATCATCGCAGCGGTGATTTTGATCCCCATGTTTGTCGATCCGAACGACCATAAAGACCGCATCGTCGCCGAGGTGAAGAAGGCGACAGGGCGGGACCTTACCATCGGCGGGGATATCGGCTTGTCTGTCTTTCCCAGGCTGGCGTTGGAGTTGAATGGGTTGACCCTCAGCAACGCCAAGGGCTTCAAAGAGGGAGACTTCGCCGCGGTCAAGCATGCCGAGGTGGGCGTCAACCTGTTGCCCTTGCTGATTGATCAGCTGCTGGAAGTCGACACTGTGCGCATCGAGGGGTTGAAGCTCAACCTGGCCAGGTCGAAGAGCGGTGTCACCAACTGGGATGACATGCTGGGCAAAGCGGAAGGTGAGCGGGAGTCCGTGGAGGCAGAGTCCCCGCAACAGGATAAAGCGGGTTTGATGGCTTTCACCGTGGGCGGTTTAAGCATCAAGGAGGCGAATCTGGTTTGGGACGATCAATCGACGGGCGAACGCTACCAGATCGATAACATCTATCTGGAGACCGGTGAATTGGCGCCGGGGCGTAGTGTGGATTTGAATTTCAGTATGGATCTGGCGAGCCGGAAACCGTTGTTGAAGGGTGGTGTCAAGCTGACTTCCAAGATGTTGGTGAAACCGGATGAGCAGGTGTTCAGTATGCAGGATCTGCAACTGGCGGTGAATCTGACCGGTGAGGGCATGCCCGAGGAGGGGGTCAAGAGCCTGTTGGAGGGTGACCTGCTGGTCAACCTGACGTCCAACATCCTGGATCTGCACGACCTGGAGCTCACGTCAGGTAAACTCAAGCTCACCGGGCGTGTCCAGGGCGAGGAGATCCAGACCAATCCGACCTTCAAAGGCGAGCTGAACCTGGCCGAGTTCAATCTGCGCGAGTGGATGAACCAGTTTGGGCTGCCTGTTCCGGAAACGGCGGACGAAGAGGTGCTTCAATCCCTCTTTCTATCATCGGATTTCACCGCCTCTCCCGATCAACTGGTATTGAAGAATCTGTTGCTGGAGTTGGACCAGACAAAACTCAAGGGTGAGTTTGAGATGGTTAATTTCGCATCGCCCGCCTACCTGTTCAATCTGGCGTTGAACACCATCAATGTGGATCGTTACCTGCCGCCGAAGGCTGAGCCGGGCAGGGCACCCGGCAAGCCATCGAAAGGGGGATCGGAAAATGAGCCCCTGTTTCCCAATGAGTTATTGCGAGGCCTGCGGCTGGACGGGACCGTGCGCATCGACAGCTTGATCGTCAATGGGCTGCAAGCAGAAGCGATTCTGCTCAAGGTGCGCGGCAGGGATGGCAAGCTGAATCTCGATCACGAAGTGGGCCGTTTTTATGATGGCCTGATGAAAGGGGATGTGCAGTTGGATGTCACCGGTGAACGGCCGGCGATCAATCTTACCCAGAAGGTGTCGAGGATTCTCTCCGGACCGCTGTTACTCGATTTAACCGGCAAGGATACCCTGCTCGGCAGCGGCGATCTCGACATGCAGCTCACCAGCCGGGGCAATACTGTCAAACAATTGAAGCGTGGGCTCAACGGACAGCTCTCCTTCGATTTCCGCGATGGCGCGGTCAAGGGCTTCAACCTGGCCAAGATGATCCGCGATACCAAGGCCAAGCTGAAAGGCGAAGGCACCATGGTGTTGAATGAACCGGAACAGACCGACTTTTCAGAACTCAACGGGCGCGCCACGATCGTCAACGGCGTGGTGAACAACCAGAGTCTGCTGGCCAAGTCCCCCTACCTCCGCCTGGAGGGAAGCGGCAAGGCCTATCTGCTGGAGGAGCGGTTGAAGTACACCGTTCGACCGGTCATCGTCAACACGCCGGCGGGACAGGGAGGGGAGGCGCTGGAGGATCTGGTCGGCATACCCATACCGGTCAAGATCAAAGGTAATTGGAACGACCCCGACTTCTCCATACAGCTGTCGAAGATCCTGGAGGAGCAGCAGAAGGCGAAACTCAAGCAGAAGCTCGATCAAAAGGTGGACGAAAAGATCGGTGAGAAGTTGGAGGAGAAGGTGCCGGAGGAACTCAAGGACAAGCTGAAGGATAAGCTGAAAAATCTCTTTTGATGGCAGACCGAGAGAGGCGGGCTCAAACAGCGCTCCCAACCATCCCACTCGAAGAGGCGGAGAGATTTTCACAACGCGTGCTGGCCTGGTTCGACCGCCACGGCAGAAAGGACCTCCCATGGCAGCAACCGCGGGATCCCTACCGCATCTGGATCTCGGAGATCATGCTGCAGCAAACCCAGGTGAATACCGTAATCGGTTATTTCGAACGCTTTATCCAAAGCTTCCCCGATATTCCCACCCTGACTGCTGCCGATCCTGACAAGGTCATGCATCACTGGTCCGGTCTGGGCTACTACGCCCGGGCGAGAAATCTGCATCGGGCGGCAGGGGAGGTCATGACCCGGCACCAAGGGGTGCTGCCGGACGATCTCGACAGCCTGCAGGCCCTGCCCGGCATCGGTCGCTCCACCGCTGGGGCGATACGCTCCCTCGCATTCGGACAATATGCGCCGATCCTCGACGGCAATGTGAAGCGGGTCCTGGCGCGCCACTTCGTCATTCCGGGATGGCCGGGCAACAATGGTGTGCAGAAGCAGCTGTGGCGGTTGAGCGAACAACTGACTCCGCACCGTCAAACCGCGCAGTACAATCAGGCGATGATGGATCTGGGCGCCACCTGTTGTGTGCGGGGCAAGCCGCTCTGCGACAGCTGTCCGTTGGTGCAGAGTTGCCAGGCCCTCGCCGAGGGGGATGTTTCACGCTATCCGGCCCCCAAACCGAAAAAAGTACTGCCGGTGCGCGCCACCCGCATGTTGATCCTGACCGATCCCGCCGGCGACATCCTGCTCGAGCAGCGGCCGCCCAGCGGTATCTGGGGCGGATTGTGGAGTCTGCCCGAGTGCCCGCCGGAACAACCGTTGAAGGACTGGTGCCGGCAGGTGTTGGGCTGTGATGTGGAAGAGCGTGACCAACTACGGCCGAGACGTCATTCCTTTTCCCACTTTCACCTGGATATCACGCCGGTCCTGGTGGCGGTGAAAAACCCTGCAAAGGGCCTCATGGATGCCGGCCCCAGGGTCTGGTATAAACTGTCACAACCCGACGACCGGGGGCTGGCCGCGCCGGTCAGCCGCATCCTGCGAGAGATCGACAGACCGATTAGCGAACATCAATCCGGAGGAGAGGCCCCATGAGCCGTACCGTACAATGCGTCAGACTGAAACGTGAGGCCGAAGGGCTGGAGCGCCCCACCTATCCCGGCGAGCTGGGCCAGCGCATCTTCGACAACGTCTCCAAGGAAGCCTGGCAGGAATGGCTCAGGCACCAGACCATGCTGATCAATGAGAACCGGCTCAGCCCGGTCGATCCCAATGCGCGCAAATTCCTCGAACAGCAGATGGAACAGTTCTTCTTCGGCGAAGGCGCCGAGCTGCCGCCGGACTATCGCCCCCAGTAGGCAGCGAAGGGGGTGCGGACTTGACTCAACCGGGCATCCCCGGTTTAATACGCCCTCTTCTCTAAGGCCAGGTAGCTCAGTCGGTAGAGCAGGGGACTGAAAATCCCCGTGTCGGCAGTTCGATTCTGTCCCTGGCCACCATATAAATCAATGGATTGGCCTTTTCGAACTCCATTTTAAAAATCCCTTGCGTTTATTTGCGTGATTCTTTGCGCTGCTTATCCGGTGCAAGACCGCCAATCGTGTCTTCCCTTGCCGCGGTCACACACTGTGGCGCGCCAGTTGAAATGAGAATTCCCCGCCACCTATTTGAGAATTCAAAATTTCGCCAGTTAATCGCCAAAATCCACCCCAACACAGTCCTTAAAGCGGCTCAGTTCTGGCCTGGACAGGTGGTGGTTTGCCACAGACGACTTTACCCGAAGGTTTTGCGCCGCCCTGTTGAAGGCCCCGGTTTTCACAACCGCGACGAATGCGGCGATACAACAGAACCCTTCAACTGGCCGGTTCCATAGTAGCTGAAATATGATCCACCAGCCTTTTAGTCAGTGTCTTCCGGCGCGAATTGTCCGGCCAGATCGCAATAAGTGGCCAGCTGGGTTGCTTCCATTTCGGTAGTATTCTGATCAGCTTTCCTTGTGCGAGGCTGCTTTCACAAAGAGCTGGGGGAAGACTCACCATTCCCAGGCCACTCACTGCTGCAACATGAGCCCCATAAATGTTGTTGGTGGCGAGCTGGCAGGTACTCAGATGCACTTCAACCCGCTGATCACCATGAATCAGTTGTAATGTGTCTCCCAAGCCTTCCATGGCAATGTATGGCAGCTCAGACAGTTGATCGGGTTTTTGAGGGGTGCCATAGCGCAATATGAAATCTGGAGACGCGACAAGGATATGCGTAACTGTTGAAAGTTTTCTGGCAATATAACTGGAGTCCGGCGGATCACCAATCCGGATGCTCATGTCATACTCGTTATCCAGAATGTCCGCCACGGCATCTGAATAATTCAATGAGATTGAGACATAGGGATGGCGTTGCATAAAATTGAGTATGGCCATTTCCACCTTGGGTTCGGGAACAAAGACCGGCAGGGTCACATTTAACGCGCCAATGGCTTCCTCCTGCGCATCCATAATCTGATCGAGTGCACGACTGGTGGCATCCATCGACTTGTAAGCCGCCTCAAATAGGACACGTCCGTGCTCGGTTAATGTCACCTTTCGTGTGGTTCGATAGACCAAAGTGGTTCCAAGATGCTCTTCGAGCCTGGACACATGATGGCTGACCACAGATGGCTTTACCCCGAGTTTTTGCGCCGCCCTGTTGAAGGCACTGGTCTCCGCAACCGCGACAAAGGCAGCGATGCTCTGAAGGTGTTTGTACATTGCTTTATTTTATCAAACAATGAATTAGAAAAAACACATATTATCGTGCAGACAATTCTAACTTAAGCTATTCCTATATCGAACAACAAGCGAAGAGCGCCGGACAGATGATCGCTTCCAACACAACAATCCAGACAGCAAGGGCGCGGCTCTACATGCGGTTGCTGTACAAGCATTTCGGTCATCTGGTTGGTGTCGAGCGCAATGGGGAATCTGCCTGTCTGATCAAATTTGGATTCGGAACAGGCGATATGACAACCGTTGATGATGAGCTGACACTGACCGCAAGGGCGGATGATGAAATGAGTCTTGCGCGGGTTGAAACCGTGCTGGAATCACATCTGGAAAGGTTTGCTTTCAGAGAAGGACTGATTGTCAACTGGTCACGGGCGTATCGCAAATCATCAACCCAAAGGGTTGATTAACGTTACAACCTGATATCAGGAAAATACAAAGGTGTAAGACAAATGAAAGATACAATTTTTAAAATTGCCGGCGCCGTTGTAATCTCAGTCTGTTTTGGCATGGTTGCCTTCGCTGGCGACATGCCGAAAGATATCGCGGTCGCCGAGATGGCATCACTGTTCAAGAGTTTCGACCAGGATGCGGCGCGTCACCTGATTGCAAAAGACGTGGTCCAGCATAACCAGCAGGTTCCAAATGGCGCAGCACCATTGATCGACTTGATCCCAAAGCTCAAGAAAAGCGGTATCAGCTCGACCACCCATCGTCTGATCGCCGAGGGCAACATGGTCGTCGCCCATAACGAATACAAGAATGCCCAGCTTTTCGGCGGCGCTCATCTGGCGGCTTTCGACGTATTCCGGGTCGAAGATGGTCAGGTGGTCGAACACTGGGACAATATTACCGCGGTGACCCCACCGAACCCCTCGGGCCGAACACAGTTCGACGGCACGACCGAGATCACCGATCTGGACAAAACCGAGGAGAATAAGGAGCTGGTCACTAATTTCGTCCACAATGTCCTGCAGGGAAAGGCGCCCGGGAAGATCACCGACTATATCTCTAGCGAGACCTATTTGCAGCATAACAGCGGCGTTGCCGACGGTCTGGAAGGGCTGAACAAGGCGATCAAGGCGATGATCGAAGCTGGTACGCCGATGACCTACAGTGACACGGATATGATCATCGCCGAAGGCAACTTCGTCCTTACCGCATCTGAAGGTCAGTTTATGGGTAAACACTCTGCCTTCTACGATCTTTTCCGTGTCGATGATGGCAAGATTGTCGAGCACTGGGATGTGATACAGGAAATTTCAGAAAAGTCCGCAAACGACAGCGGGAAATTCTGACGCGTGTGCAGCAAAGACAGATGGGGCGCAATCACGCCCCGGGTTTACTTTGGAGTAGGTGGTGCATTTTAACGATTATGCCGATGATATCCATCTGTTCAAACCCTACTCCCGGACTGAGCGGAGCATAGCTTCGCCGTTGGAACAGGCGGTAGCCGCTTTGCGCTCAGGCATGAACTCTGAAGGATTCGTCGAACACAATCCGCCTCCCACAGATGCCACCGAGCGGCGCCGGTGGCTTCAGGCGGCACTGACCGTTCGGCCGCCCGGCAATCTGCCTGCGGAACTTGTCGCCTCGGTGAATCAGATCCTGCAATCTGAATTGGCTGTAAAACCGGTTACCGAGGCGTCAGAGCTGCCACGCTTGCCTAGATCCTTCATCATGGCGGAAAGCATCAGTATCTGGGAGGGCGATATCAACACCCTGAAGATCGACGCGATAACCAACGCGGCAAATCGGACAGCCTATGCTACGCTCCGGCTGCCGGATGTGCCGGATGTGCCGGATGTGCCGGATGTGCCGGATGTGCCGGATGTGCCGGATGTGCCGGATGTGCCGGCGTTAAGGCCCAAAAGTGTCGTAGTGACCACCAATGGCAAAAATATAGATACGTGTATCGTCAAACTTATATATGAGCCTGTCTTTTTGGCTAATTCGCCTCGACCAAAAGCCAGTGAGATTATGACGAAGGGCTTCTGGCTTCCCTAAACCTGTAGCTGGATCATCGCGCAACATTTCTTTCAAAATTGCGCAAAGGTTTTTATGCATACGTTTATCGCGTTGTCGCAAATCTTCGTATACAAGCCATGTTTTTCCTTCAAATACTAAGGATCTCATCCATTTGTCCCTCCGTGGGGGTATATCCTTTACCTGCTCTATTGGTTGTACTTGATTCAGCGATCTGGCGCATAAGGCTGGTATTTTGCAGAACGTACAGTGTCTCCTGGTCTCGTTCCCAATCTTCTGCGCTCATCACTACAAAATCTGCACCGCTTCGGCGGGTTACACGTAGCGGAGAATGGTGACTAACAACTTGTTCTACAAAGGATTTTAATCTTTCTCTGAATTTATTTACGGTGGTGGTGTCCATTGTAGGCGCCTTCGAGACGTACGGTATCGCCGTACAGTCTAGACGAAAAGCCTTAACAATACCATACACAATGATGGCAAGATCTCCGCTACGCTCCGAGTATGCTTCCTGTGATGGCGGCCGTTAAGTGCAATAAAGTGGTGGGATAAAGGGAGGTCCAATGAACCGAAAGCTGGAATTAGCGGGTAATGTTTGCTTTGGTTGTGGCCAAGATAACCCCCATGGTTTACAAATATCGGTGAGTCGGGATCCCGCGAATACCAAACGAATCATGGGTGAGTTCCAAGCACAAGATCATATGATCGGCTTCCCGGGTATCACCCATGGCGGCACTATTTATACAGCCCTTGATTGCATGGCCACGTGGAGCGGAATGGTCTTGCGGGGCACAAAAGCTATGTGGGTGCTTCGATCAGCCGAAATGAAGTATCACCGCCCTGCCATGCAGTCGGAGCCCCTATCTTTGTCAGCTACGATCACAAGCGAAGGTGGTGAGTGGGATGCAATAGAAGTCACAGCGGAGGCTCGTGATCCGAAAGGCAATCTTTTAGCCGGGGGCGTGTTTAAAGTCATTCCGGTTCCTCCTGAGAAATTCAAAATAATGATCGGAATCGATGAACTACCCGAGGGGTGGGCCGAGTGGTTAGAAGAGAATGGCACTTAACAAGCGCCTCTATCTGAATGGAGTTGATCCCCTTTGATGGACGGCCTGTTTAGGGCAGGGGGCCATCGCAAATGGGGGCTACATCATCCGCTTTGGTCTTGGTGAGGCCAAGATGTAGGATGACATTGATCGCGGTCGGGTCGTTGTAGAGGTCAGATATGCACTGTTGATAGCGGCTGAGTTCGTAATTGTTCGTATACTGCTGAAAGCTGGTTCAGATTAGTTTGTCTGTTTCGCTGGTGTATTAAGATGAGCATCATCTTAGTGACAGGTTTGGGTTGAAGAGCAACAATATATATCCACGCTCTATTTTTACTAAATCCCCAGGTAGTCAATGACTCGCCATTGGTGATTCAGAAAGTATGCTGAGAGGGTGTATTGAAGTCGCTTTCACTATTCACGGATTGCGGTATAAAGGCCAGAGAGCAATTATTTCAAATGTTTCGAAAATTACACTCTGGCCCTGGTCGTGTATAAGTTCCTGCAAGAGATAGTGTATAGATTCTATAATTTACCTTTCATGCAGTTGATTGACCTATGTTCCATCATGCGGCCTTACGCATATCGTACGCGCGCTGGCTGAAGAGTCGCAGCAGTGGGCTATCCGGGCGCTTCTCCATGCGTTCAGCAATTAGTGCATTGGCCAGAATCGCATCTCCTGCTCGCAGTGCGGCCTCGATCAGGGTTAGATTCAGGATATCGCGCTGAGCATGACTGCCACCGAAACGGTTTGCGATTTCCCGCACGGGTCGAATTAGTTCTACCGTTCGCTGATAGTCTTCATCGGCATATGCTTTGAACGCTAGGGTCAATGGGTAGCCGACTTCCCGTGTAAATAAGGCATTGTCGTCATCTTGCTCCATGGCGATTTTCTGTGTATTGATGACTGCATCAATTGAATCCTGCCTGTTTGCCCCGATGAAGGCCATGACGGCATGTAGATCATTGAAGGCATAATTCCCCGCCGTTGCGATGGGCGTCCAACCATCTGCAATGGCCTGCCAACGATCACCCACATCGATACCGTACAGGTGTAGGCGCCATAGCATTGCAGAGACATCGATCATGTCGAGAACCATGGTCGATTGTTCACCATAGATAGGGCCATCGAAGAGTGCCAAAACCTCATCGATTTCGCCAAGTTCCAGATGATAGAGGGCCAGGTGCCACCAGTTATGGACTTGAAAAAAGCTATCGGTCGCCCAGGCATCGGGATTTTCCCGCATCCAGGCTACGCCTTCCGCCGGCCGACCCTGCATCTCCATGACATGGGCCACGGCATGTTGTCCCCATCCATCGCGCGGATTCAGCGCGACAGATTCTCTTCCATGGCGTTCCGCCAATTCGTATAAGCCGGTCTCTTCGAGACCGAAGGCATACATGCCAAGGATTGCGTGGTATTCCGGCATGTTGCTGTTCCACTTTGGAAAGGCTCGCGCTATGCGATCACGCAACATCAGTGAATTTCCAGTATAGAAATCGACAAGATGGCCTGCCTGGAGCGCGAGAATGTCGTGGGGATTGTCGATGGTGATATCCTCGAGTACTCGACCGGCCTGGTGCCAGCGTCCCTCAATCAAGTGGCGTACGGCCTGCTGGTGCATCCGCTCGCGAGAGTCGCCGCCGAGGCGAGCGGTCGCTTCTAGGCATGTATTGGCTATCGCGATATCACCGGGTTCAGTTCCCAACAGGTGCAGATAAGCCTTGAGAATATGCGCCATGGTAAATTCAGGTGATTCGGCAATGGCGTTGTTCACTGTAGTTATGGGATCTTCGATGTAACATAGAAGTTGCCGTAGTGCGCGTTCATAGGTTTCCAGGCTATCTTGATGGGTGCCGGAATGTATCAAGCCAAACTGATTTCGAATAGTCATCCTCTCATCTCCTAAGTGGTTTCTATTGCTCTTGATTTGGTATTTGTTAATCTAGGCGCTTGTGTATACATCGACCATGACCTAGATGCCGGAATCGTTGATGCAGACGCCGGAACGCTAGCAACGGGTGATTAATGCCTATGGACGCTTTGTCGGATGTAATGTCTGCGGTGCGACTGACCAGCAATGTTTTTCTCGATGCGCGATTCGGCGCCCCCTGGTGTATCGCCTCGCAGATCGGGCCGGAGGATTGTCTCCCGTATGGTCCGATGCCCGCTCAGATCATTGCGTACCACTTTGTGGTTGACGGACACCTGTTCCTGCGGCTTGATGGTGAAGACCCGATCGAAGTTGTGGCGGGTGAGGTAATTTTGATGCCTCGGAATGATCGGCATGCACTCGGTAGTGCGCCAGGTCTCAAGCCAGCCGTTATCGATCACCTCATTCAACCGCCGAACGGTGACACTCCGGCTGTGCTGAGTGTTGGTGGTGGAGGTGAGGAGACGCATGTCATCTGTGGCTACATGGGTTGTGAGCTCCCTGATAATCCACTTCTTGCTGCACTGCCGCGCGTACTGCGAATAAATACAATCGATAATGTTGCCGGTGCCTGGATCAGTGAATCGTTTCGACGTGCCGTAGAGGAGTTCTCTACTGGAGGCGTTGGTTCGACGACCGTACTGAGCAAACTTGCCGAGCTGTTGTTCGTGGAAGCAGTCAGACGATACCTTGCCACACTACCCGAGGAGCAGACCGGCTGGCTTGCCGGGTTACGCGATGCCAAGGTCGGGAAGGCACTGGCGATACTGCATACACAACCCGCGCATGCATGGACTACCGACGAATTGGCGAGTGCGGTGAGTATGTCACGCTCCGCTTTTGCAGAGCGTTTTGCGATGCTTGTTGGTATCCCCCCAATGCGATATCTGACTCACTGGCGCCTGCAATTGGCAGCAGTTCGCCTGCGGGAAAGCCCGCGAGCAATTGCGCAGATCGCCTTTGAGGTCGGATACGAATCAGAAGCGGCCTTCAGTCGCGCCTTCAAGAATACCTTTGGGATCACGCCGGGGGATTGGCGCAATAAACGCTAGACTTACTTCGGGGCTTGGCAAGAGCAAGTTCACTCAGACAAAAAGCTCACGCGAAACTCCACCCCTGGCTCCATGTTCACTACATCCACACTCCCTTCCATCGCCGTGGTTAACTGACTCACCAATGACAAACCGATTCCTGTTCCGACTGTCTCACGGGTGAGTTCGTTTTCGGATCTGTAGAAAAGTTTGAAGATCTTTTTCATCTGATCTTTCGCGATCCCTGGCCCGTAGTCTCGTACCTTGAATACCACTCTGCTGTCCTGCTGTGCAAGACACTCAATATCTATTGCCTTTTTCTCTGCCTTGGCGGAGAATTTAATGGCATTGTCCACCAGGTTGATGATGATCTGCGTAAAGTAGTCCGGGTCGACTTGCAGTGTTCGAGATGCGCAGTCTGGGGAAGCATTCAACTTGAGGTCGAATCCGGTGCGAGCTGTCTGCGACTCAATCTTCGACCCTATCAGGTCCATCAACTCACCTGCTGAGACAGGCTTTAGCTGAACCTGCAGACCGTTTCGGGTCATGCGTGCGAGTTGCAGCACGTTATTGATCAGGCGTGTCAGTCGCTCACTCTCATCGTGTATGTAGTCGTAGTAGTCACGTTTTTTATCTTCAACCACCCAGCCCTCGCGAAGCATTTCGCCATACATGCGTATCGAGGTAAGTGGCGTCTTCAGTTCGTGGCTGACGGCGGATACAAAGTCCTGCTGTTGACTGATCAGGTTTATCTGTCCTACGCCCAAGCGGTATATGGCATAGAAGCCGGCGCCGAGAAGCAAAAAGAGAATCACCGCGATCCATATTACGACTGCACCGCCCGGACCCGCGGGAAGGTGTTGAATAGTGAATATCATTTCCAGATCATTGAAGGGTGCGGTGAGCCGGGTTTGGTAGAGGAGTGCGCCGTGAAGTTCCTCGGTACCGGAATGATAACGTTCTCCCATGGTTGCGGAGAATGCAGTCAGGAGATTTCCCTGGTAAGCGGTGATCAGTTCGCTCATCTGTGCGAGGGATGTATCGCGAAAGCTGGTTTCCATGACGCCACTGAGAAAAGCGCTTTGCTCCACAAGCATGCCTTGAATATAGCGCCGGTTGTCACGCCACACCTTTCTGTAAAGCACGATGTGGCCGCTGTTGAGAAGGCTCATTTCAAAGGGATCGATCTCGCTTTCGAAGGTGCGGATCCGCAGCGGCGCCGGCTTCGACGCCTGCGGTGCAGCCATGGTTGCCGGTGGTGTGACTGGAGACTCCGGTTCGGGCAATGCACTTTGTTCTTTACGCGGGGTGCGTTTTGCCACTCCTGCTTTCGCCTTGGGCGTCATCCGTTGCTGTCGCATAGGTGCCTGCGCGGCTTCAAAGCTGCTGTCCAGTTGCAGGTCTTCCACGCGGCCAAGTATGTTGGAACCGGTAAGCGCCTTTGATGGGCGATCTGCTTTTTGCTCCGACAGGCGATCAAAGACAGCCTGCCCCGCAGCAATCTCATGCTTGTTGCCGTAACCCCGTGACGCCTTTTCACCCTCCTCAGTTATCTTACGATCCCGATTGCGTCGCGACTCCGTACTGGAAGAGTAGAGGGATCCCGTTCTATCGCTGAGTGGGACCTCTTCAGGGGTGATCATCGCTTCAGTGAGTTCGTCCTCCCTGTCCTCGTGTTGCTCGGTGCGAACCAGTCGGTTTTCATCGAGGATAGCGCGCAGGCGATTGGCAAGTTCCTGCCGTTGCGCGAGCTCATCGGCCTGAATACCGTATTCGCTGGCGGTGAGTGTCGAATCGGGGAGCAGCGGCGTTTTGAAAACGCCCTCGCTGTCCACCTGAAAGTAACCGATCAGTCCAGGTATTGGTGAGCGTACAGGAAAACTCGACAACGCTGAACGCTGAATGAAGTTGCTGTTGGGATCGCCCGCAACGACGAGAAAGTTGTAATCGACAAAAGCGCGACGCTCCTCCGTTTCGATGAGCTGGGCGTAACCCTTGTCGATACGCGTTGCCAGCTCTTCGGCCAGCATCCGGTGACGATGAAAGGCCTCCCACTTCAGTTGGTCGTAGGCTTGATAGACAAGTAGACCACTGGGAACGGCCAGGACGAAGAAAAACACCATGAGCCAACGGCGTAGTTGGTTTTTGCTGAGGCTGTTGAGGGCGGAGCGAGCCATTTCAATCAAGCAACAGGCGGTAGCCGGCGCCCCGTACCGTGGTCAAAAAACGGGGTTCCGCTGAATTGATTTCGATCTTTCTGCGTAATTTGGCGATATGTATATCCACCGTGCGGGTTTCGATATCGGCATTTTTCGCATAACCCCACACTTTGTTGAGCAACTCTTCACGCGATACGGGACGCTCCCGGTGGCTGTGCAGGTATTCGATTATCTCCATCTCCCGTTTGGTGAAGGAGAGCGGCTCATCACTGCGTTTACCTGACAGGTTGCGAATATCGATCTCCACCGCATCGCCCAGCCGAATATAGTCCAGGCTGGCATCGCTGTAGCGGGAGCGTCGCAATACAGCCTGTACACGCAGCACCAATTGCGCGACCGAGAAGGGTTTCGCCACATAGTCGTCCGCGCCCAGGGTCAGTCCTTGGACAATGTCTTCGTCGCTGGTCTTGGCGGTCAACATGATGATCGGTTGATCCTTATCCTGTTCGCGTATGCGGTTGCAGATATCGAAGCCGTTCATCCCGGGCAGCATCACGTCGAGCAGGATCATGTCGAAAGTACTGGTGAGGGCTTTTTGCAGCCCTGCCGGACCTTCGGCTGCACTATCCACGGTGAAACCGTGGAAGACGAATACGTCGATCAGTCCTACCCGAATAGCTTCTTCGTCTTCGACAATCAGGATGTGTGGTTTTTGATTCATGCTGCTCCAAATTTACACTGTTTTATCTCTTATTCATTTCATGGCTTTCTTAAAAAAACAAACCGCAAATGTTCGCGAATGATTGTTGGGCCGCAAATCAACGCAAATAAATGCATTTTGAATTTTCACTGCCCAACCAGATACGGAGTAAAGAGATATCTCTATTAATAGGCTACCAAGTTATCGCATGAGAAATGTAAATTCTATGTAAATCTGCCTACCACTGTTTTACGGAAATCTGTCTACTCGCCAAGGCGTCGCGCTCTTAGACTGTGTTTAGACATTCAAACACAAGGAGACTGTCATGGCACTCATCACACGCGTATCCCAACTGTTTCGAGCCGATGTCAATGCGGTTCTCGATCGCATGGAGGAGCCGGAAATCTTACTCAAGCAGGCGGTCCGTGATATGGAAGAGGCCTTAACCAAGGATGATCATCGGGTCAAGGTCATCGAGCTTGAGTTGAAGCAAATCGCATTGCGACAAAGCGAACTTGTGGCAAGGCTTGATCAGGTGACCGAAGAGTTGGATCTCTGCTTCGATACCGGTAACGAGGCATTGGCCCGGACGCTTTTGAAACGCAAGCTGGAGTCGGAGCGCTATCTTAACTATCTCGCCCGCAAGCAACAGGAGTTTCAGGAGGCGGGAGAGACACTTAAAAAACGTATTCATGAAAACCGCTCGCGCCTCGAGTCCATGCGACAGAAGGCGGAATTGCTTGCCGGCTCCGATAGCGATGAGGATGAGCGCAATAGTTGGAACGAGCCGGATTTCATGCGTCAGTTCGCGGTCAACGACGACGACATCGAACTCGCCTTTCTGCGTGAAAAACAGAGGAGGACGCAGTCATGAAACGGCCCGGCTTTTTGGAAGGCGTCGGCGTTGCGCTGGTTGCCACTATCGGTGGGGGTGTGCTCTTTAGCGCGCTGATAACAGTTTTCGTCACCGATTTTGTACTACACCTGCTTATCGCAACGATGGGATTGATCTATGTGATCTATCTGTTGCGTCGAAGCGGCGAAAAGGTCGGACGCCTTACCAGTGTAAGTGTCTGGTTGGCGGCAGCGGTTGTTATCTGGCTGATGGGACTGGGGCTGCCGCTATATCTCATGGCTCATCTTGGGCTTGTCTGGTTGATCCGCTCGCTCTATTTCTACTCGAGTCTCATCTCGGCATTGGCTGACTTGGCCCTGGTGTTGTTCGGTTTGGTGGCTTCGGTATGGGCGTTGTTGCAAACCGGCAATCTGTTTCTCGGTGTGTGGAGCTTTTTTCTCGTCCAGGCACTGTTCGTATTCATCCCCAATACCTGGAAGCGAGCGAGCAAACAGGCGACCACCGTTGATAGTACGGACGATGGTTTTCAGCTTGCCCATCGCACGGCTGAAGCCGCGCTCGCCAAGATATCAACTTCTCGTTAGTCAACATGGAGACGATCATGAAATCGAAAATCATTGCAGCAGCACTGTTCACTTTTACCGCGGGTGGTATCGCGTTCTATCCCGCCCTCAAGGAGGTTGGTGCGGTTAACATGCCACCACCTGATCCTGTCCGGGTGCCGGCGGTGTTCACCAATAGCCAGGAACGACCCAAAATCGAAGTGGTGTTTGCGCTGGATACCACCGGAAGCATGGGCGGCTTGATTCAGGCATCCAAGGAGAAGATCTGGTCTATCGCCTCCACCATGGCCCAGGCGCAACCCGCGCCGGAAATCAAGATGGGACTGGTGGCCTATCGAGACCGGGGGGACAACTATGTCACGCAAGTCGTGGATCTCTCGGAAGATCTCGACTCGGTCTACGCGACACTGATGGATTTTCGCGCCGAAGGCGGTGGTGACGGCCCGGAAAGCGTCAACCAGGCGCTGCATGATGCGGTCAGCAAGATCTCCTGGAGCCAGGGTAAGGATGCCTATCGGGTCGTCTTCCTGGTGGGGGATGCGCCGCCCCACATGGACTATCAGGATGATGTGAAGTATCCGCAAACCCTTAAGGTGGCCAACGCCAAAGGTATCGTGGTCAATACAATCCAGGCCGGCAACAGCGCCCCGACACGTCTGGTCTGGAGCAAGATTGCCCAGGGCGGTCTTGGGCAGTACGCCCAGGTCTCTCAAGACGGAAACGCGGTGGCAATCAGCACGCCGTTCGATGAGAAACTGGCCACACTCTCGAAGAAGTTGGATGAAACCCGTCTCTACTATGGATCGGATGAGGTGTTGGAGAAGAAGCGCCAGAAACTGCAGGCGGCTGACAAGTTGCATGAATCCGCCTCGGTCGCATCCCGTGCGCGCCGTGCCACCTTCAATGCATCCAAGAGTGGAAAATCCAATCTGTTGGGTGACAGTGAATTGGTGGACGATGTGGCCAGCGGTCGGGTTGAGCTCGATGCCATCAAGAAGGACCATCTGCCTTCCTCCATACGCGCCATGGCGCCGCAGGAGCAACGTGCCATGATCACTGAAAAGGCTAAACAGCGTAAGGTACTGCAGGAGGAGATCAATGAGTTATCGGCACAGCGTAAGGAGTATCTTAAACAGGAGGTGAAAAAGTCCGGTGGCGCCAAGGGTTCCCTGGACCACAAACTCTACAGCGCCATTCGCGAACAGGCCGAGCGCAGCGGTATTCGCTATGAGGCGGAAGCGCCGGCGTATTGATCCGTGGTTGATGCGTCTGGTGCTAGGGCCAATTTGATGAGTGTTAACAGGCCCTAAGTAATGCAGGTTGAAAACAAGCCCGGCCTACAAGCCGGGCTGGCGGTTGTCATAGGCTGAGGCCCAGCAATATCTCATCCACATTTCAATAGGGTATGGCTACCATTGAGTTGATCCTGATTTCGATTGGCGATCTGGGCTATTTGATCGGTATGTAGATCGAAGTGACAATCTCGTTGCTATGGCTGACCGTGTCGGGATCGTTCTCATACATCTCCCGCGATGCCTGCTTGTGCAGGGGTTTTATCTTACTCATCTGCAGATGGGCGTAGGCCTGGTACCAGGCGAGTTCGAGAAATTCATAGCTGCCTCTCAGGGTGGTCTTGTAGTAGCGTCCGCCGCTGAAGCGCTTCACCTCAAGCTCTGTCGATGTGGTCTCCGGTGCTACCGGTATCGCCATGTCGCAGTCGAAGTGCATCGTTTTAAGATCGACCTTGTGGTAGATGGTGAATGGGCAACCCGTGGCGGTCAGTCCCTGTTCATCGACATAGTGGCCAAGTCGTGGAAAGCCTTCCGTCATGGCCTTTTTCATCGCCTCCAGATGACCCTCGAAATGGAGGGTCAGGGCGGTCTGCTCCGGCAGCTCCACCGGGCCGTCAAACGACATGCGCGGGACTTCCGCGTCCGCTTCCAGCTCACCGCGCAGCATGTAGAGGCCGGTGTCGTAGTCCTTACTGATATAAGCAGGCATCTTCTTCGCCATGAAGCGGAACAGAAACGGCATGCTGCCCGCCATGTTCCAGTGGACCATTGTTTTGTCTTCACCCTTGGGTTCGAACTCCCACCAGACGCGGCTCACGGACTTGAATGGACGCAAGAATTCGATACGTTGTTCGATCTTCTCTTCGCCGTTAAATTTTTCATGGGTCAGTTTGCCGGCGCCGACGATACTGCCGTCCCAGCTGTACCAGCCCCCCTCACGGTCCGGCGTATCGGAGAAGTCCAGGGTGGTGTCGGGCTCGTGCATCAGCCAGGGGCTCCAGTCTGACCAGCTCCGGAAATCGCGGATCTTGTCGAACACGGTCTTTTGATCGACCGCGATCTCCAGCGAGCGCCTGACCGCGAAATTGCCGTCCAGGGTGGCCAGGTAGATGAGTGGGACGGCGATCAGAACGGCGATTACAATGATTACGGTTGTCATGGCAAGGCTCCCTCCACCGTTGGTTTTATTGTCTGCCGAAAACAGTATATCGAGTATAGGATTACGCCCCCCGCAAGAAAATAGGGCTATCATGGGGTAATGTCATCGTTCCAGTTTCACCCGGCAGTCACAGCATGGCTTGAGCGGCAGTTCGGCCGGCCCACCGAGGTCCAGGCGCAGACCTGGCCGGCGATACAGGCGGCACAGAACACCCTGATCTCGGCGCCCACCGGCTCCGGTAAGACCCTGGCCGCCTTTCTTGCGGCGATCGACCGGCTGGTACAGGCGGGGCTGCAGTTTCCCCTGGCCGACGAGACCCATGTGCTCTATGTCTCACCGCTGAAGGCCCTCTCCAACGACATTCACAAGAATCTGGAACAACCGTTGAACGGGATCCGGGATGCGCTGCTGGAAGGGGGCTATCCCGATGTGCCGATTCGCGCCCTGGTGCGCACCGGGGATACCACTTCGTCGGAACGGGCGATGATGAAGCGCACCCCGCCGCACATCCTGGTGACCACGCCGGAATCCCTCTATATCCTTCTGACCTCCGATTCCGGCCGGGAGATGTTGAAGACGGTACGCAGCGTGATTGTCGACGAGATCCATGCCCTGGCGGGCAACAAACGGGGTGCCCATCTGACCTTGAGCCTGGAGCGTCTTGCCCGGTTGTGTGACAGGCCGCCGGTGCGCATCGGCATCTCGGCGACACAGAAACCGATCGAGGAGATGGCGCGCTACCTCACCGGGCAACACGACGATCCGCTGCAGCGGGCCTGTACCATAGTCGATACCGGCCATGTGCGTGAACGGGACCTGGCCGTCGAGCTGACCGGGTCGCCGCTGGAGGCGGTGATGGCCAACGAGGCCTGGGATGAGATCTACCGCCGGCTCGAGCAGCTGATCAGCCAGCACAAGACCACCCTGATCTTCGTCAACACTCGCCGGCTCGCCGAACGTGCCGCGGCGGCATTGGCCAAGACCTTGGGCGAGGAGGCGGTCACCTCCCATCACGGCAGCCTGGCCAAGGAGCACCGGCTCGACGCCGAGCAGCGCCTGAAGAAGGGTTCCCTGCGCGCCCTGGTGGCGACCGCCTCCCTGGAGCTCGGCATCGATATCGGAGATGTGGAACTGGTGTGCCAGATGGGGTCGCCGCGCAGTATCGCCACATTTTTGCAACGTGCGGGCCGCTCCGGACACCAGCTGACCGGTACCCCCAAGGCGCGGCTGTTTCCCCTCAGCCGGGACGACCTGGTCGAATCGGTGGCCATGCTGGATTCGATACGCAGAGGAGAACTCGATCGGATCCCGGTACCCGAATATCCGTTGGATGTCCTGGCCCAGCAGATCGTCGCCGAGGTCTCCGCCAGGGAGTGGGATGAACAGGCCCTCTACCGGGCGTTCAGGTGTGCCCGGCCCTATAACAATCTTGCCGAGCAGGATTTTCTCGATGTGGTGAAGATGCTGGCGGAAGGTTTTCACACCCGGCGGGGCAGGCGGGGCGACTACATCCATCGCGATGCGGTCAACGGCATGCTGCGGCCGCGGCGGAGTGCCCGCCTGACGGCGATCACCAATGGCGGCGCCATACCCGATCAGTTCGATTACGATGTGATCCTGCAACCGGAGGGGCTGTTCGTCGGCAGCCTGAACGAGGATTTCGCCTTCGAGAGCATGCCGGGGGATATCTTCCAGCTCGGTAATTTCTCCTACCGCATGTTGAAGATCGAGCAGGGCAGGGTGTTCGTGGAGGACGCACACGGCCAGCCGCCCTCAATCCCCTTCTGGTTCGGCGAGGCGCCGGGTCGCACCGACGAACTCTCCCACGCGGTTTCCCGACTGCGCGAAACCCTCGACGGAGTATTAGACAAGGGACAGCAGGCAGCGCTGGATTATCTGCAGCAGACACATCGTCTCGACCCGGCGGTCGCCGAGCAGCTGGTCGAATATCTCACGGCGACAAAGGCGCTCTTCGGCGTGATTCCCAGTCAGAGACATGTGGTTTTCGAGCGTTTTTTCGACGAGACCGGCGACATGCATTTCGTCATCCACGCACCCTTCGGCTCCCGCATCAACAAGGCCTGGGGCCTGGCCCTGCGCAAGTGCTTCTGCCGCCGCTTCAATTTCGAACTGCAGGCGGCCGCCAACGAGGACAACCTGATCCTCTCCCTCGGGCCCACCCACAGCTTCCCCCTGGAAGAGCCGGCAGGCTATTTGAAATCAAAGAGCGTCGAGCAGGTATTGGTTCAGGCCCTGCTGGCCGCGCCCATGTTTCCGACCCGCTGGCGCTGGGTGACCAATATCTCCCTGGCGGTGCCCCGCACGCGCGGCGGCAAGCGGGTGCCCGCGCCCTTCCAGCGCAACGATGCCGAAGACCTGGTGGTACTGGTCTTCCCCGATCAGCTCGCCTGTTTCGAAAACATCCAGGGTGACCGGGAGGTGCCAGACCACCCGCTGGTGAACCAGGCGTTGTGTGACTGCCTGCACGAGCTGATGGACATCGATGGACTGAAGGGGGTGCTGGATGCCATTGAGCAGGGACGCATCCGGGTAAGCGCAAAAGAACTGCCGACACCGTCGCCCATGGCACTCGAAATTCTCAATGCCAGACCCTACGCTTTCCTCGACGACACCCCGGCGGAGGAGCGGCGCGCGCTGGCGGTCCGGCAGCGTCGCCATATGGATCCGCAAACCGCCGCCGACCTGGGACGCCTGAATCCCGAGGCGATCCGCCAGGTGCAGGCAGAGGCCTGGCCGCAGCCGCGTAATCCGGACGAACTCCACGATGGGTTGATGATCGCCGGCTTTCTCGAAGAGGACGAAATCGCCTCAACGGATCTCGAGTCATGGCGGCGTTATCTGGCTGATCTGCAGCAGCAACAGCGCGCTACCCGGCTCACGAACGGGCAACGGGTTTTATGGGTCAGCGCGGAGCGGCTGCAGGCGATGCAGAAGATCTGCCCGGCGCATGAGCAATCACCGATGATCAGCGCCCTACCCGCAGATGAGGCCGAGACATTTGAATCGGCGGTGTTGGAGATCCTGCGCAGTTGTCTGGAGTGTCTTGGTCCGGTGACGGTTGAGCAGCTGGCACGCCCCTTAAATCTGCCGACAGAAACTGTGGTGCTGGCGTTGAGCAGTCTGGAGCAGGAGGGCTATGTCATACAGGGTCGTTTCAATCCGGATTGTGCCGAGGTCGAGTGGTGCGAGCGCGGCCTGCTGGCGCGGATACACCGCTATACCCTGAAACAGCTGCGTCGTGAAATCGAGCCGGTTAGCCCCGCCGATTTTATGCGCTTCCTGTTCAGCTGGCAGGGGCTGGACGATCCTGCGCAGGGTGTTGCTGCGCTGGAACGGGTCATGCTGCAACTCGAAGGGATCAGCGTGCCCGCCGGCAGCTGGGAGGATGAGATCCTGCCCGCCCGGCTGCAGCCCTACTTCTCCAGCGAGCTGGACGAGTTGTGCGGTTCGGGCAAGCTTGCCTGGCTGCGCCTGCATCCAACTGAACCCAAGCAGAACAAACGCAAAAACCCGGCAATCAAGACCACCCCGCTGGCTTTCGTCTTCCGCCCCCATCTCTCGGTTTGGTATCGGACAGACTCGGCAGTACCCGAGGGGCTGAGCATCACCGCGGTCAAGGTATTGGAAGTGCTGCAGCAGTGGGGCGCCAGTTTTTTCGATGATCTGCAACAGCAGACCGGTCTGCTGAAAACCCAGCTGGAGATCGCCCTGGGCGAACTGGTCGCCTGGGGGCTGGTCAATTCAGACCAGTTCCAGGGATTACGTGCCATGATCACGCCGGAGAAGCGCCGCAAGCGCAGCCGGCGTCGCACTACCATGCAGACCCCACTCGCCTCTGGTGGGCGCTGGTCATTGATACGGGCGCCAATCGCTCATGAGGATGAAACACAACGCATCGAGCAGATCGCGCATACTCTGCTGACCCGCTATGGCGTGGTGTTCAGGAAACTGCTCGAGCGTGAGAGCGATCTGCCTCCCTGGCGCGACCTGCTCTATTGTTTGCGCCGTTTGGAGGCAAGGGGAGAGATCAGGGGTGGTCGTTTCGTCGAGGGTTTTGCCGGCGAGCATTTTGCACTGACGGAGGCGGTGAGTCTGATGCGCGAGGTACGCAAAAGTAAGGATGCCGATGAACTGATCAGCATCGGCAGCGCGGACCCCCTGAACCTCACCGGCATCGTTACGCCCGGCAAACGCATTACTGCCCAGGCAGGTCATCGCATTCTATACAAGGATGGCAAACCGGTCGCCACCAACCAGGGTGGTGAGATCACCATCGATGATGCGATACCCGAGAGCGAACACTGGCACATCAGGAATCTGCTGACACGCAAACAGCATCCGGCTAACTATCACAAACCGCAACAAGGTCCGCTGTTTTAAGGGTACGATCTCTTTCACAATAAATCCAAAGGGCTGCGAACCCCCATGCCGCCTTTTTGAATCACATGAGTATAGATCATGGTGGTGTTGACATCCTTATGACCGAGCAGGGCCTGTATGGTGCGAATGTCCGCACCCCACTGTAGCAGGTGGGTCGCGAAACTGTGACGCAAGGTATGCGCCGTTGCACGCTTCGAGATTTCCGATTGCGTGACGGCAGACTTAATCGCACGTTGCAGCGCCTTCTCATGCAAATGAAATCTGACCTGATGCCCGGTATCACGATCAGCAACGTAACGCGATGCGGGAAAGACGAACTGCCAGCACAGTTCTTTTGAGGCATTAGGGTATTTGCGATCCAATGCAACCGGCAGGTATACTCGACCCAAGCCTTTTTCGAGATCCTGACTATGGATGGTGCGCAATTTCTCAAGATGCTCCTGCAGCGGATCGATCACCGACGCCGGCAAAATCGTACAACGGTCCTTGTTGCCCTTTCCCCCTCGCACCATGATCTGAGCGAGATTGAAATCGATATCCTGCACCCGAAGACGCAGGCATTCGAGCAGTCGCAGCCCCGAGCCGTAGAGCAGGTTCGCGGCAATCCAGTATTTACCATCCAGGTGACTCAATACCTGTCGGACCTCATCCGGCGAAAGTACGGTCGGCAACTGTTTGGGTTTTTTAGCACGCCTTACCGAATCAAGCTGCGGCATCTTAAGCTCCAAAACCTCGCGGTAGAGAAACAACAAAGCATTGAAAGCCTGATTCTGCGTCGAGGCAGACACTTTTCGATCAACGGCAAGGTGGGTGAGAAAGGCCTCGATCTCCTGTTTACCCAGCTCCTTGGGATGGCGTCTGTTATGAAAGCGAACGAATCGCCGAATCCAGTGAATGTAGGATTTTTCAGTCCGAATGCTGTAATGCCGAAGCCGCATTCGCTGCCGGACGACCTCCAGCAACATAGGTTTCTTAACAACGTCCATGTGTCTTTTTACCTCTTGCTGATATACATGCCCCTATCCATGGGTGTGCATATTGTAAATCAGCTACTTAATAACATGCAATTCGGCATACACGACAATATTGGCCCAGATATATCAGACACATCTGGGGTATATTTATAAGTTGCACAAATAGAAGGAAGAGAAAGCTTGGTACATTACCTATAAAAAGGCATGCCATTTAAGTTTATTTTTATGAAGGAGATCGCATGGAAGCGACACTACAAAGTATATTTCGTTCGGAGTTTGAAAGCTATAGAAAGATGCACGGACTGAGTATTGATCAAATCAAAGCGGCACAAGCGATCATGGATTGTCAGCGCGATGAACTGGGCTATGAAGAATGGTTATGCCGTGATGATAATTATGTGTTGCGACAGCCCCACTCCTGCCGGCATCGCAGCTGTCCCCTTTGCAACGGATCACAAAGTCGGGAGTGGCTCGAAAAGATCAAATCCAAATTGTTGTTGTGCGAACACTACCACGTAGTTTTCACCTTACCTCATGAGCTCAATGCAATCTGGCACTACAATCGACGCTGGTGTGCAGACAAGTTGTTTCAGGCGACTGCTGAGACACTGCGAGAGTTATTAAAAGACGAGCGGTATCTTGGCGGAGAAGTTGGTCTCCTATCGTCGCTGCACACTTGGGGCCGAACCCAGATCTTTCATCCTCACATGCACGTATTGGTAACCGGTATAGGTTTACATAGCGACGATGTGTGCCGCGTGGAAAATGATTTCTTATTACCGGTTGGTGTTCTGAAAGCGAAGTTTCGTGGCAAATGGCTGAGTAGGTTAAATGAAGCATATGCCAATAACGAAATTACGCTTCCGCCAGAGTGGACAGAACTTGAATGGCGTCGGGTGTTGCGACAAGTTTCGCGAAAGAACTGGAATATCCGAATACAGGGCGCCTACAAGCATGGCGATGGCGTAGCAATCTACCTTTCCCGATATGTCAGGGGTGGAACGATCAAAAACCAACAGATTATAAGCGCTGATGATCAACGTGTGACTTTTTGCTACAAAGACCATCATGACTGTAAAAGAAAAACTATGACATTGCCGATAGCACATTTCATGACGCGCGTGTTATGGCATGTCGCCGTAGCCGGTCAACATCAAGTCAGATATTATGGGTTATATGCCAGTGGTGCCCGAGAGAAGCGAGATAAGGTAAGAAGTACACTAGGAGTAGAATTGGAAAAGGTATTCGAAAAACCGGATAGGGAAGTGCCAATTTGTCCGATGTGTGGCCATGATTTGATGCATGTTATAAGCATAAGGCGTAAAATTTCCTATATAAGGAATAGCAGTGTGCAACAATGCGTTACAACGGACCGCGATCGACCTGTAGCGCACATTGATTATCTAAATCACGAGACATCACCGCCAATTTTTTGCGCGGCGCGACGGCCGCTGAACTAAGCGTTAGCGCTCGGAAAAGGGAAACATGAATCTCAGAGAAATCATCATTCATAATGTGCGTTCAATAAAAGATGCCACATGCTATGTGTCTGATTATTCTATGCTGGTTGGTGAGAATTATGCCGGGAAAACCAATATATTGATGGCGTTGCGTCTGTTTTATGAAGATGGTGGCATAAAGTACAAAAAGGATTCAGATTTTCCGAAATTCAAAACCGATGATGACGAAAGTTGGGTAGAGCTTGCTTTTGAGACAACGCCGGATGAGCAAGCTGGACTAAAGGATGAATATAAATCGAAAGATAGTATTTTGCGAGTAAGAAAATACTTTCAATCAGATAACAAAGACTTAGTCAAAACAAGCCAAAGCAATATTTACGCATATGAAGGAGGCGAGCTTTCTGGCAATTTATTTTATGGCGCCAAAAACGTATCTCAAGCGAAACTAGGTAACGTTATTTATATCCCCGCTGTTAGCAAAACTGATGAAACGCTAAAGTTAACAGGGCCCTCACCATTTCGTGAAATGGTGAACTTTGTAATGAAAAGAGCCGTCCTTGAGAGTGCGACTTTTGATGGATTAAAAACTGCATTTGATACATTCAATACCGATTTTAAAGATGAAGCCTCTAAAGATGGTTTCTCTATCAATTCCCTCATAGACGATATTAATTCGGATATTGATCAATGGAATATTCGATTTGGCGTATCTGTTAACCCAATAAGGCCAGAGGATATAGTAAAGAATCTGCTATCCCACTACATTGAAGATGTTGATCTTGGGGGTAAGCAGATAAATTTATCCTCATTTGGCCAGGGACTTCAGAGGCATTTAATATTTACATTAATTAAATTGTCGGCAAAGTATGCTGCCCCCTCTTCAACAAAGAAAAAAGATTTCGACCCCGACTTTACATTATTCCTATATGAGGAACCTGAGGCATTCCTACATCCCGCTCAACAGGAATCACTGCATTTAAGTTTAAGAACGCTTGCCTCTCAAGAGCCAGAACAAGTCCTAATATCAAGCCATTCCCCGCATTTTGTCAGCAAACAAATCGATCAAATTGAAGGAATAATCCGGCTTTCGAAGATTAATGGCGAAACAAACTCATTCCAGGTCAAGGAAGAGGCTCTTAATAGAGTTTTCGATAGCAATATCGGACTCTATAAAAGATTCTGTGATTGCCTAAACTCAGATGACTATGACGACGGCATTAAGCAAAGAATTCGCACTCAAAGACTGAGGGATGACATCCCGAATCCTGCAGAAAAACTTGAAGAAGAAGCTGTTCGATATTTCATGTGGCTAGATGCCGAAAGAGCATCTATGTTTTTTGCTAAACATGTAATTATTTGCGAGGGCGCATCCGAGAAAATATTTATTGATTTTCTCTTTAATGAAAAGTGGCCAGAATTTAAAGACCGGCACATCTACCTTCTTGATGCACTGGGTAAATTCAATATCCATCGTTATATAACTTTATTGACCGAGCTTGGTATAAGCCACTCAGTACTGCTTGACTCCGATAATGATGCGGGCGTGCATGGCATTGTTAATACGTTTATAGATGAAAGAAAAACTGCTTTAACTAAAACTATTTATGCATTTGATGATGATTTCGAGACTTTTCTGGATATAGATAAACCAAGCAGGCCAGACCTGAAGCCTTTAAATATAATCGTAAAATTCAAAAGAGGTGATGTCGCTGATGAAAATATTGATGCACTTAAAACGATTATTGATGCCTTATAAGCGCTAACAAGAGCGATCAGGCGCTAAAGAAGGAATATTCTTATGAACGAAATCATTTGCCCCAATTGTAAAAAGGCGTTCAAGATCGACGAAGCTGGATATGCCGATATCCTGAAGCAAGTACGTGACAGTGATTTCCAACACCAGTTGGATGAACGTCTGACGCTGGCCGAGAAAGAAAAACTAAATGCAGTTGAGCTGGCTAGTACAACTGTAAAAAGCAAGATGCAGAAGGATGTTTCCGCGAAAGACGCGGAGATAAAAGAATTGAAGGCCAAGCTTGAAGGCGGTGAAGTCGCGAAGAACCTCGCTGTCTCGGAAGCAATCGCAAAAAAGGATGCAGAAATACAGCAACTCGCGACAAAACTTGAGACCTTTAAAGTTGAGCAGAAGCTCGTCATAACAGAAGCAATCAGTTCGGTTGAAAAAGAGCGAGACAATCTAGTTAATAAACTTGAGGCAAAAGATACTGAGCACAAGCTTCTTGAGTCTAATATGAAGGAGACTCATGGCTCTGAGTTGAAAGCCAAGGATGAGTTGATTGCTTACTACAAAGATTTCAAAGCAAAGCTTTCTACTAAAATGCTTGGTGAAACTTTAGAGCAGCACTGCGAAATCTCATTCAACAGTATTCGTGCCACTGCGTTTCCGAACGCCTACTTCGAAAAGGACAATGACGCAAGTAGTGGCAGCAAGGGAGATTACGTCTTCAAAGACTCTGATGGAGACGGAACTGAAATAGTCTCGATCATGTTCGAGATGAAGAATGAGGGCGATGAAACAGCAACAAAAAAGAAAAACGAAGATTTTCTCAAAGAGCTTGATAAAGATCGTAATGAAAAAGGCTGCGAGTATGCTGTACTTGTCTCGCTACTAGAGTCTGATAATGAGCTCTATAATAACGGAATAGTCGATGTTTCCCATCGCCACCCTAAAATGTATGTTGTAAGACCTCAGTTTTTCATCCCAATAATCACATTGCTTCGTAACGCAGCTCAGAATTCACTCAAATACAAGTCGGAACTTGCTCAAGTAAGGGCGCAAAACATAGACATTACTAATTTCGAGTCTCAGCTGGACGAATTCAAAACCGCATTCGGTAGAAATTGGCGGCTAGCTTCGGATGGCTTTGAGGAAGCTGTAAAGCGTATAGATGAAGCAATAAAAGATCTGGAAAAAACAAAACAAGCACTTCATAAATCCGCTAATAATCTCAGGCTTGCCAATGACAAAGCCGAAGATCTAACCATTAAGAAATTGACCCGAGGCAATCCTACAATGGTCGAAAAATTTGCTGCACTTGAGAATGATTCAAATGACCAAGAGTAAGTCATACTTGTATGAACAAATGCATCATACGGCTAATCGGGTAAGGGCGGGTCTCTAACCCGCCCTCCCCACACCACCTAGCATGCGGGTCCACACTAGGCGGTTCATCAAGCATAGTGAAACTTAATCCATAGCTCCCTGACAGAGACGAGCCCCTGTTGCGCCAACCACTTGTTGGTCATTCCCGATTGCGTGGCAAGGGTTCTTGCCAGGCGATACGGCCCCTTAGAACTCAGCCCAAGACTCACAGCTGTTCGAGTCCTGGTACCAAGCTTGATCAGATTGCGGATACGGGTTCTCGG
>NZ_MARB01000032.1 GCF_001715975.1 Candidatus Thiodiazotropha endolucinida | reverse complement strand
CCAACCGATAGCAACCCCCTGGCCGGACGGTGAGATGGCATCAACCCGTCCGGCTTTTTTTATGGGGCAGGCTTTGAAGAAAAGAGAAGAAAAGGAAAGGCCGCGAATGGACGCGAATCACTGCTAATAGACGCAAACATTATTTCCAAAAGCAAGTGATCGCAATGAAACTATTTGCGTGCATTCGCGGTGATTGGCGTCCATTGGCGGCTCTATCTTCTATCGCCAATCGCAACAGCTAATCATCCCACGATCCGAGATCGTGGTTCGAGAAAGAACCAGACTGAGGGCGGACCAGGGTATATGCAGGAAAACCGTGGTTTGTTCCTCTTTGATTTCCTGGACGGGAAAACGTGCGGGTTTCAGGCTTGGGTTTTCTTTTGAAAGAAAAGTCGTGCCTGGCCTATGGCCACACCGAGGATGGTGGCGATGCTCAAAGCCGTGACAGCAAAAATAAATACCGCTGATGCCATGATCAAGATGGGTGCTACATTCATGATGATCTCCAACTAGCAATCTGAAATTGAAAACAACTACAATCTCAAGCTGAATATTAGCATCTTATGGAATAATTGAAAACCGTATTAGTAATTAATTGTTAATTGATCAAGATCAACACAAGCCCGCCTTAATTCTCTTGACTTGGTGAATGTCGCAGAATCGATGTTGACCTGTATGAAGACTGGACGAGATACTCCAAGTTGCTCGGATAGTAGGTCCGTTTGGCACTGTAGTCCCGCTTTTTGGCTCCGTTTGATCTTTTTAATTTATAAGCCTCGTTCTAGCGGTTGTGCACTTGACGCACGAGGAAATAATAATGTTGAACATGGCATCCCGATCGCCAGTCTGGATTTTCGTTTTTCTTCTAACCCTCTGTTTCTTCACTCCCGTTGAGAGTGCCGAAGGTAATCTGACCATCTTGGGCGAAACCCCTCCACCGGGCTTCGACCCAGTCTCGGGGAAGCGCATCATCCCCAACAAACGCTGCCTGAAGTGTCATGGCGACGCGCATGATAAAACCGATACCCGGGAAGACGGCACCATCGTCGATATCTACGCGGACCCGCAAAAGATCGAGGATAGCGTGCACGGTGAACAGGCCTGTACCCACTGTCACGCCACCATCGAGCGAGTACCGCATCGCGAGTCACCGGAGGTGGTAGTCGGCTGTGTGGAGTGCCACCGGGAGACCTGGAACAAGCACCGGAGCGATCCCGACGAGAAGTACGAACGCCTCGGCGTAGTGGTAGAAACCATCGATGCCTTTTACGACTCGGTACATGCCCTGCCCAACAAACACGACCAATCGGAGACCAACGCCACCTGCTACGACTGCCACGATGCCCACAACATCGGCACGCTGGGCAGCCACCAGCGCGCCGAGCACCGCCTGAAAAACCCGGAGGTGTGTGGCGAGTGTCACAAGAAGGAACTCGACGACTACCGGGAGTCCGACCACGGCAAGGCGGTGCTGGAAGCGGGCGACAGCGAATCGGCCGTCTGCTCAGACTGCCACACGACCCATACCATCAGTTCACCCGACACCGATCAGGCCAAGCTGGCGATCACCAAGAATTGCGGAGACTGCCACAAGGAGGCGCAGCGTACCTACTTCGACTCCTATCATGGCCAGGTGCATCGACTCGGTTATACCAATACCGCCAAGTGTCACGACTGTCACGGCAGCCACAAGATCAAGGGTGAAGATGATCCGACATCGGAGATCCACGCCAACAATCGTCTGGAAAACTGCAGGATCTGCCATGAAGATGCCAATGAAAACTTCCTGACCTTCTGGCCGCACGGTGATGCGGACGATAGAGAGAGATACCCGGGTCTCTGGTTCTTCAAGATCTTCATGCAGACGCTGATCTTCTCGGTCATGGCCTTCTTCTGGGTTCATGTAGTGCTGTGGCTCTACCGCGAGGTGATGGATCGCATCCAGGGTAAAGGTTTCAACGAGGATCTGGATAACCCGGATGTGGTCTATTTCCGTCGATTCCCGACTGTTTGGCTCTGGATCCACGCGCTGTTCGCCATCTCCACCATGACCCTGATTCTGACCGGTACCACCTTGCTGTTTTCGCATACCGGCTGGGCCAAGGCCGTGGTGGTGTTCCTCGGCGGAACGGAGATGGAGGGTATTATCCATCGTACCGCGGCCGTCATCTGGCTGGGTATTTTCCTGGCCCACCTGACAATAGCTATCAGCAACATCTGGAGCAAGCGCGATAGCTTCAAGTGGTTCGGCAGCACCTCCATGCTGCCCAACTGGAAGGATTGGGATGACCTGAAAGGCATGTTCAAGTGGTTCATCGGCCTGGGCCCACGTCCCGAGTTCACTCACTGGACCTATTGGCAGAAGTTCGACTACTGGGCACCCTTCTGGGGTGCGGCGATAATCGGTTCATCCGGTATCATGCTGTTCGCGCCGGAGACGACCGCCATCATCCTGCCGGGCTGGATGTTCAATATCGCCACCCTGGTCCATGCCGAGGAGGCGCTGCTGGCGGCCATCTTCCTCAACTCCGTGCACTTCTTCAACGTGCACTTCAGGCCTGAGCGTTTCCCGATGAGCACGACCATCTTCACCGGTAAGATCCCCATCGAGGAGTTCAAGCACGACCACCGTCTCGAATATGAACGGTTGGCTGAGAGCGGGGAACTGGACAAGCATCTGGTCAGACGTCCCTCGCGCCGTTCAGATCTGGCGGCCTCCTTCATCACCACTGTGCTGATCATGACCGGTCTGGCCCTGCTAACCCTGGTGCTGATCGGCCTGATGACCACACCAAGCTGATGGGGGCGGATAACATGTTGAGAAACGATACGATGAGCAAGAAAGTTCGCAATCTACTCCTGGCTTTACTGGTGTTGCTTCCGACGGTTGCCCTGTCGGGGCCGTCGGGCCAGGCGCTGGCCTTCACCTGCGCCGGCTGCCATGGTACCGATGGATCCAGCGTCGGCCCCTCCAGTCCCTCCATCGCAGCGATGGATCCGGATGTTTTCATCGACGCCATGCAGGCCTACAAGCGTGACCAGCGCAACTCCACCATCATGAACCGGATCGCCAAGGGCTACAGCGACGAGCAGATCAAGGCCATGGCCTGGTTCTTCGCCAAACAGGAACTGCGACTTTACACCCAGGAGACCGATCAGCAACTGGTTAGTCTCGGCGAAAAGCTGCACAACAGCTATTGTGAGAAGTGCCATGAAGAGGGAGGTCGTCCGGGTGACTCCGGTACCCTTGCCGGTCAGTGGATGCCTTATCTTGACTACAGCATGCAGGATTTCATCGACGGCCGGCGCCCCTACCCGAGAAAGATGAAACGGAAGGTGGATGCCGCTATCGAGGAGCAGGGCGAACAGGCCATGCCCGCACTGATCCACTACTACGGCAGTCAGCACTGATCGCGGAGAAGGAAAAATAACCATGAATAAAATCAATCGCAGAGATTTCATCCGCTTGGGTGGAGGCCTGACCCTGGCGGGTACCTCGCTTATGTTTCCAACCCTTGCCCTGGCAGCCGCTCCCAGGGTGGTGGTAGTGGGTGGCGGCGTAGGGGGCTGCACTGCCGCCAAGTACCTGCGCAAGCTGAATCCAAACCTGAAGGTCACCCTGATCGAGGCCAAAAAACAGTACACATCCTGTTTCATGAGCAACGAGGTATTGAGCGGTGACCGCACCCTGGACTCCATCACATTCGATTATGAAGGACTCAAACGGCATGGTGTGGAGATCGTCATCGACAGGGTCACGGCCATCGAGCCGGCAAACAAGCAGGTCGCCACCGTCGACAGCGGTACATTCGAATATGATGCCTGCGTGGTCTCCCCCGGCGTGGACTTCAAGTGGGACGCCATCGAGGGCTACGATGCAGCGGTCTCCGAGACCATTCCCCACGCCTGGTATGCCGGTCCTCAGACACTCACCCTGAGGCGGCAGATCGAGTCTATGCCGGAAGGGGGGAGAGTGATCATCGTTGCGCCGCCGAATCCCTACAAATGCCCGCCCGGGCCCTATGAGCGGGCCGCGCAGATTGCGATGTACTGCAAGCACCATAAACCGAGGGCGAAGATTCTCATCCTCGATCCCAAAGACGCCTTCTCCAAGCAGGGGCTGTTCAGGCAGGGCTGGTCGAAGCTCTATGGCTTCGGCACCGATAACGCCATGATCGAATGGGTCGGCGCAGCGGGCGGCGGTATAGTGGAGGAGCTCGATCCCTCCACCCGCACCCTGCAGGCTGAGGTCGAGGAGTTCACCGCTGACGTGATCAACATCATCCCACCCCAGAAGGCAGGCAAGGTGGCCTACGCCTCAGACCTGGTGGAAGGTGACTGGTGCCCGGTCAACAAGCGGACCTTCGAATCGAAGCGTCACCCCGATGTCTACGTGCTGGGCGACGCGTCGAGTGCCGCCAAAATGCCGAAATCGGCCTATGCCGCCAACTCCCAGGCCAAGGTCGCCGCCGCCGCCATCATCACCAAGTTCAATGGCGCGGATCCCGGCGATCCGACCTTCGTCAACACCTGCTACAGCATTCTGGGTGAAGAGCACGGCATATCGGTGGCCGCGGTCTACACCCTCGACGAAACAACCAACACCATTCTGCCCATCAAAGGCTCGGGCGGCCTTTCACCCATGGATGCATCGGCCGAGCAACGGAAGCGGGAGGTCAAGTACGCTCACAGCTGGTTCAAGAACGTCATCAACGACATGATGGAGTAGGCCATAACACACATACTGCCAGGGATGGCATCGAGTCACTGGAAATGGACATACTTTGCGAATGATATCCTTATAGCGTCATTCGCCGGTAGGATAGAGACAATCGAGAAAAGTCGTACCAGGCATTTCCCTATATTTTGATGGGAACTAAGGATTGCAGTTTCTCAGCAATGGCTGGGCAGTCGACCAGTCGAGTTGCCCGTAGACGAACAGGCGTCAGTTCATCACGCCACGCTGGGTCAAAAACCAGTTGAGGCATAATCTTACCCGCTTCGATTCTCGCCCCGGTTCGATGAATATGATTGTAAAAATCGACGGTCAAGGGTTCGCTCGAGATTGAGGACAGCATCAAGCGCCCGAAGCGCGGCATCGCCGCGAAAAACAGATCCATAATTTTCGCCTCACCGCTGAGATCCACCATACACACACCCGGTTTGTCGGCGATTTGCTCTGTTAGTGTCCGCAGCGCTGAATCGGGATCGTCGATAGACAAGTAGTGAAACCCTGTATCGGTTTCCGTGGTCGACCGACTACCCAGTTCAATTACCGGCAATGCTCCCCGAAGCGAAGCGCAATAGGTTAACAGCCGCGTATACGGTTGCCCACCCGAGACCACCGCCGCTTCGCCCATTTCCAGACCTAACCGATCCCAGGCCCACAAGGCCATGGTCAGCGGTGGGATCAACAGTCCGATTCTTGGGTTCTTCATGGGAGGCAGTTCGATGTATGCCTCCTGTCCGGCGGACATGACTGGCTGGTCGGAAATCGGAAAGAGGGCGAAACGATCCGAATCAGCGCCATCACCGGGGCCACGCATTTTCCCTATGCCATATCCGGGGTTGTCGACACCGGCCATCGACGTTTGGGCGAGGATTTCTATCGCCTCGTTCACGCCACCGACTCCAACTGTGTGGATATGAACTCCGGCACAGTCAGCGCACGCCGTTCTTCCATTGATTGGTATGCGGTGGTTATAAAAGCCAGATTCTCCCATGCATCAACATAGGATACGGGAGGCATGGTATCTGACCGTACCGCGTTCACAAAGCCCTTTACCCATTCGGCTGTCCAGCTAACATTGGGAAATTTTTTGAATTTGTGCACCTTGCCGGGGCGTTTACCGTCGATGGGCCTCGTGGAATACATTTCCAACCCCTCCGGGTGAATCAACAAGCTCCCATTGGTGCCCCATATGCGTTCTTCTTTCTGTTCCATTCCCCGCATGATGGAACTGGCGCTAAAGCTGCCAACGGCTCGCTCTCCCATCCGGTAAGAAATACTGATGATATCCTCGACCTCAGCGGGCGATCCGAGCGTTGCGTATTCACTGTATACCCGGGTACCTTTGAGACCGGTAATATAATAGAGATAATCAACATTGTGGCAGGCTGTCATAATGAGAAAACCTCCACCGCATTTGGCCTTGGATGCCCGCCAATTATCCGGAGAATTACTCGATGCACCGCTCCAATATCCGCGATTCTTGTATTGTTGAATACAGGTTTGAAACCCTGTTATCTCACCCAAAGCACCGTCTTCGATTAATTGTTTTGCCTTGAGTATCTTGGGTAAATAACGAAAACTATAGTTGACCGTCATCTTGACACCGTTGGCGTTGCAGGCTTTTATCATTTCCTCGGCTTCGGACAAGGTATTGGCGATGGGTTTTTCGACCAAAACGTGCTTTCCAGCCTCCGCCGCTTGCACTGTCATTGACCGATGCAGGTGATGCGGCACCGACAGCAAAACGGCATCCACCGCTTCCGACTTAAGCATATCCTCATAACTCGAAAAGAACGGTGCAGACAGATCGTGGGCCATATCACGAGCCGCCTTGTGGTTGATATCGAACACTCCGGCGATGGTCGCCACGCCGGAAGCTACCGTATCGCGTGCATTTCGTTGTGCAATCGCACCGGCACCGACAACACCAATTCTTAAAGTATCCATATCAATTTCCCCGTGACGATCTCGCTATGTTTGCCCTAAGCAGCCGATTTGGAAGTATTACTGTCTCGCCAATCAAAAACGACACCAACCTGGCCCCGCCCGCCTTGAGCAAGATTCTCATATACCGCGTTACATTCGGTTGGGGCCGCCTGCCAGGTAATCAGATCGGCGACAGAAAGACGTTGATTGGCAAGCAAATCCAGAAACAGACGTCCTTCCTGCCAATAGGTCCAGCGCTGCGGCCCAGCATCATGTTCGGGCATGGCATTGATATGGGCGCCGACAATGGTGAGTTCACGGCGCTGCACGAGTTCGGCGAGATTGATATTCCGGGTCAATCCCCGGGTACTACCGAGCAATACCACGCGCCCCTTATCTTTTGCGCATTCCAAGGCTGTTAAGTTAGCATCGGGGCTACCCACGGCCTCGATGACGATATCTGCCTGAACGTCCGCCAAACTCACGTCATCGTCATTGAAGGCTAGGAATTCATCGGCACCGCCGGGTAGCAATGCTGTCTTCTCACGGTTGTGGCTGGGCGCAATGGCAACAACCCGGGCCGCCCCTAGCATCTTCGCCAAACGATTGGCAAGTTGGCCAATCAGGCCCTGTCCCACGACAGCCACTACGTCGCCTGGTTGGATTCCCGCCTTGCGGATACCCTGCAGGCAGATGATGCCCAATTCGATGAAGCAAGCCTCCTGATCCGTTACCTGATGCGGAATCTTGAAGAGGTGGCGAGCCGACACCGTAGCCAGATCGGCATGGGGCATACGCCCAGCCACCCGGTCACCCACCTTCAAATTCCCAACCCCCTTGCCTGCAGCGAGCAAGCGACCCGCTACCGCATAACCCGGCGCATACGGAAAATCCCGGCGCGCTCCCGGTAAACCACAGAGTACGGCTCGCTCAGTACCTGGACTGATGCAGCTGAACTGCGCCTTGATCAACACTTCACCATTTGAGGGACTGAGAAACTCGTACGGTTCCAGGTGTGCGATTTCAAAATCCAGGAACTGCACCTGCTGACCCTAGTGGACCCTTCGGCGACTGACTATCGCCTGAATGCGAAGCACCCCCCAGTTGAAAACACGCTTGACGTAGGGGCGAATACTAACCGGTATGCGGGTATATATTGCGCCTAGGATGGAAATTAACCAGTTCGGCATAGAAATTCAGCCCTTCCTGTAGTAACTCTGTCCCATTTCGCGACAAGTCTATGAAGAATAAACATACCCTCCCTCCATCACAAGAGAGAAATCGAGGCTAGGGATCAACCCGTTGACCCAGATCAGCCTGGCAACCCTCTATACAGCACTCTGTTATTCCATACCGGCGGGCTGAGTATCAGGCAATAAGCCGTCGGGCAACCTCTCAGTTCAGTTGTCACGATGTGATGTGATGGTGGTGTGCAGACCTGGTGTTATAAAACCAGTCCCGGTTTCTTCAAAAAATCCCTCTATTGCAACGTAGTAAGCCGAGCAATGAGATCCGGAAAGAGATAGACAAGCACGATCATGGCGGGGATGACGTAAAAATAGATACGCATGCTGTTGCGCAGCAGCCGGTTGGCATCTTTGAGTTCCATAAAATGGTCGACGATCATACGGCCCTTGTAGGCCACGGTAAGAGTGATCACCAGGATCAAGATCAAACCCTGATCGGGCGATTCGGCAATGGCGGCGCTGAGCAGGGTCAAACCCATCAAGACCAGCCAAATGAAATCTACGGATTTAGTGTCGAACACCAGTCGTCTCCTATCAACGCAACACATACAGCAAGGGGAATATGACAATCCACGCCAGATCGATCATATGCCAGTAGACGGCAACCGCCTCCAAACCGCTGTGGTTAAGCTGGGTGATACCACCCATCCTTATTCCCATAATAGCCCATAAAATGGCGCCGCTGCCCCAGCCGACATGCAGCAAATGGTTGAAGGTGGTGTAGTAGTAGACGGTAAAGAAGATATCCGTGTCGGTTGCCAGCCCGTGTTCACTGTTCCAGTGATACTCATAGAATTTGATGATCAGGTAGAGCGCACCCATCGCAACCGCCGACCAAAGCCAGCGTTGACACTGGTCTACCTGGCCGATCCTGATCGATTTTATCGCTTTGATGACGAAATAGCTGCTGGAGAGCAGGACCAGGGTATTCAACACGCCGGCGGTGGTGTTCAGGCGCAGTGGCCCGTCGGCGAAAAACTCCGGATTATGTACCTTGGCGATGAAATAGACGATGAACATCAGGGCGAACTCGGTCATTTCCGAGAGAATCCCTACCCAGATGGCCATGTTGCCGGGCACATGGTTCTTGACGGGTACTACTGCCTGTACTGGTGGGGCTATGGAATTAGGCATGTAATGATTAAGGTCGGAGGCGGAATGCGCGCAGGCCTATCGATGTTGGGAGATGCCATTGTCTGTACACCTGGTGATAGTGCTTTGACAAGGATCAATTTATCGCAACTGCGCTGTAGGTAAATCCATGATTTTCTTCAGGGTATTCAGCTTGATATTCATCAAGGTGAAGTATGGGACCTGCTTTAGCATTGGGTTTGTGAATTTTCCTACAGGAGCAGTAATCCCCCGTGCAGGCCGAGGCAACGATTGAATCCAACCGCTTTCCCCCGGGTGATTTGGCGATTTGGGTCTTCATACTGGCGGAGCTTGCCGCATTTGCCGCGTTTTTCGGCGCCTATGCCTTTACCCGCATGAAAAATGTGGATCTGTTCAACCATTATCAGAGCACCCTGGATAGCGATGCGGCGCTGCTCAACACGTTTGCCCTGATTACCAGCAGCTATTTCGTTGTCAGGGCTGTGGCATCCATTCGCGAAGATGACAGTCGTGGCTGCGTGCATTGGTTGTTGGCGGCGCTGGCAATGGGGCTACTCTTCCTGATTGTGAAGGGGCATGAGTATGTCCATCATATCGAAGCGGGCATCAGACTGAGCACAAACACATTCTATATGTTCTATCTGTCGCTGACCTTTTTTCATTTCATGCATGTCATCATGGGTATGGTGATTCTTGCGGCAGTCGCGGTGAAGGCCAAAAGGGGGGGCTACAGTGACCGGGAACATACGGGGGTTGAAACGGGTGTATCCTACTGGCATATGGTCGACCTGGTCTGGCTGATTCTGTTTCCCCTTGTCTATATCATGAGATGATCCACAATGACTAGACGAACCGCTTTTGGCATCCGTGCCTGTACCTGGGTCTGGCTGATCATGATGGGGTTGACGCTGACAACCTATCTGATCGGTCAATTCAGCCTGGGTGGTCTGGGTGTTTCGCTGACAGTTTTGGCTTTTGCCCTGATCAAAGGGCAGATGGTGGGTGACTACTTTATGGGTTTGAAACGGATACAGGGTTTCTGGCGTTGGCCGGTCAGCCTCTGGCTGTTTCTTCCCGGCGGTTTGATCGGTGTCGCCTTTACCCTGGTCGGATGAGGAGATGGCGATGGAAAAACCTGTAATTTTAAACAAGCGTGAAAATGACGAATCGCTTCCCTTCTATAAACCCCAGGCACGGGAAATCGAACTCTTCGAATATGGCTACAAACATCAGCTCCCCTTGCTGATCAAGGGCCCGACCGGATGTGGCAAAACTCGCTTTATCAACTACATGGCGGCCAAGCTCGCCAGGCCAGTCTACACGGTTGCCTGTCATGACGATCTGAGTGCCGCCGATCTGGTGGGACGGCATCTGATCGGCGAGAGTGGCACCTATTGGTCGGACGGCCCGCTGACCCGTGCGGTCAGGGAGGGCGCCATCTGCTATCTGGATGAGGTGGTGGAGGCGAGGAAGGATACCACCGTGGTGCTCCATCCCCTGACTGATGACAGACGCATTCTTCCCCTCGAGCGTACCGGAGAGATTCTCAAGGCACCCCCGGAGTTCATGCTGGTTGTGTCATACAATCCCGGCTATCAAAATCTTCTGAAAGGCATGAAACCGAGTACCCGGCAGCGTTTCGTCGCACTCCGATTCGAGTTTCCCGCTCCTGAGCTGGAGCATGAGATTCTGATTGGAGAGACCGGCATCGATGGCGATATGGCCCGCCAACTGGTGCGTCTGGCCAATGCCATGCGGGCACTCAAGGACCACGATCTGGAGGAGGCTGCCTCTACACGACTGCTGGTCTATGCGGCCACCTTGATTCTGGGCGGCTATGAGCCGGTCGAGGCCTGCCGTTCTGCACTGGTTGAGCCACTCACAGACGATATGGAAACAGCGACAGCCTTGATGGAGGTCGTCTATGCCACAATCGGGCGGTGACAATTATCCGCAGGGAGACCCGCCGGGGTCGGCCATGGCTGTCACCGCGGAGTCACTCTATTTGGCGAATCTGCTGTTGATACCCGGTATTGCATTTGCCATTCTGTTGGCGATCTATTTTAGGCAGGGCAAATCCCTGCCGCCGCTTGCGCGATCCCATCTTGAACAGACCTTCTCGGCCTCTCTCTGGGCAGGCGTGCTGCTGGTGATTGTCAACATCGTTATCCTTTTGCTTGGCGGTTATGACGGCGCCTACACCTGGATGGTGGTCATCATCTACTTTACAGTGTGCCACTCCACCTTGATTCTCATCGGCATGCTGGGACTCGCCAAGGCGATGGCGGGAAAATGTTACCGCTATCCCCTTATCGGCAGGGCATTGCCCGAAGCGTGCCGGAGGATGTCCTGATGGGCGCCAAACCGCTTGAGCCAAGGGGAGACTGATGGAAGAGAAGATCGGTGAACTCTGGCACCGGCTGATCACCCGCCTGGCACAGGACCGTTATCCCGAGGCCGCGGTGCGCCTGACCGATCTGAACCACACTCTGGGCATTCTGTTTCGCGCCTTCGGCGGCGATGGCGGACTGCGGGTCGAAGCCGCCGGTGCAACTGAACACAATGCCAGGCGAGGCATGCTGCAACGCATAGCCGGCAGTGCCACCAAGACTGAACTGGCCTGGCGCGATGAACATGCATTGCGCCTGCCCGAAGTCATCGATCTGTTTCCCCAGGGATCCCTTAACCGCGATCTCTATTTCTGGCTCGCGGCGCTGGCCGCATGTGATCGGGGCGAAAGCCGGCCATGGCTGGAAAAGAATCAGCAGCTGAGCAAACTGGCACTGGAGAGATATCCGGGCATGCAAGCCCGTTACCGGCGTTTGCGGAATGCGCATCTGGCACAGCGACCCGATCCGGAAACCCTGAAACAGGATGAAGCACAACAGGAGGAGGCCATCAGACGTGCCCTTATCGATCCGGGCACTGTTGCACGACTACCGGTTGCCAGCCATGCGCCATGGCCGGTACCGCTGTGGCTCCATCCGTCTCCTCCAGGGCTGGTTCATGGGAGTGATACCCCTGATCAGGAGAATGAATCCGGGGGCGAGTCGAAGGCTGTAAATGATGGCCGCAGCCGCCGGGGAGAGCGTACTGAGATGGCCGATGGCGACGGAGGATTGATCACCATTCGCATGGAGAACATTCTGAGTTGGGGTGAGTTCGCCAAGGTCGACCGGGGTGCCGAGGAGAATGAGGATCTGGATCAGGCCATGGAGGCGGCGGAACAGATGGAGCAGTTCAGCGTGACCCGTGACGGCAAATCCGTCGCATCAAAATTGAAGTTCGATCTCGACCTGCCGTCCGAGGCGTGTGACGATGAGATCGTGCAGGAAGGCATGTTGCTGCCGGAGTGGGACTGGAAGCACCAGGTTATGCAGGAGGCCCATTGCCGCATCATGACGCTGCAGACGGGGGATGCCCCGGCAATCGAACTGCCCGTTCATCTTACAAAGACTGCCAAGCAGCTGCGCGCCCAGTTTCAACAATTGATGCCGGCACGCGTTTGGCTGCATGGCCAGGCGGACGGCAGTGAGATCGACATGGAGGCCTACCTGCGTTTCTCGGCAGAGCGGAAAAGCGGTCATCTCGCCACTGGCGATAACCTCTACCGGGATCTGCGAACAGGCGCCAGGGATCTGAGCTGTCTGCTGATGGCCGACCTGTCACTCTCCACCGACAGCTGGATAGACAACCACCACCGTGTAATCGATGTGATTCGCGACAGTCTCTACCTATTTGCCGAATCGCTATCGGCTACCGGCGACAGGTTTGGGTTGTATGGATTTTCATCGAGAAAAAGGGATCCTGTCCGTGTGCATCAAATCAAAGCCTTTGACGAATCCTACTCGGCCAAATCACGTGGAAAAATTCAAGCGATCAAACCCGGTTATTATACCCGCATGGGTGCGGCAATCCGTTATGCACACCAATTGCTTAACAAGCAGCCGGCACAACGGCGATTGCTGCTGCTGTTGAGCGACGGAAAACCCAACGACCTGGATAAGTATGAAGGGCGTTATGGTGTGGAAGATACCCGGCAGGCCGTCAGAGAAGCCCGCAACTCAGGTATACAGCCCTTTTGCGTCACCATCGATGAGAAAGGTAACGACTATCTGCCCTACCTCTTTGGCAGCGGTGGTTATGTGGTGATTCACAAGCCGCAGGAGTTGCCCCGCAAGCTGCCATTACTCTACGCCCGTCTGACACGGGAGTGATCCGTTGCGGTCATATTCAGTTTAACAGCCCCTAATATTCTTATTTTGCTGTATTGATGAATGTCAAGGAGGGTGGCTGTTACACGCAGAGAATAGTGACGGTAGCGAGGTAACGACACTATGAAAACGATCAACGATTCGATGACACAGGATCACCGTCGCTGTGATGAAATCTTCGTGGAAATGGAACAGGCCATTATGCAACACAAGTGGCAGGAGGCAGATCGTCTCTGTCAGGCTTTTATCAATTCGATGGAGCACCATTTCAAAATAGAAGAGGAACTGCTTTTCCCGGCACTCTTGAAAGCAACCTCCCAGGCAAACGGTCCCGTCAACGTGATGTTGATGGAACATGAGCAAATGCGACATCTGATGTCGCAGTTGGTGTCGTCGTTGGACAATATGTCCAGATCACTCTCTGCCGGTTATGTAGATACATTACTCGTCACCATGCAGCAACATAATATGAAAGAGGAGAGTATTCTCTATCCGATGGCGGACAATGCGGTTCCAGACGTCAGCGATGTAATTGATAAGGCGTATTCGGAGTCCGCCTAGTGGAGCTGCGGCTTGATGTACGGGAGTTGGAGCCGCCTGTTCCGCTGGAGCGCATACTGGAAACCCTGGAGGAGTTGCCATCGGATGACTGGCTTAAGGTGCGGCACAGCCGTGAACCCTATCCACTCTACAGTCTTTTGCGCGAAATGGGTTTTGACTGGAGTACCAAGTGGCAGAATAGTGAGTGCATTATCCTGATCTGGCATGCGGGGAGTCCACCGCCCGGTGATAGTGGAAGGAGGCTGTGAAAACCACCGGGCTCTCTCTCGATCAGGCCCCACCGATCATCATACCTTTCAAATTCTTTCTGACAGCCTCACTGTTCAGCGTCATCGTGGGAATCTTCTTGATGATCGATGCCGAGGCGGTCTTCCTGTCCCGTTGGAGTCCTCTGGCGTTGGGCATCACCCATTTAATGACCGTTGGCTTTCTCGCTCAGGTGATGACGGGCGCCATGATCCAACTACTACCTGTGTTGGCTGGTTCTCCCATTCCGGCAGTCACCACAGTAAGCAGAATTATCCATCTGTCGCTTTTCGCCGGCGCACTGATGATGGGGTTGGGTTTTATCCGCTCCCCTCAATCTGTTCTCGTTACAGGCGCCGGTCTCGTATTGTTCGCGATTACCCTGTTTCTACTCGCCATGGTAGTTTCCCTGATCAGCTCCAAAAGTCGGCATGACAACGCAATTCCAATCGGCCTCGGTTGGATGGCTGTCATTCCCACGCTGGCTATCGGCGTCTACATGGTCCTGGGGCTATCCGGTATGTTGACGATAAACGATATGCCTGTGCTCATCGCTGTTCATCTCTCATGGGGGCTTTTAGGATGGGTCGGTATTGTACTATTTGCGACAATTATCCAAATATTACCGATCTTTTATATAACCGGTGAGATGCCGGTCAATATCAGGAATATCTCCTTCATTATCGTTTTCGCATTGCTGGCGTTGTTCAGCTTGTCGCAATATATCAACAGCGAACTGCTTGCCTATAGTCTGCCGATGATTGTTGCGCTGTTTCTTCTGTTGAGTCTCGCACTGTTTCAAATGATATGGAAACGCAGGCGAAAAATAGTCGACATGACATTGGTTTTCCTCTGGACAGGCCTGATCTGTTTGGCGCTTGCAGCTATGGTCTGGATGCTTTGTGACAATGCGCTTCTGGTCGGGGTGCTTTTGCTTGGCGGCGTCTGTATCACCATCCCGATCGGGATTATCTACAAAGTCATCCCGTTTCTATGCTGGTTTCACCTGCAGAGTCTGTTAGTGAAGCAGGGGAAGCTGTCGTCCAGACTGCCATCGATGAAACACTACATCAATGAAGTGGATGCAAAGCGCCACTATCTGTTGCATCTGGCGGCAATTGCACTGACCGCTGCCGCTACCCTGATGCCGGCAACGCTTGCAAGAACTTCCGGCATTGCTTTAAGCCTGTCCTCACTCTATTTTTTAAAGAATCTGCTGTTTGCGTTGTTGAGATTCAACAAACAACAACGGGCACTCTTGGATAGATGATGATATATCGCTTACGAAGCAACCGGATGGTGGAATGTACACTCAACTGTTGATGCTCATCGCTCTGTTTCCGGTCCTGGTCTATGGCCAGGACAGGAAACCATTATCGAAGGGCGATTGCTTGCAGCCGGAACCCTACCGTGATTATCGCCATTGTGATTTCAATGGCAGGGATCTTTCCGCAGTCAATCTTGAAGGCAGTCTGTTGAGCGGCGTCAATTTACAGAATGCCAGGATGCCGGATTGTAATCTGGAGGGAGCGACGCTTGAGGATGCTGACCTCAAATGGGCTATGCTGTCCGGCTGCAGGGCGTCCTCGGCTGATTTCACCAATGCCGACCTGTTTCACACCAATCTGGACGACAGCAGCATCGACAATGCTGATTTCACCAAGGCCAATCTGTTCGGCGCCAGTCTGAATGGGGTAACTGCCGACAAGGCCGATTTCTCCCATGCAAATCTTAAGGACATATCCATGGAGGAGAGCCGGCTGACGAACTGCAATTTTGATCAGGCGTTCATGATGCGGGCTGTGCTTATCGAAAGCGACTTAAGCGGCTCAAGTTTCCATCAAGTGGTATTGACAGGCGCCGCGTTGGAGTTTGCTGACTTCACCCGAGCAGATCTAACCGGCGCGCTGCTGAACGGGACAACATTGACAGAGACGCGGTTCCGGGGCGCCAGACTCACGGGGAGCCGTTTTGTCAATGCACGTATGCAGTCGCCTGATTTCACCGATGTCATCGATCCGCCTAAGGATCTTGTCTACGACTGAGTGCATGTAAGATTGGCGGTCTCCGACATCCACCGGGCATGGCTTGATCTTCATCAATCTGCGATCGCTTGAGATAGGCTTTAATACTCACCCAATTAGCAATCATCCAGAAGATGTCGGTCTATGGCTGACAATCTCTGTTTACCGGGCTATGATCCATCTCTATTCATTCATATAGATAGGGTTAGGAAAGTTGCCTAATTATATGTTATTTAGATTAAATAAATTAACTTTGATGTTTGCTGCGAGCCTTGCCCTGACGACTGCTCAGCCACGAGAGGCGTCAGCGCAGAACAGCGAGCAGCTTACGGCCATCACTGCGCTCGGTTCACTCAACGGCATCGCGCTGCACTGTAAGGCCCTAAGTGAGACACAACGGATCAAGCGGACATTGGTGGCGACACTCCCGAAGCGGCGTCAGCTGGGTGAACTGTTCGACTATGAAACCAATCGGTCATTCATGGCGTTTATCGAGAAAAATAATACCTGTCCGACTCCCCAGTCATTGGAACAACGGGTCGATGAGGCCCTTGATAGGTTGAAAGCACTCTTTCCCGCAAAATGAGTTGTCATAAATCAAGACTACCGCTTGTTTTCCCCCTTCTGATTCTCGGGCTGTTCATTGCCCCTGTATCCGAGGGCGCAGACTCCCTGCGCGTCATGGCCAGCATTAAACCGATTCACTCGATCATTGCCGGACTGATGGAGGACGCGGAAACACCTGAATTGCTGATCGACGATCAGATTCCTTATGCTTATAGCCCCACCGAGGAACAGCTGGCGTCGATGCGCAGTGCGGACATACTGTTTTGGGTAGGCGCCGAACTTGAGCCGCGACTCGCTGAGATCATCGAAACCCTGCCCCCGCAGGTGAAAGTGATTGAACTGCTATCACACCAGGGCATGAAGATACTTCCCGCAAGAGCGGATCCTGATCAACGCGATCCCTTTTTCTGGCTGGACAATCGAAACCTGCTCATCATCATCGACGACATTGCCCGGCTCCTACAGGATGCCGATCCTCTGCGCACCCATCTCTATGAACGGAACAGACGCAATATTCTTTCACGCCTGTCGCGAATAGACAGAGAGTATGAGTATGGCTACCGTGGCATGAAGGCCGGCTTAGGCATTCAATACTTCGATACACTGCAATATTTCGAACAGGCTTATGCGTTAAAGATCATCGACCATGTGGCCAGTACACCGGGCAAGGAAGTAGATACAGCTGAATTGCTCAAGGTCCGGGAGAAAATTGTTAACGGAGAAGTGACTTGCCTGTTATCGGAAAACGGCTTTCCAGCCAGGCACAGCGAACTGCTGATGAATAAGGGCAGTGTCAATCATGGAGAATTGAACAGTCTGGGTTTCGGTATTAAGGCTGGGCCCCATCTCTACTTCGAGATCATGGAGCACAACACCCATGTCATCAAACGCTGCCTGAAAGCCGAGTCACAGACCGCCGAAACTGCAACGAAAACGATCATACCGGAGCGCGCCGTGTCGATTGAAGGCATCGGCGGCGGTCAGTATATCCTGACGGATCATATGGGGAGGCTGGTCACCAAGGAGAGCATGAAGGGGAAATACCAGATAGTCTATTTCGGCTATACATTCTGTCCCGACATCTGTCCCACCTCACTGCAGATTCTATTCCAGGCACTGGATATTCTCGGCGAGGGGTCGGAGCTGTTTCAGCCCTATTTCATTACTATCGACCCAGACCGGGATACCATCGCAGTGATGAGAAACTATGTGCAGTATTACGATGAGCGCCTGATTGGAGTTACCGGTTCCGTCGAAATGATTGAACGAGTGGCCAGTCAGTTCAAGGCGAGATACGAAAAGGTCGTGGAGGAGGACACAACTGATCCGTCGATGTATCTGATGGACCATACCGCCAGTCTCTATCTCCTCGACCCGGAGGGAAGATTCCTCACTAAATATGCCCATGGCATTGCACCGGAAGACCTTGCACAGCAGCTTCGTATGCTGCTGCCTTGAGAATCCTTATGTGGTGCGAAAATATAGACAAACAAAATCCCCAAATTTCAATATAATTGATCTGATTCTTATCCTTGTTTCTCTAATAGGCTACCTATAAATCGGTAAATTATTGCAGTCTGTATAAACACGTTTCCACCACCCAACTATGGTATTTGACCTACATCAATGTGTCATATGACGCACTTTTGCGACCATTCCTGAATGATGCCATCTGGTATCTCGCATCTCTTCCAACCATGGGGACGGGAAATAATGAACAAGAGCTTGAAAAGCATATCGGCACTGGTAATGGGTTTGGGGATCGGTATGGGCGCCGCTTCCAATGCCTCAGCCCAGTCATCCTTAGAAGAGGTCATGAAGGAGCGTGGCCTGACGCAAAAGGACCTCTTGGCAGCCGCCAAAACCTATACACCGACCGGCGGGCGGGATGAGTATCTGGCCTTCAGTTCGGGGGGGCAGAGCGGCCAGGTCATCGTATACGGTGTGCCATCCATGAGGATCCTGAAGTACATTGCGGTGTTTACTCCGGAGCCTTGGCAGGGTTATGGATTCGATGATGAATCCAAGGCCGTATTGGCACAGGGCAGAATCAACGGTGAAGATATCACCTATGGTGATACCCATCACCCTGCATTCTCTGAAACCGAGGGTGAATACAACGGCCGCTATCTGTTCATCAACGATAAGGCCAACCCGCGCATGGCAGTCATCGATCTGCACGATTTCGAGACTAAGCAGATCGTTGTTAACCCATTCATGAAATCGGAGCATGGTGGCGCCTTCGTCACACCTAACACCGAGTACGTCATGGAAGCGTCTCAATATGCAGCGCCTTTCAGCGACGACTTCGTACCGCTCGAAGAGTTCAATGAGAAATACCGGGGTGCGGTGACCTACTGGAAGTTCGATGACAAGAAGGGTCGGCTCGATCCAGAAAAGTCATTCACCTTCGAACTGCCTCCCTACAGCCAGGACCTCTCCGACGCCGGTAAAGGACCTTCCATGGGTTGGGGTTTCACCAACTCCTTCTGTTCCGAGCGTTATGTGGGCGGTATCGAACGCGGACGTCCTCCCTTCGAGGCCGGCTGTTCTCAGAAAGATACCGACTTCCTGCATATCACCAACTGGAAGAAAGCCGCCGAGCTGGTTGCCGCCGGCAAGGTCAAGAAGTCCAAGGGCGCTTACATGATCCCCATGGATCAGGCGGTCAAAGAGGGTCTGCTCTATCTGATCCCCGAACCCAAGAGCCCGCATGGCGTCGATGTGAGCCCGGACGGCACTCACATCATCGTTTCCGGTAAGCTGGACAGCCACGCCTGGGTATACAGCTGGGAGAAGATCCAAAAAGCCATCAAGGACAAGAATTTCGAAGGCAAAGACCCCTATGGTATCCCGATCATCGCCATGAAGGATGCCCTGCATACCCAAGTACAGGTGGGCCTGGGTCCATTGCATACTCAGTATGATGCCAAGAAGTGCGTGGTCTATACCTCGATCTACGTCGACTCGATGGTTACCAAGTGGGACTACTGCGAAGGCAAGGTGCTGGATCAACTGCATATCCACTACAATATCGGCCATCTGGTAGCGATGGAGGGTGACTCCGTTTCACCTGACGGCAAATATCTGGTCTCCCTGAACAAGCTGGCCATCGACCGCTTCAATCCTGTCGGTCCTCTGCATCCGCAGAACCATCAGCTGATCGATATCAGCGGCGATAAGATGCAACTGCTCTACGATATGCCGCTGCCACTGGGCGAACCCCACTATGTGGTGGCGATCAAGGCCGACAAGCTGAAACCGGCAGTACGCTACAAATCGGGCTGGAACAGCCGTACCGATTCCAAGTCTCCCTACAAGACCCGTGCGGGACGTGAGAAGGTCGTGAAGGATGAGAATGGTGTGGTTCATGTCTACGGTACGGTCATCCGTTCCCACATCACGCCTGAGATCATCGAGGTGGAAGAGGGCGACACTGTCTCCATCCATCTGACCAACCTGGAGCGAGCTGAGGACGAGACCCACGGTTTCGCGCTCTATAACGAGAACGTGAATCTCTCCATCGAACCGGGCAAAACCGTATCGGCCACCTTCAAAGCCGACAAGGCTGGCGTCTTTCCCTACTATTGCACCGAGTTCTGTTCGGCGCTCCATCTCGAGATGCAGGGCTATCTGCTGGTCAAACCGAAAGGTTATGTGGCCAAGACCACTCAGATGGTGGAGGGAACGAAGTACACCGAGGCTGACTATAAGAAACAGGTCAAGACCAATCTTGACACCCAGGCGGTCATCGACTCTGTGGTCGGCTTCATAACCAGCCACAACTACAAAGACTTCCCGGAAGTTGTAGCACTTGTGGAAGATGCCACCGATCAGCTCGGTTTCGCGGAAGAGGCGAAGAAGAAGTCCGAGACGTTCGCGGCCAAGGGTGACTTTCAGAACGCCACTCTATGGGCGGGCCAATGGTGGCAGTATCAGGTCAAGACGGCTGATCTGGGACTGCGCGCCAAGACCTTCCTCGAGGAGCATGGCGCTAAGAAAGTCAAATAGTCCTTTAGGTCTTTGACTGAGAGTGGAAAGGGGCCGTTTGGCCCCTTTCTACGTTGAGGACAAAATTCACATAAAACTTCAGCGGTTTTTAGGAATCTGATTTAACATAGCTCAATTCGTCTAACTACAGATTGCAATAGAGTTATGCCATCGGTAAAGACTATTGCCCTAATTTGCTAGAGGAAATCGATATGATGAAAATTGTTAAAATCGCATTGTCATCTGCTGCATTGCTGTTTGCTGTTGGGATTACCACTCAGGCGCAGGCTGCCGACGGAGCCGAACTCTACAAGACCAAGACCTGCTGGTCCTGCCACGGTAAAGATGCCAATACACCGATTATGCCTATCTATCCAAAGCTTGCCGGGCAGAATGCCGACTATGCCTTCAATCAGATGATAGATATCAAATCCGGTGCCCGCAGTAATGGCCAGACCGCAGCCATGAAGGGTGTCATGGGACTTGTTACCGAAGAGGAGATGCGTGCGATAGCTGACTGGTTGAGCACGCTATAAACTCAGTGTGAATCTGCTGCTGATAGCATCAGAAGATGCCGAATTGGGGCAGTTGATGTATATCAAAGTGCTCTAATATAGCCTGTGACACACTGCAGCATCTCTTTTCAGGGGTTGAATTGGCTTCACAAGAGAACCTGATTTATAACACCTGAAAAGGTGGCAAATCCGAACTATCCCCAGTGACAGATCATGGGGCTGGAGAATCGAACGATGAAAGTAAAACCGATGTTGAAGAGCCTGACCGCCGCTTTGGGAACAATCTTGTGCAGCACTGCCCTGGCCGGCTGGAACGAAGCTGGCGGCGAGAAGGATGAAGCGATGCTGCTGACCCCCGACCGTGAGCGTGGTATTGCAGTTTATGAAGTCTGCTCGGCCTGCCATCTATTGGAAGGTTGGGGTCTGTCGGACGGTACCTTCCCACAATTGGCGGGACAGCATCGTAACGTACTGATCAAGCAGTTGGCTGATATTCGCGCCCAGAATCGCGACAATCCGACAATGTATCCGTTTGCCTTGGACGAGCAGATCATGGCCGCTTCCGGCTATCATAAGGGTGACATCAATCCCGCGCAACTGGTTGCCGATGTCACCGCCTATATCGCTAAACTACCGATGAACCCGGAAAACGGTAAAGGCCCCTGGAATAAACTGTTCCCTGAATTCGAACAAGGCAAAAAGCTGTACGATGACAACTGCGTGCAGTGTCATGGTGATATCGGTGAAGGGGATGACGAAAAGTTCTATCCCAAGATTCACGGACAGCACTATGCCTACATGCTGCGCCAGTTCGAGTGGATTCGTGACGGGAAACGCCGCAATGCCAACCCCGACATGGTGGAGCAGATCAAAAACTTCTCCGACAAGGATATGCAGATGGTCATCAACTACGTATCCAGACTGCCGGTGCCAAAGGATATGGTTGCTCCCTCCAAGGATTGGCAAAATCCGGACTACGATTGATCCAGCCTGACAGACATGGCCTGTTGAACCGGCAACCCGTCAGCATGACGGGTGCCTCTCTCTGCAGGGCTTGTCTGACTCAGGTTCAGATAAGGCTGAGGTGCGATGCCCGACAGGTGGTTCAAACGCCTGCTGTGCATTGGTCATGACTCCCCAGCCCAATCTGAAAATCACTATCTCAATCATTCCAACCACTGGAAATTGAATCGCTTTCATAGAGATACGCCATGCAGTCTAAGCAAACCCTTCAAGTTGCAGTACTCACCCTGATTGGATTGGGACTGCTTGCTGTGATTTTCTATACGCCTATCTGGTGGGTGTCGTTGACGGCGCCCAATTACCCCGAGGAATCCTTCCCGGACGGAGTTCGCATCCATTTCCATATGAATGGGGTATTCAACGGCTGTGAAAAACAGGAAAAGGCGGAGATAGTCGAAGACGAGGCACTGGATTGTGTACATGAGATGGATACCATCAACCACTATGTGGGCATGTATCCCATCGCGGCCGGCGGCCCTGTGGAGCGTGGATTCGGTCAGTTTTTGATGGCCTTCCTTGGCGTAATGCTGATCGGCTTTATCTTCACCGGGCCGAAGCAGCGCATGATCGTGTTGACTGTCGGATTTACCGGTATTGCCGCCTGGATGGCGATGACGCTCTATGGCGAAAACGGTTTCAACCTGCAGAACAAGGGTTATGTCAGCGCTATGGTGACATCGTTGGACCAGGAAGCCTCGGGGGAAACCGGTGAACCTGAAATTGTGATTGGCGGGGTCACCGGTGTGCTGAAGGATTCCCTGGAAGCATCCGGAGTCGAGGTCATCCTGCCCTCAGAATTGGAAGCGGCCAGGCAGGCCGGTACGAAATCGGCGGGTGCGGAAAAGGCACATCTGATTGAGCAGCTAAAGCTGACCTATGATATCGATCAGGTGAAATCAGACAGTTTATCGCCCTGGGACGGCAGCTCCTTTCAGGTGATGACGTGGCACTATGCCAAGAGTCTGGGACGCTATTTCAATAATCCGCAAGAGATCGTGCCGATGGTAAAGAACCTGGAGCTGGCGATTCACCTGGTCTTTTACGCTATTCTGGGCGCCATGGCCCTGGTGGTTTTCGGTTCCCGTAGGAACGGCGGCATGCTCTACTGGTTGTTGATACTGGTGCCCATCGCCCTGCCGGTATTTTTCGTTATCGATTACTCCGCATGGTTATGGTGGTACGGACATACCTTGAACGATATGGGCGCCTTTTCCGTCAAGCCCTTCATGCCGACGGTCTTCGGTGATGGCAAGGTGGCGCAGTTCACCACCCACTCCTATCCCTATATCGGGTTTGGCCTGATGCTGCTCACATCGTTGATTTTGGCTGTTGCCGCACTGCTCAGGTTCAAGCAACTGAAACAGTAAATTATGAATGTTGAATTGTTGTGTTCACTGCGTTCACATCTTATTAATGGATTGTGTGCACATGCACACCCATCAATTCAAAATTCAAAATCCTTCATTCATAGTTTTATTGTGCTGTTGCTATCACTACAGAGTTTTCAGGTATTTGCGGAATCGACAGCCTTTCCATCCTTCCAGGCCTTAGTCGATCAGACGGAGGTCGGCGGCACCCTTGTCCCATCACCGGGGACCTATGCGGGACCGGTCACGATCAGCGAGCCTTTGACAATAGACGGACAGGGGAAAGTTACCATCGACGCGGGGGGTAAGGGATCGGTTATCGTCCTGGAAACCGATGGCGCGACCCTGAAGAATCTCCATTTGACCAACTCCGGTGAATCTCACAACACCATCGATTCCGGGGTACAGGTGCGTGGTGATTTCAATGTCATCAAAGACAATGTCATCGATAACACCCTCTTCGGTATCGACCTGCAACAGTCAAAAAACAATATCGTGCGCGGCAATCGCATCTCCTCAAAGCCGCTTGAACTCGGAGTGCGCGGGGATGCCATCCGACTCTGGTACAGCTTTGACAACAAGATTACGGACAACATCATCCGCAACTCGAGGGATACGGTGGTCTGGTACTCCCGGGACAACCTGATCGCACGCAACGACGCACGTGGCGGTCGTTACTCACTCCACTTTATGTATTCCCAGTACAACGAGGTTGCAGACAACCATTACGAAAACAATTCTGTCGGTATATTCGTCATGTACAGCGACGGCGTGCATTTGAAAAACAACTACATCGCCCATGCCACCGGCGCCACAGGGATGGGTATAGGTTTCAAGGAGACCTCCGATGTGGTGGTCACCGGAAACCAGGTGCTCTATTGCGCCACCGGTCTCTATCTCGATGTTTCGCCGTTTCAGCCGGACTCCATCAACCGTATTGAAAACAACTTGATTGCCTACAGCGGTATCGGGGTGCTGTTTCTCAACGACTGGACCGGCAATCATCTGATCGGCAACAGTTTCAAAGGCAATATCACACAAGTGGCGGTGTCGGGCGGCGGCAAGACGGCCAATCGCAATCTGTGGCAGGCCAACTACTGGGATGACTACGAGGGTTTCGATATCGACCGTGATCAGGTGGGTGACAAACCTTACGAGCTGTTCAGCTATGCCGACCGGATATGGATGGATGTGCCATCGGCACGTTTCTTCAAGGGGTCCCCTGTGCTCGAAGTGATGGATTTTCTGGAACGCCTCGCGCCCTTCACGCAACCCAACATGCTGGTGCGGGACAAACAACCCCGGATGAGCACAGCAGCTGCCACACTGACAACGGAGTCGTCCATCCCCGGGTCGGCGGACGATGCCGATATGACTGAGCAATCCGAATCACCGTCGGAACAGAGTGAGCAAGCCTTCGACGCCTACAAGGCATTGCGCGAGTCACTGGGACGTTGAGAGGCATCATTGAGATGAGCGAGAGAAAAACGGCGAAAAAAAGGAACAAACGGCCTTTGACGCCCAAGCGCAGGGAACAGAGCCGTCGTGAGTTTTTGCGCGCCACGGTCTTGACCGCCGGCGTGGTCGGTATCTCGTTGTTGGGATTCGTGCCGGTCATGCAGGGAAAGGCGATGCGGCTGCGTCCGCCCGGCGCCTTGAAAACCCCGCAAGACGAGCAGGAGTTCTTTGCCTCATGCATCAAATGCGGCCAATGTGTTCAGGTCTGTCCGGTGGAGGCGATCAAACTGGCGGATCTGCCCGACGGTTTCGGAATCGGACTCCCCTATATCGATGCCAGGGCACAGGCCTGCGACTTCTCCTGCGACGGTCTGCAGTGCGTTCTGGCCTGTCCCACAGGCGCCTTGACCCATGACCTGGACTACCCGGCGGATACCCGTATGGGTTTTGCCAGGCTGGCACGCCCCAAGGCCTGTCTCGCCATGCAGGGAAAAGGCTTTAAAGGGCAGGCGAGGGGAGCTGACTACCAGGGACTGCTGCGCTATGAGGAGGTCGATCGCTGGAATCCCATACCCGTGGCGGATTACCCCTACGATCTGGAGATCTGCGACCTCTGCGTACGTCAGTGTCCAATCGAAATCCGTATCACCCAGTGCGAGACAGCAGAGACCGACAAACCGCAGCAGCTGGCTCGTGTGGCTCAGCAGATGGGCAACGAGTGTCCGCCCAAGCATGCCATTACCCTGGAGCCGGTGGATCAGGGCGACGGCATCAAGCGCCTGCGACCGACGGTCCAGGAGGGCTGTGTCGGCTGCGGAGTGTGCGAAATGATCTGTCCGGTGGAGAGTGCCGCCATTGTGGTCGATCTGGATAAAAACGCCGATACGGTAATGGGGGGCTGATATGGATTATGTCAAAGACTCCCTGTTACAGGTTTTCGGCTATAAGCGCCCCAGACCAAGCAAGGATCAACAGAGCCCGGAAGTCAGGAAAATCTATGAAGGCAAGCGGGGTGCCCTGTCGAAGGCGGATCTGGAAGCGTTGCGGGATGAGCACAAAGGCCCCTTTTTCAGCAAGTGGAAGAAGCGCCGATGGATTACTCTGATCATCGTGAACCTGCTGTTTGTCGCTTCCTTCTATTTCGACGTGCAGTTGGTGGAAGGCTCTCTCACCGGTGCGCGGGTCATCGGTTTCCACTTCGCCGACCTCAATTCCGCCCTACAGGTCGCCCTGGCCTACAAACATATCGTGCTCAATCTGGTGATCGGTATGGTCACGGTGTTCGTGATGTGGATGCTGCTGGGCGGACGCACCTTCTGTGCCTGGGTCTGTCCCTACCATCTGTTGTCCGAATGGACCGAATACCTTCATCTTTGGCTGGTCGAAAAGAAGATCATCAAGAACCATACCTTCAGCCGCAAGGTGCGAAGCGTTTTCTATATCATCTTCGCGCTATTGGCACTGGTCACCGGCTATACGGTTTTCGAAACCATTTCGCCCACCGGCATCCTCAGCCGGGCATTGATCTACGGGCCGGGTATCGCGCTACTCTGGGTGGGGGTGCTGCTCCTGTTCGAGGTCTTCTATTCCCGCCGGGCCTGGTGCCGATATGTCTGTCCCATCGGTGTAACCTATGGCATGGTGGGGGTGCTCTCCCCGATAAGGGTCAAGTACAACGCCGAGGCCTGTCATCACGAGGGCGATTGCCGAAAGGTCTGTATGGTGCCCCATGTATTGGACCTGACGATCCGCGGCGGCGCCAGTGATGTGAATCAGGATGTGACATCCGATTGCACCCGCTGCGGCATGTGCGTGGATATCTGCCCCACCAGCTCTCTGACCTTCGAGGTCAAAGGGTTGAGTAAGATGCTCAAATAGTGCTGACAGGAACCGGATACAGGCTATGATCCAATTTGAAAACATCGTCAAACGATTTCGCCGGCATCGGGTACTCAAGGGCATTGATCTCACCATCGAACGGGGTCACCGGGTTGCCCTGGTCGGCTCCAACGGGGCGGGGAAAACCACGCTGATCCGCTGCCTGCTCGGTGAATACATCTGCGAGGGCAGGGTGTTGGTGGATGGATTGGATCCGCGCCAGAATCGCCGTGAGGTGCTGTCAAAAGTGGGGTTTGTGCCCCAACTGCCGCCACCCCTGCACATGCCGGTGGGGCAACTGATCCGTTTCTCCGCCACCCTGTGCGACAGCGATCCGGCACGCATGATCGGCGTGGCGGAGCAACTCGGCTTCGACGCCGGGCGTTTTCACCATCACGCCTTTGTAAAACTCTCCGGCGGCCAGAAGCAGAAACTGTTGATCGCCATCGCACTGGGGAGAGAGAGTGAGTTGCTGGTGATGGATGAGCCTGCCGCCAATCTGGATCCGGAAGCAAGGCATATCTTCTTCAAACTCCTGGCGGAGAAGAAGGAGCGGGCGGCAATGCTCATATCGAGCCATCGGCTGGATGAAGTGGCCAGCCTGGTGAATCGGGTGATCGAGATGGACCAGGGAGAGATCGTCCTGGATGACCGGGTGGCCGATCTGGTGGAACTCTCATCACAACTCAACTGCACTATCCGGCTGCTGCAACCCGAGGCTGCATTCGCCAAGGCCATCGCCGAGTGGGGATTCAGCGACGTGGAAGCGGGGCTGGTGTGGCAAGGCACCATTGCCGGACCGGATCGCCTGCGTTTTCTCAGTCTGCTCTCCCGCTATGCCGCACTGCTTTCGAGTTTAGAGATCTCCGAGGCCGAAGGGGAGGGGATATTGCTGAACCAGGGGAGCAGCATCAATGTGGTTTAGATCCCTGTTTCTGGCGATGATGCTGGCTGTAGTGTTCCTGCTGATCGGCTGTTCTGGAGACAGCGGTAGTGGTCCCCTGGCGATTAAATGGGACAGGGATGCCTGCGAACGCTGTCGCATGGTATTGAGTGATCGCTCTCACTCGGCCCAGATCCGCTATTTTCCACCGCACAAACAACGATCGGCAGTAGCCCGCTTCGATGATATCGGCTGCGCTGTCCTGTGGTTATCGGAAAAACCCTGGCAACAGGACCCCAGAACCGAGATTTGGGTCACCGATCATCGAACTGGGGAATGGATCGATGCCACCCGGGCAATCTATGTGAAAGGCCATCACACACCCATGGAGTATGGCTTGGGCGCGCAAACGGAGGCGGCACCCGACGGACTCAACTTCGCCCAGGCGAAGGAGCATATCCGCAGTGTGGAGCAACAGAACCAGATACACACGGCCCATCTGCTGCAACGCTTCAAGGAACAGGAAGCGCGCAGAGCGTCTGACAAAGGAAAGGATGCGGATAGAGGTGGGGATTGAATGATGGCGATAATAACTTTCTCTCATCGAACGGGAGTCGAAAATCCATGAAATATCTCTGGCTCGCGGCCTACACCGATATCATTGAATCCCTGCGGGCGCGCTGGTTCATGGTCTACGCCATGGTATTTGGTGGATTGGTGGTCATCCTGTTCGCCTTCGGTCTGGCCGAGTCGCGCATCATGGGTTTTACCGGCCTTTCACGGCTGTTGATCACCTACATCCAACTCTCCATGGCGATGCTGCCCATCTTTGTCCTGATCACTACCGTGAGATCGGTGGCCGGTGACCGGGAGGCGGGTGTCTTCGAGTATCTGCTCTCCCTGCCGATCACTCTCAGCGCCTGGTTCTGGGGACGTGTTTTCGGCCGCTTCTTCGTCGTTTTTCTGCCTGTCTTTCTCGCCATGCTCGGCGCCACAGCCTGGGGAACGGTCAAAGGGGTCGAGGTGCCCTGGCATCTGCTGCTCTATTACAGTGGTCTGCTGATGGCCCTGGCCTGGTGCTTTCTGGGGATCGGTATGTTGATCTCCACCCTGACACGCAGTACCGATGTGGCCCAGGGCGCCGCCTTTGTGGTCTGGTTGACCCTGTTGCTGTTTCTCGACCTGATCCTGTTGGGGATTTTGATCCAGGAACACCTGCCGCCGGAGACGGCGGTGGCGATCGCACTCACCAATCCGATGCAGGTATTCCGTACCGCCACCATGATGCTGTTCGATCCCCAGCTGGTGCTGCTGGGACCCACCGCCTACGTGATATTGGATAACTTCGGCCTGAGTGGCTACATCACCTACGCAATGCTCTATCCCATCGCATTGGGTACGGCCTGTGCCGGTCTGGGATTTGTTATGTTCAAGCGAAGTGATTTGCCCTAGGGCCACAGTTCATGCAGTCTGCGGATAAATCCAACGGAACCTTGTGGGTATCGCTGGGTATGCTACTGATCGCTGCATCGGTTGTCGCGCTGATTAAAGCCTGGCCGATCCTGTTTCCCGATGTTGTGGTCGAGCTGACTGCCGATCCGATGTGCGATCTGCGGGCCGGGCCCTGTGTCACCAAGCTGGACGAAGGCGCTCAGGTCAGCCTCTCCATCGAACCCAGGGAGCTGCCGACGATGACACCGCTCAAGGTGCAAGTCAGGGTTCAAGACCTGCGGGCGGAGAGCATCGAGGTCGATTTCAGCGGTGTGAATATGCAGATGGGCTTCAACCGCTTCAAACTGCAGCATGACTCTGCGACAGAGTTCAGCGGGGAGGGAATGCTGCCAGTCTGTGTCTGGGACGCCATGGAGTGGGAGGCCAAGGTACTTATTGACAGTAGGCGGGGAAAGATCTCAGTACCCTATCGCTTTATCACGGCACGGCAGGGTGTGCCGTTGCTGGGCGCAGGCACTTAACCGAATACACGATTCACGCTCAGTCGTCGAGGATGGAGAGATAGGCGAATATGTCGGTCAGTTCGTCATCACTGAAATCCGACAACAGCTCCTCTTCCGGTGCATCCTCGTCGTGAATACGGATCTTCTCCCGGTACTTTTTCACCTGCCGCCAAAGATAGTTTGTATATTGGCCGGCGAGCATCGGCACCGCCTTTTCCTTGTCTCCCATCCCATCGCGTCCATGACAGGAGGCGCACTCCTTCCTGTAGATTTTCTGGCCCTTTTCCAGATCACCCGGGGCGCGTGGAATCTGCATCAGGCGTTTGGATTCCAACAGACGCTGATAGGCGTTGAAACCCGGCGCGGTTTCATCCACCGGCGGCAGTTTTGTCTTCAATTTTATCTGCTCGAGAAATTTCGAAATGTCTTCAATATCCTGATCGGGCATCTGTCGATCATCCACATACTCCACCATCGCCAGATTGGGACGAATACGGTCACGAAAGAGGTGCAGCTGCTTGGCCAGGAAGGCGCTCGGCATCCCCGCCAGCCGGGGATACTCCCCCTCCTTGCCGCCCTGACCGTATTCACCATGACAGCCGGCGCATACCTCATTGATCTCTTCACCGTTTTCAAAATCGAAAGCGGGACTCAACGTTGGCAGTATGGAGAGGCAGATTAAGATAAAAGGCCTTGGCATCGGATTGGAATCAGGTCGTCATACAGGTGAGTCTGCTGAAATCTATGTGTAATCACGGCGATTTGACCACAGTTAGAAAAGATCCGTTTGACGTTAATCAAAATAGTTGCTTCAGTAAATGTACTAAAAATGGGGATATTGAAGGGCAGGGATGTTGTATGGAATGATCGCTTATCTTGTTTGTAATTGCTATTCAGCAATGGCGGGTTGCTCGCTGGGACAGACAATTTAATCATGGTCATCTTTGGGGATTGAAGCATAATTATCGGTAGCGGTCTCGCCGATCGAGGCGGGATGGCACACACAGCCCCCGTCATGTGCAGCGGCAACCAGTTCCTGCAATATACCGCACTCACCGGCGGTTTTCTGGTCGTGGCATTGATCACGCAGTACCAATAACTGACTCTCCAGGGTGCGCAGGCTTGCGATACGTGCCTGTACCTGAATGAGCTGGCCCTCGATCAGCCGATCAATGGCATCGCATTTCACATCGGGGTGGGTGACGAACTCCAACAGGCGGGAAATATCCGCCAACGACATGTCCAAGGCCCTGCAATGGCGGATGAAGGCGAGACGCTCGAGATGGCGTGTGCCGTAATCCCGGTATCCGTTTTGACGCCGCGGCGGTGGCGGTAACAAGCCGGCCTTTTCGTAGTAACGCACTGTATCGGTCTTCATTGCGGCACGTTTCGCCAGTTCGCCAATACGCATAGCCGATCCCCCTGGTTCTCACTTACAGGAAATTTCAGAAAGATTACACTATTGACCTTGGAGTGGCTCCATGGTTTCAAATAATCTTATAGAATCAGTCGGAGTGAAATGGCATGCCTGCGTGCTGTTCTTCAGATCATTGTTCATCTGACCACGCCTCTGTCGATCCTCGATTCCGCAAGGCGTTGTGGGTGGCCCTGATCGTCAATACCATCATGTTCGCGGTGGAGATCGCGGGCGGCTTGCATGCCGGATCGGTGTCCCTGCTGGCGGATGCGGTCGACTTCGCCGGTGATGCCGCGAACTATGCATTGTCTTTGACCGTGCTGTCACTGGGACTGATGTGGCGGGCCCGGGCGGCTCTGGTGAAGGGTCTAACGATGGGGGGATACGGCCTGTTCGTAGTGGGCAAGAGCGCTTGGGCGGCCCTGTATGGTGTCGCACCCGAACCCTATACCATGGGCATCATCGGTTTGCTGGCGTTGAGCGCCAACCTGAGTGTTGCATTGATGCTGTACACCTTCCGTGACGGGGATGCGAACATGCGCTCTGTGTGGCTGTGCAGCCGTAATGACGCGATCGTCAATTTGACCATCATCGTTGCCGCTTTGGGGGTCTTGGGCTCCGGCACGCGCTGGCCGGATCTGATTGTCGCTGTAATGATATCCAGTCTTGCGCTGACCTCCGCGTTTACAGTGGTTCGCCAAGCACGCAAGGAGATCGCCATGGCGATGACGTTTCCAGTCGCAATGAGTACGCCGGAGTGCGGCGACAAGCAATCACAGGCGGATATCTGAAACTGGAGCGTATCGATTCAATGTATGCGCACATAGGCGGTGTCTCTGTACACGCAGACAATGAAGCGTTGACTATCAGAACTCACATTCCAAGAGGAAATGCTGAGGTATATTGGATCTTAGGGCAGGGATCTCTGCTCTCCAGTCACAACTGAGATGCGTGAAAACATGGTTAAAGACGCGTGAAAGACCGACGTTATTCTTTGAAATCCACTGTTTTCAAATGTGTTGTCAGAGACTCGAGTAAATCATAGAGGAAGCCGATATATTTTTTGTCGTCAGTGACGTCAAAGACATCAGTACTTAGTTGTTTGATTTTTTGATTGGCGATCATCGGACTGCTGGTACAGATCTCATCGATCAATTTCGCTGCATTCGTCAACACCTGTTTGTGTCCTTTTTGATGCTCAACAAAATCAGGATAAAAGTGTTGTGACATGTACTGCTCTTCAAATGCAAAATGGTCCTCAATTTCGGCAAGGATAGTTCCGAGTCTATTTTTGAGATTAATGGTATCCCCTTGATTCAGCATATTAGTGATATTCTTAATCTGCGTACCGAGCTGAATGTGTTGCCGGTTAATCTCTTTGATATGGGCATCCAATCGTTTGCTGATGCAATTAAAAACCTCTTGAATAAATCTGCGAGGATCATAAGGCTTCAATATGGCGGCACAGACATTTTTCTTTGTGGTTTGCTGGAAAATGCTGGAGCTACTATCTGAGGTGAGTACAAGTTTGGGTATTTTTCGCCAACCGGACCGTCTCGACATGAGCTCCATCAGCTGACTTGCGCCGATGCGGACATTTCCATTCAGGGGAAGATCTGTATCGACGATCACCAGGTCCGGAGGATCGCTCTCGATGATCAGGTTCCAGGCCTTCGGACCGCATTCGGCCTTATTGACCAGAAATTTTTCCGGTGCAAGCATCAGATTGATCAGTTGGGAGTCAATGCCAGGCGGCTCAATCAGCAGAGTAGTGAAATGCATGGTCGAAGTCAGTCGTTTTACTTAATATTTTCATTATGATAGCGACATCATAAAATCGAATGTGCACATTATCTTAAAAAGTGGGCATTTGTTATGAGTACTTCTCAATATAACGGCAGTATTTTTAGAACATTAAATCATTCTGACAGCGACCAATTGAAACCGACATCACTGGAATGGCGCTAAACAGGGTCAACTCCCTGGTTGATTCAACCATAATTATGGTATGGATATCCTGATTTGTAAGATATGTATTAAGAAAACCTGAGGAACATATTCAACCATAGTCAATTTATGGAATAAAATACCACTCGTCCATATATATTCAGAATTCACACTAGAAATCGGAGTAAACTGTGAAAATAATTATCCTCCTCTGTTCTGCAGTAGCCCTGATTTTTGCAGTGTTATCAGCTCATGGATTCGACCTGCATTTTCTGAAAAATTCACCGGCAAGATATTTTACGAAACAGGATTGGGACATTGCCAAAACGGCCGCCAGAGACATACTGAAAAACCGTGAATTGGGAGATAGTGTTATGTGGGACAATCCTGACTCCGGGAATTCAGGCAAATTAACGATTCTGAAAGCAGGCAAAAGCAGCGGGAAGCTTTGCAAAAAGCTAAAAATCACCAATCGCGCAAAAGGGCAGGAGCACACATCAAATTCTATATTTTGCAAGCAACCTGATGGAAAATGGAAAGCTGTAATAAAATAATAGAATGCCTGCAAATCTATGTGGAAGTCACTGGATTCTTTCTTTTTTTTAAAAAAAGCACAAACGCATTTAGACACAAATAATCTATTGTTGTAGATCATCTTTAATCCGCCTGACAGTTATCGACTACCACTATATGAGGTTAATAATGTTGGCTGTAATTTTTGAGGTTTACCCCACTGATATAGGTAAGGATGAATATCTGAGCATTGCCGCAGATCTCAGGAAATTTCTCGAGGACAGAGACGGATTCATCTCAATCGAGCGATTTAAAAGCCTGGTGGATGAGAAAAAGATTCTGAGCCTTTCCTTCTGGCGTGATGAGACTGCGGTTGAAGCATGGCGCAATCTCATGGAACACAGAGCGGCTCAGCGCAAAGGTAAAGAGCGCCTTTTCAATTCCTATCGGATACGTGTCGCGGAAGTAGTCCGTGACTACAGCGATACGGATCGAGAACAAGCCCCGTCTGACTCAAAAATCAAGTTAGATTAACTTTATATTAAAATCTGCGCTGAAAACTATCGCTGACCATAAATATGGAGGCAGGGAATCCATGGCAATCACTCTGGCATTCGATGTTTACGGTACTTTGATCGATACCCATGGAGTCGTGTCAGAGTTGAACGGCATGGTTCAGGACAAAGCTGAAGCCTTCTCACATAAATGGCGGGAAAAACAGTTGGAATACTCGTTTCGCCGCGGACTCATGCAAAACTACGTAACCTTCGATGTGTGTACCAAGCATGCGCTCGATTACGTGTGTGAGTTTTTCAATACACCGCTATCCGTCAGTCAAAAGCAGCATATGCTTGATTTCTACAAAACCTTGCCGGCCTTCATGGACGCTAAGGAGAGCCTCTCGGCATTCAGCCAAAGAGGTTACAGGCTGTTTGCGTTCTCAAATGGCACATCACGTGCAGTTGAAAGTTTGCTGGAATCAGCCGGTATCAAAGCGTATTTCACCGATATCATCAGTGTGGACGACATAAAATCATTCAAACCCAATCCTGCTGTGTACAGTCACTTTTTGAGAAAATCCAAAGCTCATGGCGGTCAGTCCTGGCTTGTTTCCAGTAATCCGTTCGATGTCATCGGCGCCATTTCGTCAGGAATGAATGCAGCATGGGTTAAGCGTTCAGGTGGGATCATATTTGATCCTTGGGGGATCGAACCAACTCTTACTGTCGAGGATCTGAGAGATTTAACAGAGCAGTTACCTAAACACGTCAACACAAGATAACTCATTAAAATGGCACGAAGTTAACCCTGATGACATAGCGTTGATCACAATTAGCGGCATTGTTTCTCACCATTTAGTATTGGATTTACTTGACTCAACATGACTTATCAATTAGTCACACTTAGGTAGGGCGGTGGGGGCGGCAACCTGAGTTTGCAATCGCATAAGAAAACAACTAAAGCGAGATTAATGTTGCCACTTGAAATAATCAATTGCATTATTGTAAAGCACCTTTTGCGCAACTTCGGTTGGTAGCTGCTTTAACCACTCACGATGAAAGCCGAGGAAACGTGAAATTTGCTGCCAGCCTGTATCAGGCTCGTCCCAGGAATTGAGCTGCTCAACCGGCCAAACCGGATCGGAGCCGATCATAAAGCGGTTCGGGTAAGTGATCACGAGATCTCTCCAATCGGCTTTTAAAACTCCCGTCTCATCGATAATAGGCCTACCCACATGCCGCCAAGGATCACGAGCCGACAACTCTACACTGAGATTTTCACAATCTCTCAATGCACGAGCAACCTCATCCGGCGGTAGAACCGAACCGGCATGCGCCCACAGAAAGCGGGTTTTCGGATGCGCGCTGCAGAAACCAATCAGATAATCTGCCTTGGAAAATTCCGTGTGAACAAGAACGGGCACATCAAACACCGCTGCAAGTTCAAACAGACCGGAGATATTCGGGTGCTTCCAATCACTGATAAAGCCGCTGATCATGTGAAGCTCACCGATACCCCGGTAGTTACCCGATTCCAATGCCTGTCGGACACGCCCAACTAATTCGTTATCGCGATACCAGTTAGACCAGTCGATACGATCCTGATAGATCCCATAAATAGGGATCACGATGTCGGGTGCCAACTGTTGCAGCTCAAGCGCCAGTTCAGGGGGAGTGCCGGTCACAACCGCTAGCCTGACATTGTTATCACGTAAGATATTGATGGCTTGTTCCGGTTCCGTGACCTCTTTCTGATTCCACTTCCAGTGCAGATGAACATCCGCCAGCTTTGTCGGCCGTTCGTTACTAACACAGGGTAAAGGCACTGCGAACAGTGGAAGCAGGGCAGCAAACGTTGCGGATACGATGAGTCTGTTCATGAATATACTGATGCACTATATCAATTGCGCCTCATCCAAATGTAGCGGATGAGGGCCCAATGCACATACCTGAATGTACTCGTGGACGTCCAAGCAATAATGTAAATAGTGTAGTGCGTAACCCACTGAAAAAATGTATTTAATCCAAGTAATTATGTAAATAGCACGCAGTACTTTATCCACCTGTATTGTAATGGTCAGATTCCAAGTATTTTAGTCAATTTTATGTCCAGTGTGATCATCTGCATTCAGCAGATGACTCATTATACGAATTATAAGGATGACATGGTCTGGTAACGGCCAAGACCAGCGGACGATGAAACGATCCTGATTGGTTCACACACTGATGGCCTCGTATCTTTTCTCTAGTGAGCTATGCTCTCCTTTGGACGAGAGATAACTAATCGTAACAATGTCTCGGCTTCTACCTCTCTTTACAGACGTCGAACAGTTGAAAGCTCAAGAAGCAGAGGGTCATAAATCAAGGAAGAAAAGCAGGCGATCGTCAAAACAGTATTCTTCAACAGAGGAGGATGAGATTATGTCTATGCATATCACTCTTGTGAACTTTACGGATCAAGGAATCCGAAATGTGAAAGAATCACCGGATCGGTACGAAGCTTTCAAGGTACTCGCAGAACAAATGGGTTTAACAGTTATGGGCGTCTACTACACTGTCGGGCATTATGACATGGTGGTGATCTTGGAGGGGAGCGACGAAGCGGCTACAGCGGCACTACTGAAGGTAGGCTCCCTCGGCAATATCCGGACGGAAACAATGCGGGCTTACTCAGTGGAGGGTATGAGAAAACTTGTCGAGAACTTATAGGCGTACTTTCGATTTTTGCACTAGCGCTGATCAGAACTGCTCATCATTACCCCGCCGCGGCGGGATTTTCGCCAAAGCAGCTCCTCTGATTGCGCATTGTAATAGACAGGACCTGGCCCTGACCACACGGGTGTTGATTGCTTTCAGTAATAATACCTAATCCCAATAGGTCGCAAATCGGTCTTATCTTATTAGGCAATGAGGCTAACAACAATAGAGTGTAGGGTGGGTAACTTCAGTCGGATCTATTCGGGTGAGGTGCACGCTGAATAGATAGAAAGGGTGAGAAATAAAGTGGGTGTCAGCTTATGACACGTTTGCTATCAAACTATAACTATAGTTTCTTATGCTCCATCTTATCGATACTCGAATAACACCGCTTGGTGGTTCTGTCTGTCTGTTTTTGTAGCGGTGTATATGGTATTTGCACGCTACTTGAATCCATTCTCATCAGGAGAGTCTGTCAAGGATGAGGTAGCGGAGCGCATCAATCCTGTGAAAAAGGCAGTATATAAATAACCGGTAGAATACCGGCAGCCACCACAAGCCAAAACACAAAAACAATCGGAAGTGCAATAACAGTTAGAGCGAGTGTAGGCCGAGCTTTTAAAAAACTCAAAAAAGAAAAAGAGGAAAGAGAAAGCGCGGAGCATCCACTCAAAAAAGTAGAGTTATACATCGGGGGTATTTAGCCGGGTAATCCCCCCGAAAAATAACGGGGTTCAAAAGTAGAGTTTTCCAATTATGATTACGAAAAGGAGAATCTACAATGAAGAAGTCCCGCTACAGCGAATCCCAGATCATATCGATC
>NZ_MARB01000031.1 GCF_001715975.1 Candidatus Thiodiazotropha endolucinida | reverse complement strand
CTCTATATCCCCAGCAAAATACTGATTTCTCTATTGTATCTAATCCAGTAAATTCGGACCCAAAAATCAACAGCCTGCTAGGGCTTGATGTCGAGCACCGGGGTATCTGGAAAGGCGTCGATAGCATCGATCTCGATGCGGTTGCCCTGGATTGATAGGATGCGGCATCGGCTCAAAGCAATCAGGTTGGGCCTGACCGGTGCCCGGGTGGCGAACACGCCACGCAATGGGTTGTCCGGGTCGCCCCTGGGATGTACTTGCAGAATCTTGCGCTGCCTGGGTGTGTCGTTGCGATCGAACCAGTAGAGCACCCAGATGGCGTCGAACTGGTCAAGACCCAGCAGTGCCGGTATGTACGCCTCATCCACTTCGATCACTGTTGTGCCTCCAACCTTGCGGACCCAACCGATGGGCCATACTTCATAGGTAGGGGGGATTGCATGGTCCAAGGTGTCAGCGACGGCGTTTTTTCCTGCCGGACAGATCGAGAAAATGGACAGAATAAAGATCAGAATTCGTAAGCGTGTCATTGATCAGAACAGTAAATGGATGGCACTTAGTAAATGTGGTACAGAATCATAAAAACGTATCGCGTATTTTTAACAGTTAAACGAGGCCCGGGCAACACACTGAATTCTATCCGAGGAGTGAAGAAAGATGATTAAATTTGTTATGTGTAAAACACGGCATCCCGATATGTCGCGAGAAGAGTTCAAGGATTATTGGATGAACAAGCATGGACCATTCTTTATGAGTAATACTGATGCAATGGGCGCAAAAAAATATGTGCAATCGCACACATTGGCTACACCATTGAATGAAGTTCTCAGAACATCAAGAGGGATGTTGCCTGAATATGACGGTGTTGCTGAAGTGTGGTTTGAATCAGAAAAGGCGCTCATCGAAGGAATGAGTTCACCCGAGGGGCAAAAATTAGGTGCTGCTTTGCTGGATGATGAGAGAAATTTCATCGATCATTCAAACTCTACAGCATTCATTGTTGAGGAGTATGAGTTTTGATTTTTTAGAAATAAGAAAATCTACATGACAATGTAATGGTCAAAACAGGTTCTGCTTCATTTCTTTCTTTTTTCGAACATGGCACATGATCAATGTATTTATCGGATGTGCATGTATTGCTCTTAGGGCCTGTTAACACTAATCCAATACGCCCTGCTGGGGCTGTTTTTGTGTCCAGCAAGGCAGAATGAGCGAGGTGTAGTTATGCTACATGAGCGAATGATAACGCCGCTGGGCGCAAAAACAGCCCCAGCCCTTCGGGTTGCGCCTTGATTGGCGCTTTTTCAGGCACAACAGGGCGTATTGGATTAGTGTTAACAGGCCCTAGGACGGCCGGTGTCGCAAGGCAATATGAGTATAACTAAACAGTAATGGGGGTGGAAATATGGCGTGGATATATCTGTTCGTGGCTGGATTGTTCGAATGCGGATGGGCAATAGGTCTAAAATATACAGAAGGATTTACAAAACCTGTCCCCTCACTGCTTACAATCTCAGCAATGGCCATCAGTTTTTGGCTGCTGTCGGTTGCCATGAAAACAATTCCAGTGGGTACGGCCTATGCGGTCTGGACGGGAATTGGTGCGGTTGGCGTGGCGCTATTGGGTATGGTTATGCTTGGTGAGTCGAGAGACTTTCTGAGAATAGTCTCATTGCTTCTCATAGTATCGGGCATAGTGGGGCTCAAATTGATCTCGTCATACAAGGTATAACCCTATAAGTAAGGAACAATGATGCGTGCCCACTATTTACAACATGTGCCATTTGAAGATCTAGGCAGTATCGAGAACTGGTTAAAACGCACCGGCTATGAGATTACCAGTACCAGCTTATATGAATCAGAAGAATTACCCGGGATTGAGAGTGTTGACTTGCTCGTGATTATGGGTGGGCCGATGAGTGTCAATGATGATCAGGACTTTCCCTGGTTGGTCGAAGAAAAGGAGTTCATAAAAAAGGTCATTGAGTCCGGTAAACCTGTATTGGGTATTTGCCTGGGGGCGCAACTGATAGCGTGTTCATTGGGTGCAGAAGTCTTTTCAAATTCAGTGAAGGAAATAGGCTGGATTCCAATTCGCGCGACAGATTCAAACAACCAGTCAGTATTTCTTTTTCCGGAAGAAACTGATGTTTTTCACTGGCATGGAGAAACATTCAATTTGCCCATGGGGGCGACCCGAATTGCAGAAAGCGCGGCGTGTGAAAACCAGGCGTACCAGATAGGAAAGCATGTTATCGGACTCCAGTTTCACCTGGAAACAACTCCAGTTTCAGCACAGGCGATTGTTGAGAATTGCCGTGATGAATTGATTGAAGGTGAGTATATCCAATCGGCAGCGGAGATACTGTCCGTGCCTCAAGAGCAATACAGATCGATAAATAGCTTAATGGAGGATGTGCTTGAGTATATTACCAGGAATGATCACCCAGGTGAGTGATGACGGTCTCTCCTCCCGGCCGCAATGCTCTGGCTTCCTGGGCGATGAAGCGCAGTGTGTTGTGAAACCAGCTCCCCTCTTCGTTGGCCCAGCTGTCGATCATCAAAATCTTCGGCAGGAGTTCGATGAGCTGTTGACCGGCGAGATGGTCGAACCGTTCCGCACGAATGTAGATAGATTGCACTGTGTCACTGTGATCGACGGCCAATCGATAGTCATCGTTTTTTGTAGTTTCCCATATACTGCAGACTGCTTACGGTGCCATCAGCAGGTGAATAGACATCGACTACTATGGTGTTTGCAATGCAGAAATAGGCCATCGTTTCATTGCTGCTGTTGCCGCCATCATGTACTGGCATTGCCACCACCGCCGCAGCCGAAAAGTAAATTGAGGCACAAGCCTGTAGCAGTAGATCGATAAGCATTTGGCTTATTGAAGGCTGTGCGAAATGGTACATTGAACATCTGTCTGTACTTGGTTCCTGCTCTGTGTTGTAGTATAGATATTCCAGGTGAGGGGATAAGGGACACTTGTCATGCAGCCAGTCAGCCATACTGTTCGATTTTGGCTATAAATAATCAACAACTTTGTCTATAGTGGCCAGAATTAAAATCCTGTGCCAAGGTGGCGTGGCTGATTTCTGCTCTCCTGTCATACAATAATCCCTGCTGCGGTGTCACTTTACACCTGATATCCGATATGGGAAGACATACCTGTCTTCTGGATAGAGCCGATACGCCAGATTATTCAATTGAATATTGTCCGTATATGGTTCAAGGATTTTTTTGTGTAGCCGCTACTTACGCTTTAATAAGCTGAGGGATTTTGGTGCACCTTTTGAAATGGAATATTCATTATGATCTCGCTGCCTTGGGGTAAATTGCCACAAATGACGTCAGCCCTTAATCTGAAACAAATTCAAACCACCGATGTCGAGACTGTCTCTGCCGACTCCCCCATTGGCAAAGTCCTGTTGCGAATGGAAGAAAAACAGATCAGTTGTATTGTGGCGATTGACAAGGATCGGCGTCCCATCGGGATCTTTACGGAACAGGATGCGATCAGACTCATGGCAGAGAATCTGTCCATCGATAATATCTCGATGTGCGATGTAATGAGTCTCAACCCTCTTACGGCGGATGAGAATACAGACTTCCATGATGCTTACCGCATCATGACCGAAAAGCATTTTCGGCACCTGCTGGTTGTCGATTCTCAAGGCTATCTGGTCGGGCTGGTCAGCGAAGCCGATTTTCTCCATCACATGGGGATGGAGTATCTGGTCGAACTGAAAACTGTCGAATCCGCCATGACACGTCATGTTGTCACACTGAATCCGGCCGATACAGTGGTAAAGGCTGTACGCCTCATGGCTGAACGCCATATCAGCTGCGTGGTAGTCTGCGAAGAGGGAAAACCGGAAGGCATATTGACTGAGCGTGACATCGTCCATTTGGCTCAGACACTGGATCAAAATGATGAGGTAACCGTAGACCAGGTGATGAAAACTCCTGTGGTTTCCTGCCATGCCGGCATACCCATGCAGGAGGCCGCACGGGTGATGGAAGGCAAGCATATCCGTCGTCTCACGGTTGTACGTACTGACGGTCAGTTATGCGGCCTTATAACACGTCACGATATCGTCAAGGCCCTGCAGGGACGATATGTGGAGTATCTGCACGAAACCCTGGCCCGCACCAGTCGGGATCTGCAGACAACACAGAGTAACTTACGTGAAGCCCAGCAAAAGGTCTTTCTGTTGAATCTTATGGAACAGATCGACGATGCCATTTATATCATCGATTCCGAATCGGGGCGTATCATCGAGGTCAATGATAAAGCCTGCAACATGCTGAGGTACAGTCGGGATGAACTCTGTAACAAGATGGCATGGGAGGTCAGTAATACTATTGAGAATGAGAGTAGCTGGAGGCGAATACAGGCAGATCTGAAGATACAAGGCAGCCTGACCACAACCACCTTCTATCGCAAAAAAGATGGTGGACTCGTGCCGGTGGAAGTGAACTCGAAATACCTAAGGCATGAGGAGTCGGATTATTCCCTCGATGTTGCGAGGGATCTGACAAATGTAAATCGGCAAGAAGAAAAATTGTTACTGTTGAGGGAGGCGTTGGAAGCGACGCCCAACGCTATAGCGATCATAGACACCAATGCTTCGATATTATGGGCAAATCCGGCATTTTATAAGCTGACGGGTTATCAGCATGATGAAATCAGTGGTCTCACGATAGATGATATTGTGGATCCTGATTTACAGGACAGAATGGTTCTAAGTGAGTTTTGGCAAGCGTTGAACTCAAACAGGACCTGGCGCGGTGAGATTTCCAACACCCGAAACGATGGTACCGATTATCAGGCCGCTTATACTTTGACGCCGGTCATCGATAACCAGCAGGAGGTTACTCACTATATTGCGGTAATCGAAGATATTACCGAACGCCACAAACAGCTAACCCGCCTGCGCCTCTACGCAACACTGTTTGAGAATACTCATGAAGGGGTGATGGTAACCGATGGGGATGGATTCATCCGTATGGTGAATCAGGCGTTTACAGAATTAACCGGTTACACAGAAACGGAAGCCCTCGGAATGCGCCCAAATATTCTGAAATCGGGTAAACACGATCTGACATCCTATAAAAAATTGTGGGGCGAACTGCAATCCAACGACCATTGGCAGGGTGAGATCTGGAACCGGCGAAAGAATGGGGAAATCTATCCCGAGTTACTGAGTATCAGCAGTGTCTACGATGATCAGGACAAGTTGAAATATTACGTAGGTGTATTTTCCGATATCAGTCAATTAAAACAGACGGAGGCCGAACTGGAGTATCTGGCTCATCATGATCCGTTGACTCGCCTGGCCAACCGACGCCTTCTCATGTCCCAATTGGAATATGGCCTGAAGGCAGCCCACCGCAAACAGGAGCGGGTGGCGCTCCTGGTCATGGACCTTGACCGTTTCAAGGATATTAACGACAGTTATGGACATCTGATTGGCGATGAATTACTGCAACTGGTCGCGGCTCGACTCAACCACCGCCTGCGTGAAAGTGACCTGGTGACGCGTCTCGGCGGTGACGAGTTTGCGGTATTGATGCAGGGGATTGACCATCTTGAGGATGCTGCCATACTCGCCACCGATATCATCCAGACTTTGAATGAACCCTGCCAACTTCAGGAGGGACTCGAGCTGCAGGTTGGCACCAGTATCGGTATCAGTCTGTTTCCCGAGCATGGTGTCACTGCGGAAACGCTTCTGCAGCACGCGGATTCCGCACTCTATCAGGCGAAAAAGGAGGGTCGTGGTCGTTTCTGTTATTTCTCGGAAGAGTTGACCCGGGCTGCTCGCCAGCGCATAGAAATCCACAATAACCTGAGGCACGCGCTTGCAGAAAATAGTCTGACGATATCCTATCAGCCGCAGATCGAATTCGAGAGCGGCAATATCGTAGGCGCCGAAGCACTATTGCGTTGGCGCGATCCGGAGCTGGGTGATATCTCACCCGGGCTGTTTATACCGGTGGCAGAAGAGACGGGGTTGATCAATCGAATCGGTGAATGGGTGCTGCGTGAAGTCTGCACACAGGGTAAAAAGTGGCTGGAGCAAGGACACCCCCCTTTATCCCTGGCTGTCAATCTCTCCGTGCACCAACTGCGGCAGGGAGATTTTGTGGAGAAGGTCGGTCAAATTGTAGAGGATACCGGGTATCTGACTGGACAGCTTTCGTTCGAAGTGACGGAAAGCGCCATTATGGAACGGGAGACGGAATCACTTGAGGTGTTGAATCAGTTGCGCAGGATGGGATTTCACCTCTCAATAGATGACTTCGGCACCGGCTATTCCTCTCTTGCTCATCTGCAGCGCATGCCATTGGACGAACTGAAAATCGACAAAACCTTTATCGATGAAATTCCACATAAACGAGAGGATATGGAGATCACCTCCACCATCATCGCAATGGCAAAAAACCTGGGTCTGATTGTACTTGCCGAAGGCGTTGAAACCGATGCGCAGTATCAGTTTCTAAGGCGGCAGGGCTGTGACTTTTTTCAGGGGTATCTTATCAGTCCACCGATTGATACCGTGAAATTCGCGCAACTCCTTGATATGGAACCCGACCGTTTGAGCGGTGGTACACGCCGCTGGCTTCCAGTCGTCCGCTAAACGTGCATCAGCAAGCATCCGAACATATTAATCTCAAGCACTCCGGTATATTTGCAATCGGCTGAAATTTACCAGACAGATCGAGCAGGATTGTACAAATTATTCAGAGTAATGAAAAAAGAGTGGGGAAGGGGGATTGCTGTGCCTGATACCCGTTTCTTGGCGGCTTTGGTTGATAATGATTACTTATATCACACGATTGTTTCCTATCTGGGCATTGCTGTTTTCCCTGATTGCCTACGCTGAGCCCGATCTCTTTGTCGATATGAAACCTGCGATCGTGCCACTGCTTGGCGTGGTGATGTTCGGCATGGGTATGACCCTTACCTGGAAGAACTTCACTGATATATTGAAAAAGCCTGTTGTCATCGGATTTGGTGTTTTCATGCAGTATTTGGTGATGCCCTTTGCAGCCTGGCTAATAGCTGTGGTGTCGGGATTGCCGCCCTACCTGATGGCAGGGCTGGTTTTGGTGGGGGCCTGTCCCGGTGGCACGGCATCCAATGTTGTCTGTTTTCTGGCCCGTGGAGATGTTGCGTTATCCATCACCCTGACAACGGCCTCTACACTACTCGCGATAATTGCCACGCCGATTCTCACCTGGCTCTATGTGGGACAGAAAGTACCTGTACCGGTAGCCAGCATGCTCTGGTCCATCTTCAAGATTGTGCTGTTACCGGTAACTTTGGGTGTACTGGTAAACACGCTATTCGGTCGTAAGCTTGGTGCATTCAAACACATCTTTCCCTTGCTCTCGGTATTGGCGATCGTAGTGATTATCGCGATTATTGTATCGCTCAACCGGGACAATCTGGCCAATATGGGTATGGCTATTGCGTTGGCGGTTGTTATGCACAACCTGCTCGGCCTTTTGGGTGGGTATTGGTTACCGAAAATATTGGGCTGGGACGAGCGAGTATGTCGTACTCTGGCGATTGAGGTAGGCATGCAGAATTCAGGTCTTGGCGTGGCGCTTGCAGTGAAATATTTCTCTGTTGCTGCAGCCTTACCCGGTGCGTTGTTTTCCATCTGGCACAATCTGACCGGTTCGATGCTGGCGGGCTATTGGTCGCGTCGCAATCCATGATGGATGAGGCATGGTCAGCAATAGTATTCCCTTGGTACTTGAGTTATAGTGCGCCGCCCTGCGGCACTTCAAGCCTAACCGTTACCGTATATTGACCTCCGCTTGTTTTATACCTTGGACCGGCTGCCGATGAGTTGTCGTTGAATCTTTTCCATACTGTCAATCGGCAGGGAGAAGTGTCCTTCGCCATCCACGATGTGCATCTCACACTCAGGCAATCTTTCGGCAAGTGTGAGGCCATGTAGAATAGGCACTGTTTTATCGGCTGTACCGTGCCAGAGTTGTATCGGAATGGTGATCTCTGCCGGGTCGAATCCCCATGGTTGGGTATACAGGGACATCTCTTGCAGCACTCCATCTGCCCCTTGACGTACCGCTTCTCGGATAGAGGCGGTTATCGCCTTGCGTACTGTAGGGCGGTTGAGGACGGCAACATCAGGTGGTGGTGCCATGCCAAGCATTATCTGATATATCCACTGAGGCCAGAGTTGTGTCAGCGGTACGACCGAAAACCGGAAACTGATATTCGAAAGCCAGGGGGTGTCTCGAATTAACCTGAAATTGATTTTGGCTGGCCAGCGCATGGCTTCGAGCAAAGCGGGTTGATCCAGGGGGGCCAGTGGACAGACCAAGGTCAGCCCTTCCAAGCGTTCAGCACACTTGTGCGCACAGGCCAGGGCATAGGGTCCGCCACCTGAGATGCCTATCAGAAAGAACCGCTCTAGCTTCAGGTTATCGGCCAAAGCCTCCACGTCCACCGCCCATTCAATGAGTCGTCTTCCGGGTTTTGGATCTGACAGCCCCAGACCATTACGGTCCGGTGCTATGACCCGCAGTCCGTGTTGACGCGCCGGCAGATCGAACAGACGAGCCTCAAGGCGGGAGCCGGGAAAGCCGTGTAAGTAGATGGCCGGCACCCCCTCGGGGTCTCCATATTCAGCATACGCCAGATGCCTGCTGTCCGGGAGCTTCACCAGTTTTGTCTCATGAGCCATCGTTTTGTGTTTGACCCGATTTTTACTGAATGGATTGCGTGATGATCATTATCAGGCATGACAGCTGCGTGAAATCAAGATGAGAGTCGATTACATACTTATCATTTAATGTACTTCAATTCTTTGACTGATTAATCATAAGATACCGGTCCGGTTATGTGGTCGATCTGCTTATTGTTGATATGATACACAGATCTCTACTGTGCCGTACAAAAACGCCCTCACCTTCAATGACCAGCCTGTCACTCTCAGATTCATAGTGTCATAAGGTGATCCGGTGTATCCATTCTAGCCGGCATGTCCCGGTTTTTTGTCTTTATTTACTGCTTGCGTAGGCCTAAGAGAATCTGGTTGACTGTAAAAAATCCCTCAGGAAATAGTCACCCTAATGAAACAGAATTGAGTCAATATCGCGACTGTATCGATCCGGTAGGTAAATGCAATCAAAGTGGAGGCTGTGATGGATGAGATAATCGCTATCCGTTACTACAAGATCAGAGTACTCGCCAATAAAATCATCGATCGAATGTATGAAGAGACTGCCAGGCTGGGGTTTGATCAGAAGGATATTGACTTGAAAAAACCGATCGAAGCCAACTACCGGCTTGAGCGCGATCCATCAAGCAGTGAGTATGAACTGGTCGGTGACTGGCATGACAAAAAGGGTGTGAAATTCGGGCAGCTCCGTTTTTACAGCGATGGCAGTTTCGTTGTAGAACAGGATATCATCCGCCCGCATCCGACGCGTCAGGGTTGGTTTGTGAAAGCGGTAAGGGCGTGGGGCAATGGTAAGCGGATCGAGGCGGAAGCAAGATTGCATCCCATGACCGAACGGCCCCCGGAGACTGCAGCATAGCCTTTTAAAGCCGCCACGATTTCACTTTTCACTACTTCTTTGGCAGTTTTGGTTGGCCGCCTTGTGACTTCGCAATCTCGACGATGGTTTCCAGGCGAACCACCCGCTTGTCTACATCGAGCATGATTGACTCAACCCGTTCGATGTCCTTATTCATGCGCTTTACTTCGTCTGTCAGACGCAGTACATCCAACAGCATCTCTTTAAAACCTGACACTATTTCGTTTCCTGTGACGCCAGTGTTTTGAGCGCTTTATTGAGACGCCTCCTGGTGCTGGCTGTCTCCTTGATCGCTTCTTTCAAGCGTTCGGAAACAAGTTCCAGCAATTCATTTTCCTCTATGTCCGCTGAATCGGGATCATAGGATTCTATCGAAAGTCTTACGATCTCCGCAGCAGAAGTGCCGCGCTGCTTGGACAGTTTGTCGAGTTTTTCAATGTTGTCGGTAGACAGCATGATCTGTTTGCGGACCAGATTTTCGGCAGTGGCCATGATATTGAAGACTCCGCTGATGCAATGATTTGATTACACACATACACACACTTATACACAAGTTATGTTGAGTGGCAGGTTTCTATATGATTCGCATGCCATCAGGAAAAATGTGATAATGACCGGATATTCATTAAAAATCAGTGACCTGATACCCGTTACACTAATCAACAGGGTAACTACAGTTAACTCGATCCGAGCATCATATGTTTTAACTTTGCATATACAGTCTCAGTCTATGCCCGAGTTATAGGATGTACCGCACTATGAGATTGCGCGTTTTATTGTCTTTACTCTTCGCAGTGATTTCTGTCTCCGGGCTCTTTGCAGCGGAAAATTTAGTGCAGGTGAAAGCCGCAGTGCAAAGAGAGATACAGTCCGGTTTTACCCGGGCCCACTCAAAGCTAACCCTCTCAGCAGAACAAGCGGGGCGTATCACATCCGTAAATGCTGATATTGGCGACCGTATCGAGGAGGGAGTGCCGTTTGCTTGTCTTGATGATACCTATCTGGATCTTGAATTGCGTGCAAATGAAGCAGAACGCAAGGCATTGAAGGTTGACAAAGCCTATTTTCGAAAGGAGGTGGCCCGTTATAGCAAATTGTTGAAAAAGAACAGCTCGACCCAAAGCCAAATGGATACGGCACAGCGCAATCTGGACAAGACCCAAACCCAAATCGAAGCGTTAATTATTGCGGCTGAGATATTGAAAGAGCGCAAGGAGCGGCTTTGCATCGAGGCACCGGCCGGTTGGCGGGTAATCGCGCGCCATGTCGAACCGGGCAAGTGGGTCAGCGCCGGAGAACCGGTGGTCGAGATAGGCGATTACAGTCGCCTGGTGGCACCATTTGCGCTCAGTGTGGCGGAGTATCAGGCCTTGCAGACACAAGCGGATGTGGGACTCAAAGTCTATCTGCCGGAACTGAAAGAGGAACTGCCGGCCAGGATAATCAGGATATCACCTGCATTCGACGAGCAGTCACGCAAGATACATCTTGAACTCGAACTCTCCACCGGCCTGCCTGCATACAGGGGGGGATTGAGGGTCGACCTGGCACTGGATATTCCGATGCGTTCCGGCGCCGTGCTGATACCCGAGCGTGCGCTTCAGCAGCGTTACGAGCAATACTGGTTGAAACGTCCGGATGGAAACGAGATTGCAGTGGTCTACCTGGGGCGCTCCAATGGTCCGCAGAAGGGATGGGTAAGAGTGGTGTCACCCGAGATCAAACCGGGTGACCGGTTCCAGGTTTTCGACGAGTAAAATTTCCGTACAGGCCCTAAGGACTATCCTCAGGACGATATCGGAACAGGTCAATGCCGGGCTTACACGGCCCTACTTTTTTATCGTTATCCAGCTTTCTTCCCGCCCTGGGTCTCAGCGCGACATGAAAAGGTCAGGGCGCTTGATCCGCTTCAGTAGGTCGGCGCCTATGAAAGTTGACTTCATGGTCCGATTCACAGCCGCCCGGTTCAGGCTCATCTGTAGATCCACAGAGTGGATCGCCATGGCACGAAATAGATCATAAAAAAGGAACAGTTGCTCCTGGGTGATCGGGGTAGTCTCCGGATCCTGGCGGGGAAGGTCGGTTTCGGCAATGATGATCTCACCGTCAGAATGGGTCTCAACAACACGGCAGACCTTCTTTACCAGGTTTTGCATCTCCTGGTTATGGGCCAGACACTCGAAACGAAATTTCAGAATGCCCCGCTCGATAGCCGCAGTGGCCAGGCGTTCCAGTAACATGCGGCCGATTCCCTTGCCCTGCATTCGGTCGATGACGGTAATGGCGACTTCCGCGCATTCGTAGTCCTCCTGCAACCGGATGTAACGGGCCACTCCCAGCCCGTCCCCTTCATGGCCATCTTCACCGATGACTACCGCCCCCAGGGCAAAATGGTCCCAGCCGTCAGTCTCAGTGAAATAACGCAGATCCTCCTTGGTGAGGGACTGTTTTGCACCGAAGAACCGTTTATGGCGGGAAGGTCCGGAAAGCTCAGTAAAGGCGCGCTGCATTGTCGCCTTATCGGTAGGCCGGACCATCCGCAGACAGACGGAATCACCGGAATCCAGGATGATTCGTTCGCAGTACTCTGCATCGATTTTCAGTTGTTTGCTCATCGCCATACCTCCGCGGAGCAATTACATATAGTCCATAGTATAGGTGAAAATTGTGCGGTGCAACATAGCGGCGGTGTTAAAATGTGAGACACAAGATCGAAAGCTGAATGTAAGTCGCAAAAGTGACTTCTGTAAAAGCAGTTATGGAACTTTTGCAAGGATCTGCACGCCATGTGAAAGCCCATGCGTATGAATCTGATTCAATATTAAGCGAAGAGCTGCGTAGTACCGGGAACAATGTTGTTGTGTATTGCCGGTCCAGTATATCCCGGTATGTCAGATATAATTGAATGATCAAACTGTTTAGCATGCGGCCATACTCCACTGAATTATGACGAACAGTGATTATTTGCGATGGATGATATCTTTATCTCATATTCCAGGGTGGATACGGATTTCGTAGTTAAACTACGAGAAAGCCTTACACAGAGAGATTTTCAAGTCTGGGTGGATCAAGACAGCATTCCTTATGCGGTTGAATGGCGTCCGGAAATCCAACAGGCAATTGATTCAGCCCAGGCCGTGATCTTTGTCATCACGCCTGAATCGGCAGCATCCGCTGAATGTGAGAAAGAGATAAGCTACGCGTTGTTGAACAATAAGCGCTTGATTCCGATAGTTTATCGTCCTGTCGACCCCTCACAGGTACCACAACAGTTGAGAAAACTGAATTGGCTGCCCTTCGACCAAGGTGAAGCCTTTACCGATGGTCTGGAAAAACTGATTGAAACCATTGAGACTGACCATGAATGGGTGCGCCTCCACACACGCTTACACATACGCGCGCGTGAGTGGGATACAAAGGAGCGGAATTCGAGTTATGTGCTTCGCGGCGATGATCTCATCTCGGCGGAGGAGTGGTTGAAACAATCCACCTTAGGCAAACAGCCGGCCTCAACCGAACTGCAAAAAGAATATATCGAAGAGAGTCGGACTTTCGCGACGCGGATACGCCGAAGAACCATTGTAGTAGGCTCGATCGGGCTCTTCATTGTACTGTCTCTGGCGGTGCTCTTCTTCATACAACGTACGAAAACGGCAGATAACTTCGAACAAGCCCAAGCCAATCATCGCCGAACTGTTGCCCTTAACCTGGCATCGGAAGCTGAAAATCTGGTGAATGCCAATCCTCAGTTGGCAATCCTTCTTGCGGCGGAGGGTATGCGTATTACCCAGCGGGCAGGTGAACAAACGGTACAGGAAGTGCGCAGGACTTTGGCAAAACTGCTGACGGCTTATATGGCAAGGCCGATGGCCAAAGTACTGGCTGGTTCCTATTACTCATCATTTTCTGTCGACAGTGATTCAATCGTATTTGCAAGCAGCAACGGATTGCATTTTATCGAACTTGATGCATATGGACTATCCAAATCGTATCACTCGATTTCCTGGTCAAAAGGCAGGATACAGCGTACCTATGGACCCGTAGGCAACTGGTTTATGGTGCAGGCCGAATCCGACGATGAAAACAAGCCAACTCAATATCTCGTGAACCTGGAGAGCAATGAGATAGTGGAGGTCGATGCCCAACCAGTAGCGCTCACACTGGATGGGCGTTGGTTGATCGTAGTTGAAGGCAAATATACGGTCAGCCTCATGGATACACAAATCATCGGCACTGAATTGCCGCGATCAAAGATTGGTGAACACTGGGGTGATTTGGAAGATATGGTGTTTACCGATGATGGAAACTGGCTGGCCATACTCGATCGCGATCTCACCCCGAATCTGATCGATCTGCGCAACCTTGATGAAGGTGGCGCGGTTATGGCTCAAAAGCTGGCAGGAAGTACCGGTATACACCTTTTGCGTTTCAGTGCGAACAGTCGATGGCTTGCCGCTGCCGATACAGATAACAGACTGGCGGTAAGCGGTAGCAAGATTGACTTATGGCGCCGTGACAATAATGCATGGCGGATTGCCATCGATAAGAAAGATTTTCTGCAGTCCAGGGCCATCGCCATGCTGGATGTCAGTACCCATGGGAATTGGCTCGCGGTTGTCGGATGGAAGGTTGGCGATAGCGGTGACAACGACAGGGGTGTGACACTGTGGCACTTGGGAGATGAGTCATATCGGGCCTATTTGACACTGCCGGAAGAGGTGAATCATATAACATTCAGCAGTGACGACCGCTGGATCGCTGCGGCAAGCCGATATGATTCCAAGGTGCGCATCTGGGATTTGAACGACTATGCCGAATCGAAGCGCGACAACAGAGAGCTGCGCATGATGCGTGAATTTGATGTCAAGGGACGTGGAGTATCTTCACTGGGTTTTTTCAAAAGCAGAAATGCGCTCTTGGTGTTGGCGGCAGAACCGGTGGTATGGGATTTCGACTTGAGTAATCCGGAACAACAGCCCTTCACATTCTTTGGCAGACGGATAGAGGCTGAGGAGATCGCTTTCGCACCAGACAAAGACTGGCTGGTTACACTGGATAAAGATGGTCCGCCTTGGTTGTGGATGTTCGAGAAACCTGCCGCAGGCTCGGGAATAAACAATCTTTACGCACAACTCAGTGATATTGAGCTCCTGAGTTTGGCAAGGCAGGTTGCCGGGAGAAATCTTACCCGGGCCGAATGGAGTGAATATATCTCAAGTATGGGTGTTGAAGAGGTTCATCAAAAAACGTTTTCGGAATTTGGAATGCCCTAGGGCCTGTTTTCACTAATCCGATTAGCCCTGTTACGTCTGAAAAAGCGCCAATCAAGGTCCCAGGGAAGACAACCACCTTGTGAATCTACCCGGGAAATACGATTGTTTTTTAACATAAGTAGCAGGACCTCATTGATTTAACCCCGGTCAGTCTCGATATAGAAAACTCACGCTCTACTCTCATCTCAATGACCGTTATTACACAACGCTGAGGATCAGCTAAAATTGATACAGAGTCCTACATCGATTCAAAACGCTGTCATTGTTTGTGGTATACCGTAAATAACCCTATGCGAAGTGGCCTTTCATCTGACTAGCCATTTGGAGGTAAGCCATGAGTGTTTCCAATACCGTCCGGTCCTATTTGGAGGGACAAGCCATACCCTATGAGCTGATCGCCCATAAACATACCCAATCCAGCATGGAGAGCGCCGGCGCAGCCCATGTGAAGAGTGACCATCTGGCCAAGGCAGTCATCGTCAAGGAGGGGGAAGAGTACATGATGGTGGTCGTGCCCTGCGATTACCATGTCCACCTGGGAAAACTGCATCGCTTGCTCGATAGAGAGGTAGGCCTTGCCACCGAGAATGAGTTGATACAGCTCTTTCCCGACTGCGAACGGGGCGCCATCCCTCCTCTCGGTACTGCGTACAAGCTGATCACCCTGGTTGACAGAACATTGCTGGATCAACCCGAGGTCTATTTCGAGTCGGGTGATCACGAACACTTGATCAAGGTTTCAGGAGAACAGTTCGCCCATCTGTTGGGTGATGCTGAACCGGTGGATATAAGTCGCCATCACTGAAACGCAACCAACGGCTCCGATGGGAGCCGCTGAATTGAATTTACCTGGTCATCGATCGATAATCTGGTATATCGAAATATCTTAGGTGTTTATTTAACTAAGTAGATCAGCTTTCATCTGTGTAAACCATCAATGCAGGTGATGGTTTACATTTGAGTATCGTTCCAGTAGGTTCACAGAAAGCGAAGTGATAACAGGCCCTAGACAATATCAGTAACTTTTCGAATTCGAAGAGGTGAAGATGGAACTTTTCCCGGATGCTTTGACGATCGTTGCAAGGTAGAGCCATCGAACGGGGTACGGGTGCAGGGGGATCAAGAACGGGTATGGAAGGCCTGCAGCATTGCGTGATATTCGAGTAAGCCATAAACGCTAGTTCTGCAAACGATAATTTATAATCCCATACACTATTCATCGCTTAAGTAACTATACTATTTGCAGTGTTAGGGAACCTATCGCCTATACGATAGATTGATATGGTAATGTTAACTGATTTTCGCATGGTGACTACAGAACTCAGCTCGAAAATACAATAAACCATGACAAGGTTATGGTAAATGCCTGTGATTCTCTTTCGGGGTGCGATGAATAATTGTTACAGGGCTTGAAGAAAACTTAAGCAGGACGCAGTAAAAGTCATGCAACTTAAATCAATAATTGATCGACTGAAGTCCGCCCCAGACCGGGAGTGGGAGCAGTCGATTGTGCGCGTCGTGATGGCAATACTGATGCTAATCTATTGCTTCGCATTGCAACTCTTCACGCCACCGGATGACCTCTTTCATCAGCTTCGTTATATTGCTTCGCTATATTTCTTCGTCGCAATTTGTATTCTCATTGCGATTACCATCGATCCAAAGCGCTATCTTTTACGCCGTCAAATGACCATGCTGTTCGATGTGGGGATGATCACCTGGTCAATGTGGATAGGCGGAGAATATGCGGCAATGCTCTATGTCTTCTATCTCTGGATCAGTTTGGGCAATGGTTTTCGTTTTGGTACGACTGCACTCGTTCTAACTAGTGGGCTTAGTCTGATCGGATTCAGCATTGTGATAATGAATAATGAATTCTGGTTTCAGCACAAGCTTATGAGTACCGGCCTGTTAATCGGGCTCTTGATAACGACCCTGTATGTAACACTGCTGTTGAGGCGCCTGGAAAAAGAAAAGTTACGGGCTGAAGCCGCCAGTACGGCAAAGAGTCGTTTTCTGGCGAATATGAGTCATGAAATCCGTACTCCTCTGAACGGTGTTGTCGGGATGACCGATTTGTTGGCGAGCACACCAATGGGAATCGAGCAACGGGAGATTATGCGCACCATTCAGGCATCAGCAGAGACACTGTTGAATCTGATAGAGGATATTCTTGATTTTTCAAAAATCGAAGCAGGTAAGGTGGAAGTGTTACTTAAAGATTACGACATCTTACGGCTCATTCAGGATGTCCTGGCCATGATGCAGCCTAGCGCGGATGCAAAATCGATTAAGTTGAACAGTTGGATCGATATGGCCGTAACACCCGTGGTTCGGACAGATCCACAGCTGGTGCGACAGATACTGATCAACCTTCTAAATAATGCTATCAAGTTTACCGAACAAGGGAGCGTGACACTGCAGCTCTCTCCAACTGCGGGAGAACACCTTAAAGGGGGAGATTCCTGGCTGCTGTTTGAGGTGATCGATACCGGTATTGGTATTTCGGAATCCCAGCAACAGCGGATATTTGACCGTTTCTCTCAATGTGACGAGACAACAATTCATCAACAATCCGGCAGTGGGCTTGGGACAACGATTACAAAACAGTTGGTTGAGCTGTTGGGAGGGGAGATCGGGGTTGAAAGCCGGCCTGGCGAAGGCAGTCGTTTCTGGTTCGTATTACCCGCGCTGCCAGGGAAACTGTTAGATGATGAGATATGTCTCGATGAAGTCAAAGTGCTCCTGTTTACCGATTTGCTGTCAAATGAGAACCATGTTCTCGATTATCTGCAGGAACGGCAGATAATAACAAAAGTATGCACCAGTGTTGCCGATGGTTTTCTTGAGTTATTGAATGCGGAGAAAATGGACTCTCCGTTTGATATGGCAGTCATTGACGAAAACTACACGGGTCTTGCTGTTGGTGAGTTGATAAGCGCAATCAGGGCGGAAAAAAGTCTGGACAGGCTTTCTATAGTCTGTGTAAGGGATGATATCAAGGCAGGTGATAGCGATGGATGTTCCGCTGTCGTGTCACCTCCCGTCACTCATAAAAAGCTCCACCATGCATTCATGTATGTAATTCACAAGGCACGAAAAGGAGTAGATGCCGAGTCTATGGTGTTTAAGGGGTTACCACCGAGAGAAGTCACAAACTCTTGTATATTGTTGGCGGAAGATAATCTGATCAACCAGAAAGTGGTAAAGAAAATATTGGAAATGCAGGGTCACACCGTTGATGTGGCTTCCAATGGAGAGGAGGCTATAGCGCTATTGGATACAAAACCCTATGATCTGGCGATAGTAGACCTGCAAATGCCTGATGTTGGTGGCATTGATGTCATAAAACACTACCGCATCATGCATGTGGATGAAGCACAGATGCCATTCATGATTCTTACAGCGAATGCAACGACGGAAGCTGTTAAACAGTGTGATGAGATTGGTGTCAGCGCCTATTTGACTAAACCGGTCCGTTCATCTCACCTGCTTGAAATGGTGAATCGTGTATTGGGTATAGAAATGATGGATATTCCACCGGGTACATTGATGGATCAGCCTCTACGAGAGGCTAATTCGGTGAGGCATCTTCAGGTGCTCGATCACAAGACACTGATAGATTTGGAAAAACTGAGTAAAGACCCAAATTTTCTGCAGAGTATGGCTGATAGCTTTTTACGCGACAGTGATGCACAGCTGATAAATATGCAAAAGTCATTGGAGGAGGGGGATCTTAATCAATATCGGGATTGTGCCCATGCCATCGCAGACAATGCCTCGGGTTTGGGAGCCTTCTCTCTCAAGACGGTGTGCTCTGCCGTGTCGGGTATCGAACAGTCGGAATTACATAGCCGCGGAGTAAAGATGTTGGCAAAAATATCCTCGACCTATTCCGTGACCTGTCAGGCACTGAACCACTATCTTCAACAGAGGCAACCTTAGCTATTACCGCAGCGGCATTGCAAGATCTAAATCCGGTCCTTTTTCAGCGTTGCGGCACGCTGAGAGAGATAATGGGAATAGGCTTGCAGGGTGAGGTTGAAAGTTTTTTCAATTTCTTCCAATACTTCATAACCTCTATATTCGAATTCATAGGCCCGTAACCTGGTCGCTTTACGGTTCAGCTCATACAGGGAAAATGCGCCAAGTTGGCCGGCACTGTCCAATAGTATTTGTGCTTGATCGAGAAATAGTCCGAATTTTTTCCTGTCCACGGCTTGCCGCATGGTGCGTAGTATTACGGATCCTTCCGCCTCAAAGATTTTGATCAGGTCATTAATGAATGTGATGCCGCTATCCAGCCGCTCCAGACGCAAAAGTGTCATATGATCCAGCAGGCTGGCGTTTTGAAAATGTGTTAGATTGTTCTCTTCAGGTGTTATGTGGTTGAGGTTGGCATCTGTTGATTGATGCTGGGTGAGCAATGTAGGTATCATCTCCAGCAAATCGGTCGCAATCACAGGTTTGAAGAAGCAGGCCTGTACTCCGATTGAACGGCAAAGCCGTAAAGTATCCGCACTGTTTTCATTACTCAAAAATACAAATGGCACCCACAGTTTATAGGGTGTGGTAAAGCGATGGAGTTTGAGTACTTGTGTGCCGCTCATGATTGAGAGGTTGATATTGACAATCGCAAGGTCAACGGATTCTTCTTCAAGCGCATCAAGCGCCTGATCGCCATCATCCACCATAAGCACTTTATAGCCTGCTTGAATAAGTGCTTTACTGAGAGTGGTTCTTTCAGAAGACGCGGAATCTGCAAGCAGGATAATTCCCTGTTTTGGTTTGCTCTTTTTATGTGCTCTGTGTTCTGAGAGGCATATTATGTTGGCGGAATCCAGGTATTGCTGTTGCTCCCCGTGAAGCGCACTGAACAGTTGGGCTTTATTCAGGGGACTTTCGAGGAATGCGGCATAGCCCGCTTGGTGTAGCTGCTGTGATTGCTGATGAAGAACCGAGGGAGCCTTGTAGCAGATCAGTCTAGTACCTGCCAGCCGGGATTCATTTTTTATGAGTTGCGCCAGTGATATCGGATCGAGATCCAGCCCCTGCTGATCAACTATCACAGTTGTGTAGGAAACGAATTTATTGAGCTGAAAACGTGACAGCATGTGCCTGAACGCCTGAACACAATTCCTGCTGATTGTGTAGTCATAGCCCCAATCGTTGAAGTGGTCGGTTATTGATGTCAGCCGATTATCGTTATTTGATATTATCAGGATACGCAACCCTGATTTCTCCATGATAGGAGAGGAAAAACGTGTATTCTGTTGTGGTGCTTGCTCGGATTCCTGAGGTGCGTTCTTCTGTGAATTGCGTTTCTCTGATGGGTTGGATTTGCGTATTGCCGCGATGAATAGTGGCAGCAGAATATTGAGGCTGGCAGTGAAAACCGTCGCCAGTGATATGATGATGGCGGTCGGTGCATTTAATTGAAAACCGGAAAAGCCGATCAGGGAATAGAGCACAGTGGCAAAAGTTACGGGTATGGCGATTAATACATAACTCACACCAAGTGATCTCGTCATAAAGAGCAATAATCCACTCAGTGGCAATGTCAAGTAGACAGGTAGTCCGGACAGCGTCATAACACCCAGGTATATTTGATCGAAAACGACCAGCGGACCATGTAAATGCAGCGGGAGATGATACGGTTTACGAATTGTGATGAGCTGGATCATCCGTATCATGGCGTAATATGCAGCCAGGGTGACGGTTGCCAGCTGGTCTGCAGACGGTACCAGCCAGAGAAACTGACTTGCCATATAGCAGACCACAATGCTACTAACGATAAAAGCCGTACCGTGGTATCGGCGTCCTGTCATGGATAGATCAGCCGGGGATGGCAGGCGGTTCTCCGCAGGTATGCTCACGCATCGGTCCTTCTGGGGGCGGCTTTTAATGCATGGTGAATCAATTCTACCTCCTGTAGTTCACTGAGAAAGGCCTCGGCACAATCCGGATCGAAGTGTTTGCCTCGCTCCTCACTAATATACTCAATCGCCTTCTCCATAGGCCAGCTCTTTTTGTATGGCCTGTCGGTTACCAGGGCGTCGAACACATCGGCGATGGCCACGATACGAGCTTCCAGAGGAATGCTATCGCCCTTCAGGCCGTGTGGGTAGCCCTCACCATTGAATTTTTCGTGGTGATTGAGCGCAATAACAGCACCAATCTGAATATATTTCGAGAGGCTGTCTTTAAGAATCTCATAGCCTACAAGCGTGTGGCGTTGCATGATTTTATACTCTTCCGGGGTTAATCGCCCAGGCTTCAGAAGAATGGCGTCAGGTATGCCGATTTTGCCTATATCATGCATTGGTGCGGACTGGGCGATCAAATCACATCGTTCGTGAGATAAGCCAAGGCGATGGGCAATCAGCTTTGAGTAGCGGGATATGCGCAGGATATGGTTCCCGGTGTCTTCATCCCGGTACTCCCCGGCCTTCGCCAGCCTCATCAGGGTCTCCTGCTCCCGGTCATGCAGCTCCTGAGTGGTTTTACGTATCTCCCGCTCCAACAACAACGCCCGGTCCTTTATCAGTTTTCGCTGCAGACTCATGGTAAGCATATTATGGCAACGGGCGCGGCACTCCGTATGATCAATGGGTTTGGTGATAAAGTCGTTGGCACCGGATTCCAGTGCAAGATAGCGAATCGATTGATCCTCCACACAGGTGACGATCATCACCGGAACATCATTGCAGCGAGGTATTCGCCTGATCCACTTGATAAATTCAATGCCATCCATCTGCGGCATTTTGTAATCCGTGATAACCAGATCGATTTCATGGGATTTTGCCCATTCGAGCGCCTGGGTAGGGTCGGCAAAGCAGGTTGAAGTGATATCCTTATCTATGGAACTAACCAACTCCTGTAAAATCATTCTGGTTATTGATTGATCATCAATGATAAGTACGTTAGACATAATGACAAGGTTTCGCCCGATTTTCGCTTTGATCCCAGGATCATCTACACCACATCTGTGACCATCGGTAGAGATTGCTGGCGGATTCGGCGCGATTCCCGGCCGCCATACTTAATGTTGGGTATTTCTGATGGTCACTTTCCTAGCTCATTAACGGCATCGATATTCAATGCTTGACTCTTCCTTGATTTGTCGACATGCCAACCCCTATTGCCAATTGAACATTATCAGGTAACTACTTCGGTTTCGGCACTCTTTTCATGCCGATGTATGTGCTCTATGGCAGCTGACGTAAGGTTGTGAGGTGGCTGCATACGATATTCGTTATGGTATATCTATGTATGGGATGAATTAACTTCCTGAAATGTTAAATGAATTTGTCATTTAATGCGAGTGTTTAAGTTGATAGATCCAACAGAATCTGCTGTAACAAACTCTGTATGGACTCTGTTGTGAAGGGTTTGTCACAAATTGCTGAAACACCGGATTTCTGTACTGCCGCCAGCCGGTTTTCATTGGACTCACTGGTTACCATGAGGATAGGGAGGCCGGGTTGCCCGCTTTGCTCACGGATGTGATCGACCAGTTCCTGACCATTCATTTCGGGCATGTTGTAATCCGAAATGACCAGATCGTAATAGTGTTGGTCGATCAGGCTGGCGGCTTCGGCGCCATTGCCTGCCTCGGTAATGTTTTCAATCTCCATGGCCTCCAGAATGCGGCGTATATGTTTGCGGGACATACTGCTGTCATCGACTATCAGAATTCGTATGTTTTCGGTGTCGATGTCGTGCAGTTCCAGATCGGGGGTCTCTACATAGTCCAGGGTGGCCTGCATGGCCAGATAGAGGTCGTCGTGGGTGAAGGGCTTTGGCAGTATTGCTACGGCGCCGGCCTGGCGGATCGGATCCAGGTAGGAAAGGCTGGTTTCACTGGAGATCAACATAAATGCGGTTTGCATCAGCTCCTCATCGTCGCGCATCTCAAATACAAGGTCGGTCCCGGTCATGTCCGGCAAATAGAGGCTACTGATAACGACGTCCGGTTTACTTGTAGGCAGGGCCTGCAGCGTGTCGCTACCATTGCTGAATAATTCGATATGGCTGATTCCCAGTGCTGCGAGTTGCTTGGCGATGAGTTTTCGCTGGGTCTGCGAGGGTTCCACCAGGATGACTGAGAGGTCTTTGATATTCATCTGCTTGTAATCAATGACTGGCTAATGCCTTAATCGTTGTATCAAAGCCATCATAGCAAGCAAGCCGGTCAGGTTGTAGCTGGCGCTATGTTCAGCTCAACACCATATTTGTCAACCGCATTGAGGGTTCTCGGGCGAATAGTAACTTTCCTAACACTCTGCTAGCCCGTAGAATTGGCTTCTCAGTGAATTGGAGCGTAGATACCGTGAGATTGAGTGTTGAACAATTTCGTGCCTGGGATCGGAAATGTGTGACCCTGCTGGGTATGTCCGGTGTCGGTAAGACCCGCCTGTCGAATCTACTGAGACGGAAGGAGTGGTTTCACTATTCGGGAGACTACCGTATCGGCACCCGCTATCTAGACGAACCCATTCTCGACAGCATCAAAGATCAGGCCATGAGTGTGCCTTTGCTGCGTGATCTGTTGCGCTCGGATTCTATATTCATCCGCAACAATATCACCTTCCATAACCTCAAACCGGTCTCCACCTTTCTCGGAATGCTGGGCAATCCGGAGTTGGGAGGGATGCCGCTGACCGAATTCAAGCGGCGTCAGAGTCTGCATCGCCAGGCCGAGATCGCCGCCATGTACGATGTGCCAAGCTTCATACGTAAATCGCGCATGATCTACGGCTATTCACATTTCATCAATGATGTGGGTGGCAGCCTGTGCGAACTGGATGAACCTGGTCTGCTGGAGTTTCTCGCCGAGTACTCGCTGATTCTCTACATCAAGGCTTCCGAGGAGGATGAAACGGCGCTGATCGCACGCTCCGTGTCACATCCGAAACCACTCTATTATCGCGAGGCGTTTCTTGACGACCACCTGGCCGAGTATATGCAAATCAATGAGTTGGAGTATGTTTCGCTAATCGATCCGTTTGATTTCACACGCTGGGTTTTTCCGCGCCTGTTTCGCGCCCGGATACCGCGTTATGAGGCAATCGCCCGTGATTACGGCTATACAGTGACGACCCAGGAACTGTCCATGGTCAACAGTGAATCCGATTTTCTGCAGCTGCTGGAAGAGGTCATCGCCAGGGAATCCAGTACTCAGTCCGTAGCGCTTTGAATGGGGGATCGTCATGCCTTTGGTAGCACACACTGAACTGCCTACCTTCAATCGCCTGCGACAGGAGGGACAGAACGTCCTCTCACCGGACAGGGCGACACATCAACATATACGCGAGTTGCATATCGGGCTGTTGAATATGATGCCCGACAGCGCGATTGAGGCGACTGAGCGACAATTTTTCCGCCTGGTGGGAGAGGCCAATCCCATCGCGCAGTTCTTCGTTCATCCATTCACCCTTGATGAATTACCGCGCAGTGAAAAGGCCAGGACGCATATCGACGCCTACTATGAGACCTTCGGCCAGATCAAACAGGATGGCCTGGATGCACTGATCATCACCGGTGCCAATGTCACACACCCGGATCTGGCCCAGGAGGCATTCTGGCGGCCCTTGACCGAAGTGGTCGACTGGGCCTATGACAATGTGACCTCCGTACTCTGCTCCTGTCTGGCGACCCATGCTGTTGTTCAATCACATCATGGTCAGAAACGTACCCATATGGGGGATAAGCTATGGGGTGTCTACAGCCACCGGGTCATGGATCCGAAACATCCCCTGGTGAATGATGTCAATACCCGCTTCGATGTACCTCACTCCCGTTTCAACCAGATTACCCGGGAGCAATTCCAACGGGCTGGACTCAAGGTCCTGGTGGAGAGTGAAGAGGGGGGGGTCCATCTGGCTGTCAGTCAGGATGGTCTGAGGGTTGTCTACTTCCAGGGGCATCCTGAATATGACACCATCAGTCTTCTCAAGGAGTACAAAAGAGAGGTTACCCTCTATTTCAACCGCATGCGCGAGGATTACCCACCCTTTCCGGACAACTATTTCACCCTGCGTAATCAGGCGATTTTCAACGAGTATCGTGAACATCTCGAACAGGCTATGTCGAAGCAGCAACCCATGCCGGCTTTTCCGGAGGCCTTGGTCACCGATACGCTGGATAATACCTGGCATGATACGGCTGAAGCGGTTATCGGAAACTGGATTGGTTTGGTCTATCAAATCACCCACCGTGACCGCAATATTCCCTTTATGGAGGGTGTGGATCCCAATGATCCACTCGGTTTGATACAGGCTTAACCGGCCCTAAACAAAAAGTCGGGTATAGGCTGATTCATAATCGGCCCCAGTCTGGAAATTTACCAGATTGGGGAACAGTGACCGCATCAGGGAATCATCCACGCCGAACCATTGGGCAATAGCGGCATTCACCTGATCCTGGGCGGTAGTGGGAATGTAGCGCCCCTTGTCGCCGTAATCATCGCTACCGCCGAGTTGCAGGTCAGGAGGGGTGCCGAACAGCTTTCCACCATCCAGACTACCTGGCGAATGATCACCAAGACCGCCCATCACCAGCTGGTTCGATGCCCAGGCATGATCGGTGCCATCGCCATTATTTGTCAGGGTCCGGCCGAAATCGGACATCGTGAATGTAGTGACCTGCTGTGAATAACCAAGCTCCTCCATCGCCATCTGAAATTTCCACAGGGCAAGGCTCAGTTCCCGCAAAAGCAGGGGGTGATGTTCTGCCTGGCCTGCATGTGTGTCAAATCCACCCAATCGGACAAGGAAAATCTGCCTGCTGTAATCTGCTCCCAGGATACCCGAGGCACCCATATGGATCATCTTCGTCACTGAGGCAAGCTGCCTGATCAGCACTCCGCTGATATTTGTGGTGAAGCCCAATTGCTGATTGGTGGGAATGGAAAACAGCTCCCGGCCATAAGAATCAGGGGTTGCAAAGTCCATTTGGATCGCTTGCCAGCTGCTGTTTAAAAAGTCAAATGTAGAGAGTGATTTCAATAACAGGCGATTGTAGAGGCCTTTGAAATGGTCCCCCGTACTCGCCGTATTCGCAGTGTTGAAGTCGAGTCGGTTGGTATTGCCTTGCACACCGGCAAGCGCCTTGAACAGTGCACGACGATCATCCCGGTAGCGATTGACTCCTGCTCTCAGGTGGCCAATGCTGGGTGGGTTGTCGGCCTTCAATACCAGGGGTGAACTGTTTCGACCGACCATCATGAGATCGTTGTTGAAATAGGACAGGTTGAGACCCAACGGATTTTCAGCGTTGATGTCATTCCAGGCATCCGCGATTCGTCCTGCCCAGCCAATATGTCCAAGATTATCAGCCCGCCCGGTTTGCAGCTCTCTTTGCTGGTGGTCGTGTGCAAAAAGGAATTTTGGCAGTTCAGCGCCACCAGCGATAATATCCGCACGGCTCACGGGTTCGACCAGGGTGCCGGTATTTGCCACGATACTGACCCGATTATCGACAATCAATTGGGCCAGTTCCGGCATTACACCACTCACAGCGAGGTCGATTCCTTTAGCGGTCAGCGGATAAAGGCCTCGTGTATAAGCAGTGCTTTGACTTTGGTTCGCGTTGTAGGGATTGGCACTGCCCGATCCGAGGTTGTCCCGGTTCAGATTTGTGTTGCCGGTGGTTACCGAGCTGAGGTCAAGGTCTCTGTCCGCGACTGCCAGATCTCTTCGAACGGAGGCATATTCCATATAGCCTTTTCCCGGCGTGTCGCCATAGGGAATCAGCATATTGAATGAGTCGTTGCCGCCATAGAGAAAGATGCAGACCAGTGCCTTGTAGTCTGAAAAGTCCGGTGCAGCGGCCAGGCATGGGCTGGTATATGTGAGTTGGCCGAGGGGGGCTAACAGACCGAGACCTCCCATAACCGTGGCGTGTTTTAGAAAATCCCTGCGATGCATCACCATAGGCTGATATCTTCCTTGGATTACCGTGTTATTTTTGAATCATGTAGCTGCTGGAGGTGACTATCATTGCGATTGCATCACGTATTACAGAGCGCGCCTCCATGAATGGTCTATTGTGGTTGGTGCCAGCGCTTGTCACGAGATAGTGCTTGAGTGCGGATCTGATCTCAGGGGACATATGTCCACCCAGCAACAATAGATCGAGGTGGTCGAGCAGGGCATCAATGGCATTCGCCTTGGGTGTGTCACCCTCTATATCCGTCGATGTGTCATTGATAGATGCGAAATCCCTGTCGTTGTCCCCCTCGAGAGCTTGTTCAAAGAGAGATATTTCGGTATCGAAATTGGTCAATAATATCTTTTCCGAATGGCTGTTGAATGAAGCGCCGAATGCCGCCAGGGTTTCACCCGTAAAGTGGATGATATGGTTTTTTTCGAAACTGTTGAGCAGACTGAAAACCAGGTTGCTGTATTCGATCAGCATTTGATCTGTCTGTATCTGCAGCTCCGGCGCCACCAGATTATGCACAATAAAACGGTTGTCTCTCGGGATGTGGCCGGGGCTGTAAAAGTTGAACACGGATGGGGAACGCAGTGGCCCTTGCCCCAATATAGCCTGGGGTGCCCTGAACCAATAGACGCCGTTCATGGCCACGCCGCTTTGGCTGTTCCAACCGTTTAACGGCGAGCTATGGACCGCTCGAAGCAGTTGGGTTATCGCCAGCAGGGGCTCCTTTGCCTTGCCATAGGATGGGTCGATCAAATAACGATCATCCCGTGCTTCAGGGTCTAGAAGGATGGCGCGCACTACCGCCTTGAGGTCACCTTTCACGCCATTGCCGTTATTATTGAAAACCTGTGCCACTCGGGCCAGGTAGGCTGGGGATGGATTGGATGTGACAAGCCGCTGGATGAGGTGTCTGCTGACATAGGGGGCAACATTCGGGTGGCTGAACAGAACATCCAATCCACTATCGAGTCCACTCTGATCATTCCCCGAATTGAGGGAGAATGTCTGTCCCAGTACTGTGACATAGCCGTCTCCGCCAGTGGCTGACTCGTTTTCATGTTGCTCGGGATGAAACACCATGGGGTTTGCGTAGTCACCATCTCTACTGCTTACTCTTCCGAACCTGCTGTTACTTGCCAGATCCCAGCCTGTCATTACCTTGGCTAATTCCTCTATATCGTTTTGGGTGTATGTGGCTGCCAGGTTGTGACCGGGGTCCGGATAACTGCTACTGTTACCGTCCCGATTGGGGCTGCCGTCCAGATTCAATTCATAAAGACCGATAGAGAATAACTGGATGACTTCACGGGCGAAGTTTTCATCGGGTCGTGAACCTGTAGCGGGATTGCTCTTGCTGTTACCCTGGTGCGATAGGTAGATACCCATGGCCGGACTTCGGGCAATTTCTCCCAGCAATGTCCTGTAGTTACCGAATGCATGCTCCGCCAACAGATCATAGTAGGCGGCCAAGGCTTCACCGCGGGATTTCAGGACCGGGACACTGTCGGAGGTAACCAGCAACTGGCTCAGTGCATAAGCGACGCGTTGACGCAGTTGATCCGAGCCGGTCTCGTTACCGGGTATCGAGGGCGAACCCAGGGCATTTTCCCACCATGCGGCCATTTGATAATCCAAGACTGATCCGTCACCGGTCGATTCATTGAAAATTCCGGTGGCGAGCCAATTGTTGGCGGGTTCCGCCTGTAGGGCTATTTCGCGGGTACGTTGCAGATGGCTCGGCCAACCATCGCCAGAATCGGTATATGCCGATCGCATGGAGAGCTGATGATCGATCCAACCCGCTACTCCCAGCTGCTTGACTCTTTCGATTTCATTCAGTGTCGGGCCGTAAGTGGCTTGTACCAATAGGCGATGGGCCATGCTGTCTGTCACAGGCCACCTTTCCACGACAGTGATGACGAATCGGTTTTCAATACTCACTTCATCGTCATTGACTGTGATCGTTACAGGGTATGAATTTCCCAGGTCGGCCCAAGAGGGTTGCCCGGACAAGGTATGTGTATCGGCTGAGAAATGTAACCAATGAGGAAGATGGGAGACCGAATAGCTCAACTCATCGCCGTCAGGATCCACCGCTTCAACGGATAACTCGTAGCGTGTGTCGATGGGGAGATGGATATCATTACCTTGGCGGGTGAAACCGGGCGGTTGGTTTACAAGTGTTATGGTGATAAAGACATCTGCGCTGGCGGAAGGGGCATCCCCGTCACTGATGATATAGCTGAAACTGTCAGCGGTTGTATTCGAACCGTCGTGCCGATAAGTAACAGTGCCATCGGATTCCAATGTCACTTCCCCGTTCCTGGGAGTACCCAGGGTTTCGATGCTGAGTGGGTCATTCTCTGCGTCAGAATCGTTGATCAGCAGGTCGAGGGAAACAGCACCACCTGTTGTCACCGTGGCCTGATCATCGACCGCGACCGGTGGTTGGTTGGTGGATGGGGCTGTTGTATTGTCATCAGTGGAATAGGGAGGAACTAAAATCGTTACCTGTACCTGGGCTGGTGCGGAATAGGCAGCGCCATCATAGGTAAGGTAGGTGAAACTGTCCGATCCGGCTGTTGAACCGTCATGTTGGTAAACGATCAGTCCGTCATCCTGGATGATTAAGGTACCATGAGAAGGCGGTTTGCCGGCAACTACGACAAGCGGATCATGATCCTTGTCCCGGTCGTTCTGTAATACATCGATAGTTGTGCTTCTGCCTTGATTGAGGATGGTGCTATCGTCGGCTGCCACCGGTGCGCTATTTTCATCTAGACATCCTGTCAGGATGAGGGTTAATAGAATAGTCAGTAACGGTTTGACGGATTTCGACACTTCCATTTCTCTCTGCTTGGTAGAATATGCAGCGGTTGCAATGGCAACCGGGAATCGTGTACTTGATTGTTCGTTAGCGCCAAGAATAGGAGGTTGTGGCCGGGGAAATTGAGTAGTGCTTCAAATTTTATCTGTTTGTATCTGACTTCGTGGCGAGTAGAGAGTGGTTCTGCGAAGGCCACAAAAATATGACACTGTTTGTTTCCAGCGGCTGATAGACAGATTAATCTGTTGGCTTCGTCCGGTTGTTGAAGGCACACTCCGCCTGTCCGGTATTGATAAGGGAGAAAGCCTGTCCAGTGAGGCGAATAAACTTCCTGAAATGCAATCTATTTTTAAACAGGCCCTAGAGCGGGGATAGTTCAGTGTTTATTCAGACGATCCCTCTGGGTAAGGTATGAGGGGTCTGTGACCGATCGGACCGATCGAGTTTTGTGTTGAAAAATGGCGGAGCGGACGGGACTCGAACCCGCGACCCCCGGCGTGACAGGCCGGTATTCTAACCAACTGAACTACCGCTCCAGAGTCGAGAGCGCGATAGTTTAAGGTATTTCGTGCTCAGGTCAACTAAAACCTTGCAACCAGGCGCGCCAGGCTTCAAACAGTTGTTGGTTGGCCGCGCCAACCGCCATCTGCTGCCGTAGTTCGGGGTTTGCCTGACTCTGCGCCATGGCTGTTGTTTCACCCAGCCAGAAGTACCCGCCGGCTTCGCGAAAGATAAGCGTGCCTGCAGCATAGTCCCAAATTCTGGCGCCGCCATGCAGATAGAGTTGCACTCGTCCCGCCGCCAGCCAGCACCAGTCGAGTGCCACACTGCCTATACTGCGTTGGGAGCGGTAGGGAGGAGCGGTTGCCAATTGACTGGCAAGCGCAGGCCCGAGTCGTTTGAAATCGACCATTGCCACACACTCGTGCAATTGATCCAGCGTACAGTTGATTGTCAGCCTGTCCTGATTCAACCAGGCTCCAGAACCCTTTACGGCATGAAAAAGCTCATCCCTCAGCGGGTCGTAGATGATCCCGATTTGTACCTCTCCATTGACCAGATAGGCCAGAGATACGGCAAAGCAGGGCATACCGGCTAGATAATTTGCAGTGCCATCCAGTGGGTCAAGACACCAAAAACCCCTGTTTTCGTTACTTAATACGGCTGCCTGCAGGTCAGCCGGCATCTCTTCGCCCAACAGCGGAATATCAGGGTAGAGATGTTTCAACTGGGTCATGATACGCTGCTGCATCGCCAGATCCGCCTGGGTTACAAGGCTCCCGTCTCTCTTGATCCGGCCTTCGCAGCGGTTGAATCGAGGTATCAGTTCCGATTGAGCGCTTTCAACAAGCAATTCACCTAATATCTCGATATCAATGGTCATGGCTTTAGTTTACCTTCAATGTCCGGTTTGCGTAATATCAACGCCAAGGTTGGTTAATCGTGTCATAGTCAATCACAAGATGATCGGATGTGCGGGAGAGGGCATACAATGATTTTCGATATCGAAGAGACGGTTCGCAAACGGGCCAAGACACCTCATGAGCTGTCCATGGTGAACCTGGTGGGTTGTCATCTGATTGCGGCACCCGCGGCAATCGTGCTCGATATCGGTTTCTTGGGATTTCTGATTCCGTTGCTGCTTTCATTCTCCGTCATCGGCTTTATCTGGTATCGTGCAAGCATAGAAACCGCACCTGGAGACTGGTTTGTCGCCGCCCATTGGCGTCTCTCCGCCAATCGTACCCGTATCCTGATAATCGGATATACCATCAGCGCCGTCATACTAGGAATGGCAATGCTTGCCACCAGCGGCAGTTCCAAAGGCGATATCATGATGGTCGCCATTACGCGTGTCGCCGTTGTGCCGACGCTGATCACAGTCATGATCTGCTTTGTGCTGGAGTCGGGCTCCATCTATCAGGCTGGGAGAGGAGAGGTGCCTGACGGCATCGTCAAGCGCATGCCACCGCCCGATACACTTCCCGTATCGGAGCGTGCCGTGGGTCAGAGTTAAAGCGGTTGAAAAACGGCTACAACCATTGCGCCATATGAATTATCCGATATCGATTCTCTCTCAGTGAAACCGCTTTGCGCAGTTATCCGCAGACATCGGTCTTCCATAGCGATAACCCTGAGCCATACGATAATCAGATAGAATCAAATAGGTTTCCTGTTCGGGAGTTTCAACACCTTCCGCAAGCACTTCGATTCCCAAGCGATGCCCGAGATCCTGGACGGTTTGAATGATCGCCTGATTTGCCGAGTCAGTGGTAAGGTTCTGCAAAAAAATCTTGTCCAACTTCAATCTGTCTATCGGCAACTGCTTTAAACGTGCCAGGGAAGAGTGTTCAATACCGAAATCATCGATCGCGATGGCAATTCCAAGTCCCTTCAGTTGTTGCAGGATTTCTGCGGCAAGTTCGATTTGGCCGGAGTAGGAGCTTTCTGTAATTTCGATTGTCAACCACTCTCCCTTGCAATTTGTCTCATTGAGCATCCTCTGAATCGAGTCGACGAAATCCTTGTGCAGTAATTCACTGGCGGAAATGTTTACCGCCATCGGCGGCGGGATCAGATCCATGCTGCGCCAGGACTGTATTTGTCTGCAGACATTCCGCAATACCCACTGTCCGATTGGAAATACCAGCCCCACATCCTCAGCCAAACCCAAAAAATGGGTGGGCGATACCAGTTCCCGGCCCTCTTTATTCCAGCGTAGCAAGGCTTCCACGCCGACCAGTTTTTTTGTGTGCAGCTCATACTGCGGTTGATACAGCAAGACGAAATCATCATCACTGACCGCGCTTTGTAATGCTGTAATCGTACTCAACCGTTCTTGTATCATCAGTGTCATGCTGGGATCGTATAGTTGATAACTGTTCTGGGATTCCCGCTTCGCACGGTACATGGCAGTATCGGCGCTCTGCAACAGGAGTTTGCCGGTCCGGCCATCATTGGGAAAAAGGCTGATACCGATGCTGACGGAAGGGTGGAGGCGCTTACCCTGAATGATTACCATCTGACGTACGGATTCAACGATATGATCAGCCACTAACGTGGCATCGTCCGGGCGCTTGATATCCGCCAGCAGGATCACAAACTCGTCTCCACTGATGCGAGAGACCACATCCCCCTTGCGTACGGCCCTCAGCAAACGTTGTGCAACGACCTCGAGGAGTGTATCGCCTGCATCATGACCCAGACTGTCATTCACTTCCTTAAAACGATCCAAGTCAAGAAACAGCAGGGCGAGCATGGAGTGGGTTCTGGCGGCTCGGGAGACCGCCTGATCCAACAGCCGATTGAACATGAACCTGTTGGGTAATTGTGTCAGTGTGTCCTTTTCGGCAAGTTGTTGCAGTTGATGTTTATTACTCTGCAATTCATCCAACAACACCAGATGTTCAGTGAGGTCTCTGTAGGTGATGATAATCCCCGTGTTGTTATTGCTGCCATCTGATAACGGGCTTGCCTGAAGTTCCATGCGCAACAGTTTATTTCTACCCTGAGGTATTTTGTGGATGCTTTTTACCGGTCTGTTGTTGGTAATCACATCACGTATCAATGATTTCGGTGGAAGAATATATTTCTGAAACTCCGCCTCCTCCATGCCATGATTGGATAAAGCAAGTTTATATGCAGCCTGATTGTGTAAAACCATTTTTCTGTCTGTGGTATAGACATACAGGGGGTCTGCGACACCATCGATGATTGATTGCAGATTTGACTCATTCTTACGTAATTTTCGCAGGAAATTTTCGATCAATAACCAGGCAGATAGCACAATCAAAGTTACAATAACACCGGACCACCAGAGCTTTTCCCGGAAATCATCTTTCAATGCGGTAAGAAAGTTCCGATTGACATGGATTCGTGCGCTACCGACCGGTTTACCTGTCTGTTCATTCGACAGTGCGACTTCTGAAACAAGACAGTTCTCGCAGTTCGACAAACCTCGAGCCAGTTCCAGCGTATCGAATTCCTTGGCGGCAGTTACAAGTCTGATGCTGACCTCTATGCGTTGCACTATTGGTTTTTGCGTTGCAGGGTCTTGCAGTTGGAGTATTGTATCCATTGCCTGCTCCAATTCCTGCGAGTCGGATGGGGTGTTGTTGCTTAATAGTCTAGCCAGGATTCCGGCCTGGGCTTGCGCAAGTGTATTGGTTTGTGCAGTCAATCTGGGCTCGAGACTGAATTGCCAATAGGCTGTGATCAACAGGTTTAAGAGGATTGCCAAGGTTATGAATATGACTGCAAGCAGGTGGCTGCGGGCCAGCATATCAAGATGAACCCTCAGGCGCTGACTTCTGTTCATATTAGAAAACAACCAGGCTGATACAACTTATCCATCCATGAGGTGGGGAAGGGGAATGTGACGTAGTTCACGTTTTACTGCATCCTGCAAAACATGAGTTTTGCCCTGTTCCAAATGGAAGAGTTGCGGAGCGACTCTGAATGAGTTTCCTGCGAGCCAAGCCTTGATTATCGGATTCTGAGGATAGGCAGTGCGTGTATTGCTTTGCCCACCATAGCGCCATGATCGCAATAAAACTGAATTTGCGCAATAACGGCTGGTTGGAGACATAATTCCTTTTGGCTTTGGTTGGTTCCACCTGGATATCGCGCTTTTTACTATGCCTGCCGCTTTTTTACAAATCAATGAATTTTATGGGATTTTTGATCACATCATTCTATCGAAACGGAACTGTAGTTGCCCGATAATAACCAAGTAAATTACTGGAGATAAATAGGGAGTTTAGTGGCGATGACTGTTCAATCGATCAGCAAATAGATCAAAGAGGCGAAGAGGGCAGCTATCGGGAGGGTAATAATCCACGCCAAAATAATGCGTATGAAGGTGGAGCGTTTGACGATTTCATACCGGTAGAGGTTTTGTAGTGAGGTGCGTTTCTTTTTACTGAGTTTTAACTGGTTATCTGAATCCAATTCCGCCAAAAGACGACCTTTTTCACTGAAACTCGCCCGATCAAATCGTTGTATAAAGGCCTCAATCTGAGCTTTATCCCGGCTTCGGTGCTGGTGCCTGAGGGTTTCCAGGAGAATAGCATAATTTGTCTTTAATATTTCGCGTAAAAAGCCGATACCGAAGACCGCACCGACAGCGGTATGTGTACTGCTCACGGGAAGGCCGAACTGGCTTGCAAACAACACTGTAATAGTGACGGAAGTGACAATGCAGAACGCCCTCACTTGATCGAGTTCAGTAATTTCGCTGCCAATCGTCTTGATAAGGCGCTTTCCATACAAAATCAATCCCAGGGGTATGCCAACCGCCCCGATCGACAAACCCCACAGTGAGGAGTCAGGGAGTGCGGTCTGGCTGTCTATCAGCGCCTCTTTGATTGCAATAACGGGACCAATGGCGTTTGCAACATCATTTGAACCGTGGGCGAAACTCAAAAGACCGGCACCGAATAAGAGCGGGATATTGAACAGTCGGTTGACGGCAGATTTGGTATTGGGAAGTATGTCGGTACGCTGCACGATATTGGGTTTTATCACCATGTAGACACCCAGGCCTATGGCAAAACCACATATCAGCGCTGTAAAAAAATCGACCCGCCAACTCGCTTTGACGCCTTTGACCATCAGGTAAGTGGTGAAACTCCAGGCCATGAAACCGACCAGCAGCGGCAACACCTTTCCGGCGGCACGCGACATCTTGTCCTGATAGGTGATCGTACGCTTGATCAGGTACAGCAGGAGTGCGGCGATGATTCCACCCAGTATCGGTGATAAAAACCAGCTGACGGTAATAGAGGCCAAGGTGTGCCAATTGACGGCAGCAACCCCGCCGACGGTTATACCCGCTCCCAGGACACCGCCCACGATGGTATGTGTTGTGGAGACAGGCGTGCCTGTGAATGTGGCTAAATTAAGCCAAACGATTGTGGCTATCATGGCGGAAAACATAACACGCGTTACCGTTTCCGCATCACTCAGTTGATCGGGATCTATTATGCCTTGCTTTATGGTGCTGATCACCTCGTCGCCTGAAAGAAATGCGCCGGCAGCTTCAAACAGTGCGGCGAACAACATCGCTCCGGTCATACCGATGACTGCGGAACCCACCAGGGGCCCGATATTGTTGCCGGCATCGTTGGCGCCGATATTCAGGGCCAGATAACCGCCGAGAATGGCGGCAAGTATCATTATCAAACTGTTGTCGATGGTGCTGTAGATGAAATGATAACTGACGCCGATGGCGATCAGAAAGAGTAGTGCGAGCGCGTGATTCGCTCTGTGGACAGCAGCGTTGTGTACCTTTGATGACATGCGTTGGTTTGTCTGAAGTCTATGCGCTTCTCCAAACGCTAGGAGCTCTGCATACCACGAATAAATTCATCTGATTGTTTGATCGACTGGTTCATACGGTTGATCAGGTTATTGATATCGGCCTTGAGATTGCCGAATTCACCGCGCAGGGATCCGATTGCCTGGGCATTCAGGTTATGCTTCAGAAACAGCACATTATCACGGAAAGTATTGATGACGGGCTGCATACTGCGTTCTGCCTTCTTCATTGAGCTGAGCATGGTCTGATAGCGCTGTTTGGTCTGTTTGAGTTTCCTGGCGCTGGTGGCTTTCAGGCTCTTGTTCTCATACAGGTCCAACTCTTCCTGCCACTCTTCAAACAGGTCCTCGGCCACCGATTCCACCTTGCTGATGCGTTCCGTAACCTCTGCCGCCGCCGCTTCACTGGCTTCAAATTCATGATTGAGGCTGTCGTAGGCACGCTTCAGATCACTCTCCTCAAGATTGATGACAGAAGCGAATTGATCCAGTGCCGATTGAAACTGCTCCTGTGCCTCAGCCTGGGCGTCACGTGCGGATTCCACCCGGTCGACCATGATATCTCGCTTGTGAATGCCGACCTTTTCCATGGTGTCGTAGTAGACGCTCGAGCAACCGGAAATGAGCATTGCCAGGCCTAATAAAGTGTAAAGGCGTATTGAGAGCATGTGAACAATTCCCCGCATAATCTGTTAGATTGTTCAATTCTGCCATAGAGTGATCGGCGATTGCGATATTTGGATATGTCAAAATTTATTGCCGGTAATCGGCAAGGTCCTCCCGTACTACTGAATCCCGGGCAGATAACAATAGGGGGATGCATCGGCAATACGAAGATTATGGTGTCTCAATGGTTGATATGGGCTGGATTGGCCTGCATGCAGAGCAGAGTCGTTAACAGCGGGGGTCAAGGCAGTGCTGTATAGGCAAAATCTCCTGTTGGGGGCACTGTTCATACTGTTGTCTGAGTTAATGTTCGCCTCGATGGGGGCGTCTGTAAAATATGTGACGCAAACATTGCCCAGTGACATGGCAGTCTTTATGCGCAATCTGTTCGGACTGGCCTTGTTGATGCCATTGGTCTGGAGTAACGGCTGGGTCAGTTTACGTACCGAGATCATCCACCTGCATCTGTTGCGATCGGTCGCTGGTGTTTCAGCGATGTACTGTTTTTTCTATGCCTTGGCCAACCTGCCGCTGGCGGATGGTATGTTATTGAAGATGACATCGCCGCTCTTTATGCCGCTTATCGCCTGGTTCTGGCTCAGCGAACCTCTGCGTCAAAGGATACTGCTGGCCATCGGCATCGGTTTTATCGGCGTGATTCTGGTGCTTAATCCGGAAGGGGAGTTCAACCATATAGCGCTGATCGGTTTGCTGGGAGGCGGTTTTGCATCCCTGGCCAAAGTGACGCTCAGGCGTCTTGGACGCAGTGAACCCTCAGTACGAGTGGTATTCTATTTTGCGCTGCTAAGCAGCCTGATTTCATCGATCCCCATGTTCTGGGGGTGGCGGCAGCCGACTGCGGCTGAATGGGGCTGGTTGGCATTGATCGGTCTACTGGGCACCCTGGGGCAGTTGATGCTGACTCGTGGCTATGCCATCGCATCCGCGGCCACGGTAAGTCCCATGACCTACACCTCCGTATTATTCGGTGCCGGATATGGGTATCTCTTCTGGCAGGAGACTTTGACCGGGCAGTTCATTGCAGGGGCGTTGCTGATTGCCGTGGCAGGCCTCCTGGCAATAGGTTTTCGTGAGCGTATCGATGACACCCTGGTCAGTGACCCGACCCGGCCCTAGAACACTGCTCTAGCATTCCGGGCATTTGTTATGAGTTAACCGCGAATGAACGCCAATCACCGCAAACAAACGCAAATGGATATCATTCCGGTTGAGTCATAAATGTCTCATTACTGTGTGGGAAGACATACGATTACCACTCAATCACTCATACTATTTCGCGCAAATTGTGCGGTGATTGGCGTTCATTCGCGGCTTGCTGCTTTAAGGCTGTATCCCAACGGACACTGGGTTAGAATGGCCGCATGTCGATGAACTGGACTCAATTACTTTCTCACAAACGCCTGGGTTCGAGCGATCACTCGACTGCCAGCTCCACGCGCACTGATTTTCAGCGTGATCTGGACAGGATCGTCTTTTCCTCGGCATTCAGGCGGATGCAGGATAAGACGCAGATCTTTCCCCTCTCGAAAGTCGACTATGTCCGTACCCGTTTGACCCACAGTCTTGAGTCTTCCAGTGTTGGCCGGTCCCTGGGTACCCTGGTCGGGGAACAGATCATCGCCCGCCACAAGCTCAAAGAGAATGAGGCCTCGGATTTTGGTGATATCTGTGCAGCTGCATGTCTGGCTCATGATATCGGTAATCCTCCGTTCGGCCATTCCGGTGAAGATGCAATCCGGCACTGGGCGGAGAATGGTGAATACGGTAAACAGCGTGTTGCCGTATTACAGGGCAGCCAGCGCGAGGACTTCCTCAATTTTGAAGGTAACTCGCAAGGCTTTCGTGTCTTGACCCGGCTGCAGAACAGGGATAATCCCGGTGGACTGCAACTGACTTGCGCCACGCTTGCGGCATTTACCAAGTATCCCCGCGAATCATGTATCGGAAACGGGCGTTTCCAGGGGGTCAGTGCGAAAAAACCGGGTTTCACAGCGGAGGACCAGGACCTCTTCAGCGAGGTCTCCGAGACAGTGGGGTTGTTACGCCGGGATCCGGTGTTGGCTATCTGGCATCGACATCCGCTGGCGTTTCTGGTGGAGGCGGCCGACGATATCTGTTATCGGGTCATCGATATCGAAGATGGCTATCGCCTGGGGCATCTCAGTTATCACGAGGCGATGGAGTTGTTCAGTGCTGTATTGCCTGATTCGTCCTCACGACACAAACGCCTGAACCGCATAACGGGGGATAAAGAGAAGATCGAGTTTTTACGGGCCAAGGTGATCAGCCAGGCGATCAGTGAGATACTGCACTGTTTTCTCGATCATGAAGAGGCGATTCTTGCGGGCCAGATCGATCAGCCGTTAATGAGCCAGATTCCTCACCGTGCCGAGATGGACCGTCTGATAGAGGTCGCGCATGAAAAGATCTATATCGCCCCGGAGGTGATCGAGATAGAGACTGCAGGCTTTCAGGTAATCAGTGAACTGCTGGAGCGTTTTATCCCTATCATTGATGATGTGGCGGCCCAAGGTGAGCGCGCCAGCCCGCGCAGCCAGATGATGATTCGACTGATTCCGGAACAGTTCATCGGGCCCCATGGTCAGCCGGCCAAGGATCACTATACGCGTTTGTTGCGTTTGACCGATTTTGTCTCCGGAATGACTGATTCCTATGCGGTCTCGCTGTATAAGAAGGTAACCGGCATCTCACTGCCGGGTTGATACTTATAGCTGTCTTGCATCTTATACCCCGGGCTTTGATGGTGATCCGGTAATTGCCTCGTCAAAAGGCAGGGTGATGAGAACCCGGGTTCCCAAGTTCGGTTCGCTCTCAATATGCAAGCCTCCTCGATGCGCCTCGGCGATGACACGACAGAGATAGAGACCCAGGCCATACCCTCCGGTCTCTCTTTGGCGTGCCTTATCGACCCGGTAAAAGGGCTCTGTGAGATGTGGCAGGTGTTCCTTCGGAATCCCTTCCCCCTGGTCCTTTACGCTGACTCGCCAAACCCGGTCGCTAACCCGGCTGTCGATCTTCACCGGTTCACCGGATTCAGGCGTATGTCTCAGTGCATTCTCCAGCAGGTTTTTTATCAGCAGACGAATACGTACCGGGTCCAATTGCATCGATACACTGTCGTTTTCATGTTTACAGCGAATGGTTGCGGTGGAGAAGTACTGCTGAATGACGGAATCGATGATCTGTCCGGGATCGACTGCCTGTAGATCGAGTTTGGCATGCTTGCTACCGAGGCGTTCAGTCTCCAACAATTCAGCGAGTTCCTGCTCCAGTAGCTGCAGATCCGCAATAATTCTGTCGCGGGGTTCACCGGCCTGTATCAATTCGGCATTCAGGCGTGCGCGGGTCAGCGGGGAGCGAAGTTCATGGCTGATGGCCAACAGCAGTTGACGCTTTGCCTCCATCATCGCCTCGATCTCGTCCGCCATGGTATTGATGCTGTTGGCCAGATCTCCCAGCTCATCCCGGCGTTTGATGGCGATACGGTGGTCGAGTTCACCGGAGCCGAATCTGGCTACACTCCGGCCTATGTCCTGTAATGGTTGAAACAGACGCTTTACCAGATGGTAGGTGAGGGCAATGAGCAGCAATACGGTAATAATTGTCACCCCGATCACCAGTGCCAAGGAGCCGTTATCCAGACGATTCCGTGTCATCAGCAGAATGGTGCCGTCGTTATCCTGCAGACGCAGCATAAATCGATGCTCGTCATGGTTGATTTCGACCAATCGGCCGGTGCTGAGAGAGTGGGAATGGAACACCAATCTCTCTGTATTGACGATATCACCGTTGTTGGACCAGGTCTGACCCTTGGTCTGGATCTGAATATCGATTTGCAGGCGTTCCGCCAGTTTTTCCGCGGCTATGGGATCGGGTGGGGAACCGATCTCTTTTACCAGGTGTTCGATATATTCCGACAGATGGGGTTCTGCCAGGGAACGAAACTCTCCCTGGATGCCGTAACGGAATCCTGTTCGCACCGTCAGCGCGACCAGGATACTGACGCAGATGAACAATAAGATCAGGCGGCCGCTGAGACTATGTCGTCTGTTCATCTATCAGGGCCCACCAGGCGGTATCCGGTTCCCCATACTGTCTTGATATAGTCAAGCGGTTTTAGTTTTTGCCGCAGACGGCTTACCAGGATATCAACTGAACGGGTATAGAGATCGGCCTCTATCCCTTTTACGGCAGTCAGTATTTCGTCACGGCTGTATGCCCGGCCCGGATGTTGCGCCAACAAGGCCAGCAATCGATACTCGAGGGTCGTGAGATTCAGGCTTCGCCCCTCGATAAAGGCATCCTGTCTTACCAAATCGAGTTTTAGCGTGCCAAGCACGATCTCTTGCTCCTCATTCGGTTGTGACCGGCTGCGTTTAAGGATGTTCTGTATTCTGGCGACCAGCTCTCTGGGTTCGAACGGTTTAGCCAGGTAATCATCCGCCCCCAGTTCCAGACCGACAACCCGATCCATCACCTCTCCCCGTGCGGTAAGCATAAGAATGGGCAGGCTGCTCTGTCTACGGATGGTGCGGCAAACTTCAAAACCATCCATTTCCGGTAACATGATGTCGAGTATCACCAGATCCGGATTTGTATGTTCGATACGTTTCAAGCCTTCGGATGGGAGCGTGACCGCTTCCAGCTCCAAGTCATACAGGGAGAAGTACTCTTTCAGCGGTGTGGCCAGTGCCTGGTCATCATCGATCAACAAGATGCGGGGCATCACTAATTCCAGTACTCGGTTGATTGTTTAAAAAGGTTGAGATTGATTTCAGGGTGCTGCTATGTGTGATGATCAATCAAGATTCAGTCTGCCTCCCCCCTGTGAGGGGAGGGGGGCATGAGCATTCACTCCTGTGTCAATTGCTTACTATCGCCGCAGGCGAATTTGCAATGACGATGTTCACGGTGACGTTTGATCATCGATTGTAGTTTATCCCGTTGGCTTTGATTGAGATTATTACTGAAATCGGCGAAGGCATCTATGACGTCGGAACTGAGACTGGCCAGTTGAGCCTGTTTTTGCATCAGCAGGGTGCGGGCTTTTTCGCGATCAAAATCTGAGCTTTCAAGCAGGCCGATGGCTTGATCCACATAGGTCGATCTATCCCGCCTCAATTCATTCGCGCTGAGTACTATCTGATCCTTGAGTTGAGCCAGATATTGCTGCTGAGAGTCGTCGAGATCGAGTTGCCTGCCGATACGGTCCGTCATCCAACCGATACGCCCTTCAGGTCCGGCGCAATAACCTTTATAACGTGCAATTGCCACACCGCTGATCAGCAGCGCAACCACTACGACAAGTGTGATAATTAGAGTCTTACCCATGATGATCTCCTTGTATGAACGATAGTGTTGTCGGACGTGTTGTCCTTGAGATCGAGTGTGCACCGCCGGGCAAAGAAGATCCTCTCACGGGTGTATCCACTTGTAACAAGATGTAACCGCGGGTGGGCTGTGAAAAAGCCCATGTTTAAAAGCGGGTCCTATTATTTTTATAATATCCCTTAATAAACAATAATATACATAGATTTATTAATGTTCAACATTTAGATTTTATAGTGCTTCTGCCACTTATTGGTTCATGGCTATTTCAGAGTGGCGCTATATTGCCGACAATATACTTATTAGGCATCACAATTCAAATGCCTCAGAAATGGGTTGCGTTTTCCGTAGAGGCATCTGTGTCTACCCCAGGTATCTTGGTAAGGCATGTTTGATATATGCCTGATCGATGCAGGAAGCACCGGTTCTCTTTGACTGCGTTCATCCGGAGGTGTACTTGTTATCGTCAGTAGCAACTCTGACCCGTTACTGCCTTGTTTTGCTGCTGCTGGTCGGGGCTGACGAACTGTTATCCGCTCCCCAAACCGGCAGGCTCTATCGACTGTTCATTCTTGATTCCCAGCAAGGCAGCCCCTATATGGATGTCCGCCTCGCTATGTTGCAGTCTCTTGAGCAATACGGCTATGTAGAGGGAAAAAACCTTCAGCTCTATTTACATACAGCGGGCAATGACATCAACAAGGGTGCGGCGATCCTGAAAACGGAAGCTGGCAAAGACTATGATGTGTATTACATGGGCGGCACCACAGCAACCGTAGCCGCCAAGCAGGTGATGTACGGCGGAACCCAATCGGTTGTGTTTGCTTCTCCAACCGACCCAGTGGGTATAGGTGTGATAGATGGTTTCGATATTCCGCCGAAGAGTAATTTTACCGGTGTCAGCTATCCCGTACCTGTAAAATCAAGATTCCGCTTTATCCGGGAACTGATGCCAGATGTAAAGCGGATCGGGTTGATCTATGCCGATATGCCGCAGTCCCACAGTTATAATGCCTGGATTAAAGCGATGTTGAAAGATGATCCCCAGTTTAAGGATCTGGAAGTGATTTTCCGCAGAGTGCCATTGGTAAAGGGTGAGGAGGGTGACAGGCGCATGGCAGAGATGGCGCTGCCTCTCATCAAGGAGCTCGATTCTCAAGTGGATCTGTTCATGAAACCTCATGATCAGCTGGGCGCCAGACGCCAGTTCGCAGAATTGGTCCATGCATATTCAAGTAAGCCGCTGATCGGTCTTGTCAAGAACGATGTTATGCAGGAGTGGGGGGCAATGGCGGCTATATTTCCCTCTCATCGCAGTATGGGACAACAAGCAGCAATTATGATCCGCGATCTTTTCGAAGGTAAGCCGATCAAGCGGATTTTTCCCCAATGGCCGGCACGATTTGGTTATGCGGTCGATCTGCAAAAGGCAAGACAGTTTGGTATCACTGTACCTGTAGGTCTGTTGCAATTGGCGGGAGAAAATATCCTTAAATGAATTCCCTTTTTAACACATTGCCGAGGCGGTAGTTAATGAGACTTAACCGGAAGATACTGCTGGTGACTATCGGTACCCTCGTGCTTTCGTTACTGCTCAGCTCTGTAGTGAATATAAACAGTTTTCGCACAAATTATACCGATGCGCTGTTGACTGGCAGTTTTGGCATTGGTCATAGCATTGAAAGTGTGCTTGATGAACTGTTGGCTTTGGGATTGCCACTCGAGTCACTCTCCGGGATGGATGGAAAGCTTAAGGAAGTAGTCGATAAAAATCCTCATATTGAGTATGCAAGCATTACCGACCAATCGGGCCTGGTGCTGTTTCACAGTGATAATACACAGATCGGGCGGAAATATAACGATACTGTGACAATCAATACCTTGTCTGCCGACCAACCGTTGTGGCAGATCCACAACCGGTCCGATGGCAAGAGCTATTATGATGTTCCCATACCTATCATTGACCAGGCTCAAACAGTGGGCATTATCCGGCTCGGTTTTTCTACCAAAGTCATCGACGAAAAGGTGATGCAGGCAGTCAGGCAGGTTGTTTTCAATTTTTTACTTACATTCATCGCTATTGCAATACTTCTCAATTTCTTTATGCGCAAGCAGTTTGTTGAACCTGTTAAACAGCTATCCGAGTATGCGGCATCCATCACAAATGGCAGATTCGAACAACCGGTTAAGATACATAGTGAAGATGAGATCGGTACTCTCTCCCATGCACTGCAGGAAATGGGAAGTACAATCAAAGGACAGATCGACGCCCTCAGGCGCTCAGGTATTGAGTTGGAAGAGAAAGTAGAGGCGCGTACACGACAACTGGAGACGGCAAATCAGACACTGCAGGCAAGTAATCATGACCTGCTAGAGGCGCTTGAACGGGAGAAAGGTCTGTCTGAAGCGCTGCGTATGAGTGAAGAGCGCTTCAGAATGTTGTTCGAGGCCAACAAGGCGGTGATGCTAACGATCGATCCCGACTCGGGCTCTATTCTCACAGCGAACAGGGCCGCTGCTGAGTATTACGGCTATACCATTGAGCAGCTCTTGAAAATGAGTATCAATGACATCAATACACTCAGCAAAGAGGAAATTGCTCAGGAGATGCAAAGGGCTAGAAAAGAAGAACGCAACCACTTCATTTTTCGTCACGCCTTGGCATCAGGGGAAATCAGGGATGTCGAAGTACACTCTGGACCCTTCATCTCGGATGGCAGGCAGGTGCTCTATTCGATCATTCACGATATAACGGACAGAAAAAGGGCTGAAGCGGAACTTGAACAAATCGCACATTACGATCCATTGACCGGCTTACCCAACCGGCGTCTGAAAACCGACAGGCTACGCCAGGCGATTGCATACAGTAAGCGAAACGCAACCAGTGTGGGGGTTTGTTATCTGGATCTCGATGGTTTCAAACCGATCAATGACCGATTCGGCCATGATTCAGGCGATAAGATATTGATTGAAATAGCGCGTCGGTTAGAAAAAGTATTGCGTGAGGAGGACACGGTATCGCGCATCGGTGGAGATGAGTTCGTATTGATACTGACTAATCTGACCAGTATGGATGAGTGTATTTTGGTTCTGGATAGGGTATTGCAGGTTATAGCAGAACCCATACGTTTGGATGAAACGGCTCTGGAAGTCAATGCAAGTATCGGCTTGACCGTCTACCCGGAGGACGATGTAGACGCGGACCTCCTGTTACGGCATGCTGATCAGGCAATGTATTGGGCAAAGGAGGCGGGCAAGAACTGCTACCATCTGTTTGATCCGCTGCATGACAAGCAGATAAAGGCCAATCGTAAAAATATCAAGCTGCTCAGGAACGCACTGTCGAATCATGAATTCACGCTTTACTTTCAACCGAAGGTTGATATGTACAGTTGTGACGTTATAGGCGTCGAGGCCTTGATCCGGTGGCTGCATCCGGAAACGGGCATTACCCTGCCAGGTGAATTTTTATCCATTATTACTAAAACCGATTTAGAGATCGAGCTGGGTCAATGGGTTTTCGATCATGCATTGCAACAGATGAGTCAATGGCGAAAGATGGGGCTTCAACTGCCGGTCAGTATAAATATAAGTCCACACCATTTGCAGTATCCCGGCTTCACGGAGTATGTTCGGGAGCGGTTTACAAAGTATGCTGATGTAACTCCCGACATGCTCGAGCTGGAAATTCTTGAAACCGCCTCTATAGATGATACGAATGTTATCTATCATACCCTGTCGGACTGCCGTGAGTTGGGCATTAAGATTTCTTTGGATGATTTCGGTACGGGTTACTCTTCACTTGCCTATTTTCATCGTCTTCCTGTCGATATTCTCAAAATAGATCAGAATTTTGTGCGGGACATGCTGGATGATCCTCAGGATCTAACCATCGTTGATAGCGTGGTTCGCCTTGCGCATGCTTTTCAGCATCCGGTCATTGCGGAAGGTGTGGAATCCATGGAACATGCCGTTGCACTACTTCAATTGGGTTGTCGATTAGGTCAGGGTTATGGTATTGCCAGACCAATGCCGGCAAGTGAGATCCCCATATGGTTGAAGCAATGGCAAGGCAATCATCTGTGGCGGAGCCTCAAAAACAGAGTGACTCAGAGTCATCATGTCGATATTGACGTAGCGCTCACCAGTCATAAAAGATGGGTGGATAACCTGATCAGGTATGTGAAAAGCGATGAGGAAATAAACCATAGCCAATTGGATAGTAAACACTGCAACTTCAGTTATTGGTTCAATGGTATTGGGTTCATTCAGTATGGCAGTTTGCCACAGTACACTGAACTCAACAGGCTGCATGAGCAGATACACACACTCGGATATAAAATAATCAGCATTAACAATATGGGGAACACAGAGTATGCACAAAAAAGAATTTATGAGTTGGAGGCGTTGAATATCCGTTTCGCAGAACTCATGAAGGAACTAAACAAAGATCAAGCAGCTATTTCATAATCAATTATATATAATCAATTTCATTTCTGGTTCAAACATCCAAGGAATTGTCTAATTTGTACAATGAAAGGCGATTTGGCGGTATAGCACGTCTCTATGGCGGTCGGGCATTGGAGCGGTTTTCTCATTCTCATGTCGCCGTGGTCGGTGTGGGTGGGGTCGGCTCATGGGTTGTGGAAGCCCTAGCGCGCAGTGGCGTAGGTGCGATTACCCTCTATGATATGGATCATATAGCTGAATCGAATGTCAACCGCCAACTGCATGCGATTGAGGGTGATTTCGGTAAAGCCAAAGTATCGGCGCTCGCAGAGCGAGTCTTGGCAATCAACCCCAGCTGCCGGGTTAGTGCTGTGGAGCAATTTATCGACTTGGAGTCACTGCAAACAATTGCTGCCGGTGGATTTGATTACGTGATCGACTGCATCGACAGCTATCGTATCAAGGCTGCATTGATAGCCTGCTGCCGCAGATACGGGATAGCCATCATTACGGTAGGTGGTGCAGGGGGGCAAAGCGATCCTACAAAGATCAAACTGGCTGACCTGAGTCGCAGTGAACAGGACCCGCTGCTTTCCAAGTGCCGCAAATTACTTCGCAGGCAGTACGGTTTTCCAACCAATGTCAAACGTCGATTCGATGTGCCATGTGTCTACTCAACAGAGCAGCAGCGCTATCCTGATGACAATGGGGCAGTATGCCTGGAAAGGCCGATGAACATGGAGAGTTCATTGAACTGTGGTGGGTATGGTTCTGTGATGACCGTCACTGCCAGCTTTGGTTTGGTTGCGGTTTCTCATGTATTGAAGCGTCTTTCCAGCGAATAGAGCGTTGCGTATGCAGACTAGCAGGCTGTTGATTTTTGGGTCCGAATTTACTGGATTAGATACAATAGAGAAATCAGTATTTTGCTGGGGATATAGAG
>NZ_MARB01000030.1 GCF_001715975.1 Candidatus Thiodiazotropha endolucinida | reverse complement strand
TTCATCGATCATCGACTGTGGTTCTCCTACAGGGGACTTCCACCCCATCAGTTCATGCCCATGCTGGGCGTACACAATCGCTTCCAGCCGAACTTCGGGTCGGCTGGCGCTCCCCTCATCGGCTGAAACGTGGCGTTATAAGAAATCATAATAGAGGATGATTCATGCCAGAACACAATCCTTTTATTTGGCGAGAGCTCGTAACAACTGATCAAGAACTTAGCGGGGTATTTTTTAGCAAATTACTGGGCTGGACCATGAAAGAGGTTGATGCAGGTGAATTTGGCAAATACACCCTATTTCAGAAGGAGGGGCATGACATAGCAGGTATGATGAATCCTACTCCTGATACACCGGGAGAAGGCTCGTATTGGCACTCATATGTTGCAGTCGATAATATTGATGCATGTGCTAAAAACGCAGCACACCTGGGAGGCAAAGTTTTAGTGCCCCCATATGATGTACCAGACGTCGGTAGTGTTTGTGTTGTTTCAGATCCGACGGGGGCTGTTATCCATCTGATGCAGCCACTAGTCCATGAGTAAAAACGTGTAACAAAGGCCTTCCATCGGATGCAGTCACTGACACGCCTGTTCTGTTGAAGGCAACATTACTACAAGCATTGATTTCCATTCAAAACAACAGCATCAATACGTCATCCCGGAAGTCGACTCGGCCGTATCCAGTTCGCCGCCGTCAACATGCAAAATACCACCGCCCCCATGTTTCAGTTTGCTGCGGTACATCGCCTGATCGACACTTCTGATCACACTATCCAGGTCGTGACCATGATCGGGGTATCTGCCCATGCCGATGGAGATGCTGAAGTCGATGCCGTTCTCTTTGGCGTAGTCGTCGATCGCCTGTCTCACGCGCTGGGCAACTGTCTCTCCGCACTGCTTGGTGGCATAGGGCAGCAGTAGCAGGAATTCATCTCCGCCATAGCGTGACACCAGGTCTTCGTCGCGTACTGTATTGGCGATACTGTCTGCAACACCTGCAAGCAAGCGATCGCCCACATGGTGGCCGTGGGTGTCGTTGACGCGCTTGAAACCGTCCAGGTCTGCGAACAGGACAACCACGCTGTTACCGTCCTCCTGGCTCTGGAACAGGGATGACGAGCGTTCCACCAGGGCGCGCTGGTTGAGCAGCCCGGTGAGGGCGTCGATGTTGCGTTCGTGGGCAAGCTTGGCGCGGCCGAGTTCTATCTTGGCCGTCAGGGTGTAGGAATAGATGACGATGATCGCGAAGAAGACGAGAAAAAAGACTGCGCTGACCGAAAACAGGTCGACATAGTCAAACAACCGCAGGCTGACGATCAATATGACTGCGCCAAGGCTGCCTATGACCGCTTCACCGAACAGTCGCAGGCCGTAGCGCATGCCGTTGCCGAGAATCACCATCAGGTAGACCAGAAAACCGGGGGAACTGATGGTGGTATCCGCCAGCACCGCGAAAGATGCCATGACGATGTCGATCCACATGGTCAGGCGTTGACGCCAGGGCGCGTGCGGCACCCGTGAAGCGTGCCGCATGAAGAACAGAATCTCGATGCCAAAGACCAGAAAGATCAGGTTGACCACCTGAAGGTTGGTCCAGTCGCGTACCTGTTCCTCGCCGCCGAAATTGAAGTAGAGGAGCGCCAGGCCGCAAAACAGCAGGCGTGTCCAGTACTGGGTGCGCTGGTCTTCCCAGGACATCCGGTGTTCGGTTCCCTGTTTACCTGTCTGGTTTTTGCGGCGCTCCAAACCGGAACGCCTGTCCCCTGTACGTCGACCGGAATTGATCTGATTCACCCGTTACCTTCTCTGGTTGTTCCGTGGGTTTTTTTCCGTCCAGCGGCGTTAGCATTCGCTCATGTAGAGTCACTACACATCGCTCACGCTGCCTTGCTGGACGAAAAAATAGTCCCAGCAGGGCCGATTGGATTAGTGTTAACAGGCCCTAGCTTAATCCGCCTGACAGAAAAGTCCAGGCCATTACGATAGCAAATCCTATTGAGTACACCCATTTAAATACCTTACTCCATAACCATCAAGCAATAATGGTTTCAACAAGTTAGGGATAGGCACCTGATCATGTGCCGCTTCATGTTGTTCGCCGCTGATTTGAATGGCCAAGCTTCTCTTCTCATACCATGATTGGCACTTAAACAAATACAACAAAACCACATGGATGAGTGCTGCCAGGTTCAGGAATGTGTGAATTCAGGGTGCACTCGAGGTGGCAGGGCGGCGAAGCGTCGGGCCGACGACGGTGAAAACTCCGCTAGACTCTTGTTGATGAGTGAGTGTCAATATTTCTGAAACCGATTCGGCATTGCGCTGTATGATTGTCGTAATTATCACCAAATTCGATCAAGGATTATCACCATGCAAAGGAAACCTGGACTCTATTTCTTGTCTGCCATGCTCAGTGTCGCCATCGCTGCCCCTATCAACGCGTATGCTGAGTGCGCTAAAGACATCATAGGCAAGTGGCAGCAGTCACATGTCGAGTTTGCCGGAAACAGCATTAAGGACGATAGTCAATCCTGGGAGTTTATGAAGAACGGCACGGTCCGCTTTCTCAAATCCCGTCCGGCAATCGATAAGTCGGGGGATTATAGCTGCGAGGGAGATATCATTCACATGAAGGGAGCACTACCCGGACGATTGAAGATCCTTGCCTATGATGGCGGGACAATGGCACTGGAATCGTTGGATCATGGGGGCGGAATCGCCCATGTTGTAAAGATCCAATAACCTGCTCGTCACACTATCGGATCACACAAGGTCAAATGAGAACTCGGGTGTATCCATCATGTGCCGTTTCACGGCGCAGAGTTCCATTGCCCGGACGATGCCGCTGCGGTACTTCTCAGGGAATCCGTCGGGAAGGGTGAGACGGAATATGACCTTGACGATCATTTTTTTCTTCTCATCGTTGACACAATCCATGCGCAGATCCATGCCTTCGGTTGAGAGTTTGCGTGATTCGCAGAAATTCCAGGCGTATATGCCCGCACAGGTGGCCAGCGAGGCGAGAAACAGATCGAAGGGGGCAGGGGCGCTGGCTTCACCGCCATACTTGAGGGGCTGGTCCGTCTCTATGGTGTAATCGCCGACCTTGGCCTGAATACGTTTGCCGCCTGTGAAACTGACCTGAATGGAATCCATGTTCATACACCGCTTATAGGGGATAGAGTTCTTTTACAGGACCCTGGTTTTTTGCCTCGACCTGGGCGTAGAGATTGTTGAGCGCCGCCTGTAACGCCTCTTCGATGACGGGATGGTAAAAAGGCATGCGCAGCAGGTCGCCGACAGTAAGTTGCTGAGAGATGGCCCAGTTGAGCAGATGGGCCAGGTTTTCACCGCGGGTGGTGATCATTTCGGCACCCAGTATCATGCCGCTGGCTTTATCGCCGTAGACGCGGATGATGCCGCGGCTCTGGCCCATGATCTGGGCGCGTCCGACCGGGGCGAGCTTGACCTCGCCGATGGCTGCTTTCTCCAGATCCAGGGCCTGGTAGGTTTCGCCCACCAGACAGATATTCGGGTCGCAAAAGTTGATCGCCAGGGGGACCTTGCGCTTGAACGCGGTGACTTCGTCATGGGCGGCGTTATGACCGGCGATTTTACCCTCGTCACCGGCCTCGTGCAGGATAGGGCGTTCGCCATTCACATCGCCCGCGATGAAGATATGGGAATCGCCGCACTGCATGGTATTCGGGTTATAGACAGGGATACCGCGATCGTCGACTTCGATCCCGGCGTTTTCCAATGCCAGGCCTTCCACGTTGGGCGTCCGCCCGAGACTTGCCAGGACCTTGTCGACGACCACCGAATGTTCACCCGCGGTGACGCGCAACTGTGCACCCTCTTCGCTGATCTCGACCGGTTCGCCCAGGTAGATGGGGAACTCCCGTTGCATGGTCTCTAAGGCCATCTGCGAGACTTCCGGATCCGTGGCCCCGCCGATGGTCTGCGCCATATCGAAACCGTACACATCGATCTCCAGGCGGCTTAGGGATTGCCCCAGCTCCAGGCCGATCACACCCAGGCCCACCACGGCCACCGATTTCGGCAGATCTTCCAGTTCGAAGAAGGTGTCAGTGGTCAGTACCTTATCACCGAAGGCCTCCCAGGCGGCCGGCACAACCGGGCGGGATCCCGTAGCGATAACGATCCTCTCTGCAACAACCCGGTCGCCGTTGTCGAGTTCAAGGGTGTGGGGATCGACAAATTTCGCATACGCTTCGATGAACTTGTCGCCCATGTTGTCGGTACTGTTGGAGAGGACCCGGTCGACGAAGTTGTCGCGCAGATCCTGCACATGCTCCATGGCTTCGGGGAGATCGATGGTCAGTTCCGTATGGCCATCCACACCGTAGCGATTGAGGTGGGTTCTGCGATGGTAGTCCTCGGCTACCTGGATCAACGCCTTGGAGGGCATGCAGCCGACCCGTGCACAGGTGGTGCCGGGTTCACCACCATTGATGAGGAGAAAGCTTTTACCGCTCGGGCCGACCCGGCTGGTTGCATTCAGTCCCGCTGTTCCTGAACCGAGGATGGCGACGTCTACTTTTTTCTCTGCCACGGAGATCTCCTACAATGGTTGTGCAGATCGGGATTCTAACGGCTCGTGTAGCAAAAAACAGCCATCAGAATCAGGGTTATTGAGCAACATGCTCACTCCGCTTCATCAAGAGGGTGCGAGATAGCCGGGAATCTGCAAAAAACCCGCTCCACCTGGATCCGAGACTGTTTCAACCACCCCGATTGCGGTATGGTCGTGATCTGAAATAACAAATCCGAAAATGACAGATAGCGTGAGGAGATTTTGCATGAAGTGGTGCCGATTATTATTGCTCTTGCCGTCACTGGCGCTGGCCCAACCACCTGGCGGGCAAATAGACCAGCAGCAGTTCTTTGAGCAGTCGAAGGAGAAGATGCTGCCGATGATGGCGAAGAGCATTCCCGCCATGAAGCAGACCAAGAGTTGCCTGGAAACGGCAAACGATCAGGCAGCGTTCGAGAAGTGTGCAGAGATCATGACCGCCATGGAGAAGGAGATAAAAGAGCGCTTGGGGCCGGTGCCCGGCGTGCCGAAGGGACAGCAACAACCGACGAAAACTCCGAAGGATATCAAGTTTACACCGGAGGCCAAGAAGAACATGATGAAGTTCCTGGAACGATCGATCATGATCGGTACCGCCATGCAGAAGTGCTTCACTGAAAGCAGCACGGTGGATCAGATGCAGGGCTGTATGCAGGCGGCGCGACCCAAGCCCAAGCAATAGGTGTCAGGCTTATCGCACGCATGATTCAGGGATGGACTTCAGGAGGCTGCTCTCCAATATAGCTATTAATGACGATAGGTCGCCGGTATCTGCATCTCGATTTGTCACTCCTGCGGCAGCGGTCTGAAGCGGTAACCCTGAATGATTACCGGCTCTTCCTCTACTGGAGCGATTGCCGGTAGCGGCTGTGCCGGTTCAAGCCGTGGCTGGGCGGTGACTGGTGGCGCAAGCAGCAGTGGTGGGGGAGGACGGTAATAGTGTTGTCGATACGAAGGATGCGTTTTTGTCTTTCCGTTTCCGCCGAATGAAATGCAGAAAAAGGCCTGTGCAGGGTGAAGCCAGCAGAGCACCGTAAACATGAGGGTTGTTTTGAGAAGAGTGGGCATGAATCCTCATTGGGCTCGACAGAGGGCGGAAATATGTGTGAAATCCGACAGGCAAGAGAACATGCATGGCGCTTCAGTAGTCTTCATAGTGTCTGCCTGGATTGAATATCCCCTGCGGGTCAAAAACCTGTTTCAGCTGTTTTTGAATGACGCTAATCCGCGGATGTAGCGGATGAAACATTTCCCCCCTGCGATCTCCATTGCGAAAAAGTATGGCATGTCCCGACTCTTTTTCCACCAATGAACGTATCTCCCGCGCAGGCCGGTCTGTGGCCAGCCAGCGTAAACCGCCGGACCATTCGTATAGTATCCGACCCTCGATATCGAGTTTTGCCGCAGGTGGTAGAGAGAGACGCCAGAGCGGGCTTTGCTGCTTGAAGTAGTCGTGTTGCTGATCCCGCAGGCCCTGCCAAAATCCGCTTTGGGGCTTGTCACTGGGCTCGAGTCCGTAACGGGTCTTGATCTCCCCCAGGCGCTGCTGAGAGCAGGCAATACGCACCTTGTGATTGTTGTCAAGGCTGTAGGTGGCGGTGATGGGTACACCCTCGATCAGCATTTTGTGCAGCAGTGCCCAGGCCGTGGGCTGCTCCGCCGAGAAAGTGAGGGTGTGTTCTTGCATGGGTTTGGGCAATACCTTGATCGACGCCTCGAGCAGGATACCCAGGGTGCCCATCGCCCCCGCCATCAGGCGCGAGAGATCGTAGCCGGCCACATTTTTCATCACCTGGCCGCCGAACTTCAGTATCTGGCCCTGTCCGTCGAGTAGCTTGATACCCAGCAGCTGATCCCTGGGTGAACCGCCCCAGGGACGACGCGGACCACTGAGCCCTGCCGCGATGGCGCCGCCGATGGTGCCTTTGCCGTCGAAACGGGGCGGTTCGAAGGAGAGCATCTGTCCCTTCTCCAGTAACGTATCCTCAATCTCCTGCAAGGGTGTTCCGGCTCGCGCCGTGATGACCAGTTCCGTGGGTTCGTAGCTGATGATACCGCGATGCTCCGCAAGCGACAGGGGCTCACCGGCCAGTTCACGGCCATAAAACGATTTGCTGCCGTGCCCCATCAGTTGCAGGGGACGGACGTCATGGGCGGCATCCTTGACAGCCGATTGCAGCGATTGACTGAAGTCGCGGTCGTTGCTCATCAAAAGCGCTCCAGCTCGGGGAAACGGAGTTTTCCCGCATGTACATGCATGGCGCCGAATTCGGCGCATCGGTTCAAGGTTGGAATCGCTTTCCCAGGATTGAGCAGGGTAAGGGGGTCGAACACCCTTTTTACCGCATGGAAGGTCTCCAGCTCTTCATCCCGGAACTGGGCGCACATCTGATTGATCTTTTCCAGGCCGACACCATGCTCACCGGTGATGGTGCCGCCGACAGCGACACACAGCTCGAGTATCTCGCCACCGAAGGCCTCTGCCTGCTCCAACTCGCCCGGGTTATTGGCGTCGTAGAGGATCAACGGGTGCAGGTTGCCGTCGCCGGCGTGGAACACATTGGCGCAGCGCAATCCGTAACGTTGCGACATCTCATCGATCATCTTCAACACCTTGCCCAAATGATGGCGGGGGATGGTACCGTCCATGCAGTAGTAGTCGGGGGAGAGGCGCCCCACCGCGGGGAAGGCGTTCTTTCTGCCTGCCCAGAACCTGATCCGTTCCTGCTCGTCCATCGCCGTCCTTACCTCGGTTGCCCCCGACTGTTTCAGGATCTCTCTAACCCGCATGATCTCTTCCGAGACCTCGGCATCCACTCCATCCACTTCACACAGCAGGATCGCGGCCGCCTCGGTGGGATAACCGGCATGCACGAAGTCTTCCGAGGCGCGAATCGACAGATTGTCCATCATCTCCAGCCCGGCGGGCAGAATCCCCTTGGCGATGACCTGCGCCACTGCATTGCCCGCGGTTTCGATATCATCGAAAGCGGCGAGTACGACCTGTTGCCGCTCCGGTATCGGCAGCAGCTTCACCAGGACCTCCACCACCACACCCAGCATCCCTTCCGAGCCGGTGATCAGGGTCAGCAGGTCGAGACCGGGTGCATCGAGGCTGCCGGCACCCAGGGTGATCTTTTCGCCGTCGATAGTGATGAGGGTGACCTGTAATACATTGTGCAGGGTCAGGCCATATTTCAGGCAGTGCACACCACCGGCATTTTCCGCCACATTGCCGCCGATGGAACAGGCGATCTGTGAGGAGGGGTCGGGGGCGTAGTAGAGGCCGTAGGGTTTGGCCGCTTCGCTGACCGCAAGATTGCGTACCCCGGGCTGTACCCGCGCCTGCATATTATCGTTGTCGATCTCCAGGATTCGGTTGAGCCTGGCGAGGCTTAGCAATACGCCCTCTTCGTGAGGCAGGGCGCCGCCCGAGAGTCCGGTGCCCGCTCCCCGAGCCACCACGGGAATCTGTTGCCGGTGGCAGAATCTAAGAATCTCCTCGACCTGCTCGGCGGTATAGGGCAGCAGTACGATCAGGGGCACCTTGCGATAGGCGGAGAGGCCATCGCACTCATAGGGGATCAGCTCCTCCTCGCGATAGATGACGCACTCTGCGGGCAGCATCTTTTGGAATTCCCTGGCCAGGGTCAGACGATCATGCATTGGGTTACCTCGGATGGATGCAGCTTATAGGTTACACCAGATGAGAAAAACATGGATCTTGTAAGTGTAAATGTCCGTACGCGCCTGAAGGCTGTGCACTGCAATTGGAGATACAGCGTGCAAACGGGGTTTCAAATATATCCCAGTCAACGGCAGATTCATCTACGGCATATACCATGGTGTGTGCGTCATATCCCATGATTTAGTCTTAAGAATCCCAGCTCGGTTTCCTTCTTCATTTTATAAATCAATCTGTTAGCTCAATGGACCGATATTTGCTCTTCTCAACTGGATTTGATAACGAAAAAATGAGGTAAATCGATGCGACTCAGAGCTCTATCCTTAGCAATCAGCTCCCTGTTGGCCACATCCTGCCTGCATGCTGAAGAGCAGGCGGAAAAACTCGGCGAAATCTATGTTGAAGGCAAAGCCGATACGACGCCTGCTGTGACCAGGACACAGTTGGACGACAGTTCACAGGGGCTGCCAGCGGATGGCGGTGATTTTCTGCGTGATATCAATGGTGTCTCGGGTATTCGTATGGGGGGACACGGCATCGATCCGGTGATTCGCGGTCAGAGCCAGAATCGACTCAACATCATTCTCGACGGTGCCTACATTCATGGCGGTTGTCCCAACCGCATGGATCCACCGACAGCCTATTCCGCTCTGGAGAGCTATGACAGTGTGACTGTGATCAAAGGCTCTCAGACGGTCATCTACGGCGGTGGCGGCAGTGGCGGTACGGTACTGTTCGAACGCCAGCCGCCCCGCTTCAAAGATGGCAAGTCTTATCTGGGTGAGGTGGATGCCGGTTACAAGGGCAATTCAAAGACCAAGGAGTTCTCTGCCGACATCGCCGCGGGTTCTGAAACCGGCTATATACGGGGTGTGCTCGGTTATAAGGATGCCGACAACTATGAGGATGGCGACGGCAATGAGGTGCGCTCCGCCTACGAAAACCGAAGCGGAAATCTGATATTGGGTTATATGCCCGATCAGGACAAACGCCTGGAACTCAATTTCGAGGCGACTCGGGAAGACGATACTCTGTTTGCCGGCGCGGGTATGGATTCACCCAAGAGTGATGCCGACAACATTCGTTTCAAATACCAGCAGAGCGATGGTTTGGGACCCTTTGCCGGGATCAGGGCCGAGATCTATTCAAGCCAGGTGGACCACTTGATGGACAATTTCTCGCTGCGTGAGTTGAGCGCACCCATGCTCATGGGGGTGCCGGCTACGTCGGACACTGCGGGTGGACGCCTCTATGGCGATATCATGGTGGGTGGCAGTAACCTGACTATCGGTATCGACTACCAAAACAACGAGCGCGATGCGGACCGCTTCTCCGGCATGCCGATGATGGCGCAGCCGACCACTTTGCAATCGATAATGTGGCCAGGCGCAGAACTTGAACAGACAGGGTTGTTTGCAGAACTGGCCATGCCGTTGGGAGAGGAGAATCTGCTGAAGCTCGGAATGCGTTATGACCGGATCGATGCCTCGATCTCACGGGGAGATGAGAAGCCCGATCTGGGTCCGAGTCCGACACCCAACAACCTGTACGCTGCCTACTATGCCGAGACATCGGACGAGCAGACGGAAAACAATGTGGGTGGTTTTATCCACTATGAACATACGCTGGGTGACGGTTCACTCTTCGCCGGTTTCAGCCGCAGTGTCAGAACCGCGGATGCGACAGAACGCTATCTTGCCAGTTTCTCGCGCAACATGATGACCGGTATGGATTCCAGCTGGGTCGGTAATCCCGAGCTGGAAGCGGAAAAGCACCATCAGCTTGAAGTGGGTTACAAGTGGCAGAACGCGGGACTCGATACCGATATCACGCTCTATTACAACGATGTCTCTGACTATATCCTGAGAGACAAGGCCAGAGGGCAGGACGGCATCCTGGTTGCGAATGGCACCGCGAATATCTATCGCAATGTGGATGCTGAATTCTACGGTATCGAATGGCAAGCAGGGTATCGCCTCTCCAATAGTCTGAAGACCAGTGCGAGCCTGGCCTATGTCAGGGCTGAAAACAGTACCGACGACAGACTCATTGCTCAAATAGCACCCCTCGAGGCGACCGTCAGTCTGGACTACGCCAGCGGCGATTGGGAGCTGGGGGGTAGTGTGCGGGCAAATGCAAAACAGACACGCGCCGATCTCGAGAACGGCAGTGGACAAGACGTGCAGGAGACCCCGGGCTGGGGCGTGATCGACCTGCACAACAGATATGCATTGTCGAAGAACAGCTCAATCCGCTTTGGTGTCGACAATCTGTTGGATAAGCGTTTCGCCTATCACGTCAACAGAGCCAATGTGGACCCCTTCAATCCGGAGGCCATCCAGGTCAACGAACCTGGCCGCGAAGTTTGGCTGAGAGGTTCGGTGAAGTTCTGATAGTGTGGTGTGCGACTGGGGAGCGCTGACCACATGTCGGTTCCAGATATATTGCCTTCCACGCCTGCAATCAGGCCCCGGCGGCAGGGATCTACTGTTGGGGCCCGGTTCTCCCCAGGTCTATTTTGTTGCCGGGTTAGTGGTTGATTGGATTTCATTCGTACCGCGATTATTGGCTATCCTGGGATATTTGCTGTTTTATTGCTTCAGTGATTTACAGTAGTCTGTGTGGCTCGACAGCTTATGACTCAGGACAACCGATGATACCGTTTCCCGTAATTGGCGTTGCCAGACCCAATTTTCTGATTCTGACACCCATCTGTGTGTCACTCGGTTTGGCTAGTGTCCTGTTGAGTGAACACGGTGTGACATGGGGCTTGTTTGCTGTCGTGCTACTGGGTGCCTTAATGGCACATATCAGTGTCAACGCGCTCAATGAATATATGGATTTTCAGTCGGGACTCGACTTCAAGACAGATCGCACGCCATTCAGTGGCGGCAGCGGAACCTTGGTGATTCAACCCCGCCTGGCACCCTATGCGCTGGGTATCGGGGTGGTATCTCTTTTTGTAACCCTGATCTGTGGCATATACCTTCTGCAGCATGTAGGTTGGGGGCTGGTCCCGATAGGTGTTCTCGGCATACTGATCATCGTTACCTATACCAGTTGGATCAATCGCAACAGAGTGCTGGTACTGGTTGCGCCAGGTTTGGGATTCGGGCCTTTGATGGTGATCGGTACTTACTATGCTTTGACGGCTGAATACAGTTCCACCGCATTGTTGCTGTCTATGGTTCCATTCTTTCTGGTCAACAATCTATTGCTTCTCAACCAGCTACCCGATGTGGATGCTGACCGCAGTGTGGGTCGCGATAACTTTGCCATCGCCTGGAGTACGGAAAAGAGTGCATGGTTGTTCCTGATATTCTGTATCCTGGCCTATGTGATGATTATTATGGGTGTGTTGCTGGGTCGTCTGCCTTTTACGGCGCTCATTGGTTTGCTCACAGCCGGAATCGCCTATCAGGTCTTTAAAGGCATCAGAGCGTATCGGGGTGAGATCAAACACTTGATACCTTACTTGGGTAAAAACGTCGTACTCACCCTGGTCACTCCACTTTTGATTTTTCTCGGCATATTGGCCGATATAGTAATTATTTGACTTACGTATCTTGGTGTAAGTAATCAATATTTCTGGTCGAAAATCTTATCTAAATCTGCCTGGTGGGAAACGACAATTGCAACTCTCCAATAATCACAATTCGCTTTTATGGGCTCTCCTGGGATCGCTATTCGCTGCTATCTGTCTAGTCGCGCTCTACAAGACATGGCCGATACTATTTCCCAATACGGTACTGAAGACGGCTGTCGATCCGACTTGCGATCTGCGCGCCGGGGCCTGTATGACTCAACTGAATGATGGTGGCAGTGTCTCCTTCTCCATTGAGCCGAGAGATATCCCGGTTGTGAAACCTCTGCAGTTGCGGGTCAACCTCGCAGGCATCCGTGCAACGAGTATCGAAGTGGATTTCGGTGGTGTGGATATGAATATGGGCTTCAATCGATCCAAATTGAGCCGTGTTGCCGATGGCGTTTTCAGCGGACAGGCAATGTTACCCGTGTGTGTCTGGGACGCCATGGAGTGGGAAGCCCAAGTCTTGATAGACACTCATAAGGGATTGATTTCGGTACCGTATCGCTTCATCACAGTCCGCCCAGGGGTATCCCTGCTGGAGTCGGATTCCTAGGGCCTGTTTACGGGCAACGCGTTCCTTATCATTTATCCCCCGGGGCAACCATTGCCTAATTAAGGGTATAATATAAAATATCATTGATAAACAGTTGTTTACATGAACGTATAAACAACTTTATCTGTCATTTGTTCTCCTCCTGTGGTAAATACTTGCCCTGTTTGTAGAAATCGTTATCCACACTCGGGCAGAAATAGATAAAAAATTAAAAACCTGAAATTGTGGATTCAGAGGGAAATCCACGTACAAGGTATTGATTAGTAGTGTATAAAAAATCATAGCCAAACACTTTGGCTGAGTGAGATTTTCTATTGCTCAACGGATCAGACGCTTGTGCGCGCTCCCGACTGACTTCCGAATTCAGGATAAGTACAACAATCACGGAGGTATTCCTAATATGGCCTATAAGAATCGCTTGCATCGGAGCGAACTGGCTGTGCCGGGCAGTAACATGCGGATGATTGAAAAGGCGCCGCACGCAGGAGCTGACCTGGTCTTTCTCGATTTGGAAGATGCTGTCGCCGTTTCCGACAAGGAACAGGCACGGCGGAATGTCATTCATGCACTCAATAGCCTCGATTGGTCGAAGTGCTCCGTATCCGTAAGGATCAATGGCTTGGACTCACACTTTTGCTATCGCGATATCGTCGATGTGGTTGAGCAGGCGGGGGATAAGCTGGATACCCTCTTGGTGCCGAAAGTCGGTCAACCATCGGATCTGCAGTTTGTCGCCCTGTTGCTGGAGCAGATTGAGGCGGCTAAGGGATTCAAGCCGATTAATCTGCATGCCTTGATCGAAACCGCCATGGGTATGGCGAATGTGGAAGCGATTGCGCAAAGCTGTCCCGATCGCCTCGAGGCGCTGGTGTTCGGTGTCGCTGATTATGCCGCTTCAACGCAGGCCAGAACCATCAGTATGGGCGGGGTGAATCCCGACTATCATGTGCTCAGTGATCCCAATGCCCAGGGACAGCGTAAGACCTATCTGGGCAACCAGTGGCATTTCGCCATGTCGCGTTTGATCGTTGCCTGTCGCGCCTATGGACTCAGACCCATCGACGGACCGTTCGGTGACATCAGCGATCCTGATGGCTATCTCGCTGTGGCAAAGTCATTCGCCGCCCTTGGGGGGGAGGGAAAGTGGGCCATACACCCCTCACAGGTTCCGCTTGCCAACCAGATTTTCACCCCTGATGAGGAGGAGGTCGAACGGGCAAGAAGAGTTTTGGACGCAATGGAAAAGGCGGCAGCCGAAGGGTTGGGCGCGGTCAGTCTCGATGGCCGCATGATCGATGCCGCATCCATTCGCCAGGCTGAGGTGATCATTGAAAAGATGAACCAGATAGAGGGCAAGGCCGTCAGCAAGGAGGCCGTTGCATGAACATACATGAGTATCAGACAAAGGAGCTGTTTCGCAGCTACAAGATACCCGTACCGGAGGGACGCATGGCCCATTCGGCCAACCAGGCCCTCTCCGTGGCGGAACAGCTGGGTGGCGACGGCTGGGTCGTCAAGGCGCAGATCCATGCCGGCGGTCGGGGTAAGGCCGGTGGCGTTCAACTGGCTACGAGCCTCGAAGAGGTGCAGGAGTATGCTGAGAACCTGATAGGCAGGCGCCTGGTGACCAGGCAGACCGGAGAAGCCGGGCGTTTGGTCAACCGGGTATTGGTTGAACAGGTTCATCAGATCGATACGGAATACTACCTCGGCCTGGTGATCGATCGCGGTAGCCAGCGGATTACCCTGATTGCTTCCGCCGCCGGTGGAATGGAGATCGAAGAGGTAGCCAGGGCAACACCGGAAAAAGTGATCCGGGAAGTGGTCGATCCGGCGGTGGGCCTGCAGGATTTTCAGTGTCGTAAAGTGGCCGCCGGGATCGGTCTCAGCGGTAAAGATATTGTTGAAGCGGCACGTATCATGAAGAGTCTTTATCGCTGCTTTCGAGATAAGGATGCCCTGATGGTCGAAATCAATCCACTGGTGATGACTACAGCTGGGGAGTTTCTGGCCCTGGACGCAAAAATGTCCTTCGATGGTAATGCCCTGTTCAGGCATTCGGAAATTACCGATCTTCGTGATTTTGATGAGGAGGATCCAAAAGAGGTTGAGGCCTCGGGCCATGATCTCAACTATATCGCCCTGGATGGCAGTGTCGGCTGTATCGTCAATGGCGCCGGCCTGGCCATGGCGACTATGGATGCCATCAGTCTGTATGGTGGGAAACCGGCGAATTTTCTCGATGTCGGCGGTGGCGCTTCACCGGAGAAGATCGCCAATGCCTTCCGCATCGTGCTGGAGGACCCAAACGTCAAGGTTGTCATGCTGAATATCTATGCCGGAATCAACCGCTGCGACTGGATTGCGGAAGGTATTGTCAAGGCGATGGCGGAGCTATCGGTCGAGGTACCGGTCGTAGTGAGATTGGCAGGCACCAACCTGGAAGCGGGCAGAGAGATACTGGCAAACTCGGGACTCGACTACATAAATGCCGACCGCCTCAGCGACGCAGCGGAAAAGTCGGTACAGGCAATCAATCAGGGGGTAGCGGCATGAGTATCCTCGTCAATAAGGATTCACGGGTCATTTTTCAGGGCTTTACCGGGCAACATGCCACCTTTCATGCCGAGGAAGCTATCCGGATGGGGACTCAGGTAGTGGGTGGCGTCACACCGGGCAAAGGCGGTCAAGTCCATATCGAAAGGCCGGTGTTCGATACCGTGAGGGATGCGGTAGTCCAGGCCGGCGCCGATGTCAGTGTGGTATTCGTTCCGCCGCCATTCAGTGCCGATGCCGTCATGGAAGCTATCGAAGCGGGGATCAAGGTTATCGTTGTGATCACCGATGGCGTGCCGGTGCAGGATATGGTCAGGGTGAAGCGATACCTGATCGGTCACGATGCCATCATCGTCGGACCCAACACGGCAGGGGTGATCACTCCGGAAGAGTGTAAGGTCGGGATCATGCCGGCCCATATCTACCCGAAGGGGCGAGTTGGGATCGTTTCTCGTTCGGGCACCCTGAACTATGAAGCGGTGGAGCAGATGAGTGAACTGGGACTGGGGGTCTCTACCAGTGTCAGCATCGGTGGCGATCCTGTGAATGGCTGTGATTTTCTGACCCTGCTGGAGAAGTTCGCCGATGACGACGAGACCGAGGCGGTTCTGATGATCGGCGAGATCGGTGGCGCCCAGGAGGTCGAGGCGGCTGCCTGGGCCAGGGATCATCTGAACAAGCCCCTGATCGGGTTCATTGCCGGTGCGACGGCACCGCCGGGGCGTAGAATGGGACATGCCGGAGCGATTATCTCAGGAGAGGGGGATACTGCCCAGGCTAAAATGCAGCGTCTGGCGGAATTGGGTGCCCATGTCGTGCAGAATGCCGCCGAAATAGGCAAGACGGTTCACCACAGCTTGAAATGAGGCGAATCAAGGGCCAAGCTTTCATCCTGTGGCTCTGTCTGTCCTTTTTCAGTGGAAGCGTGGTGGCGCAGAATCGGACGATCGATCCCGCTACCGGTGTTGTCACATGGGAGACAACCGCACATGGGGTGATACTCTCGTTGACCCAGATGCTGCCGGATCAGGCCCGTGCCTTCTATCTCAATCGCGGACTGTCGGCCGAAGCCACCGAGGCCTATGCCAAGGCCTGTGTTTATAGTGTGGTGTTGCGAAATGATACCGCTTCCGGCGTGGTTCATTTCAGATTGGCTGATTGGTCCGTAGTGAGTGAGGGTAAATCCAAGCCTCTGCCGAGCGTGGAGGGATGGCTTAGTCGTTTCGAGGAATATGAACACCCAAAATCTGCGACAATTGCATTCAGATGGGCTCAATTTCCACCGCGACAAGCCTATCAGCCCGGAGGTGACTGGAATCAGGGAATGCTCGCTACCGGACTCCCGGCCGGTAGTGAATTCGATCTGGTGGCCCGCTGGGAAGTGGCCGGGCAACCTTATCAAGGTGTCTTGAACAATGTGCGTTGTGCCCGCTGACTACATTAAATGGTTGGGGTTATGGTTGTGTCTGTGGCTTGTCCCGGCACAGGCTGAACTCCCGCCGTTGACCCATAATCTGATTCCTGTCTCGGAATCACGATCGGCTCCCGATCTGCGATTGCCCGATATGGATGATGAGATAGTTGATATAAGATCACTGAAGGGCAAGGTTGTCGTCGTCAATTTCTGGGCGACCTGGTGCCCCCCCTGCAGGCGTGAGATGCCATCCCTGGAACAGCTCTATCAGGCGACAAAAGAGCGGGGTGTCGTGGTGTTGGCTGTCAATATCGGTGAGGACGTCGATGCCATCTTTCCCTTTCTCGGCAGAGTGGAGCCCTCGCCCAGCTTCCCGATCCTGCTCGACAGTGACTCCTCAAGCCCGTCCGCTTGGAAGGTGAGGGGATTGCCTACCACGTTCGTGGTTGCGCCTGACGGTACACTGGCCTTTCAGGCAGTGGGCGGCCGCGAATTCAGTCATCCCGATCTAATCAAACAGCTGATGAGCCTGTTTGAGGAAGGTAGCATTAAATGACACAGTACTCGAACGGGCAGGGTATCTGTTTCAGATTGAGTATCCCGGCAGCCGTTCTAAACTCGAAATGGTATCGGAAAGCCCTTGAGTTGCCTCTCTCTCATGTCTGTTACCGCTTGTAATTGTTCCTCAATAGGAGGAATATTCCCCAATCAGACCACAGGAATAGGTTCCGTGCGATGAAAAGGCTTTTAATCCTCAACAGCAAGGGAGGCTGTGGAAAAACAACGATAGCGACAAATCTGGCGGGTTTTTATGCCGCTTCCGGGACGTCGACAGCACTCTTCGATTACGATCCCCAGGGATCCAGCAAGCGTTGGCTGGAGCTGCGTCCAGACCAATTTCCAGACATCAGTGGCGTGTTTGCCGCCAAAACCACTCAAGGAAGCGTCACGCGTTCCTTTGCCCTACGGGTACCCCCGGACACGCAGCGCATCATAGTGGATACCCCCGCATCGATGAAACGTCTGGAAATGATGGAGATGCTGCGCTCGGCAACAGCGGTTGTGGTGCCTGTTCTCCCCTCCGGGATCGATTGTCATGTTACTTTAGATTTTCTCAAGCAGCTTAGTGACCTGGTCCGTCAGATGGGGCTCAATATTCCAATCGGAATCGTAGCCAATCGGGTGCGTATCAATACACGTTCGTTCAAGAAGCTTAAAGCGTCGCTGGAGGAGCTGGATGTGCCTCTGGTGGCCTTTCTGAGAGAGTCGCAAAACTATGTTTATGCGGCCGAGTCGGGTTATGCGGTAGTCGACTTGAAACAGCCTGCGTTTAAAAAAGACAATCAACAGTGGTCGATACTGATTAACTGGCTGGAGACAGGCCAGCTTCAGCCATCCATCCCTCCCAGTAACAAAGAAACACAACACGTAGTCAATCTACAGTAGTTAGTGTTAACAGGCCCAGAAGTAACCGATTACCTGCGATCTGTCAGTAACAAAGTCGTCTAATTACAGTTTGTCATTCTGTTGAATATATTCTCCCAATCGTTTGTCGACCTGTGTGGTGTGCAGTGCGAACCATAAGAAAACAAATTCGACAATAGAATCCAGAGGGAGCGCCCCGGAGCGAAACTGTGCCATCATATCTGTAAATTTGGTGAGTAGCTTTTCGTGCTCGTGGCGATGTTCGTCATATCCCGGGTAGTCAACCCTGAGCATTTCGTTCTCTTCGCTAAGAAAATGAAATTCAGCATATTTTACCAATTCGGCCAGTAATCTGAGAATTCGCTCTTTATTGCTGTTGGCCTCCACTTCTGTAGAGATAGTACGAATCAAATTCAGAAAGACCCGATGTTCTGAGTCAATTCTTTCATGGCCAACTTCGAAATTAGTGTCCCAATCGATATTTATCATACTATCAACCTGTATGCGAAACAGAAGTTGTCGTCAGTAAATCTGAGTCTTCAGCAAAGCCCGACGTGGATAGTACAAAGAGTAGCAGGGTGTATGCATTTGCTGACGTTTCCCGGTAAGGGATAATCGAATTGTCAAAGGGGTTGTTTATCCACTCACTAAATACGCTGATCCTCACCCGCTCAGACGCTTGTATTTGATTCGATGCGGTTGATCGGCTTCAGCGCCGAGACGCTGTTTGCGATCGGCCTCATAGTCGGCATAGTTGCCTTCAAACCACACCACGCCGGAATCTCCCTCGAAGGCGAGTATGTGGGTGGCGATACGATCGAGGAACCAGCGGTCATGGCTGATGATGACCGCACAACCGGGGAAGGAGAGCAGGGCCTCTTCCAGGGCGCGCAGTGTCTCCACATCGAGATCATTGGTCGGTTCATCGAGGAGCAACAGATTACCGCCGCTTTTCAACAACTTCGCCAAGTGCACCCGGTTGCGTTCACCGCCGGAGAGGTCGCCGATACGTTTCTGCTGATCGGAACCCTTGAAGTTGAAGCGGCTGACATAGGCTCGGGATTGCATCTGAAAGCGGTCTACGGTGATGATATCCTGGGAGTCCGAGATCTCCTCCCAGACCGTCTTGTTTGCGTCCAGGGCATCTCGGCTTTGATCCACATAGGCGATTTCCACGGTCTCACCGATGCGCATCTCTCCGGTGTCGGGCTTTTCCTGGCCGGTGATGATGCGAAACAACGTTGTTTTTCCCGCACCATTGGGGCCTATAATGCCGACAATACCACCTTTGGGCAGGTTGAAGGTGAGATCGTCGTATAGCATACGATCGCCGAAGGATTTTCTGAGGCCTACTGTATCGATCACCAGATCGCCCAGCCGCGGTCCCGGTGGAATATAGAGTTCATTGGTCTCATTACGTTGCTGAAACTCCTGAGACTGCAACTCTTCAAAACGCTGTAGACGGGCCTTGCTTTTGGCGTGGCGTCCTTTGGGATTGGAGCGAACCCAATCCAATTCCGCCTTCATGCTCTTGATATGAGCCGCTTCCTCGCGGGACTCCTGTTCCAGGCGTTGCTCTTTCTGTTCCAGCCAGGAAGAGTAGTTACCCTCCCATGGGATGCCATAACCACGGTCCAGTTCAAGAATCCAGCCGGCAACATTGTCAAGAAAATAGCGGTCATGGGTGACCGCAACCACTGTGCCGCTGTATTCATGGAGAAATCGTTCCAACCAGGCCACCGATTCCGCATCCAGGTGGTTGGTGGGTTCGTCGAGCAGCAGCATATCGGGTTTTTCAAGCAGTAATCTACACAGAGCCACACGACGCCTTTCACCACCCGATAGGTTTTTGACATCGGCATCCCAAGGCGGCAGACGCAGGGCATCAGCAGCAATTTCCAGTTGGCGCTCGATATTGTGTCCATCTGTGGCCTGGATGATATTTTCGAGTTCAGCCTGCTCTTTTGCCAAGGCGTCGAAGTCGGCATCCGCCTCTGCATAAGCGGCGTAGACCTCGTCTAAGCGGGCCAGGGCCTGTTTAACATCGCCTAACGCGGCTTCCACATTACCACGCACATCGGTGGTTTCGTCCAATTGTGGTTCCTGGGGCAGGTAGCCGATGCGGATACCAGGCTGTGGTCGTGCTTCCCCTTCAATATCAGTATCGACACCAGCCATGATACGTAACAGAGTTGATTTGCCGGCACCGTTGAGACCCAGCACACCGATCTTGGCGCCGGGAAAAAAGGAGAGTGATATATCGCGTAATATCTGTTTCTTAGGTGGGACGACCTTACCCACCCTGTTCATCGTGTAAATGTACTGGGCCATGGATAGTTGATGGTTGTTGGATTGGGATGGCGCTTAGGGGCCAATTGATCCCGATATAATAACATGTGAATCCTGAAACCTGATAGTAGATCTCGGTTTTATATGGCATGGGAAATAAATAACTGGAGAGCTTGATATAACCCAAATGTGAATTACACATTATTAATGTCTCCAGCGAATTTTGGCAAATGCTAGCTGGTTATGAGTGTTCAACCAATACCATAATCGGGTATGCAGATGGGCTGGAGATGGTGTCGGTCATGATGCTGTCCGCACTAAGCGGTTCTTAGCATGGTGTGCATGGCCCCATCTTGGGTATCTTGTAAACTTCTACAGAGGAGACTGGGTATTCAACTTGATGGAATCGTATGATTCAGGGTTGACAGGTTTGGCTAAAACATACGCATGAGAAGAGTGCGTTTTGATAGATAAATCGCAATTGAATCTAAAGCAAGCGTATCGGAGTCTGGCCGTTTCAATCTAAGATCGAGGTTCCGTATTCATCAATAGAGCCAACAGAACCCCGCTTAGGCGGGGTTTCTCATTTTGTATGCCTCTTTTGTGTTAACAGGCCGTGGCATCACTGATAAGACGGATCGTGATCAGAGGACACTATCGTGTCCGCGCTGTCTTGGCCATTGGTGTTGCCGTTTAACTTTATAAATTTGAGCAACTCGTCCTCAGGCACGGGGTGAGAGTAGAAGAATCCTTGCGCCAAACCACAACCAGCCCTGCTGAGATGGTCGATTTGCGTCTGGTTTTCCACGCCCTCGGCGATCAGGTTTAGGTTGAGTCCCTTGGCCATGGCGATAATCGCATCGATGATAGAGTTGTCTTCGGAGGTTTTGATGCCTTGAACAAACGAACGGTCGATCTTCAAGGTGTTGATTGGCAGATTCTGTAGATAGCCCAACGATGAGTAGCCGGTACCAAAATCATCGATGGCGATGCGTATGCCCTTATGGGATAACTTGGTCAAGGCATCTATCGCTTTCTCCATGTCCTGCATAATGGCATGCTCGGTGATCTCCAGTTCCAAAGTGTCTTTCGGTAATTGATGCCGCTTGATAATCTTGAGCGCTTTATTTACAAACTGATCCATCTCAAGTTGTTGCATTGAGATGTTTACCGAAAGTTGTAATGAGATACCTTCCTGTTCCATCCAGCGTTTTATGTCCGTGCACGCCCTTCGCAGCACCCATTCTCCAAGGGGTATGATCAGACCGGATTCTTCCGCGACACTGATAAATTCATTGGGTTGGATTGTGCCTTTTTCCGGATGTTTCCAACGAACCAGTGCCTCGACACCCTTCATATAACCGTTATTGATATCAAACTGTGGTTGATAGTAGAGACATAGTTCATTGGTTGAGATCGCTTTGCGTAAGCCATTCTCAATATCCAGGGATTGCGAGAAGTGAGCCTTCATCTTCTCTGAATAGAAGGCATAACCGTTCTTTCCGGCATTCTTCACTTTATACATCGCGATATCGGCATGTTTGATCAATGAGTCCTTGGTGTCACCATCACTGGGATAGATGGAGATGCCGATGCTGAAGCTGATGAAGATTTCCTCGTTTTTTATGATAAAGGGTTCCAATGTCAGTCGGAGAATCTTTTCCGCCAGGTTTCTTGCATCCTGTATATCATTGATTTCGGGTACAAGCAGATTGAATTCGTCACCACCGACGCGGGCGAGGGTATCGGCTTCTCTCAACTCACTGCGGAGCCGCTGGCCAACCATTTTCAGTAACTCATCACCCACATAGTGACCGAGTGAGTCATTGATGATCTTGAAACGGTCCATGTCCAGATACATGATTGCCAATTTCTTACCCGAGCGCTTGGATTGCGCCATGGCCATGTTTAACCGGTCGCGGAACAAGCTGCGATTGGGTAGATTGGTCAATAGATCGTGGTAGAGCTGATACTTGATGAGTTCTTCGGCCTGTTTCCGTTCAGAGATATCGCGTGCAACACCATAGGTGCCAATGAATGACTTGGTTTTATCATCATTCGTTGTGTATATGCCGATCGAACTCAACTCGACCGGTACAGTGCCGGAATCGAAAAAACGGCTGCCGTTATTGTTCTTACTGCTCAACTTCAGTTCTGCGCTACGCGTGGCGCGTTCCCCGGCACGACGCTCATTGAATGTGAAATGGGCTCTTTCTATATCTTCTGTATGAATAAGTTTGCTGAAATGTTCGCCGATGATTTCTTTCTGGTCGTAGCCCAGAAGTGACTTTACGCGCTCATTTATGAAGGCGAATCTGCCCTCATGATCCAGCAGGTAGATCATATCGGGTGAATTATTGACAATAAACTTGTGGAGGGACTCGGACGCCTGAAGCCGCAGTTGAATTGACTGATTTGTTGCCTTCAACTGACGACGTTCAAGAACATTGGCGACAGATCGCAACAGCTCGTCCGGCGCATAGGGTTTACGCAGAAAGTCCTGAGCCCCTTTGCGTAGTGCCATGGTCGCATGGTCAAAGGTGGTTTCGCCGCTAACAACGATGATATCGCAATTCAACCGATAAGAATCGATATGCTCCATCACTTTGTGTCCATGGAGATCGGGCATATTCAGGTCGAGCTTGCGCTATTAAGCAGATCGATCGCCTCACTGCCGCATTCTGCCAGTGTTGTCTCATAACCTGTGAAGCGCAGGATTTCCTTCAGGCTGGCTCTCGCCCTTGGCTCATCATCAGCGATCAATATACGCGCGTTATTGCTTCGCTTTGGTCGATTGGTATTAATGTCTGTCGGAAGGGATTCGAAGTTGCCTTCAATACCTCGCCATGGTGCCGGATAGTATGGGTGCATAATGAATTCCTTATACTAGCCGGTCCTGGGCAGGTAGATCTGAAATCGCGTGCCTGCCCCGCTATTCGATGTACAGTTAATGGAACCGGAAAGCTCATCAATGAGATTTTTAACGATAGTAAGCCCCAATCCGGAGTGGGAATTATCTTTGGTGGTTGTAACCGGGGTGAATAACTGGTCCATAATCTCTTTGCCTATTCCTGGGCCATCGTCAGTAATCTGAATTTCAATGTGTTCTTTGCCATTTATATAGGCATTGGCGCGGGTTTCAATACTCAGTTTTCCCCCTTCCGGCATGGCTTCGACCGCATTTTTTATCAAATTGGTCAGTATCTGCTTGATATGGCCCCGCTGCGTGTCAAGATGGGGCAGGTTTGAGTCAAGATCAAGTTCAGTGGAGATATTGTGCATGGGAAACAGCGAGGATTGAAATAATTTGTACAGATCCTGTATGAGTTGGTTGATGTCGACACTTTTTGTCTGTTGCTCGAGTTCATCGGGAATATCACGAATTCGCAGTATGATCTTGCCGACCCTTGCAATTTCTTCCTTGATAATATTCAGTTCTTCGGTTGCTTCATGATCCTCGCCAAGTTTCATGCCGAGAATGTGCAGGTAGTTGTTGATGATTCCGAGTGGGTTGTTCGCCTCATGTACGACTTTCCGCGCCTCGAGGTGAAACGTGGCCCGCTCGTCTTCAATCATCTGCTGTTGGTGGGTGAGCATGTTCTGCTGCCGCTGGAGCATTTCCGCCGCCTCCCCGGCAAAAAGTGTGAGCAGCTGCAGTTGCCCGTCCAGTTCTTCCCACTGGTCTTGGTTGATGCCGATGGCGATCAATCCAATCCGGGATTGATGGGTGCTCAACGGCAGGTAAAGCAGGGCTTCCTTGTTCAGAAAGCGCGCCAATTGGCGATCCACGACACTTACCAGCGCCAGATTCTCATCACCCTGTGAATAGCGGGAGCTTTTTTGATTGAAGGCAGTGGCGGCCAGGCTGCGATCGGATTCAACGGAAATCGTAATTTCTTCCAACAGTGCATTGTTATGGGCTGTTGGGCTGATCGGGCTTAGCGTCTTCCCATCCTGATTCAGTATCAGGTAGCAGACCTGTTGAATGCCGAAGAGCAGATCGAGGTCGCGCTGAATCTGTTGCATCGTGGCGATCACGTCCGGTGTTTCCGGTATAGCTTCCAAACCGCCGCCGAACAGGGCCGCCTGTTTGATGCGTTCCGCCAAAGCCTGCCGATGATCTTGTGCCTGTTTTTCAGTTTTCTGTCTAGGCAGGGTAATGCCAAGACTTCGTGCCGCATTGGCTGCCTTATCCCTGGCATCTTGGATTAACTCTTCCACGATTGTCTGATTCAGCCCGAACAGGGTATCGGCACGCGCCAGGACCTCATTTTCCAGTTTGTCGGTGCTGTCGGAGAGATGGCTTGCAAGATTGACCAGTTTTACCAAGTGCGAGCAGTCGAGAATATTATCTGCGGGTTCGTGCTGGTAGAGCACTGCGTCAGCCAGGAAGGATTGCAGGTCCCAGCTTTCAATCATGTGTGATCCGATCTGTGGCGATGAAAAGTCGAATTTCTCGATCTCCGCCTTGACCAGTGACTCCCCTGTCAAACCCTGTTCAAGTATGGCTCCGTACTCATCAGGAGAGGCCTGCAGTAAAGCCAGCTGTCCCAGTCTATGCAGGAGTCCTGCAAGATAAGCCTCATCGGGTGACCGGTATGTGGTCAGGTCCGCCAATGCCTTTGTTGTTTGTGCGCATATCAGTGACTGAAACCAGATTTCGTCAAGGGCTTGTCCAGCCTGTTTACTGAGCTGGTTGAAAAATTGCTGGACTGCGCTGTTGATGGCGATTGTTCTGACGCTGCGAATACCAAGAACCACCAACAGTCGCTGGATATCGCTGATTTCCTGCCATTGACGATAGAAAGGTGAGTTGGCTGCCGTGATCACCTTGGAAGAGACTCCAGCGTCTTTCTCTATCGTTTCCGCCAGATGTTTGAAACTCACATCGGAGTTGTTGCAGCTATCGATGAGCTCGATAAGGATTGCTGGCGGGCTGGGAAGATTGCTGAATCTTCCTATGAGTCGCTTTTGCTCCGATTGAGTAGGCACGGAAATCCTAAAAATATTATTTATTAACAGCTGGTTACCGGAGTAATTAATAGCACTTAATTAGTTACTGTTAAAGCTATTTTACTAAAAAGTCCTTAATTCATGTATGGGTTTCTGTCTCGGATGACGTCCAAATGACGAAACTGGACATGTCGAATTTTTGCCTTGCGCAGGATTTCTGGCGAGTCAATATTTTGTCTCTATTTAAAGATCTGCTTATAACTATATGAATAGAAGGGAATAAATTTATTAATATCGAGTGGCATTTATATTGCATTCAAATAGGATGTAAATCTTGAGGGTGGCATTATGGCAGACGAACAAGCAGCAGAAGAACTCGATTTAGGCGAAGAGAAATCGGGTAAGTCCAAGCTCATTATCATCATTGCAATCGTTACCGTTTTACTGATTGGTGGCGGTGTTGCCGCCTATTTTCTCCTGATGGGGGACGATGAAGCGATCGATGAGGAGGATTCCGCGTCGTCAGAGCAAGCGGCCGAATCTGAAGAGCCGCTGAGTCCTGCCCAGTATATCGAGCTGAAGCCACCCTTTGTCGTCAACCTGCCGGGTCGCCCAAGTCTGCTGCAAATCGGGGTCAGTGTCAGGGTCCGATCCGACGAGATGGTCGAATTCATCAAACACAATGATCCGATGATTCGCCACAACCTCCTAAACCTGCTCTCGGGTGCGGATGCCAAAGCCCTGAAGGCGCGCGAGACAAAGGAGAGCCTGCAGAGGGAGATGCTCAAGGAACTCAATCGGGTTGTCACCGAGTTAGCGGGGCCCGGGGAAGTTGAAGCACTCTATTTCACCAGTTTTGTAATGCAATAATCATCATGAGCGCCAACGACTTACTTTCACAAGAAGAGATCGACGCCCTGTTACACGGGGTCGATAACGGTGATGTCGCGACAGAAACGGATGTGGCCGATGCCGGTGGTGTCAACTCCTATGACTTCACCAGCCAGGACCGTATCGTTCGCGGTCGTCTGCCTACGTTGGAGATGATCAATGAACGATTTGCGCGTCTGTTCCGAACCAGCCTTTTCAACATGCTTCGACGCACGGCTGATCTCTCTGTATCCGGGATCCAGATGCAGAAGTTTTCCGAGTTTGTGCATAGCCTGTTTGTCCCAACCAGCCTGAATATGATCCGGGTACCGCCATTGCGGGGAAAGGGGCTGTTCGTGATCGATCCCAAGTTGGTATTCAGTGTCGTGGATAACTATTTTGGCGGATCCGGGCGATTCCATACCAAGATCGAAGGACGTGACTTCACACCGACGGAAAACCGGGTCATTCAACTCCTTTTGAACAGAGCATTCGAGGATCTGGAAGTCGCCTGGAAACCAGTTTTCCAGGTTAAATTCGAATACAGCGGTTCAGAGGTCAACCCTCAGTTTGCCAATATCGTGAGTCCGTCAGAGGTGGTGGTTGTGACATCTTTTCACGTCGATCTGGAGAGTGGCGGTGGTGATTTCCATGTCTGCATGCCGTATTCGATGCTCGAACCGATACGTGAGTTGCTCGATGCGGGCGTTCAGAGTGATCGAGGTGAACGGGATGAACGCTGGGAACGTTCCCTCAAGGAGGAGATCCTGGCTGCGAAGATTGAACTCTCCAGCATTTTGACCGAGGTGCAGATCAGTGTCAAAGAACTGGCTGAGTTGAAAGAGGGGGACATCATACCCATCGAAATGCCGGAACAGGTTGATGTTGAAGCCGCCGAGGTTCCTGTCTTCAAAGCTAAATTGGGCGTTTCGGATGGCAGTTATGCCTTGAAGATCAACAACTGGATTCAACAGAATCGGCGCAAAGGTCTGCACGATTATCTGGAAATGGAAAGAAAAGCCGTGCAAGACGCGAATGGCGAATAAGTGGATAGCCGATACGGTGAATCAGCTGTGAATGACAGCAGAATGGTACCCCAAGAGGGCGTAAAAAATGAGTGAAGAGAAAACGAGTGATCCGAACGAAGCATTAGCGGATGAATGGGCCGCAGCACTGGACGAACAGGTCGATAACGAGAGTGATGATAAGGCTGCCGCAGCCTCTTTCGATGAACTGCAGGATGAGTCCGGTAACGATGCCGTGAATATGGATGCGATCCTGGATGTGCCGGTTACCATCTCAATGGAGATTGGCCGCACCAAGATTAATATCCGCAACTTGCTGCAATTGAATCAGGGTTCTGTCGTCGAATTGGATCGATTGGCGGGTGAGCCAATGGACGTATTGGTCAACGGTACGCTGATCGCCCAGGGCGAGGTTGTTGTAGTGAACGAGAAGTTCGGTCTCAGGTTGACCGATATCATCAGTCCCTCAGAGCGGGTGAAGAGGATCAGTTGATGTGCCGTTGGCCCTTCATCACTCTTCTCTTCAGCCATTCACTATACGCGGCCGATACCGCGCAGAAACAACTGGGTGTCAATGTCTCCCCCTTGGGTGCCGACAGCCTGCTGAGTACCGTCGGCGGTCTGTTGTTGGTGCTCGGAATCATCATTGGCGGGGCCTGGCTGTTCAAGCGCTATGCGCAAATGCCCATGGGCGGAAAGGGAATGGTGCGAGTGGTTGGAGGGGCTTCAGTAGGAACCCGTGAACGGGTGATCGTTGTGGAGGTCGATAATCAGCGGTTGCTGCTTGGGGTAGCGCCGGGTCAAGTGCGTACTCTACATATCCTGCAAGGATCAGGGCAGGGTTTTCAAAACTATTTGGATAATGAAAGGGGCAGCGGTCAGGAGCGGAAGCAATGAGGGCCTGGCTGTTAATCATCGGCCTTTTAAGCAGTACCTTGCTGCAGGCAGCTCCCGGTGTCGATGCGTTTACGGTGGCGTCGGATGGCGAAGGTGGTCAAACCTATACCCTGACTATCCAGATCCTGCTCTTCATGACCGCACTGACGCTGTTGCCGGGTGCCTTGATGATGATGACCTCTTTTGCCCGGATCATCATTGTCCTGGCCATACTCAGGCAGGCCCTGGGCACCCAGAACACACCCTCGAATCAGATACTCATCGGTTTGGCCCTGTTTCTTACCCTGTTTATCATGATGCCGGTCTTCACCGAGGTGAATGAGGTGGCGTTGCAACCTTATCTGGCGGAAGAGATGAATGCCACCCAGGCACTGCAGGCCGCCTCCGAACCGGTGAAATCATTCATGATCGCGCAGACGCGTGAGGATGACCTGGCACTGTTTGCGCGCATCGGTGATTTCAGTGAGCTCGCCGAGCCCGACGATGTGCCATTCAGTCTGTTGCTTCCCTCGTTTGCCACCAGTGAATTGAAAACCGGTTTCCAGATCGGTTTTCTGCTGTTTATACCGTTCCTGATCATCGACATTGTGGTAGCCAGTATATTGATGTCGATGGGCATGATGATGCTGTCACCCATGATTATATCCCTACCGTTCAAGATTATGCTGTTTGTGCTGATCGATGGGTGGGCATTGGTATTTGGCACCTTGGCGGCGAGTTTCCAACTCTAAGGGGGAGGGTATATGAGTCCGGATACCGTAATGTCGATTGGACAAAATGCACTTGAGGTGATTGGCATACTGGCCGGATTGGTTTTACTGCCCGCGTTGGCGGTTGGTTTGATTATCGCCATGTTTCAGGCCGCAACCCAGATCAACGAGATGACATTGACCTTCATTCCCAAGCTGGTGGTTGTGGGCGTGGTGCTGATGTTCGCGGGCAACTGGATGCTGCACCTACTGATGAATTTTTCCATGAACCTGATTGAGAGCATTCCTGAACTGCTTTTTTAAGCCTTGTACAGCAAAAAACGTATCTATGAGGCACTTTTGGAAACATCATGATCTTCAACGAAGCGCAGTTCAATACCTGGTTGGCGGCCTATCTTTGGCCGATGGTGCGCATCAGCGCCATGCTGGTGGCGATACCGCTGTTCAGTTCGCGACAGATACCGGCACGGTTTCGGCTCTTTATGATGATCCTGATTACCTTGCTGGTTGCACCGACGCTGCCGCCTCAACCTCAGGCGGATGTGCTGAGTCACACCGGTTTTATCATTTTGCTGCAGCAGATTCTGATTGGCGTGATGATGGGATTTATCCTGCAGATGGTATTCGGTGCACTGGTATTCGGAGGACAAGTGATCGCCTATAGCATGGGCCTGGGCTTCGCCTCCATGGTCGATCCGGCGAATGGGGTGCAGGTCCCGGTGGTAGCCCAATTCTATCTGATACTCGCAACCCTGCTGTTCCTGATATTCAACGGACATCTACTTTCGATAGAGTTGATCGCCGACAGTTTTGACACCATGCCGGTTGCGATGGACGGCCTCTCACGAAACGGGCTGCTTGAAGTCGTTGCCTGGGGCAGCCGGCTGTTTACCGGTGGTCTGCTGATTGCACTACCCATTGTCGGGGCCATGCTGATGGTTAATATGGGCATGGGTGTGGTGATGCGCGCGGCGCCGCAGTTGAACATCTTTTCGATCGGCTTTCCGATTACCATGCTGCTCGGGTTTGCCCTGATATGGGTCACCCTGCCGAATGCCTTCAGTGTCTTCAATGAACTCCTCGATGAGGCCTTTCAGCATCTGATGTCGACCCTTCGGGTGACGGGGTGAATCATGGCTGAGAACGAAAACGGCCAGGAAAAAACAGAACAACCCTCGGCGAAAAGACTGCTGGATGCCAAGCGCAAGGGGCAGGTTCCCCGTTCCCGTGAACTCAACAGTATGGCGGTAACCATGATTGGTGTGACCACACTTGTTGTCATGAGTAATGCCATTGGCGACGGTTTGTCGCAGATGATGAGTGAGAGCTTTGTTCTGACCCGGGAGCAGATCTTCGATATCAACATCATGTTGATTCAATTAGGTGATCGTTTCCTGCAAATGATGGTAACGCTGCTACCTTTCTTTCTCTTGGTCGTGGTGGCGGCCATCTTCAGCTCTGTCGCCCTGGGTGGGTTTTCCGTCAGCAGTGAGGCATTGGCGCCAAAACTGAGTAAATTGAGCCCGCTGAAAGGTTTGAAACGTGTCTTTTCCGCGCGCGGGCTGGTAGAGATGCTGAAAGCTTTGGCCAAGTTCATCTTTATCGGTGGTGTCACCATACTGTTGCTCTGGATGTCGCTGGACAAATTTCTCGCTTTACATGGTATGGAAATCTCGCAGGCAATGGAAAAACTGAATAGCCTGATCGGCTGGTCGGTAATCCTCATGACATCAACATTGATTCTTATCGCGGCGATCGATGTGCCCTTCCAACTGTGGGATCACAAGCGCCAACTGAAAATGACGCGCCAGGAACTGCGCGATGAATTGAAGGAGACCGAAGGCAAGCCTGAGGTGAAGAGCAGAATCCGGCAGCTGCAACGCGAGATGGCGCAAAAGCGCATGATGCAGGAGGTGCCGAATGCCGATGTCATCGTCACCAACCCGACTCACTATGCGGTGGCATTAAAATACGATCCGCAAACCATGCATGCACCGAAACTGTTGGCAAAGGGTGCTGACCTGGTGGCAATGACTATCCGTGAAGTAGGTGCCGAGGCCAAGGTGCCCGTGGTGGAGTCACCAATGCTCGCGCGTGCCATCTATTTCCATACTGAATTGAATGCCTTTATTCCCGCCGGACTCTATCTAGCTGTCGCTCGACTGCTGGCCTACGTCTTCCAGCTCAGGGCCTACCGAACCGAGGGCGGGGAGTATCCGGAGCTGCCGGATGATCTGTCGATTCCGGAAGAGTATCAACACTCACCAGAGGTGTAACAATGGACGCCACAGCAATCCTCGACAATGTCAGACAAACAGGCGCACGCGGGCTGGGTGCGCCAATCATGCTGTTGATGTTGTTGACGATGATCGTGATTCCATTGCCACCGATTGCATTGGATATTTTCTTTACTTTCAACATCACCCTATCCCTGGTTGTGATGCTGGTGGTGGTCTACACTCGCCGACCCCTCGAATTCTCGGTTTTTCCCAGCATGCTGCTGATTGCCACATTGCTGCGTCTTGCCCTCAACGTGGCATCCACCCGGGTGGTTCTGTTGGAAGGCCATACCGGAGGTGATGCCGCCGGTAAAGTGATTGAAGCCTTTGGCGCCTTTGTCATTGGTGGTAACTATGCTGTCGGCCTGGTGGTCTTCCTGATCCTGGTGATCATCAATTTTGTGGTTGTGACCAAGGGTGCGGGTCGAGTCTCTGAAGTCAGTGCACGTTTCACCCTGGACGCGATGCCCGGAAAACAGATGGCAATCGACGCCGACCTCAATTCCGGCCTTATCGATCAGGATGAGGCCAGGGCACGGCGTGAGGATATCGCCCGTGAAGCGGACTTTTACGGTGCTATGGATGGTGCGAGTAAGTTTGTACGTGGTGATGCCATCGCCGGGATCCTGATCCTCTTCATCAATATAATAGGCGGTCTCTCCATCGGTATGGCCCAGCACGGGCTTGATTTCTCCACGGCGTCGCAGAACTATGTGCTGCTGACCATCGGTGACGGTTTGGTTGCGCAGATCCCCTCACTGTTACTTTCCACATCGGCTGCGATCATTGTCACCCGGGTAGCCAGCAGCCAGGATGTCGGCGGACAGATCGTCAGTCAGCTCTTCAGCAGTCCCAAGGCGTTATCGGTAGCGGCAGCAGTGCTGTTTCTGATGGGTATCATTCCGGGAATGCCCAACTTTGCGTTTCTTACACTGTCTGCAGCAGCAGCGGCAGGCGCATGGATGATCTGGCAACGTCAGATGAAACCGGTGGAAGAGCCGGTCATAGAAGAACCGGTGGAGCAACCGGAGCAGCGTGAACTGAGCTGGGAGGATGTGCAACCGGTCGATCTGATAGGACTCGAAGTAGGCTATCGTCTGATTCCGTTGGTCGATCGCAATCAGGGCGGGCAGCTGATGAATCGCATTAAGGGTGTCAGGCGCAAGCTCTCGCAGGAGATTGGCTTCCTTATCCCTTCGGTGCACATTCGCGACAATCTTGATCTCAATCCCAACAGCTATCGAATCTCGATCAATGGTGTCTCTGTGGCATTGGCGGATATCTTTCCTGATCGTGAGTTGGCGATCAATCCAGGACAGGTATTCGGTGAGTTACAGGGTACGGTCACCAAGGACCCAACCTTCGGCCTGGATGCGATCTGGATCGATCCGGATCAGAAGGATCATGCACAGACCCTGGGTTATACCGTGGTGGATGCCAGTACCGTGGTTGCCACCCATCTGAGTGAAATTCTACAATCCCATGCCAACGAACTGATGGGCCATGAAGAGACACAGCAGCTGCTGGATATGCTGGGCAGGACCGCACCGAAACTGGTGGAAGACCTGGTTCCGAAGGCGCTTTCATTGAGTGTGGTGACTAAAATTTTGCAGAACCTGCTGACGGAGCATGTACCCATCCGGGATTTCCGTACCATTGCAGAAACACTGGCGGAGCAGTCACAAAGAACTCAGGATCCGGCGGCATTGACGGCTTCTGTCCGAGTTGCGCTGTCGCGGGGTATCGTGCAGCAATTGATTGGTAGTTCTGAGGAGATACCGGTGGCTGTGCTGGATCCGAGCCTGGAGCAACTGCTGCAAAGAACCCTACAGGCTTCTGAAGAGGGGCAGGCGGGATTTGAACCGGGTCTGGCGGAGAGATTACAGAATGCGCTTTCCGAAACCACTGCCGCAATGGAGACCCATGGGCAGGAGGGTGTGCTTTTGGTCGCTGCGCCGATCAGGCCCTGGATGGCTCGCTTCGCCAAGCACGCGGCTCCGGGGATGCATATTCTTTCCTACAACGAAATACCCGACAATCGACAGATCAAGGTGGTTACAACAATCGGTAATACGGCAAACGGTGATTGAGGGTGCGCGTAGCCGGTGTCAGAGTTGGCTGCCAACTGCCGAATATGAGATAGTGACGGCAGGAGCATGATCTGAGGTGGCGTTTGGAGGGGTGGCCGGCGCTCGACCTCAGTAAGGACTAATCAAATGATCAAGTTAATTATAAAGGGGTGGTCAGACGAGTGTGCCTGGCTGAGTCGTGATAACTGGTCACATCTCGATTACTGTCAAAGACTCTACCATTGCACCAGTTTGCGGGGTATGGCGCTAAACTGTGCGGCAGAATCGCTGCTAAACAGAGAGTCGTGTACGTTGGAACTGGTGAGTAGGGAACGGGCGGAGGCGCTGATCTTCATTCTTGCTTCCTGTGGTGCGCAATTTGACCTGAAATTTCTGCGGCCACAGAAAGTCATATCGCTGGAGCTGTATCGCAGGAGAGCTGAAATCAAAACAGTCACCCAGGCAATTGCTGACGCCAGGTGAAACACCTCTGATTGTTCAATACTGACTGTTTGTTCCTGTTCATTGTCGTTGAGCGCTACGGGATGTGGCGTCTGCTCGGATACACCCCGACTGTTCGGGCAGGCCTCGCTCATATTCGGATTGGTTAGCTGTGACTTCGATGCTCCATCCAGATACTGTCGATTTTCTGTATCGGAACGAGGAACCTTAATCACAACCCAGGCAGTGCCGAATCCTTGGCGGATTGAGGCAGGGAGTCAAGAGACTGGCGTCTGCTTGAGCGCCGCCGTTACAGCGTCTATATCTAGCTGTCCTTCCAACCTGTTGTATTAAAGGTAAAAAATCTTGCCATTCATGACGTGTTCAGGATTGGAACAGTTATTGCGGTTATTGTGTTGAGCCCCTGATGGGAGCGATCGGCTTCAATGCAGTACTGGCTGAGACCGGTAGCGTAATAATAAAGCCGGAGAGTGGATAGGCAGGTTGACAGGCGCAAGCTCGACCCAGAGTGACCGCCGGGGATAGCGGACTATGAAGATACGACGTTTTTTTGCCTCTGACATGCGGCAGGCTCTGCGCCAGGTGCGAGAGGTGCTGGGTGCGGACGCTGTCATTCTCTCCAACAAGAACGTGCAGGGCGGGATAGAGCTGGTGGCCGCGGCGGATTATGACGAATCCGCATTCAATGCTACCCAGCCAACCGCCATCGAACCCGCATCCCAATCACTGTCTGAAGACAGCACGACCCTGTCTGCTGCGGCCAGGACAGCCTATGCAACCAGCAGCGATGTCGAACAATCTGTAAAACCCAAGCAAGATTATCAAGACACCAAATCAAGTCCGATACAGGAGCAGCCCCGGGTCGAATGGAGTCAGGATCCGGTATTGAGAGAGATGCGCCGGGAGATGCAGGCATTGCGTCGGATGATGGAGAACGAACTCTCTGAGTTGACTTGGCGCGACCTTGGGCATCGTCGACCCCAGACACAGGATTTAATCCGCCGACTGATGGCACTGGGACTGGATACGGGTCACTGCAAGGAACTGGCATATCGTGTGGAAGATGCCGAAACACCCGAACAAGCATGGCGCCAGGCCTTGACCCAGCTCGGTGCAGAAATACCGGTTATAAAAAAGGACTTGCTCGATGAAGGCGGCACCCTAGCGTTGGTGGGACCAACCGGCGTACCATTGCCAAGTTGGCTGCCAGATTCTGCCTGCGTCACGGCAATCGCCATCTCGCCCTGATTTCGGCCGACAGTTACCGGATCGGCGCTCAGGAGCAGCTACAAAACTATGGTCGAATCCTGGATGTGCCGGTTCGCAGCGTCACCTCGCCGGAAGAGCTCAACAATGCCCTGCATGCCTTCGCGGAAAAACGTTTGGTTTTGATAGATACCGCCGGTATGGGACAGAGAGACCTCAAGCTGACAGAGCGCCTGGCGCTGCTGCACAAGGGTAATCATCCCGTTAATTCTTTGTTGACCCTCTCCGCAACCACCCAACGCTCGGCCCTGAGTCATGCAATCCAAGCGTTCAATATCGTAAAACCTATTGGTGTCATCCTGACCAAGATGGATGAGGCCGCCTCGCTCGGGGGCGTGTTGTCCGCCGCTCTCGAAGCAAAACTGCCGCTGGCCTTCGTGACGGACGGTCAGCGGGTACCGGAGGATATTCAAAACGCCCATGCAGACAGGTTGATGAAACAGGCAGTGGAGTTGTCCGAGCTGATGGGCAGCAGTCCAGATGAGGAGTATCTGGCGATGGCTTTCGGGGGAATGAATGACTATGCACATGTCTGAACAGATCGAAGATCAGGCGACAGGATTACGCAGGATGATCAACCCGGAACCAGTGAGAGTGATTGCGGTCACCGGTGGTAAAGGGGGGGTTGGTAAAACCAGCATATCAGCCAATCTGGGCGTTGCCTTCGCCGAACTCGGCCGTCGGGTAATGCTGCTTGATGCCGATCTGGGACTGGCAAACCTGGATGTGATCCTCGGTTTGCATGCGGAGCGAAATCTCTCCCACGTCATGCAGGGTGAATGCACTCTGGAAGATGTCATGGTGACCGGGCCCAAAGGTATGAGGGTTGTGCCTGGCGCCTCCGGTATCCAGCATATGGCTGAAATGACACCCGCCGAGAATGCCGGTTTGATCCATGCCTTCAGCGAAGTGGCCAATGATGTGGACGTTTTGTTGATCGACACGGCTGCCGGCATTTCCGATCTGGTGATCAGTTTCAGTCGTGCGGCACAGGAACAGATTGTTGTGGTATGTGATGAGCCTGCATCCATCACGGACGCTTATGCAATTATCAAGTTACTGAACCGGGAACACGGAATCAGTCGTTTCCGCATCCTGGCGAATATGGTGAAGAGCGTGCAGGAGGGGCGGGACCTTTACAATAAAATGTGCCGGGTAACCGATCAATACCTGGACGTTATGCTGAACTATATGGGCAGCATCCCATATGACGAACAACTGCGGAAAGCTGTAAGAAGTCAAAAGCCCGTTGTCGAGGCCTATCCGCGCTCACGGGTATCACAGGCATTCAAGAATTTGGCCAAAAAGGCCGATAACTGGCCTGTACCCTCAGGTGTCAGCGGTGATTTGCAGTTTTTCGTCGAGCGATTGATCCAATTTTCTAGCCAATACGGGGAGATATGACGGTGAGCGGTTTAGCGACATACACCGCCATGCAGCAACAACAGAACTTTGATGATCTGGTGGATCAGCACGCCGGACTGGTGAAAAGGATTGCCTATCACTTGATGAACCGGCTGCCACCGAATGTTCAGGCGGATGATCTGATTCAGGCGGGGATGCTGGGTCTGCTCGAGGCGAGTAGAAACTATGATCCCACGCAGGGCGCCAGTTTTGAGACCTATGCGGGTATCCGCATTCGCGGCGCAATGCTGGACGAGATCCGGCGCAGTGACTGGACGCCACGTTCTGTTCATCGCAAGGCACGCATGGTTGCAGAGGCGATGAGGGAAATCGAGAACAATGAAGGCCGAGACGCACGTGATGTGGAAGTGGCCGAGGCCTTGGGCATGAGCCTGGAGGAGTATCACCAGATTCTGCGGGATTCGACAGGATGCCGCATATTCAGTCTGGATGAGTTGACTGCAGTGAGTGATGGCTTTCCCGTTGCACGGGATGGGCCAGCAGATACTCCGTTTGACGGTTTGCAGAAAGATGCCTTCAAGAAGGCATTGGCGGAAGCAATTGCCGGTTTGCCTGATCGCGAACGGCTGGTTATTGCCATGTATTACGATGATGAGATGAATCTTCGTGAAATAGGGCACGTACTGGGTGTCAGTGAGTCCAGGGTTTGCCAAATACACAGTCAGGCCACACTGCGTTTGCGGTCGCGTTTGACGGATTGGCTCTCATTGGTACATGACGAAGAGTAATGGTTGGCCTGTGATCTGCTGACTGGTTATCAGCGGTAACAGGATGGAGGTAGCATTGGACAAGAATATGAAGATCCTCATTGTGGACGATTTTTCCACCATGCGGCGAATTATCAAGAATCTATTGCGCGATCTTGGGTTTAACAACACCCAGGAAGCGGATGATGGTCTTACCGCGCTACCTATGTTACAGAGCGGGAATTTCGATTTTCTCGTTTCAGACTGGAATATGCCGGGGATGACCGGCATCGATCTGCTGAAAGCCGTCAGGGCCGATGATAAGTTGGCCGCATTGCCGGTATTGATGGTGACGGCGGAGTCGAAACGAGAGCAGATCATAGAAGCGGCGCAGGCAGGTGTGAATGGCTATGTCGTCAAACCATTCACCGCCACGACCTTGGAAGAGAAGATCAATAAGATCTTCGAACGCGTGGGTTAAGTTGAGACTGGGCCAGGAGTAGAAAATGGGACAACCAGATAACCAACAACGATTAGAGATTGCAAAGTCCCTCGTTATCAGCCTGGAAGCCGGTGATGATGCGGAATCCGAGCGTTTGATTTCAAGTCTGACGTCGGCAGAGAAAAATGATGACCTGTTTCAAGAGGTGGGTCGTCTCACACGTGAACTGCATGATGCCATAAACGGCTTCCTGCTCGATGCCCGTATCTCTGACATGACGAATGTGGAGATACCCGATGCCAAGGAACGGCTCACCTATGTCATTACCATGACCGAGCAATCCGCAAATCGCACCTTGACAGCGGTTGAACAGAGTATCCCGCTGATTGAGAAGATCGAACAACAGTCTGCAGAACTCGCGGAGCAGTGGGACAAACTGCGTTCCCGACTGCTCGATAAAGATGATTTCAAGGAGCTTAGCAGCACCCTTTCGAGTTTTTTGCAAAGTACCGGGACGGATGCCGGTGAGCTGCATAAAAACCTTTCGGAAGTGCTGTTGGCTCAGGATTTTCAGGATCTCACTGGTCAAATCATTCGCAAGGTCATCACCCTGGTCCATGATGTTGAAGAGAAACTTGTCATGCTGGTGCGTATTACCGGAAGCAAGCTGGACGATCCTGATCAGAAAAAAGACGCTAAAGAAGAGCTTGCAGGACCGGCTATTCCAGGGCTGGATCAGGGAGACCAAGTGACAAGTCAGGACGATGTGGACGATCTGCTCTCCAGCCTGGGATTTTAGTTATACAGGTAAGGACCGATATAGATTTCAACAACAATCGGTAAAGTTCGGTGATCTACCGGGAGCATTAGATGAGCATCGATGTCAACGACGAAATCCTTCAGGATTTTCTGGTCGAGGCTGGAGAGATACTTGAGCTGCTTAGTGAGCAGTTAGTGGATCTGGAGCAGCAACCTGATGATTTCGATCTGCTGAATGCCGTTTTTCGAGGCTTTCACACCATTAAGGGTGGTGCCGGGTTTCTATCAATAGATCCCTTGGTGGAGGTTTGCCACCGGGCTGAGGATGTCTTCAATATACTGCGCCAGGGGCAACGCAGTGTGGGTCCGGATTTAATGGACTCCGTGCTCGAAGTGCTTGATATTGTCAATGCCATGTTCGAGCAGGTGCGCGAAGGCGTTATGCCGGAACACGCGGACCGGGGTCTGATCGAGCGACTCAACGGTTATGCCGTACCGGAAGGCGAAGAGGAAGAGGTTGAGGAGGAAGAGGAAGAGGTTGAAGCGTCAGTTGAAGCAGTCACTCAGGACGAACAGGCGCCAGTAGCCGATGCAGAGGTGACGGCGCAGCCCGAACCACCTGCGGTGAAAAAACAATCCTCATCCGATGAGATCAGTGATAACGAGTTCGAAACACTTCTGGATGCCATCCAGGAACCCGCCCCAGCCGGCAAAGACGACAATATCACAGAGGATGAGTTTGAAGATCTGCTGGATGAGTTGCACGGCAAGGGCAAATTCACCGGCAAGCCGCCGGCACAAACCAAGGCAGAAAAACCTGCGGCATCCGACGACATCTCAGAGGACGAATTCGAGGCCCTGCTCGATGAGATACATGGTGAGGGCAAATTCAGCCCTGATAAGCTGAGCGCGGAGCAAGCGCCCGCCAAGGATACGGTCAAACCGAAAGTATCGGATAAACCCCCTGTTGGTGACGACGAAATCTCCGAAGATGAGTTTGAGGATCTACTGGACCAGATCCACGGTTCGGGGAAATTTGATCCGAACAAGATTAAGACGGATGACGCGGCCAAGGATAAAAAAGCGGAACAGCCGGCACAAAAGGCACCCCCTAAGAGCACGGCCAAACCAGCGAAAAAGCCGGCGGCTAAGGCAAAAGCCAAGCCAGCCAAAAAAGCTGCCGCAGAGGCGAAACCGAAAGCAGCGCCCAAGCAACCCAAGACTGCCGCCAGCAAGCCTGCAGCCGAAACCTCTGTCCGTGTGGATACCCAAAGGCTCGACGATATTATGAATATGGTGGGTGAGCTGGTGCTGGTGCGTAACCGACTGGCGACACTGAAGGCCACCATGAACGATGAGGATGTGGCCAACGCGGTGGGTAATCTGGATGTGGTGACTTCCGACCTGCAATTGGCGGTCATGAAGACACGGATGCAGCCGATTAAAAAGGTCTTCGGGCGCTTTCCCCGGGTGGTGCGTGATCTGGCGCGGAGTCTGAAAAAAGAGATCGATCTCGAAATGGTGGGTGAGGAGACCGATCTTGATAAAAACCTTGTCGAGGCCTTGGCCGATCCCCTGGTCCATCTGGTACGCAATTCGGTTGATCATGGCATCGAGCTGCCGGATGAACGTGAGGAGAAAGGCAAACCGAGGCGGGGCAGGGTTGTATTGTCCGCTGCCCAGGAAGGTGACCACATTCTTCTTTCCATCGCCGATGACGGTAAAGGCATGGATCCGGAAGTGCTGCGTAAAAAGGCTGTCGAGAAAGGCATGATGGATAGCGAGGCGGCCGCCCGTCTTGACGACAAGGAGTGTTTCAATCTTATTTTTGCACCTGGATTTTCCACAAAAACCGAGATTTCCGACGTCTCGGGGCGTGGTGTCGGCATGGATGTGGTGAAGACCCGGATTGCCCAGATGAACGGTTCGGTTGAGATCGATTCCGAATGGGGCCAGGGCAGCATCATTATCATCAAACTGCCCCTGACGCTGGCAATACTGCCCACGTTGATGGTGGTCTTGGGACAGCAACCCTTCGCGCTGCCCCTGGCCAGTGTGGTTGAAATATTCAATCTCAATCTGAAACGCACCAATGTGGTGGATGGCCAGCTGACTATCATGGTTCGCGAACGTGCTCTGCCACTCTTTTATCTGCGTAACTGGTTGATTCCGGACAAACCGATCAGTGATGAAGACAGGTCAAATGGACATGTTGTGATCGTCAATGTAGGAAATATCCAGGTCGGTCTGGTAGTCGACCACCTGATCGGTCAGGAAGAGGTTGTGATCAAACCACTCGGCGCACTTCTGCAAGGCCTGGACGGTATGGCCGGCGCCACAATCACCGGTGACGGTAAAATAGCCCTGATCGTGGATGTGCCCGGTTTGATGCGCAAGTATGCCAAGAAGTATTAGGGCCGATTGGAATAGTGTTAACAGGCCCGAATGCATCCAGGCCGTTTCAGTTGAGCTTAAAGGGAACGAGCAAGATGGCCGGCAGCCCTGCTCACAGTCAAAGCGAAAAGAGTGAAAAATCGGATAATGGGCGCCAAACTGAAAGTACTGATTGTTGATGATTCAGCTTTCTTTCGAAACCGGATCACTGCGGCATTGTCGCAGGCGGATGATATCGAGATCGTCGGTATTGCAGCAGACGGCAAGGAAGCCATTGAGCGCGCCCGGCGACTGAAGCCCGATGTGATAACCATGGATGTGGAGATGCCCGTCGTTGATGGTATCTCTGCGGTACGCAAGATCATGGCGGAGACGCCGACACGAATCCTTATGTTCTCCGCCCTGACAAAGGAGGGTGCCAAGGAGACGTTGGACGCTTTGGATGCGGGGGCAATGGATTTTCTGCCCAAGGATATGAGTAATCTCGGCAGTGGTGTGGAAGAGGCCAACAAACAGCTGCTGGAGCGTGTCAGGGCGGTAGGTCAATCACGACTGAGCAGTGTGCGAAGCGTCCTCGGCAGCCACTCTCACGCCAGTCGCACGTTCAAATTGACACCTTCTTCGGTTACCGCCGGACGGAAACCGGAGCTTCTGGCAATCGGCGCATCCACGGGTGGACCGGTGGCATTGCGCCAGGTATTAAGCACATTACCGCGCAACTATCCATTACCGATTGTCGTGGCGGTACATATGCCTGGCAGCTTCACCGGTGCATACGCGGAACGATTGAATACCGTGTGTTCAATCAAAGTCAAAGAGGCAACCGATCGAGACATGCTGATCGCAGGTCAATGTCTGATCGCCCCGGGTGGCAAGCAGCTGAAAGTGGAGCGCGGGCCCTCACAATACCAGGTGCGGATTACCGATCCGCTGCCCGGCCAGATTTACCATCCCAGTGTCGATTTGATGCTCTCTTCGGTCGCCGAAAGCTACCGTGAGCGGGCCTTGGGCGTGATCCTGACCGGGATGGGGGCGGATGGTTTGCAGGGCGCCAAAAAGTTGAAACTGGCGGGTTCAAGTCTATGGAGTCAGGATCAACAGAGTTGTGTAGTCTACGGCATGCCCCAGGCTGTCGAAAAAGCCGGTCTGTCTGACCGGGTAGTGGCGCTTGATGAGATTGGGCCGCTATTGGCGAGGATATCCTAGGACCTGTGTACGCTAACCAAACAGGCCCTGATGGCAGATAGAACAATGAGCATGATGAGCAGGGTTAATAATAGGAATTTTGTGCCGATGAGAGTGTTATGAGACTCGACTTTCTTAGTTTTATCGGAATTATCATCGCATTTCTCGCGATACTGGGCGGCAATTGGCTGGAGGGCGGTCATATAGACTCTCTGGTCAATGGCCCGGCCATGGTGATCGTGACCGGCGGCACCATCGGAGCCATATTGCTGCAGACACCGGTACCGGTTTTTTTGCATGCACTGCGTCTCTCCGGCCGCGTATTCTTGCCTGCCAGACTGGATATGCGCGCAACCATTGAGAAGCTGGTGGCATGGAGCAATATCGCCAGAAAAGAGGGTTTACTGGGATTGGAGACCATTGCGGACGAAGAACCCGATCCTTTCATCCGTAAAGGCATGCAACTGCTTGTTGACGGTAGTGAACCCGAGAGCTTGCGGGATATACTGGAAATGGAAGTGGACGCAAGCGAACAGCACGATATCCAGGCGGCCAAGGTCTACGAAGGTATGGGGGGCTATTCTCCCACGATCGGTATTATCGGTGCGGTCATGGGCCTTATCCATGTCATGCAGAATCTGGCGGACCCGAGCAAACTGGGCAGCGGTATCGCCACTGCATTCGTAGCAACTATCTATGGCGTCGGACTGGCTAATCTGTTTTTGCTGCCCATTGCGGCAAAATTGAAAACCCAGTCTGAGAACATCGCCAAATTCCGAGAGATGGTCATCGAGGGTGTGATCGGCATTGCTGAAGGCGACAATCCCTGCAGTATTGAGACCAAGCTTAAGGGCTTTCTCCAATGAGCAAGCGGCGTAAACGTAAACAGGAACATGTCAATCATGAGCGATGGATCGTCTCATATGCCGATTTCATTACCCTGCTGTTCGCCTTTTTCGTGGTCATGTACTCGATTTCCTCGGTCAACGAAGGCAAATACAGGGTACTCTCGCAAACCCTCACAGAAGCCTTTCAGGAAAACAGTCGCAGTGTCGATCCGATACAGGTCGGTGAAATCAATCGCAATTCAGGCAATATGGCAGGTTTAGACCAGGATAACGCCCTGATCCAGACCGAACAGACTCAAGGGCCAGGTACCTACCAGGATCCGGGCCTGGTTATGGACAAGATGCCCAGCAACGAGACGCAACGTCTCAGTTTTCTTGCTGCCACCATCGAGGATATGTTGAGTGACTATGTCGACCAGGAACTGGTTGACGTCAGTTTCACCGAGGACCGGGTGATCGTCAACATGAAGGACAAAATGCTGTTTCCCAGTGCCAGCGCCCATCTTTCGCGAGAGGCTGTGAATGCACTCAGAAGTATCAGCCGGGTGTTGAATACCGTACCCAACCAGATACAGGTCGAAGGCAATACGGACAATCGTCCCATCAGCACCAAGGAGTTTCCTTCAAACTGGGAGCTGTCCGCTGCCCGTGCGGCAAGCGTGGTCCATCTCATGACACGCATGGGAATCGGGGCGCAGCGCCTGTCGGCGGTGGGATATGCGGAGCATCGGCCGGTTGCGGATAACGGGACAGAGTCGGGGAGGGCGAAAAATCGCCGGGTTTCCCTGATTATCATGGGAATGAACGGCGGTGAGGACCGGGTTATCGATCTCCCCACAGGTGGCCAATGAAGGTCTGGACCGTAGCCAATCAGAAGGGCGGGGTGGGAAAGACCACCACCACCGTCTCATTGGGCGGCATGTTGTCCCAATGGGGTATGCGGACGCTATTGCTGGATATCGATCCACACGGATCCCTGACCAGCTATTTTCGCTACGATCCGGATGGATTGGATGAGAGTGTCTACAGCCTGTTTAAAGCTGTGGCGCAAAAAAGCCATGTGGATCCCCTCAGCCTGATCTATCCGACAGGTACGGACGGGCTGGATCTGATGCCCGCGGAGATGGCGCTGGCCACCCTCGACCGTCAGGCGGGAAAACTGGATGGCATGGGTTTGGTGATCAAGCAGGCACTGGCTCAACTGGAGAACCGATACGATCATGTCATTCTCGACTGTCCGCCGATACTCGGGGTTTTAATGATCAATGCCATGGCGGCCTGTGAGCAGCTGATCATTCCAGTGCAGACCGAATTTCTCGCCCTCAAGGGATTGGAAAGGATGTTGCACACCCTGGAAATGGTCATGAAATCAAGGCATGTGCCTCTGCCATACCTTGTTGTACCCACCATGTTCGATCGGCGTACCCGGGCATCCATAGACAGCCTCCGGGTGATGCGGGAGAGCTATCCGGGACGTGTTTGGCACAGCCTGATCCCGGTGGATACGCTCTTCAGAGAAGCCAGCAAGGCCGGCATTCCACCGGCACTGTTCGCGCCACAGAGCCGGGGAGTCGCAGCCTATGAAAGATTGTTGCGCGACCTGCTCGATGAAGGTGAAGAGCCGGTAATCCAAGCAGGTGTCGCCACATGAATCGGCGGGTCAGGCAGTCTCAGCCGCCGCAGCCGGTCAGCAAGATTGCAGAGCCTGATACTGCACTGAAAAGCTATCTCGATACGCTGTTGTCAGAGATCGATGATTTGACGGTCACGCCTCCCCAGGTGGAGGTTAAAGAGCCGTTGCCCGATGCCGATATCAACTATGACAGGCATACTGAATCTACGCTGACAACAATATCGGAGCCGACGTCCGGTGGGGCTGAAACTTCGCTTGAGCCCAATAAACCGGACTGGGTTGAAGATGCGTTTCAGGTATAGTTGTTCGAGGTGAATGGAATCAAATTGGGGATTCCGCTCTCATCACTAAGGGGGATACTCCCCTTTGCGGGAGAGGCAAGTCAATTGCCGGGACAGCCAGCCTGGTCGTTGGGCGTCATCGTCAACAGGGAAGAAAAGGTCGTAGTCGTTAACAGCGCCAGATTGTTGATGCCGGAAAGATTGGATGAGAGTAGCGCTGTCAGACCACAACACCTGTTGCTGATCGGTGATGGACAGAGAGCACTGGCGGTAGACACCATCTGCAATACGCTAATGGTGGATAAGGAGGAAGTTCGGTGGCGTTCCGGCAGTGGGATAAGACCCTGGTATGCAGGTATTATCATACAGGAGTTGAGTGTGTTGCTGGATGTTGACGGGATCTTGAATATGCTCGCCGGCTGAACAGGCCCTAGAGTGATATCGTTATGAGGTTTAAGCATGACTATTGAAGACGATGAAGAGGCCGGTGGTGGTCCGCTGATTCAGTTTGTTACATTCATTTTGATGGAAGAGGTCTACGGCATCAATGTAATGCAAGTGCAGGAGGTGCTTCGTATTACTGAGATCGCTCCCGTACCCGGCGCGCCGCCTTATGTTCTGGGTATCATCAATCTGCGCGGTAATGTTGTGACCGTCATCGATACCCGCACCCGGTTTGGGCTACCCACCAAGGAAGTGGATGACGCCAGCCGCATCATTGTCATCGAGTCTGAAAAACAGGTTGTAGGTATTTTGGTTGACGCTGTAGCCGAAGTGGTCGAACTGCGTGAAACGGATATCGATCCGGCACCGAATGTGGGTACCGAAGAGAGTTCACGCTATATTCAGGGTGTGGCGACACAAGAGGACAGACTGCTGATCCTGGTCGATCTCAATAAACTGCTGACAGATGAGGAGTGGCAGGAGATCAGCATGTATTGATCTCTGTCGCGCATCGGATATTGAACAACCGGTATCCATACAGGGTCGAATTTCCTAATTACTTATTGCATTTCCCTGCAATGATGGGCTTTTTAACAGTAACGGGCTAAGCAGGACTTTGTCCCTGGAAGCGATTTTCGGCTATTCTACCTAGTGATCGACAGCGCAAGAGGCGAAAACGGTTAGATTTCGAAAAGGAAGCCAAACATGCCTGAGATTGGAGACCAAAATCCTCTTATTCCCCTGACTCCGGTGAAGCCAGCCAAGCCGCCGTTGCGACGTGAACGCCCCAGGCCTGCAGATGAACGTAAACAGAGACAGCAGAGGAAACCGAAAAAAAATGAGGATGATGGAAAGCCGCACATCGATGAGTATGCCTGACACTCCTCCTCTGCCCCGCTAAGGATGACAGGTATGACGGGTAGTGATGCGACACTCTTTTGGTTTGGTCTTCTGCCGATTGTGCTGCTGTTGTTGGTGCTGGTGGTTGTCTTTTTGATATTTGAACGAAATCGACGCGAGTCCTACGAACAGCTTCGGCGGGAAATCGATACATTAAAGCAGACAGTCAGTGCGCTCTGTTCCAGTGCCGTCGGTGTCGATAAGCGCGTGAACCGCTTGGAGCGCCATGGCAGAGACCTGGAAGAGCGCCAGGAAAATATCGAACAGAGCAGTCACCAGGGCGAACCCCCATACAGTGATGCCATCCGCATGGTGCATGCCGGAGCCGGTCCCGAACAGCTTGTCTCTGAACTGGGGATCAGCCGGGATGCCGCCGATCTGATTATCATGATCCACGGCATAAAACGTGAAGACGCCTGACCCCTGTCCGGTACCCCTGCTTGGTTTCGCTGCCTATAGCGGCACCGGAAAGACCACCCTGCTGAGAGAACTGATACCCCTGTTGCGTGATGCCGGTTTGAGGCTGGGGGTGATAAAGCATGCCCATCACCAGGTCGAAGTCGACCAGCCGGGAAAGGATAGCTATGAATTGCGCAAGGCGGGTGCCGGTCGGGTACTGCTCGCCACTTCCCGCCACTGGGCATTGATGGTGGATGAACCGAAAGAGTGTGAGCCGGTACTGAAGGAGTTACTGACACGACTCGATTGCAGTGAATTGGATCTGGTATTGGTCGAGGGCTTTCGGCATTTGGCGTTTCCCAAGATAGAATTACATCGCAGGACCCTGCGTAAACCCCTGCTGTTTCCGGCCGATGCGTCAATTATCGCCATTGCCAGCGATAATGGGATCGGCGAGGAGACTGCGCTGCCCCAACTCGATCTTAACGATGCGTCGGCCATTGCCGACTTTATTTGTGATTATTGTGCGCGTTTCAGCTCAGTCGAGAGAGATTTTAAAGCGGGTTAGGCGGTTACTTTTCGGCGGTGATGTAACAGATCCATCCGGCATCCGCCTCGCCTTCGCGGACAGGTAGAAACACACCGTCGGGTTCGCCATCATCATCGAATCCCTGCCAGTAGAATGTCACTTTGCTGAATCCCACCTCATTCAGCAGTTCATGGATCTCCGGCAAACTCCACAGACGCCAGTCGTAACTGAATGCGCGCTCCATGCGTGAGCCGTCCTCAAACTCAAAATGTATGTGACAGATCAGGTTGCCGCTGATGGGGTCATACTTCTCCTGTTCCCAGATGTAGGTGAACAGGGTGTCGCCATCCTCGATCTCCCGCTCCTCCTCGATCTCTTTGTAGGAGTCATAACCCCCATAGGCATCCATAAACAGGATACCGTCTTCGGCCAGTTGACCATGGACCCGCTGAAAATAGTTTTTCAGCGCCGTACGCTCTTTAAACAGCCAATAGCTGAAATTCATGGCGGATATGATCTGCATCGGCTCGGTTTCTGCCGAGAGGACATTATCCTCGATTAATCTGATTCGTTTCTGCTGTGACGATTTCAGTCTCTGCAGTTGATTATCCCGACCCCAATCGAGCACCTCTTTATCCAGATCGATCCCGATAGCATGATTGGATTTGCGTCGCCGCACCCATTCGCAACAGACATTCGCGGTACCGCAGAAATCCTCCCTCAGACGTTTCGCCCTGCGACCCTGTATTTTCTTGTAGGTGTCATCCACGAAATCGATTTCGGCCTCCGCGCATTGCACAGAGAGTTCATAGAGGTGGTGACGATCGGCCGATTTTGCCATCGAGGGGGATTTTTTCTTTCTTTTCGCCATGGTGATTCGTTACTTGGTCAGGTGATGCCGGTGTTCAAAAAGCAGATCTGCAGAAACGTCATTGCTGTTGACCGGCGAACTATACTCCTAAATAGAGTCCTAAAAAACAGACGCAACCCGGATTGACAGAAGACCTCCGGCCGCGCGCTTTTCACACTTTCTGTGATCACGTCTTCGTATAGACTGAAAGATATTATAAGTAACTGGAAAATAATATGAATCAGATGCACGAGCCTTCGAAGGCCGAGCATCAGGGAGAGATAAAAAGAGGTGAGGAAATGGCAATAGCAATTACACTCAGAGAGTATCTGCAAAACCAAGGCGTCAGTTTCGACGTCATCGATCATCGGCGGACCGACTCCACCCTGCATACCGCTGAAGCGGCCCATATACCCGGCGACAGAATGGCCAAATCGGTCTTGCTCGGAGATGACGAGAGCTATCTGCTTGCGGTTATTCCCGCGACACATCGATTGGAGCTGGAGCAGTTGAAGCAGCTGACAGGCCGTAAACTCAGTCTGATTTCCGAGGATGAGCTGCAGCAGGCCTTCGCCGATTGCGAGACCGGCGCGGTACCGCCAACAGGCATGCCCTATGGCATCGAGACCCTGGTTGACGCCAGCTTGCTGAAGCAGCCTGATCTATACTTCGAGTCCGGCGACCACGGCAAACTGATCCACATCAGTGTCGACAAATTCAGAGAATTAGAGTCCGAGGCCATCGTCGCCGAATTCAGCAGACACCTTTAGCCATTTGATTCCGGAGAGGAACTGGTTTAATCTTGCGCCTCCAAAAATCCGGAGAGATGTCCGAGTGGCTGAAGGAGCACGCCTGGAAAGTGTGTATACGTTAATAGCGTATCGAGGGTTCGAATCCCTCTCTCTCCGCCAAATAAAAGGGGGCCCAACAGGGCCCCCTTTTATTTGGCGGATAGG
>NZ_MARB01000029.1 GCF_001715975.1 Candidatus Thiodiazotropha endolucinida | reverse complement strand
TCGTCGCTCATTTGGAATAACCAAACCTCTCTCCTCGCGCCCCGAAGGAAGTGCCCTTGGGGTGCGCCTTGATTGGCGCTTTTTCAGGCACAACAGGGCGTATTGGATTAGTGTTAACAGGCCCTAGTTCCCACCCATTAACTGATTCCCACGCTCCAGGGTGGGAACTCATACATCGCTTTACCAATTCACATGCCGGATGCATTCCCACCCATGAGCGTGGGAACGTTTATACGCTTGAAGAAAAAGGCCAGGCGTCAACCCTCTCGCTTTTTAAGTAGCGGTTCCAGCAGATCCATCGGCAGTGGAAATACCAGGGTGTGGCTCTTGTCCCCGGCTATCTCTGTCAGGGTCTCCAGGTATCTGAGCTGAATCGCCTGCGGCTGTACGGAGAGAGTCTTCGCCGCTTCGACCAGCTTTTCAGCGGCCTGCTGTTCACCTTCGGCATGGATAACCTTTGCGCGCCTCGCCCGTTCCGCCTCGGCCTGACGTGCTATTGCCCGGATCATGCTGTCATCCAGATCGACATGTTTGATCTCTACATTGGATACCTTTATTCCCCAGGTATCGGTCTGTTGATCCAATATATTCCTTACATCATCGTTGAGCCGCTCTCGTTCGGCCAGCATCTCATCCAACTCATGCTGACCCAGGACGGAACGCAAAGTGGTTTGCGCCAGCTGGCTGGTGGCGACCATATAATCCTCTACCTGGATAATGGCCCGCTCCGGATCCAGCACACGGAAATAGACGACCGCATTGACCTTTACCGATACATTATCGCGCGAGATGACGTCCTGGGACGGAACGTCCAGCACAATCGTGCGCAGATCGACTCTTACGAACTGCTGGATCACCGGTATGATGATGATCAAGCCCGGTCCCTTGACACGCCAGAAGCGCCCCAACATAAATACCACGCCACGTTCATACTCACGCAGTATCTTGAGCGCCGAAGCGAGAAAGGCGACGATCAGAAATAGAATAACCGCATATAGATAGAGCGTCATGATCACTTCTCCTTATCAGCCGGTATCACCTTTAAAACCAGCCCGTCTCTGCCGGTAATCTGTACCAGTTGATCTTTTTGCAACGGTTGCTTGGAGTGAGCCCGCCATACTTCCCCATGTACCCTGATGTCACCCTCACCGGTAAAATCCTCCATCACGATACCCTCACTGGTCAGCATCTCTTCACGTCCGCTCACTACAGGACGGTGACGTGACTTGATAGCCATGCCAATAACAAAAACCATGAGAAAGGCGCTGCCTACCGCAACACCCAGAATCAGTGGCAGCGATATGCCGAATCCCGCCTGATCGGTATCCACCAGGATCAGGGATCCGATGATGAATGCAATCACCCCCCCTATTCCCAGGGTGCCGAAACTGGGTACGAATGCCTCTGCCACCATTAACGATATGCCGAGCAGAATCAATGCCACACCGGCATAATTGATCGGCAGAAGATGAAATGCATAGAGGGCAAGCAACAGAGAGATGGCGCCCACGGTGCCGGGGACGATTGAACCAGGATTGGCAAATTCGTAGATCAGCCCGTAGATTCCCACCAACATGAGAATGTAGGCCAGATTGGGATTACTGATGATGCTCAGCAATTGACTCTGCCAATCAGGCAAGTGTTTCTCTATCTGCAGATCCTCGGTACTCAGTGTCTTGCTGCCCAGGGGCAATTCAACCTGACGGCCGTCCAGCTGAGACAGCAGACTATCCAGGTCTGCCGCAACAAGATCGATGACACCCAGCTTTAATGCCTCATCCGCGGAAAGGCTGGCGGCATCCCGCACCGCCGATTCAGCCCAATCGGCATTTCGATTACGTAAAGCCGCCAGACTGCGAATATAGGCAGATGCATCATTGACGACTTTACTCGTCTTCGCATCTGTAGCGGTCGGGGCTTGCTGACCCTCCGCCTCATCCCCTGAGTTGCCTCTTTCCGGTGTGGATTTCGGTAATCCCCCCAGGGACACCGGGGTTGCCGCACCCAGATTGGTGGCAGGCGCCATGGCGGCGACATGGCTGGCATAAAGGATATAAGTACCGGCACTGGCTGCCCGTGCGCCACTTGGCGCAACGTAACTGACCACCGCAACCCGGGAGGCGATGATGCGTTTGATGATGGCCCGCATCGAGGTATCCAGACCGCCGGGGGTGTCCATCTGCAGGACAACCAACTCCACGGCTTCGTTTTCAGCCTTCTCCAGTGTGCGATCAAGATAGTCGGCAGTCGCAGGCCCTATAGCTCCTGAGATCTCCAGAAGAAATCCTCTACGGCTTTGGCTTTGAGTATCGGCGAATATCTGGCTGACACCAGCGCACACCAAGCAGATAAAGAAGAGAAGCGATATCGCATATCGAGACACTATCCACCCCGCAATGTTGTTACCTATAGTCTAGACGCTAGTCATATCATTGGCTCGGAGCGAACCGGCAACTGCCCGCTTGCGTGTAAATTATTATCATCAATATCAAATACCTATCGATATAAATAAGAGACATGCGACACAGGACCATGAGCATACTATTTCAATATCGGGCAGACTCAACAAGTGCCAGATCCTTTCAATTTCCTCGCTTAAAAATTATTTCCCGAATAGTCTCTCGTTGTCATCAAACTGTAATATTTTTGGAATATAGTCGTCATTAACCTGCAATATTCAACGCAGATCAAAAAACAATATGAAGGCTACCCACTCAAGATGGGATAGCGTGGTCGACTATCGTTTTTTACGCTTTTACGATTAATCTAAATTATTACTAAGGGTGTTCACAATGAGGAAAATCTCTTATGCCATCTCAGTGGCGGCCAGCAGTCTGTTTATTGCTTTTACGGCACAGGCCGCGGATCGTACCGTCATACAGAACAAGGGCTCTGACACGCTGGTGAATGTTGCCCAGGCCTGGGCTGAAGCCTATGGTGGCGTGGATGCCAATGTGGCGGTTGCGGTATCGGGTGGGGGATCCGGCACGGGCATCGCCGCAATGATCAACGGTACAGTGGATATTGCCAATGCCAGCCGCCAGATGAAAAATAAAGAGTTGAAGCTGGCAAAATCAAAGGGGCAGGACCCAATCGAGCATGTGGTCGGATATGATGCCCTTGCTGTCTTCATCCATCAGGACAACCCGGCGGATACTCTGGATTACGATCAATTGAAATCAGTCTTTGGGCGCGGTGGAAAGGCCACAAAATGGTCCGATCTGGGATTGAAAGTGCCAGGCTGCAAGGGTGACGAAATTGTCGTCGTGAGCCGCCAGAACAACTCCGGCACTTACGCCTATTTCAAAAAGGAGGTGCTTGGCAAGAAAGGCAAGTACCGCCAGGGGACTTTGGACATGCACGGTTCGAAAGATGTGGTTGATCTTGTTGAGAAGACACCCTGCGCCATCGGATACAGCGGATTGGCCTACGCCACGGATCACATCAAAATGGCCTGTATTATGAAAGATGGTGGTGATTGCGTCACGCCCAGTGTGGAGACTGCCAGTGACCGCAGCTATCCCATCGCACGGCCGTTGTTCATGTATACCAATGGCGAACCGCAAGGCGCCATCAAAACTTATCTTGATTGGGTAAAGAGTGATGAAGGCCAGTGCATTCTCCTGGAAAAGGGGTATGCACCGGTACGCGGCGTAAGCTGTAATTGATAAGAATCGATCCCAATCCAGGTTGTTTCAAATATACCTGGATTGGGAAATCCATACACTGCCTGGTTGTTCACTTTAATGAGCTATGTATGGAACGTCTTGCATGATCACACAGTATAAATCGTACTGTTTCGATACCTTTAATCGAAAGAATAACTGCATCAATTACAAATAATACGTTGTCATTTTGTGACAGTATACATTGCGGAGCACCAGACAATGGCCCACCTCGAAGAACGACTGGAGCGCGACCTTAACGATATCCACGATCGTGTGGCGAAAATGGGCGCACAGGTACAGGAAGCTGTCAGAAATGCAGTGAAGGCTCTGCAGACAGGGGATAAAATACTCGCCTATAACACGGTGTTGAATGACAACCCGATCAATCGCTGCATGCGTGACATCGACAGGATCTGCCACCGCTTTTTTGCCATCCACATACCCAGCGGTGGACACTTGCGACTGCTCTCATCGGTGATACGTACAAATATCGAACTGGAGCGAATCGGCGATTACGCCGTCACCATAGCCCGTGAAGCGGCACAGCTGTCTCAACCTCCCAGCGGTGGCCTGGGCAGAGAGCTTGATCGTATCGCCGGCGAAACCATGAACATGTTGCAGTTGGCCATCAGTGCCTTTACCGAGCTCAACGCCGATGCCGCTAAGAGCACCATGACGCTGGCAAAGGAGATGGAACACAATCTGGATGTCGTCTATACGGAGATGATGGAGAACGATGAACGCACCAAAGTGGAAGAGGTACTTGCGATCTTTGTCGTTTTCACACAACTCAAACGGGTTGCGGACCAGGCCAAGAACCTTTGCGAAGATACTGTGTTCGCTGTTACAGGAGAGCAGAAATCACCAAAGACATTCAACATACTGTTTGTCGATGAGGACAACAGCAGCCTGAGCCAGTTGGCGGAAGCGATCGCCAGAATCAATCATCCCACGGTCGGCAACTATGCTAGCGCCGGCCGGATCAAGGCTGAGGCCCTCGATCCAAACCTGGCCAAGTTTTTCGATGAAAAGGGCATCGACTACAGCGATGCCAAGCCGACCTCCATCGAACAGCTGACACCCAAAGAGATATCCGAGCAGCACGTGGTGGTGTCTCTGCAGGGAGAGATCTCCTCCTACCTGTCCCGCATACCCTTTCACACATCCGCTTTGGAATGGGGGCTGGGCGAAGTGCCCGAGGATGAGGATATTCATGAATACGATTCTATCTATCGCGAATTGGCAATACTGATTAAGGACTTGATGGAATTGCTTCGTGGTGAAGGAGCAGGCTGAAATGTCAGAGATCCAACACCTGCAACCATCGATGTCTGCTGATTTCGATAGCCGAAATTTAGACTGGTATATCGACAGGATTGTCCAGTCCCTGGTCTTCATTGCCGGCATCTCGGCAATCATCTTCATCATAGGCATATTCGTCTTTATCACCATGGAGGGCTTTGGCTTTCTGCTGGAAGACTTCACCTTCAGGGAGTTTTTTCTCTCGCCGTTTTGGGAACCCTCCGACGAGGATGCCCCCGAGTACGGCATTCTCGCCCTGGTGGCAGGCACCGCCAGTGTTACCGGGCTGGCGATGGTGGTGGCGATCCCCTTCTCGCTCGGGGCGGCCATCTTTATCGGCGAATTCGCCACCGGCAAACTGAGAGAGTCCCTCAAGGTCCTGGTGGAACTGTTGGCCGCCATCCCCTCGGTGGTATGGGGCTTCATCGGCCTCTCCATCATGAATCCGCTGATTATCGACCTGTTTGATGTGCCGGTGGGGCTGAATGTACTCAACGCCGGCATCATCCTGGGGTTGATGGCGGCACCGATCATGACCTCTATCGCAGAGGATGCGCTGAAAGCGGTACCCGACCGATATCGCGAGGCGGCGGAAGCACTGGGAGCCACACGCTGGCAGGTCATCTTCAAGACCGTCCTGCCCGCGGCGAAAAACGGCCTGCTCGGCGCGGTCCTGCTGGGTGTCGGTCGCGGCTTTGGAGAGACGATGGCGGTGCTGATGGCCACCGGACATGCCGTGAATATTCCCAGCAGTCTATTCGATCCGGTGCGCGCACTGACCGCCACCATCGCCGCGGAATTGGGTGAAACCGCTGTCGGGTCACCACACTATCAGGCACTGTTCACGATCGGAATCTTCCTCTTCATCATCACTTTTTTGATCAACCTGTCCGCGGATCTCATCGTCCGTGGCATCCGTAAGGGTTAAATTGCCATGTTCGCCGAATCTGCACTGAATGTACGGAACAAACGGGTTCAGAACCTGTACCGTATCCTGTTCCTCATGATGACTGTTCTATTGGTTATCCCGGTAATCATCATCTTGAGCACTCTGATAGCCAAAGGTGGCAGCATCATCTCGATCGATTTTCTGTTTACCGATCCAACCAACGGTATGACCGCGGGCGGTATCTTTCCCGCGCTGCTGGGTACGGTATGGATCGTCGCCGTCGCGTTGCTGGCATCCGTACCCCTTGGCGTGGCGGCGGCTATCTATCTCAACGAGTATGCCGGCGACAACTGGTTTACCCGGATGATCCAGTTGGCGATCATCAATCTCGCGGGGGTGCCGTCGATCGTGCACGCCCTGTTCGGGGTCGGCGCCTTCGTTATCTTTTTCGGTTTCGGCACCAGCATTCTGGCGGCCAGTCTGACCCTGGCCATCATGACACTGCCGGTAGTGATCGTCTCCACCCGGGAATCTTTGCGTGCCGTTCCCCAGGCATTCAGGGAGGCGTGCTGGAACATGGGCGCCACACGCTGGCAGACCATAAAACGTGTGGTGCTTCCCAATGCGGTAAGCGGAATCCTCACCGGTGTCATTCTGGAGGTTTCACGCACCACCGGTGAAACGGCGCCCATCATGTTCACCGGGGCAGCCTTCTTTCTACCCTTTCTGCCGCAAAGTGTCTTTGATCAGACCATGGCCCTTTCGCTGCACCTTTTCGTCGTCGCCACCCAGGTGCCGGGTGTGCCGGAGAACCTGCCGTACGGCGTCGCGCTGGTACTGATCGCCATGGTTCTGCTGATGAACAGTATCTCTATCGCGTTCCGCATGTATCTGCGAGGTAAAAAGAAATGGTAGACATGAGCCTCACTGCGGCAGTACCCGAAACAGTAGTGGAGAGTGCCGTTGAATCTCCTATCAAGCTCCAGGTCAGCGACGTAACCATCAAGTATAGCGCTACGCCGGCCCTGAGCGGTGTCAATCTGTCGGTACACGAACATGAGATCTTCGGCATCATCGGGCCCGCCAACGCCGGCAAGACATCGTTTCTCAAGGCCCTGAACCGCATGGATACCTTCAACTCCAACATGACGGTTGAGGGCCAGATTCACTTCAACGGCCTCGATATCCACAATCTCAGAAATATCTATGCCCTGCGCAGCCGCATCGGGGTTGTATTTCCCCTACCGGTCGGACTGCCCCTGACGATATACGAGAATGTCGCATTATCACCGCGCCTGCGCGGTATCAACAATAAGGGTGATCTGGATATTATCGTCGAACGCTGTCTCACCCGTGCCGCACTCTGGGACGAGGTCAAAGACAGGCTCAACTCCCTGGGCAGTCTTCTCTCAGGCGGTCAGCAACAGCGGCTGACCATCGCCCGCGCCCTTTCCCAGGAACCGGATCTGCTGATGCTGGATGAATTCTCCATCGCAGTCGACCCGGTTACCACCATGCGCATAGAGGACGTGCTGAAAGAGCTGAAAAAGGATATGACCATCATCCTGGTCACCAACCTGGTGCAGCAGGCCAGACGGCTTGCCGATCGAACAGCCTTTTTTCTCGAGGGCCAGTGCGTGGAGATCGGAATAACCGAGGATCTGTTCACCGGTGAAGTCGAGGATCAGAGAACGCGGGACTATGTCGAAGGTAAGTTCGGCTAAACACTATCCACTCTATGAAAAGAAAGCGTAAATGCCAGTTATGAATGCCACTGCAAATGCTATCAACGAGTCTGTGCCTGAGTTAGCCATCAAGACCAGCAAACTCAACCTTTGGTACGGAACCTTCCAGGCGCTCTTCGATGTGGACCTCAATATCCGCAACGGCATGATCACCTCCCTGATCGGCCCTTCCGGTTGCGGTAAATCGACTTTCTTGCGCAGCGTGAACCGTATCAACGAACGACTTGGCTATGTGCGTATCGAAGGCAACATCGATGTCATGGACAAGAATATCTACGACCCTGATGTGGAGCTTGTCCAGGTACGTAAACAGATAGGCATGGTGTTCCAGCGACCCAATCCGCTGCCTATCTCAATTCGCGACAACATCCTGTTCGGTCACCGGATACATGCATCCAAGGGTAAATCCTCCAAAACCGATGAGGATGAGATCGTCGAGTCTGCACTGCAGCAGGTGCTTTTATGGGACATGGTAAAAGACCGTCTCAACCAGAAGGCAACCGAACTATCCCTCGAAGAACAACAGAAACTCTGCATCGCGCGTCTGCTGCCGGTAAAACCGAGCGTATTGTTGATGGACGAGCCCTGCTCCGCCCTCGACCCGAAAGGCACCGCCGCCGTTGAGGAACTGATCTGGGAACTGCGCGGACAATACACCATTCTCATCGTCACCCACAACATGGCCCAGGCCAGACGCGCCAGCGAAGAGTGCATTTTCATGCTGATGGGCAAGGTCGTCGAACACCAGCTGACTGAAGACCTGTTCGTCACACCGAACCAAAAAGAGACTGCCGACTATATCGAGGGCCGTTACGGGTAGTAGAAACAAACTGTCGGCAGATTTCAGCATGAATCCGCACGGGGATATTGGACTCGCCAAGCAGAAAATGTGGCTGTATTGCGCCTCCAACCCAATCTATGCTCTTTACATCGGTCAGGAATAAACAGCAACAGGATCTACCGTTCGTTAGCCAGTGTCGTGACAACGTGACTGAGCCCTTTCACAACCCTGGCGGTGCGCGTGTAGTCGATTTTGTCCGGCGTATCCGTCGACGAATGGTAGTGGGCATAGCGGAAAAGCGCTGTGTCGGTAACCATGATGGCATCATAGCCGGCCTGCCAAAACGATAGATGATCCGACCAGCCTATGCCGGTAATCCAACCCGGGGCTGCAACGCCTTCGGATGGAAATGCGGTGGTTCGGCGGAATGTGTCGATTGAACGGCGCACCAGCTCGCGCGAGGATAGATTGCCGACGAATCCAATGAAGTTGGCGCTATCCGGGTAGAACAGATTGAAGGGCGCCGGGTAGTGCTGGCTGTCCGGCATATCTGAATAATAACCGATGGTCTCGAGTGAGAGCATGGCGACAATGCGTTCTTCACGCTCACGGGAGCGAGTGGCATAGACCTGGCTACCCATCTCTTTGCTGTAAAAAAATGGTGGTTCTTCGTTGGCGAAAGCAACGAATCGCACTGTCCTGTTCAGCTGTTCATCCTTGAGAAGACGGGATAGCTCAAGCACCGCAGCCACACCTGTTCCATTATCATTCGCGCCAGGGCTGCCGTGGACCGAATCATAGTGGGCGCCGACCACGATAATCTCCTCGGGGATGTTTTCTCCGGGGAGTTCAACGGCGATGTTTCTGACCATTTTTTGGCCGGAATTGAAGACCTGAACCTCCGGACTGTAGCCATACTCCACAAAAAGATCCCGGATATAATCCGCCGCTGCTTCCAGTTCACTATAGTGCCAGACATTCCGTTCGCCTATGCTGCCGCCCAGGACCTCTACCTGCTTTTTCAGCCGATCACGTAACTCGACCTCCTCTTCATCCAGTGGTTGGAAAGGGCCGGAATAGGATTTGCCTGGCATTTGTATCATATAGATTATCCCCACCGACGTGAGACTGATGATGAGCGACCAACGCAGAATAACCGGGCCCCAGGTTTTTGCATTCAAAGGTTTTGATTCCAGTCCGTTAAAGATGTTCGGGACGCTCTGCACATTGAACCTACTATTTGTACAGTAAAAGGGTTTTGGGCCTGCATACGTCGATTATGCAACAAGTCATCCATATCCATGAAAAGAATGACCCAGATTGGCGTCCACTCGCAGAGTTGATCTTATAATCTGTGAGCTATCAAGCATCAAATAGCCTTTTTGTACCCCTAAGATTTATGCGGACATTAACGGCCTGGGTAAGGAACGCGAAGCGAAGCAGAGCGTCCCGGTGAGTGGTAGCGAACGATCTTGACCATACTGTTAGATTCCATTGCTAACTACAGCAAGAACGACAACTGTGAGTATGAATACCGGCATTGACACCCACATTCCAATTTCATAGATCTTGTATAGCTCACTCATGCCGTCCCACTCTTTTTGCTTCTTATCCCTGTACTTTTGTGAAACAAGATATAGAAATCCACCAATTAAATAACCTATGACATCTGGCGCATTCCTAATATCCCTTTGTGAATCTAACAGCGTTGTTAACGAGACCCCGCGTCTCGTTATATATTTTTGAAGTTACTTTCCGCGCCATTTCTCTACGGATATGAAAAATGTTGTGAAGCTGCGACCCAATAGTTCTGTTTTCTGAACTTTTGTGGCCTTTCTTTTTAAAAATTTGTATTCAGCGCGAGTCTCTAGCAAATGAAACACTAATTCCTTATGCCCTAGCTCTTTGGCCCAGCACATCAGCTCTTTGAATATTAATATACCAAACCCCCAAAATTTCTTAGATATGACAATTGCTATTTCAAAACCAGTGTCGTCCGGCAGGATGCCACACCAGCCTGCAAGTGCGCCATCTATAATTACAGCTCTAACACGGCAACCAGGAGTAGTTTCTGATTTGGATTTTTCTCGTATCCATTCTCTGATGCTGCTCGAGTCAAATAGGGGGTGGTCAACTAGATGCCTCCTCAACATTTCCTCATTAACAACCGGTAGAAACTCCTCAGGAGCTACTTGATTGAACTCCAAATATTCAATTTCACTCATATTTAGTAACTTCTAACAGTTACGCTGGGGTCTAGGGCCTGTTAACACTAATCCAATACGCCCTGTTGTGCCTGAAAAAGCGCCAATCAAGGCGCGAGGAGAGAGGTTTGGTTATTCCAAATGAGCGACGAGCAACGTCGAGTGGCGCTTTTTCAGGCGCAACCCGAAGGGCTGGGGCTGTTTTTGCGCCCAGCGGCGTTATCATTCGCTCATGTAGCATAACTACACCTCGCTCATTCTGCCTTGCTGGACACAAAAACAGCCCCAGCAGGGTGTATTGGATTAGTGTTAACAGGCCCTATTATGGCAAGACCGCTATGTAACATTAATTTAGACTTAAATTCAATGATTTAGTCTCTTGCTGTCACGCTATACATTCACTGCAAGTCGTGACAGAGTCGAAATTTGCATTTTTGATAAAAAAATCCTGAGGTAATAACACCAAATCGTAACTTCTACACATAAACGACTACCTAACCTCGTTCTAATGGCATGTCACCATATTTAGCTGAATAGTCCGCTATGTGGCATTTCGGCAAATAATTCCAGGCTAGGTGCATTTCCGCTTTAGGCCGTAATCAGTCATTTTACAAATCAAAGTAATCCGACTTGACTCCCCTATCACAGCGCTCGATCCTTTTATTGTCTGCTCAATGCTTCTTCCCACTGCACCGGCTATTGATTGAATGCACCATTCCCTACAGATAAGAGTATCGCTATCATCACCACACTGAAATGTCAGGTTACTTTAAAATTTGAAATATTCTCTTGTAGCTGATTGGCGAGTCCGGCCAGTTCAATGCTTGTACGGTCCAGTTGTTCCGTGCCGGTCGCACTTTCATCCGATACCTGGGCAATACGTACTATGCTCTGGTTTATTTCATCAGCTACCGCCGATTGCTGTTCGGATGCAGTTGCAATCTGTGTGTTCATATCCCGGATGGTTGCGATTGACTCGGATATGGCCTGCAAAGATGCACCTCCCTGCTGAGCCTGTTTCACGGTAACGAGAACCTGATTGCTTCCCGCTTCCATTGCCGCAACGGCTTCCTGCGACTTGTTTTGAAGCTTTTCAATAATGTTTTTGATCTCTTCGGTAGCATCCTGGCTTCGCTGCGCCAGGGTACGCACCTCATCCGCCACAACAGCAAATCCTCGACCCTGCTCACCTGCACGTGCGGCCTCAATTGCCGCATTTAAAGCCAATAGATTTGTCTGTTCCGCGATGCCCGTTATGACGCTCAAAACTGTATCGATATTCCCGCTTTGCTGCTCAAGTTCCTTGATGGTGGTTGCCACGTCCTCGACCTGTTTTGCCAGTTCCTGTATACCTTTAATAGATTTTTTCACCTCAGCAGAACCCGCACTGGCCTCCTGATCGGCTGCACTGGATGTATCCGCTGCCCGTGCGGCGCTTTGTGCAACTTCCTGCACGGTAGCTGCCATTTCATTCATTGCCGTCGCCACCTGGTCGCTTTCTGTCCGTTGTTGCTGCATGCCGGAAGAGGTGCTGGACGCTACTTGCGTAATCTGATGCGAGGCTTCCGTTACAGCATGGGCGGACTCGGTTACCTTGTTCAGCAATTTCTGGAACTCATCCATCATGCCATTAAAGGAGTATGCCATTTCACTTATCTCGCCTTTGTTTTTAATATTTGCCCGCAATGTAAGATCACGGTTTTCCGCCGCCTGTTTAAGCGTATCGGTAAACAACCGAATAGGATGTCGAATAAAGCCGGATAGCCAAAGCAGTAGACCAGCCAAAACCAGTACCAGTAACAGGCTACTGCCGATCTTGAGGATATTGGCTTGCTTTTTGTGGCCTGCAATTGCTGAGTTTACCTGCTCAACGAGTGACTTTATCAGCGTTTCCGTTCGATGTACTGTTGCACGCAATTGGCCGCGAATCCCCTCGCTGGGACTTAAGCCCTTGCGCTTATATCCGTCAACAAGGGATAAAAAATCGGTCTTATATTTTTTCACTGCCTGGGAAATCCCGTTTTTTAACTCGACGGGTATCGTACTTGCCGCCAGTGTCTGTTCAAATTTGGCAATGTTATTGTTGTACTTGGTTTCATATTTAAGATCATCCCTTAGCATGAAATCCTTTTCATTTCTGCGAAGCATCAACATGTCACTTAGCAATTGGTACTCGCGTTGTTCTTTCACAAGCTTTTCTATGCCATGAACAGCATCTCGCAGGCTGCCATAGAGCCCATCTTTATGGTGCAGTCCGATCTCCTGCTGCACAGACACCAGTGCGCGAAACTTGACACTATATTGCTCAAGGATCGTTCCTACCTCTATGGCATCCTTATTTTCAATACCGGAGCTTTTGAGTTTTTCAGATAATCCCTGAACCTTTTGCTGCAGAAGCTTGTGGTTAGCCTCAAATTTCTCAAGATACTTGAGGTCTTTGCGCATGAGGAAATCCTTTTCATTTCGGCGCAACATCAGCATCCCGGCTTCTATCTGGGCCAGGAGCGTTTTTTCCTGCTCAAGCTCTAGAAGTGTATTGGTTATGTAGCGGTCGAGGCCTATCTGAACAATCATACTGATGACAACTATACTGATCAGCAGAAAAAATTGTTGTTTAATAGACATTTGCGAATCCTCCATGACGTATTAGCTGAATATTTTTTTACCTTAATTGTCTAGCGACCACTATCCAACATCCTTTAATGACGCTTATCACACATAGGAAAATATATATATTTCAAAGATCTTTATATGGCTCAATATACATACGAAAAGACAACACCCAAAAACTGAACTTCCATGAAATACCTGCTGATATTCTGGAGAGCCCAGAAGAGTTTCTGGAATGGGCTAAAAAGGTAACAGGTGCAGCGCGACGGTCTAAGGCATGGCTTGCTAATTAAGTCTTCTTGGAATGGACGAGCGATGAAGCTTATGCATCAACCGGCGACTCTCCTGGGGAAACATTCTGGGATATGTCCTGGGCTACCCGAACTTGGTTCCTACCCCGGGCCTTGGCTTGGTAGAGCGCACGGTCGGCCTCGTTGATCAGACCCTCTGCCGTCAGACGCGACTCGGTTTGGGCTGAAACCCCGATACTGATGGTGAAGGACAGAGGCGTTTCCAGACCGGGTGCGTTGATTTTCAGATTCGATGCCGCCACACGCACACGCTCGGCCAGGGTGGAGGCCTCCTGCAAAGTTGTTTCCGGCAGGATCAGGATGAACTCCTCGCCGCCAAAGCGCCCCGCGCAGTCCACATCCCGAGTCTGATCCTGCAACAATTCGCCAAGCGTCTTCAGCACCAGATCGCCCGTCTGGTGACCATGGGTGTCATTCACCTGTTTGAAGTGGTCTATATCGATCATGCAGATGGCTACCGCACGTCTATACCGTTTGTTGTGGTGCATTATCTGTGCGAGGGATCGCTCGGTCTCCCGTCGATTGCAGAGGCCAGTGAGCGGGTCGTGGCTGGCCATGCGCTTCAGTTCATCGCGTAGCCGCTTGCGCTCGGTGATGTCCTCGAAAGTGACGATGACCCCGCTGACGGTGCCGTCGTATTCCATAGGTGCCGCAGTATAGGCCACCGGCAGTTGACTGCCGTCACTGCGGTTGAAGGTGTCCTCTTCCACCCGCTGCACCTGCGCGTTCTCCAGGACATCCCCGATGGGCGAGTCCCCTTGTGCTTTCCCCCGTTCACCGCCCCAAACCAAATCAGCGAAGCGGCGCCCGAGCGTGACCGCCTCCGACCAACGCAGCAGACGCTCCGCTTCCGGGTTCATCAGGGTCACCGTGCCTTTTTCACCCAGCACGACCAGGCCTTCCGCCAGTTCCGAAGTGATGGTGTGAAGGCGTCGTTCATTGCGCCTCAATGAATCCACCGCAGTCCGCTCACGTTGGAGCGCGACGGACAGAACGGCACTACCGACCATCAAAAGGATGGAGAGCGCCAGAAACAGAGTAAAGCCATACTTGAAGCGCTTTTCCAATTCCCGGGCCAGATGACTCTGTGGAACCAGTTTTACCACCTTCCAGAAATACTCTCGTCCGAAAAGACTGGTATGACTTTCACCCGCCACATCCACACTGCCATCGGCGGACATTATCCCGGCGCGCAGCGGGTATACCGTACGCCATGTGAATACGCCGGCGTCAACGAATCGCTGCCCCTGTCCCATGGTCTTGATGGACTCCCAGGCATCCGGGTAGGTGCTCGAGAAACGTCGCTCGTTCTTGAACATGAAGCCCCATTCGTCTTCCGGATCGGCCGCCAGCAACCAATAGCCGTCACGGTTGAGCATCATGATCTCCCCCGCCGTGTCTCGCGCCGATGATCGCAGGGAATCGAGCAGTTCCTGTCCGAAATAATTCACCAGTACAATGCCCCGCTTATTTCCCTGAGCATCGAACACTGGGGTACCGATTCTAATCATAGGTTTGAGCGGGCGCTCGATCTCGCCACGTTCAATATTCAGATCCAGTGGCGACACGAAAATGGTTCCACGCGAAAGCTCGAAAGTATCGCTGAAGTAATAACGACCGGCCTTGTTCTGCAGCCGATCCGGTCTGACCAGGGTCGGTGCTCCGTTGTTGTAGTTGACGCGGACACGCTCCTGCCCGTTGGCGTCCAAATATCTCACCTGGTCGAAACTCTGCTTGCTGCGCGAGAAGTTCAGAAATTCCTGTCCGAGTTTTTGCAGGGAAGAGGCCGATCCGTCTTCGAGAAATGCCTGAAGACTCACCGAGTTGGCCAGTATGGCAACATCCTTGGCGATTCCCTGGATGGTCTGATCGATATCACGGGACCCAATCTCCACCTCGTGTTTCTCCCGCTCCGCGATCAGTTCTCGTTCAATAGAATAGTCGAGGTAGTAGAATCCGGTGAGTACGGCCGCCAGCAATATTGTCCCAGGCAGGAAAAAGCGCAGGATATCACGCAGCTGTATGCGCGTATCGTTTGCGGGATGATCCGACGACTTCGATTCGCTCGACACCATTTCCGATCACTCAATAAACAAAGACCAGTTATTTATACTAAAGAATAACATTGAAAATCTCCTACTGATATTGTTGATATTTTAATAATATTAATGAATTGCTACCATGTCTGATTCAGTAATTACCTGCCAATCAAAACAACAGAAACCAATTCCTATGAATGTCAGCTGAGCACTGGTAGCGATAACTGTTCGCAATTCACTCAAACGATCGCTAGTGTACGAAATTGGTCATAATGAGGTAATAGAAATTCATATTATTCTATTTTTTTAAATATGCGATTTACCCAGTTGGGCACTCAATCGATTTTTACTGCCGGGATGTCTAGTGTCGGCTTTCAGCTGTCCGAAATTGAGAAGTCCTGCCAAAGAAATGCTGTAAACAGCACCATTTCAGAATATATTGGGATTATGATACTAAATCGCTCTGATTGATGAGTTACGACCACATGCTTCTTCCATTATCAATATTACTGTTTAAAATTTGCCTAATCTCATCAGCGTCGACTGGTTTGCTGAATAAGTAACCTTGTGCAGTGTCGCATCCCAGATTGTTCAGCACTTCAAACTGATCGGCGGTCTCGACACCCTCGGCAATGATTCTGTGCCGCAACTTATGGCCTAAATCGATCATAGATGCAATCAGAAGCTGTGTTTCATCATCGGATAGCATGTCATTGACAAAGTGCCTGTCTATTTTCAGGTAATCAGCTGTTAGATGTTTTAACGATGCAAACGACGAATAACCCACTCCAAAATCATCGATCGCTATCAACACGCCAAGGTCTTTCAATTCTCGAAATACAGTAAGGTTTTCTGGATTTGTCTGGACAACATTTTCTGTTACTTCCAGTTCCAGTTCAGTTGGATTCATGCCTGTCTCTTCAATGACGCGATTGATAAGGGAAACAAAGTCCTTCTCGAGAAAATGGCTTGGTGATATGTTCACTGCCATCCTGACTGCCGGTAGGCCTGCCTTTCTGCACGCAACTGCATGATTGCATGCTGTACGCAATACCCACTCAGTGAGTGGTTTGATCATGCCTATTCTTTCGGCTGTGGCAATGAACTCTGTTGGGGGAATCTGGCCCAGCTGTGGGTGATTCCAGCGTGATAATGCCTCGACACCGATTATTTCACCGGTACGCATCAGTATTTGGGGCTGATAGACAAGAGACAACTGCTGTTTTTCAACTGCCTCCCTTAGTGCTTGCTCTACCCGGAACCGATGCTCTGCTCTATGGGTAAGTTCAGGCCTATAGAAAGCAAATTGGTTTTTACCGTGCTCCTTGGCAGAGTAAAGAGAAGTATCAGCAGCCTTTAGCATGGAGGAGAGATATTCCCCATCATCAGGGTAATGGGCGATACCGATACTGCAGCTTGGGATAAATTTTCTGGCAGATAACTCAATCGGTTCTGAAATCATATCCAGGCAACGTTGAGCCACATGTGCAGCTGCATAGTCATCATCCACGTCTTTCACAATGATGCAGAATTCGTCACCGCTGAGACGTGCCACAAAATCAATCTCCCGGCTGATACTCTTCAGACACTTGGCAATATCTTTGAGCAGCAGATCACCCGCGTCATGCCCAAGACTGTCATTCACACCTTTGAAATCATCCAGGTCGACATACAGAAGCGCGAAACGTCGCCCACTGCGATTGGATGTTTTTATCGACTCTTCAAGCTGTTGATAAAAGCGCGCACGACTGGCGAGCCCGGTCAGTTCGTCTTTATAGGCTAACTCACGGATGCGTTTCTGGGCTTGATCGCGCTCCATAACGATTCCAGCGAGCCGGGCCGCGGATTTCAGATCCTCTGATTCCTCATCATTGGGCAGTGCAGGATGATTGTAATACATGCCAAAAGCGCCCAGCACCTTTCCCGAAGAATTTTTAATGGGTTCGGACCAGCAACATCGCATGCCGTGTGGCAGTGCTGCATGCTTGATTTTTGCCCACTTGGGATCCGTTTCAATATTTTCCACAAGCACCCGTTGACCGGTATAGGTGGAAGTGCCGCATGACCCGACGTTAGGTCCGTATTTCAAGCCATGTACTGCGTCGCAATACGCCTTAGGCAGGCTCGGCGCTCCGCCATGCAGGAGTTTTCCCTCCTCCAGTTCAAGCATGGAACAGCGCATGCCGGGATGACGCCCCTCATACATCAACGCTATCTGGTCATAAATCACCGGTGCTGGTTTTCCAGTTGCAATCATCTCCAGGATTTCAGCATTTTTTGCTAAGTATGATTCAGTCTTTTTGCGTTCCGTGATATCGACATGGGTTCCCACCAATCGCATCGCTTTACCGTCAGATGCACGATTGACGAGAAATGCACGGGACAACACCACGACCTCATGGCCATCCTTGTGTCGCATACGCATTTCAACTTCAAATGAATCGGCATTTCCGGACAGATGATCTTCAACCGTTTTTAAAACCCTGTCCTTATCATCCGGGTGAACCAGACTTGCCCATGTATTCAGATGATGTGCAAGCTCGCTCTCTTCATAGCCGAGCATGCTTTTCCACTGGCGTGAGTAATAGACCTCATCTGTCTCCAGATTCCAGTCCCATAGCCCGTCATTTGCCCCTTTCAAGGCCAGAGTAAGACGCTCTTCACTGAGAAATAGTTTATGCTCAGCAGTTAGTTGTTGCTTTAACTGACTGTTATCATTAGACATTATTTAATTATGGCCGTTCATGACAGGCAATGTACAAATCCTACTATTTCTACATTCATATGCGACCCTAGTACAAATCAATTTGTTCTGTAATAAAAGCTGTAGGCAAATAGGCATCCAAAATTTAGGGGAGATCACTGTCATCTACAAAGCCTTCATGAGTCTGACAATTCAGAATGTCTGTGCACTTCTATGAATCAGCAGCTATATTAGTGAAACTTCTTGTGATTCAATATTTTACTGGAAATCTTGTCATCACTATTATTACCCTGTAACCAATGAAATAGGGAACCTTTCTCACATCACATAAGCCCAGCTGATCACTACTCTGCAATGACTGAAACCCTGATGAAGACTCTTACCCTGTTAGCGTGCATATTCCTTGGAGCCTGCGGTTCCATTCCAAGGATACCCGTAGAGGGGGAGTTTTTCGGGGAGCCTGTTAAAACCACTGTGGATTCTGAGATAGCGCGTTACTATCTTGAAAATTATCTCGCTGAAAATAATGACAACACGGAGATGGCTAAAAAGATTTCTGCGCTTTATAGCCAGAATAAACAATCCATTCCGTCGCGAGAAGAGCTGAGGATAATCTCACATAAATATTCGGTCGATTTTGCAGCACTATTTCTTGCGGATCGTCTTTTGAACTATAAATGCAATGTAGAGATCAATCGGGCCTTCTCACGCCACCTCAACACAGAGACGACAGTCAACGCAGACATCGCTTCATATAGAGTGCTGTTTGTACCAGGATGGGACTACGTGGAAACCGGGTATTTCACCGGATCGGATTTTGCAAGACCTCGCGAACTAGCCGATGAGTTCGGTCTTGAGAACTATTTTGTCAATTTACCGCCTACCGGAGGCGTGGAAGAGAATGCAGCCGTACTGGCAGCGGATATCGCGAGGCATATGCTCTCCAATAAAAAGATAATTCTGGTTGGTGCGAGCTCTGCCGGACCGGCGATTCATCTGGCGCTCAGCAATCGATTTTCCGAACGAAAGCATGGCGATATCGCGGCCTGGCTCAATCTGGGCGGCATTCTTCAGGGCAGCCCGATTGTTGATCACTACCAAACCTGGTATCGGTACTGGTTATTGACTTTGGCTACTTGGCACAAAGGCTGGGACAAAGAGGCAATATTGAGCATGGGTACCAAACAAAGCAGAAAACGATATGCTCGCCTACAAATAGATCCTGATATTTTAGTCATCAACTACATAGGCATTCCCCTCTCCGGACAAATCAGTCGATACTCTGGCGAAAATTATCCAATACTGAGATCTGAAGGGCCAAACGATGGTTTAACGCTTTTAACTGATGCAATTGCACCGAGCAGCCTGACAATTGTTGCAATGGGCAGTGATCACTTTTTTGCGGAGGATCCAAGGATAGATCAAAAGACCGTGGCACTGATGAAGTTACTCGTTACATATCTGGAGAAAGGCCTGGAACGAAAGTGCAGCGGTTTCGCATCGCAAGAAGCACGATGAAAATCCTTAACTGTTCAGGGTATCCTGAGTTTCATCGAGTAACGTTCTGAACTCGTCTAGATTCAGCGCGGTTGGAGATTCAGGCAGATTGGATGATGTGCCAGCCAGATCTATCCCTACTAAAGAGTCCTTACGTAGAGTGTCTATCATCTTGAGCAGATCCAGGTTGTACAGCAGTGAACGATCCCTGATGAGTATACGCTGATAGATTCGAATCATACGCTCATCACTCTCAGTTACAGGCGGAGTATGTTCTGCAATCTTCTGTAGGTAGTATTCGCAGTTTTTCTGTCTGGAAAGAGAAAAAGATTCTAAACCGTTCATGATTTACAGCCTACTGTCTATTGAACCGCACATACCAGTATTTAAGCAGTAATTATGCCATGCTATAAAAATCAGGAGGTTGGCTATGGTTGAATAAACGGCGTGTAAACTATTTCGACGCTTTCAGAATTTCATTCCGAAATAGAATGTCCGATTGATAATTTAGTGTAGGAAAAATGTTCCCAGTGACGATGTCAAGACCAGGCCTTAAAAAAGGCCTGGCCGACATTGAACTGGATTACCAGCGAAGCACAACAAAGCGTGACATGCCCCCTTTCGTTACCAGGAGTAAGACTTGACGCTGACTACGCCCTTCGTTGATCCGTTTCTCAAACTCCCCGGCATTTGTTACCGGATTACGATTGACCTGGGTAATAACCGTTCCTGCGTCAATCCCGGCCATTGCCGCAATTGAACCCGGTGAGACATTGGTAACAACCACACCCTGTGTTGTATTGGTGCCAAAGGATTCTGCAAGCTCTTTGTTCAGGGTCTGTACCGTAAGTCCCAGCTCCTCTGTGGTCTTTGTGTTCGAACCGGCTACTGATGATTGCTCACTCAGTTCGCCCACTGTCACCTCAACGGCTTTGGGTTTGCCGCTTCGTATGATCTCCAATACCACCTTACTGCCGGGAGAGGTCAATGATATACGGTTGCGGAAATCACCTACATTGCCAACATTTTTTCCATCAAGTTTGAAGATCAAATCACCCTGTTTGAGCCCGGCTCGATCCGCAGGTGAATTTTCAGAAACCTCTGCCACAAGAATTCCTTTTTGATATTTCGTACCAAAGGATTCAGCCAATTCGGGTGTCAGGGGCTGGATCATGATGCCCAGAAATCCACGCGTAACCTCCCCTTTGTCGAGAAGCTGATTGGCAATGCCTTTGGCCATGTTGATGGGTATGGCGAATCCCACGCCCATATAGCCACCGCTACGGCTGAAAATAGCCGTGTTGATACCGACGACTTCTCCATCCAGGTTTACCAGGGGTCCTCCTGAGTTTCCGGGATTGATGGCAGCATCGGTCTGGATGAAATCCTCGTAATCGCTGATACCAAGACTTGTACGTCCTTTTGCACTGACAATCCCGGCAGTCATGGTGTGGCTGAGACCGAATGGGTTGCCAAATGCCAACACCCACTCTCCAACATCAAGCTTGTTGGAATCGCCTAGCGAGAGTGCCGGCAAGTTATCGGCGACTATCTCCAGGACTGCGATATCAGATTTCGGATCACTGCCCTTGATCGTTGCGGAAAATTCATGACCGTTCTTGAATTTGACGGTTATCCTGTCCGCTCCCTCAACAACATGATTGTTGGTCATGACATAGGCTTTGTTCGAAAACAGCCCTTTGTCGTGGGAAAAGACAAACCCCGATCCCTGCCCCAGCGAACGATGTCTGCGCGGTTTCTGTGGCTGCCTCGGCGCACCGGGAAATTGCGGGCCAAAGAAGCGCCGGAAAAGATCATCGCCAAACGGCGAACCAAAAGGGGAATATTCATTGTTTGGCGTACGCTCCCTGACTGTCTCGATCTGAATGAAAACGACCGAAGGAGAGACTTTTTGCGCCACGGAGGCGAAGGCTTTACCGGTTTGGCGCAGGCTCTCGATACCTCCTTGCTGAGCACTTAGGCTCATCGACAGCAAACAGAAGAGAATAAGCATTATTATGGATAGATGCCGCTTCATGACGATCTCCTACCGGTTCAGTATTTACCTTATCTATTCAATACAACTAGGCTGACTCTCAAATATTATAATAACCGGAGATAACAGCCTTTGCAGACTGATGCAGTCCTTGTAACTCATCACACCCGTTTCTGATCGCCGGGCTTTAGGATTAGGACCTGTTAGTGCCTGTTAACACTAATCGAGTCGGCCCTAAAACGATCTAATTGACCCTCCGAGTCTCGATAAGTTCACAGCAGTAAGCGACATTCACAGAGACCAATTAAAAAGCCCCGGACTGAAGCAGTCCGAGGCAAGCTTCCGCAATGAAAAGTAGAGGGGTTACTTATCCGTTGCGAATCTCAATTTTACGGGGCTGGTACTGTTCACGTTTCGGAATCCGTAACGACAATACGCCATCTTTAAGATTTGCTTCAGCCTTGTCCCCGTCCAACTCACTGCTCAATGAGAAGCTGCGCTGGTAGCGGGTAGCGCACACGTCCGCATACAGGGCCTGCATCGCCTCAGGGGTGTCGATCTCCGCCTTGCCGTCTATGGACAGGGTCTCGTTGTCCACTTGAATATCCAACCCCTGTTTCGTTACGCCGGGCAGATCCGCCCTGAGGGTGATGCCTGTCTCATCTTCAAGGATATCCACATTGGGCCGAATACTGCGTTGCGGTAATTCACGCCGTTGTTGCGGTTGAAGATCCTGTTTGGTTATCTCTTTACTGGTACTCATTACTTATACCTCCCGCCAATTACTGAACGGTGATCTGTCGTGGTTTGGAAGACTCTCGACGTTGGATGACAATATGCAGAACACCATTGTCGTAACGGGCTTCTACCTTGTCCGCGTCCACATCATCGGGCAGTGTGACCACCTTATGAAAAGCGCCGTCATATCGCTCTTTTCGAAAATAGTTCAGTCCGTCATCCCGCTCAACGTGTCGCTCGCCTTTGATGGACAAGCGGTTATCATTGATTGAGATATCCAGCTCCTCAGGATTCACGCCGGCCGCAAACAGATAGAGATCAACCTGTTCCGGTGTTACGCCGACGTTGATTGGCGGAATGTTATCGTTGGCAACGGACCGCATCGTATTCGGCCAGAACCCTGCACCGAAAAGCTGATCCATCTCCTGTTCCAGACGCCTGAATTCATTGAACAGGCCTGAATCGAAGCCGTGTATTCTTGGCAACATTAGACTCATCTCCTTGCACTGAAATGCAATAAATCGTTACGTTGCCTATTAGATAGGGATGGCCGATTCTTTTTTCAAGCCCGCCGTTGACTGAATCAAATCAATTGGGTCACTCGACGGTAATCGTGATCTTCTCCGATATCAGGGGCGGATCATGGGGTTCATGGGTTTCGTCACCCAATAAGAGTTGCAGGGTGTGCTTACCAGGCGACAGATCCAATACCGCCTCCGTCTCTCCCCGATCAAAATGGATATGATGATCATCCCTTGGAATCGGCTGGTCCAGATCGGGCAGCTGTTTCAGGTCAAGCAACAGATGGTGATGGCCTGCCGTATGACGGCGTTTATCCTTCGTACCGGCGGGAACGATACCGAATCTTTCAATACCGAACTTCACCTTCAGGGGAGTGCTCACCACAGCCCCATCGGTTAAACCGATAAAAAACACCCGCGCATCTTCGGGTGGTGTATGGGCAGTGACTGAAACAGCAAAGGCACTTAGACAAAGTATATAGATGGTCCTTACAAGCGTTGTATGCATAGTCTGCTCCACCAACCGTTTACTCAGTAGCGGGAATAGACTTCAGTCTTACCCTTCCCGTCAAAGATAAGCACATCATAATTATCCCTCCTTGGGCCTTCCATGCCGGGCGAGCCCATTGGCATACCGGGAACACTGATTCCCTCGACCGCCGGCTTCTCCCTCAATAGACGCACAATCTCCTTGGCCGGCACATGACCCTCGACGACATAGTCACCCACCACGGCGGTATGGCAGGATTGAAGCCCTTGCGGAACATTCAGTGTACGCTTCACCAACTGCATATCTCTTCTGTCATGCGCTTGCACGGAAAAGCCATTCTGTTGCAGATGTTTTACCCAATCGTTGCAACATCCGCAGGTCGGGCTTTTGTAGACGATGACATCGGCTGCGAATGAATGAGTTGATAGGGTCAGCGCCGCCAGCAGAAGAAGGAATGATTTGAAGTGATGGCATATTTTACCTGCACGATATCCATTCCGATACGAATTACTCGTCTCTAGTCTAATCATAATTGACCTCGTTAAACAATTCTCAGTGGTGTCACCCTTTTTTCTGTAGCGGTAACAGTGTCCCGGCCTGCTGATCCCGCTCATACCAGATTGCATAGATCTCATCGGACCAGTTGGACTGCACCCAGGCCAGTATGTCATCGATCTGCTGTGGCTTCAGCTTCTCACCAAATCCCGGCATGGTACCGCCCAGGGGTATGCCGCCGAATTTCACTGTCCTTCTTAAGACTGAAAGCGGATGGTGCCAGGTATGTGCCGTACCGTTGAGCGGAGGCGGTGGATAGTTACCTTTTTCATCCAGCTGTTGCCAATTGGTTGTGCCGGAGGCATCGGGTTTGTGGCACTCCGCGCAAAACTGTTGGTAGAGTTTGCCTCCATTGACAACCTGTTGACTGTTGTACCAACGCTCGGCAGGCATAGCCTGGGTTTGAGATTGTACAACAGTCCGGCTGGATGACTCGCTCTGCGGTTTATCGCAGGCGGAAACAATTAGGCTGATGGGTATGAGCCATAGTAATATCTGTTCTCTTTTCATAGTAAAGACCTCTCAGTACCAGGCACGCACACCGACCAACCATTCTAGATCACTGACATCCTCGCCCTCCTCCCTGGCGTAATCTGCCGTGTCGCCGAAACGCTTCGACCAGTTGACGCCAACATAAGGCGCGAATTCTCTTTTTACTTCATAGCGCAGCCGAAGGCCCAAAGAGAGATCGGAAAGCCCCGAACCTATACCCACCTCTTCATCATCCTTTGTGTGTAGGTTGACCTCGATTTCCGGCGTCAGCACCAGCCTTTGGGTGAACAGGTATTCGTACTCGGCATCCAAACGTACGCCAATCTGTCCCGACTCGCCGGCAAACAGCGACGCATCCACTTCAAACAGGTAGGGAGCCAATCCCTTCAAACCGATGGCCAGCCAATCTCTTTCGGGATCGGGTATCAAATCTCTTCGCCAACCTACCTGAATATCCCAGAAGGGAAATATGGCCCGGCTGTAGAGAAGCTGTATCTCAGCCTCCTCGGTCTCTCCGTTAGGTCTTTCCAGCTCTGTCTTAAACCAGAACTTATTCAAGTCATAGCCGACCCAGGCCTCAGCGTCCAGCACCAGGGGATTCGCTTCATCACCCTCACGTATCTCCAGCTTTTCGATCATCACTTTATAGATCAAAGGATCATCGTTCATACCTCCCGCCGATAGTGAAGCGGGTAGCAATATACTTGAAAAGAACGTCACTTTTTTATTCATTGCATAGCCCCCACTCAGCTCACGATAACCGTGCGAAACATGCCGAGCATGTGATAAAGCAGATGGCAGTGATAAGCCCATCCACCTTCTGCATCCACACTGACCCGATAACTGATGCGAGATCCCGGCTGGACGATTACCGTGTGTTTACGAGGCAGGAAATAGTTGTCTCCACTCTCCAGATCACTCCACATGCCATGCAGGTGCATTGGATGATTCATCATTGTGTCGTTGACAAAGTTTATACGAAGCCGCTCCCCCAGTTTCCATCGCAATGGCTCAGCGTCAGCATGTTTGACACCGTTGATCGACCACATATAGCGAGCCATATTCCCGGTCAGGTGGAGCTCTATCTCCCGGTCCGGATCAGGATGCCCCCTGGTCGTGTGCAGGCTGCGCAGATCGGCATAAGTCAATACCCGGCGGCCGTTGTTCCTCAGGCCGACACCGGGATCATCCAGTCGATATTGGGGGTCCTCCGATAACATATCCACATGGGGCCCATATTCCGTCGCCGCATGATTAACGGGGCCGGTGCTGAAGTCGGACGAATTGGGCGCCATCTGCTTGATGCGGTCTGTCATTGTATGTTGGCTATGATCCATGGCCCCTGGCATATTGTGTTGACTATGATCCATAGTGGCAGGCATGTTGGGCTGACTATGCCCCGCATCTGGCATGCCATGATCCATATGATGATGCATACTCATGCCCATATCGCGATGCTCCAGGTTGGCCACCTTATCCAGCGAAGGGATGTGTGCGGTCATCGACAAGTGGGGTGTAAGCGTCCCCCGGGCATAACCGCTGCGGGCGATATCCTGGGCAAAGATTGTATAGGCGGCGTTATCGGCCGGTTCCACCAATACATCGTAGGTTTCTGCTACACCGAGGCGGATTTCATCAACCGTAACCGGTTCAACATTCTGACCGTCTGCTGCGATCACGGTCATTTTCAATCCCGGTATGCGCAGATCAAAAAAAGTCATGGCCGATGCATTGATGAACCTGAGACGGATCTTCTCCTTGGGTTTGAACAATCCGATCCACCCATCCGCCGGATTTTTCCCGTTCATCAGGTAGGTATAGGTAAAGCCTGTGACATCGGAGAGATCCCGCTGGCTCATGCGCATCTCGCCCCACATCTTGCGCTCGTTCCAGGTAGTGCTCAAACCCTTTTGCTCCAGGTCTCGCATTAGATCCCCATGGGTGCGCTCGTTGTTATTGTAGTAGTGGCTCAACTTTTTCAGCTTCGCATAAACATCGTTGGGATCTTCGTCTGTCCAGTCCGACAGTAGCACCACATAATCCCGGTCATAGGCGTAAGGCTCGGGTTCTTTAGGATCGACGATGATTGCGCCATAAAGACCGGTCTGTTCCTGAAAACCGGAGTGACTGTGATACCAATAGGTACCGCTCTGTTTGACGTCAAACCGATAGCTGAAAGTCTCACCGGGACGGATGCCATTGAAACCGGTTGAGATACCGGGTACCCCATCCATGGCGCTCGGCAGGATAATCCCGTGCCAATGGATGGAACTGGTTTCCGGCAGCAGATTGGTGATGTTCAAGGTGACCTGATCGCCTTCCCGCCAACGCAATACCGGTGCCGGCAAGCTACCGTTCACTGTCGTAGCGACACGTGCACTGCCGGTAAAGTTCACCGCAGTTTGAGAAATGGTCAGGTTAAATACCCTACCCTGCAGTGTTGTGCTACCCGGTTCATTCCCTCTACCCGCCAATAAACCGAATGGCTGCAATCCCAGCGCTGCACCCCCCAAAGAGAGGCCGGTGACAAACCTGCGACGATGTAAATTGACACCCTCATTCAGTAACCTGTCTAAATCTCTTCTCATTGCGACTAATTCCTCTGCAATTCAGCAACACACAAGCGCTGTTTTGCATTATCAATCTTCGATGTTTTCGTTAAGACACTGCGAAACCGGTGTCAGAATGCGGCGGAATCAGAGACGTGGTGGTCTGAAGGGCGGAGAGTCAGCTTGCTGAAGTATTGACTGGTCGATGAATATCGCTTGAACAGCACTTGCAGTAATAGAGAGGTCGATCAATTGTGAAGGGACAAGATAGGCTGTCGATGCGCAATGGCTGAGGGAACAGGCATCACCAGTGCAACAGCCTCCATCGCTGCTCAATTGACCAAGATGGCAATTATCATCGGACATGTTTCCGACAACAGCTTCTGCAGAGTGTGGGTCGTGAGCCATTCCTTCATGAGACGATCCGTCATCGATTGCCAGGAGTGGTCCTGCCATAACGCCCCGGAAGGGAATCAGGTTCAGTGACAGAACCAGTAGCACCAATACTGTTTTTCGAATGAATGCGCGCATACCAGGCAGGGAAGCTGATGTCTATTGTCAGTTGAAGTTACCAGTTCGAAATAGGGTTGACTGAAAAGTTCCGATTAACAAGAGACTAGATGAAAATTGTTATATATAACCCCATTTTAATTCCGGGTTTTACAAACTGGAGAGTTAGATTGTATGGGTACGGATCGGAAGAATAGCGGCCAATTGATCAATACAAAGACTTGACTTGACCGACCGGTCTAATATACTGAGTGATCATGAGTATCACCCCCGACACCAAAGAGCGTATCCTGGCCACAGCCCGTGACCTGTTTCACGGCCGCAGCTATGCGGATGTGGGCATCAAGGAGATCTGCACCCTGGCCAAGGTACAGAAAGGGAGCTTCTATCACTTCTTCCCCTCCAAACGAGACCTGGCGATGGCGGTCATCGACAGCATGGCTGACGACTGGGCACACGGCTTCGTCGCCGAGGCATTTGACGAGGCACTTCCACCTCTCGAACGACTCGATTACATGGTGGATGCAGTCTACTTCTGGCAGAAGGCGGCAAAGAACTTGGAAGGCCGCATGCCCGGCTGCCTGTTTGGCAACCTGGCACTTGAGATCAGCACCCGCGACGAGGTGATCAGGGCCAGGCTTAATGCCGTCTTCAACAAGGCCAGCGCCCGTTTTCACCAGGCCCTTGAGGAAGCGGTTGAGAACGGCGAGATCCCCCCCCTGGACACGGAGGCCACGGCAACCGCCATGTTGGCCTACCTGGAAGGTGTGATTCTTCTCGCCAAGACACGCAACGATCCGGATGTGGTGAGGTCACTGGGTCCGGCTATCAAAAGCATACGGATAGAGCACAGGCAAACTAACTGATATTTTTTTATATATAACTTGACCGACCGGTCATCTTGTACTTTCTCGTCCACTTGTTGTAAAGGAGCAATGTCATGAGTGAGAACATACACACCCTCGATGCAAGAGGCCTTAACTGTCCCCTGCCGATCCTGAAGACCAAAAAGGCGATCGCCGCACTTGCAGCGGGAGATATTCTTGAAGTCACTTCAACCGACCCCGGTTCAGTAAAGGATCTGGACTCATTTTGCAGCCAGACTGGTCACGAGATGGTCTCCAGTGAACAGCTCGAGAATGGTTTCTTTTTTAGAATCCGCAAGGTCTGAAATTCCTGACAGGAGGCTAGCATGAGCAACACAGCATCACAGATCGATATTCCCACCAAAGACCTGAACAGCTGGTTTGATCAGCGTTTCGAGGAGAAGATGGCGGAACGGGAGGCGGCGCATATCCCCTCGATGACGATCATCGCCACCAAGGGAACCCTCGATATGGCCTACCCACCCTTCATCCTCGCCTCAACGGCGGCTGCGCTGGGTTGGGATGTCTCCATCTTTTTTACCTTTTACGGTTTGAACCTGCTGAAGCAGGATCTGGATCTCAAGGTGACACCCCTTGGCAATCCGGCCATGCCGATGAAACTGCCCGAGGGACCCAACTGGATCAAGGGCAAGGCGCTACCCATGCCGACCTCGGTCATGACCCTTATGCGGGGATTTGAGTCGATGGCGACAGGCCTGATGAAAAAGACTATGGACAATAAAGGTATCGCCAGCATAGAACAGCTACGTGAAATGTGCATCGAGTCGGAGGTCAAGTTGGTTGCCTGCCAGATGACCGTGGATCTCTTCGATTACGGTAAGGATGATTTCATCTCCGAAATCGAGGAGTGGGTCGGTGCCGCCAGCTTTCTGCCTCGGGCAATGAAGGCTAACGTCAATCTTTTCATATAAAAGTATGGAATGCCCCCTGTCCGGGGGGCATGTGCTGCGCCCTAGTCATCGCGGTCTGCCTTCGGCCGGTGAAAGCTTTACCGAATCTCTCTGTACAAGGCGTATGCCCCAGCCGCTATATGGTAGCCAAGCGGAAATCGCCTCTCAATTCGTTAGGATCTGCATCCCTGGAAATACTGCGTGTACAAAACCACCTGCTCTACATGATCGTCACGTTCACTTGATCTTCAATCAACAATACCGCACTACCTTGCGTATTGAGATATTCGGCAAATACATGACCATTGTGAGTATGGGAGTTCCCTGTTTCATGCCAATCACTGGATAGTTCAACACTGTCAGAAGAATCACCCAAAATCTTAAGCAGATTGTCTTCATCCGTCATATCCACGACATCAGCGGCACTCAGGTTGGTAATGGCATGATCACCTGCTGTGAGATCGATCTGTTCCATATTTCTGATTGTATTGACATTGCTGAAGTCAAGATCATCGTTACCGGGCACCAGCAGGGTGTCGTTACCATCGCCACCATCGATCAGTGCGCTCGTGGCGTCAAACAGAATTCGATCATCTGGATCCACCACCGGACCGCCATTCGCCGGCAGAATGGTGAGTTGCACATCTTCAGCCCGTGTAGCCTGGCTGCCATTCGATGCTTCCGTTGCGGTTGCCCGGTATTCCAGCGTCAGCCCCCCATTGAATCCCGTGGGTGGAGTAAGCTGCAGATTGTCCAGATTCCAACCGGTAACATCAACGGTCGACACCCCAGGCGCTGCAGGAAAGGCATGTACACCATCGGTCAGTATGGAATCGGCAGGAATACCACTGATTGAAAAGGTGAGCGTTTCCGAACCGTCCATGTCTATGAGCGTTCCCATCAGCTCGGGTAAATTAATCGGCTGGTTCTCATAGCCCGTATTCTGCTGGAGATTGAGCGAAATGTTATCCAGTAACCCACCGACGCTGTTTGTATCGACTGCACGAAACTCAAGGCGCACATTGCCTGTTGCGGAAGCCAAGAGATTGAAGTTGAATGATTGCAGCGCAGCAACCCGGGTATCGAGCGTTGCGATAAGGTTCCCTTCCCAAAACAGCTCGATAGCCGAATGCGTAAATGCGCCCGCCCGCGCGGCATAGTCAAAGTTCAGGGTGTAGACCTCCCCTTCATTCACGGCCAGATCAGTGAAGAAGTTGCTTGTATCTCCCCGTCTATGCTCCAGTTCGATAACCTGGTTGTCACGCACACCATTGCGTAAATACACAAACTCCATACCTACTTCTACCAGACCACCGCTATTTGCCGTATCCCATATACCACCACCAACTGAAGCGTGATCCACCGCTCCCCAACTCCTGGAACCTAGATTTACGGACTCAAAGTCAGCTGTATTGGAAAACGAGTCCGAAGTAACAATCAAGTTGGGTGTATCGGCTACGGCGATAGTCTCCAAAGTCAACGTTGCACTGGCTGTATCCCCGGAACCATCGACGATTGTGTAGTTCACCGGCGGCGCTATACCGCTGTAATGGGTTGTCGGACTGAAACTGTAACTGCCATCAGCATTGATCTGTAATGAGCCAACACCTGCAATTGTCGCTGTATCCCCGGCGGCATAAGTCAAACCACCCACCTCAAACTGGGTGAGATTAAAACTCTCACCGTCCGGATCCGTGTCATTGCTCAACAAACCGCTCAGCGCATCTACTGCAATAGGGGTATCTTCAAATGTAGCGGCGCCGTCATCCGTGGCCACAGGAGGGCTAGTGTAGTCAATCGTGACGGTAGCGGTGTTCGAGGTATTGCCATCGTTATCGTCAACCGTATAGCTGATCGGGTTCGGATCGTTGCGAAAGCCCGATTCCGGTGTGAAGGTGATCGCACCGGTGGTCGCATTCACTGTCCAGGCACCTTCGCCTGGAACCGGGAGTGGATCACCCGGATTGGCTGTGCCAACGATCTGTACGCTGGACGGATCCAAGCTGCCGTCCGGATCGCTGTCGTTGATCAATACATCGACGGTGACCGGCATATTGATCATATTACCGCTGCTGGCATCGTTTCCGGCTACGGGTCCATCACCATAGGAAACCGTGACTGTCGCCGGATTAGAGGGATTGCCCTCATTATCCGACACGATGTACTCAATCGGTGTCGGATCGCTGTTAAAGCCTGATTCCGGCGTGAACATGATTGCACCGGAAGTCGGATTTACAGTCCAGGTACCTTCACCCGGGACCGCTAGTGAATCGCCCGGATTGGCACTGCCCACGATCTGTACGCTGGACGGATCCAAGTTGCCGTCCGGATCGCTGTCGTTGGATAGGACATCCACAATGATCGGTGCGCCTAGTACTGGACTCGCTGCAGAATCATCTGCCGCTGTCGGTGACTCCGCAACACCTCCCACATTGATGTTAACCCTGGCTGTAGCCGAGCCCGTTACACCATCGGTGATGGTGTATGTAAAGGCATCTACCCCGAAAAAGTTTAGATCTGGAGTGTATTCGAATGTACCGTTCGACAGCTGCGTCAGCGTGCCATTGGCTGGCTGAGTGAAGCCTGTCACGGTCAACGGATCGGCATCCGGATCGCTGTCGTTGCCCAGGACATGAAACGTGACGGGTGTATCCTCACGGGTGCTGACACTGTCATTCAGTGCATTCGGAGGACTGTTCTCATTCACACCGTTGATCATCACCGTTACAGTTGAAGGTGTACCATCGACACCCGTGACCGTGAATACTTCAGTAATGCGCTCGCCGGCATCCAAAGCCTGTACTGCCGGGTCACTGTTGTTCAGGTTGTATCGCCAGTTGCCGTTGCCATCGATCGAAAAAGTGCCATGCGCGCCTGCAACATTGCTCTGTGGAGTAAAGGCTTCATCTTGCGGACCATCCGCATCGCTTATCGCCAGTTGTCCGGATGTGGACAGTATGGTGTCTTCTGTCACGCTACCCGATCCCGCCGTGATCAGCGACGGATCCTGCACCGGGGTGATGATGATGTAGACCGTAGCTATGGCAGTACCACCGTTGCCATCGTCTACCAGCACTTCGAATGAGTCGTTACCGTTATAGTCCTGGTCGGGAGTATAGGTATAGCTGCCGTCAGGATTGACCACCGCAGTTCCGTGCGATGGATTGCTGTTCTGGGTATAAACCAGTATGTCACCATCCACGTCGGTGGCCATCACAAGACCGGAAACGGATGTATCTTCGGGAATGGTATGTTCGTAATTCCCGGCACCCACTGAGTTGGGATCAGGCAGGGTGGTGCCGTCAGGCTCGACACTGATGGTGCTGGCAACTGGCGCATCGTTGACTGGATCGATTGCCACAGTCACCGTAGCGGTATCCAAACCGCCAGCTCCGTCACTGATAGTGTAGGTGAAGCTGTCGCTGCCATTGTAGTTGGGGTTCGGCGTATATACCGGGTTTCCGGTCACGGTATCGATGCTGACACTGCCGTGTACACCCTGGGTCACTTCCACCACGCTGATCGGATCACCACTCGGGTCCCTGTCGTTTCCGAGCACCGAGATGTTGATTGGCGTATCTTCATCGATGACCGCTTCATCGTCTTCGGCGATTGGCGGTGCGTTTAAGGAAGCGAGATCTTCGCCGTCGCTGATACTTAACGTCAGCCCCTCAGTCTCGAATCCACTCTCCGGTGTTGTTTGGGCGCCTGTCCGTTCCACAGTGACGAAGCTTGTACCTTCGTTACCAGCAGCTTCGCCAGACCCTGCTGCCGGTGCTTCCTGTATCGCGGCCGGATCTTCGCCCAACAGAATTGCCTGTTGAATGGCATCGATTGACGCAGCATATTCCGATCCGTCCTCTGGCGTGACGGTCTCATAGACATCGGCATCGAGCAGGCCCTGTGAATTACGCCCTAATGACAGGTTGCCGCCGTCATTGAAGACAATCTCGATACTGCTCAAGCCTCCTGTTTCGATCAGCTCGTCGGCAAATACCAGATCACCCACCTGTAGGGTACGCACGACGCCATCACTTGCTGTCGCCTTGACCTCGCCGATCACCTGGCGTACGAAACCAATTTCCTTTCCACTTGCCGATACAGTATTAGTAGCCATATATCCCTCTATAGAAAAACTGAATTCTATTTCCAGGCAACTACGAGAAATCACCTATTGAGTTAGAGGAATTATTAAAGGGATGGTGCAAATCTGCTATTGTACCTTGGTACAATATGCGTATCTATCTGTTTTTATTAATTATTATTTGCTATAAGCAGAGTAAAACATGCCATATCAAGGACCAGACACTACGCTCAGTTCATCGTGATGAAGTGTTCACTGGAGTGGATACGTTAAAATCTCCCCATGTTTGGTATTGACGTCGTGACGGCGGATAGCCTAGTTCGGACAGAAGCCCTAATGCTTGCAACTACATTCCATTAAGTGCTATTTGTACGCATGACAGTAACCCGCGTATGCCCCCCATCGAGGGGCATCACCGCAAGTCCGGGACCAGTTGAGTTAGATCGAGGGTAATCCCAATGTCCCAGTCCACGTTCCCCGTTGCAGCAGAATGGGATGCACCACCACGGACACTCAACCCGGTCCCTCCAATATTGCGCATCCCTAATCCCGCGCCACGACCTCGCCCCCTCATCTGTATTGTCAAACCCCGGACACCCGGTACGGGAATATCGCGTCTGTTGACAAAATCCAGCACAAGTTCTCTCGTTTGTGGATTGACAAGCAGTGCGGTCAGGGATGTGCCTGCTAAGGTGGCCGCTGCGGTCACCATCATGATCTGATTGCCGACACCACCTTGATTCCACTCTCTTCTCAGCCTTCGCTGGCTATCCTGCAAGAGTCGATTGGCAGCCTGTTGCACCGCCGGGAGTGACCATACAGCACGCAACACATCACCCACCTGCCCCGGCCTGGGTACTGCCGGTCCTGGAGCCGGTTGTCTCGAGTTCGCTGTTGTAACGGGTCTCTGCAACAATATGTAGTTAAGCAGGTTACGGTCAAAGTTACGCCAATTGGGTTGAAGAAACAGGCGCTGAATCCGTAGTGGTAGAGTACCTGCCCTCATCTGCGCCATTTGCGCTTCGATCTCGGGGTCGAGCCGCAATTGATAATTACCCAGATTGAATCGCGATCCTCTTGCACCCAGTGTGTAATCACCCATTTCTTCGCCTCCGTATAGTTTTATATGCAGTAATTTTGGGTGTTGGTACGGGAATGCGATAGTTAAGCGTTGCATACATGGGGTGTGAAAAAATACCACACTCCCGGTATGCTCCTTGATATGCCGGTATCTGTTAAATTGCAATATTCAGCACTTGGGAAAAGAGTAAGGAGTCCAGCGATGTCGAAGGGTCTGATCACAGCAGCCTATCTGTTATCAGTCTATGCCGTATTCCCCCTGTATGCCGATACGCCCGTGGCATCTGAAATGCGTCTGCTATCCAATATACGTCAGCTGACCTTTGAAGGCCGGCGGGCCGGTGAGGGATATTTCAGCGCCGATGGCAGTCGCATGATTTTTCAATCAGAGCGTGACGATGCCAATCCGTTTTACCAGATCTACCTGATGGACCTGGAGAGCGGCGATGTGGAACGCATATCCGCAGGTTACGGCAAAACCACCTGCGCCTGGATACACCCTTCCAATGATAAGGTGCTATATGCATCCACTCATGACGATCCCGATGCCCACAGCAAGATGCAGCAGGAACTGGATTTCAGAGCCTCCGGCCAGCAGCGCCGCTACAGTTGGGACTATGATCAGCATTTCGATATCTACGAACAGGAAGTCGCCACGGGACAACGCAAAAATCTGACGCACACCGTTGGCTATGATGCGGAGGCCGCTTACTCTCCCGACGGCCGGCAGATTGTCTTTGCCTCCAACAGGCAGGCATATGCGGGTGAGATGAGTGAGACGGAAAAGAAGCTCTTCGAACACGACAAATCGTTCCTGATGGATCTCTATCTGATGAACGCCGACGGTTCTGATGTACGCCAATTGACCGATTCACCGGGTTATGACGGCGGTCCCTTTTTCAGCTTCGACGGCGGCAAAATCACCTGGCGCCGTTTCTCCGTGGATGGCAGCCAGGCTGAAATATTCACCATGGATCTTGCCAGTGGTGAAGAACGGCAGCTCACCCATACAGGCGTCATGTCCTGGGCGCCCTTCTTTCATCCCGGCGGCGACTATCTGATCTTTGCCTCCAACCAGGAGGGTTTCGCCAATTTCGAACTCTACTTAGTGGATGCACAAGGTAGTCACAAGCCGGTCCGCGTCACTCATAGCATGGGTTTTGACGGACTGCCTGTATTCTCGCCGGATGGCAAGCGACTATCATGGACATCGAAACGCGGAACCGACAAAACCAGTCAGATCTTTCTTGCCGATTGGAACGATCAAGAAGCCCGCCGCCTGTTAGGCCTTGATGATCAGGGCGGTTATGAGAAACATGGGGCATCCTCCGCCAACCTGACAACGACTTCCGATACCATCAGCAGCCATGATCTGCGCCAACATGTCATGCAACTCAGCAGTGACGAGATGCAAGGCAGACTCACCGGCACCGAAGGTGAGTTACGCGCAACAGATTATGTCGCTTCAGCATTCCGCCAACTGGGGCTTGAACCGGCAGGCAATGATGGATTCTTTCAATCCTTCTCATTTACCGCGGGCGCTGCTTTGGGTGATGGAAACAGCCTTGAATTCTCCGGCCTGAACGACACCCAATCGATCCGGCTGCATCAGGATTGGCTCCCTTTGGCAATAAGCCGTAGTGGGCAAGTCGTAAAATCGGACATTGTCTTTGCCGGTTATGGCGTTGACGCACCAGGGCTGGATGAAGTACCTGACTACGACTCCTATGGTAATCTGGAGGTAGAAGGCAAGTGGGTTATGGTATTTCGATATCAACCGGAGTCGGTACCCGCGGATTGGAGGCGTCATCTGCTTCACTATTCCGACTTGGCCTACAAAGCCTCTGTCGCCAAACGACGAGGCGCGCTGGGACTGATTGTGGTAACCGGCCCTGAGGCCGAAGCAAAACAACAATTGGTGGACCTCGAGATGGATGCAAAGAGCGCAAGCAGCTCCCTTGCAGCCATCTCGATCAGCGATGAGCTGGCATCACGTATCCTGGCTGTTGCCGATAGGGACCTGGCAGAACTGCAGCGTGAACTCGACAAAGGGGAATCGGTTGAAGGTTTCAATATACCCGGTATCGCCCTTTCCGCCAATCTTGCGATCATCCGGGAAAAAAGTCGGGGGCGTAACGTGATTGCCAGACTGACTGCTGATACACCCTCACAGAAAGCTCCGGTAATTCTGGGAGCCCACCTGGACCATCTTGGGCATGGTGAGATATCGGGTTCCCTCGCTAGGGAGGATGAGCGAGGCAAGATCCACTATGGAGCGGACGACAATGCATCCGGTGTGGCCGCCCTGCTGGAGAGTGCCCAATATCTCGCAGGCTTGAAAAAGTCAGGCAAACTGGGAAGTCAACGCGACATTCTGTTTTCGGCCTGGTCGGGTGAAGAGCTCGGCACCCTCGGATCGGCCCACTTCGTCGATCAGCTGTCTGAAGGCGGTATGCTGAGCGGCAAGGTCAGCGCCTATCTCAATATGGATATGATTGGTCACCTGCGGGAGAAACTCTATCTGCAAGGAACCGGTTCGAGCAATACCTGGTCACGCGAGATAGAACGGAGGAATGTACCGGTGGGCCTTGCCATTGCGACCAAAGCAGACCCCTACCTACCGACGGACTCGACCCCCTTCTATATGAAAGGCGTCCCAATTCTGAATGCCTTTACAGGCGCCCATGAGGACTACTCGACCCCGAGGGATAAACCCGACCAGCTCAACTACGAAGGCATGCAAAAGGTCGCACAATTGATGATGGGTATCACCCGATCCCTGGCGCGATCAGAAACAGAACCCGATTATCTGGAAGTCGCACGAAAGGATAGCGGCCTATCGAGAAAACACCTACGTGCCTATCTGGGCACTATACCCGCGTATGGCCAGGACGAAGCAATCAAAGGGGTTAAGCTGCAGGGTGCGGTGAAAAATGCACCGGCCGAAAAGGCAGGTATCCAAAACGGCGATATCCTGGTGGGGCTCGCCGGTGTAAAGATTGAGACGATTCACGATTTCATGAACGCACTGGCCGGATTGAAGGCAGGCAAAGAGACAGAGATGACCGTGATAAGAGATGGGGAATCTGTAACGCTTCGTGTTGTACCCACCTCTAGAGAGTGACTCTGTAGACAATAAAGAATAGTACCTCAATCTTATAAATTATGAATATCCGATGTCTGAAAATAACCTGAAATATAGTGAGATGAGAATATTTATTTCAGTGCGGGTGAGCTCACTACGCACCGCTCCGATCTAATAAAGTGAACATTGATCATAACAGACCAAAGGTCTCTAGATGGCCGATAGCGGCAGTATTATAAATTACTGTGCTTAGGTTTTATGCAATTTTAAAGTAGACACTTCTACTGAACATATCAAAGCCATCGTTCTTCTCGCCAGGTATTTAACAACTTGGACCGATCTTTGCTTGGAATTCGGGTATTTTGTCATTTCCAAGCTACTCATGCCTGAAACCGAAAACTTGAAAATCCTATTGGTTGATGAAAACCGGGGGCGTTCCGCCATCCTGGAAAGAGCCCTTGTGGACAATGGACAGCAGGTAATTGCCATTCTCGATAGTGGTGAAAACCTGAGTGCACAAGTGGCCGCATTGCAGCCAGATGTAATCATTATCGATCTTGAATCGCCCGACCGGGATATCCTGGAGCAGATGCACACTATTTCGCGCGACAATCCCAGGCCCGTGGTGATGTTCTCCGACGATAACGACAGTAACACGATTACACAGGCCATAGTGGCCGGCGTAAGCGCCTACGTGGTGGATGGGCTGAATGACAAGCGCATCAAACCTTTGATGGATGTGGCCATTGCCCGATTCCGTGAATACCAGGCCCTCAAGGATGAACTGACACTGGTCAAGAATACGCTGGAGGAGCGTAAAATCATCGAACGGGCCAAAGGCATCATCATGAAACGCAAGGACTGTGACGAAGAAAGCGCCTATCAACTGCTGCGCAAAACAGCCATGGGCAGTAATCAACGCGTGGTGGACGTGGCACGCAACCTGATCGCTTCCCTGGAACTGCTGGGCTGAATGTTCGCCCTATTTTCACGCATAAGAGAATCCTAATGCTACAAAATGGGGCATGATCTTCTTCCCACCCTGAGAGCAACGAGATATGACTTATCCGAACAACTCTATTCGGATCAATAATTTACTCTTATCCTCTGTTTTCTGGCACGGTCACTGCAATAGTCAGGACAAGATCAATCATCCCGTCAACGGCGACGGGATGGTTTCAAAAGTTTAGTTTCCTGCCAAAGCCGGTAGAGAAACAGAGGACAACGGCGTCCATCCGTACACCACACGTAGGTGTATGGGTGTGACGCCTTTTTTATTTTTTACGCAGAGGAAAATAGACCATGAAGCAGATGAGCGAACACAAACACAGCCACGGTCGCCGTTGTTTTCTGAAGAAGGGTTTGCTGGCACTGGTCACTATCAGTGCAGTAGGCAGCATGATACTGAACACCGGTACCGCCATGGCAGCGGTCGGCGAACCGGAAAAAGAGGATCTGAAGTTCGGCTTTATCAAATTGACCGACATGGCGCCATTAGCCATCGCCTATGAGAAAGGTTTTTTTGAAGATGAAGGCCTTTACGTGACTCTGGAGGCACAGGCCAACTGGAAGGTGTTGCTGGATGGCGTGATCGATGGACAACTGGATGGCGCGCACATGCTTGCGGGCCAACCACTGGCCGCAACCATCGGCTTCGGCACTAAAGCCCACATTGTGACCCCCTACTCTATGGACTTGAACGGCAACGGCATCACCGTCTCCAACGAGATCTGGGAACAGATGAAACAGAATATTCCCAAGCAGTCGGACGGCAAGCCGGTTCATCCCATCACGGCCGATGCGCTCAAACCCATCGTGGACAAGTTCAAGAACGAGGGTAGACCCTTCAAGATGGGCATGGTCTTTCCGGTCTCTACTCATAACTACGAATTGCGTTACTGGTTGGCAGCCGGAGGCATCAACCCGGGTTACTATGCACCCCACAAGGGTGATATCAGCGGCACCCTGAAGGCCGACGCGCAGCTCAGCGTAACACCGCCACCACAGATGCCTGCTACTCTCGAAGCCGGAACCATCTACGGTTACTGCGTGGGCGAACCATGGAATCAGCAGGCCGTATTCAAAGGTATCGGTGTACCGGTTATCACCGACTACGAAATCTGGAAGGATAACCCTGAAAAGGTCTTCGGCCTTACCAGGGAATTCACGGAGAAATATCCGAATACCACCGTACGCATAGTGAAGGCTTTAATCCGTGCCGGAAAGTGGCTGGATGAGAACAACAATGCCAACCGTCCGGAGGCTGTGAAGATCCTTTCCCAGTCCAACTATGTGGGCGCAGATTACGATGTTATCGCCAACTCCATGACCGGTACATTCGAGTACGAGAAGGGAGACAAACGTGAAGTACCGGATTTCAATGTCTTCTTCCGATACAACGCGACCTATCCCTACTATTCGGATGCAATTTGGTATCTCACTCAAATGCGCCGTTGGGGCCAGATCTCCGATCACAAACCTGACAGCTGGTACGACGAGACTGCGAAGAGTGTCTACCGCCCTGATATCTACCGCTTGGCGGCCGAAGAGCTGATCAATGAAGACAAGCTGAGCGCGGACGAATTTCCAGCCTTCGCCAAGGAGACCGGCTACCGTCCACCCCAAACCGAGTTCATCGATGGCATCACCTTCGATGGCACCAAACCCAACGATTATCTGAAACAGTTCAAGATCGGCCTGAAAGGTATGGACAAGATCTAACCAACTTGCAGGGGAGCTACTCAACGCTTCCCTGCAAAAAGGACCAGAAGATGAGTACACCAACCATTTCCGCCAAGACATTTAACATGCCCCGCAAGGACAAGCTGTTTGCCTACCTTGCGGGAGATCACATCGACAAGGCATTTGTACGTTTTACAAAAGGAATATTGATACCGGCAATCGCGCTACTTATTTTCCTTGGCCTTTGGAGCGCGGGCGCCAAGAACGTTCAGACATCTCTCGGTGTGCTGCCTGGACCTGCAAAGGTCTGGGAACAGACTATTTCACTTTACAAAGAACACACTGCCGAGCGGAAAAAGGAGGTCGCGTTTTATGATCGCATGCAAAAGCGTATCGACAAGGCAGTTGCCGCCGGAAAACCAGAAGAGAGGATTGAAAAGCTGATGAGCCGCCAATACACCGGCCGCGCAACCTTTTTCGATCAGATTCTGACAAGTCTCTGGACGGTTATGTTCGGTTTCATGATCGCATCGCTGATTGCTGTTCCCATCGGCATCGTCTGCGGTATGAGCAGTACCCTTTACCAGGCGGTAAATCCACTGATACAGGTTTTCAAACCCGTATCGCCACTGGCCTGGTTGCCCTTGGTTACCATGGTGGTCTCAGCGCTATATGTATCCGAGAGCCCGATGTTTGAAAAATCATTCCTGAACTCGGCCATTACCGTAACGCTCTGTTGTCTCTGGCCCACCATCATCAATACCACCGTAGGCGTATCAGGAGTGGACAAAGACCTGATCAACGTCAGCCGCGTACTGCGTCTGAGCTGGTTCACCAAAACCATGAAGATAGTACTGCCCTCATCCATGCCGATGATATTTACCGGACTGCGTCTCTCGCTGGGTATCGGCTGGATGGTGCTGATCGCGGCCGAGATGCTGGCTCAGAACCCGGGTCTCGGTAAATTCGTCTGGGACGAGTTCCAGAACGGCAGCTCCAACTCCCTGGCCCGCATTATGGTTGCGGTGCTGGTGATCGGGTTCATCGGTTTCCTGCTCGACCGCGGCATGCTCTCTCTACAGCGCGTGTTCAGCTGGGACAAGAACGCCGTGCTCCGCTAATGCAGGATCTAAATAACCAAGGATTATAGCAATGAACAGTTATCTCAACATTGACCACATCAGCATCACCTTCCCGACCGGCAAGGGTCCGCTGAATGTGCTAAACAGTGTCAACCTCAAAGTGCAGAAGGGGGAGTTCATCTCTCTTATTGGCCACTCCGGCTGTGGCAAGTCCACGGTACTCAATATTGTTGCCGGTCTGCTCAATGCTACGGAAGGCGGAGTCATTCTGGAAGAGAAGGAGGTGCGGGAACCGGGTCCGGACCGGGCCGTGGTTTTTCAGCATCACACCCTGATGCCATGGCTTAACGTCTACGACAACGTGCGCCTTGCCGTCGACCAGGTCTTTAAAAAAACCTGGTCCAAACAGAAACGTGACGAATGGACACGCCATAACCTGGAACTGGTACACATGTCTCACGCCCTCGATCGTCGACCGGATGAAATATCAGGAGGCATGAAACAACGGGTTGGGATTGCCCGCGCCCTGGCGATGGAACCTAAGGTACTGCTTATGGATGAACCGTTCGGCGCACTGGATTCATTGACCCGAACCCACATGCAGGACTCGCTGATGGAGATCCAGGCACGGCTCAAGAATACGGTCATTATGATTACCCATGACGTGGATGAAGCCGTGTTATTGTCCGATCGCATCATCATGATGACCAATGGCCCTGCTGCAACAATCGGTGAAATTCTCAGCATAGATCTGCCTAGGCCGCGCGACCGCCTGGCTCTGGCTGAAGACCTCAAGTACAACCACTACCGCGCCGAGGTGGTGAAATTCCTGCACGAGCGTCATGCGCAACCGGATGTCCCGACACCTTCATCCGACAAGTTCGGGGATGGGGAAGAACCGGCATTGAGCCTGGTGGCAAACATATGAGTGACAATCTTTCATTGAATCCGGATACCCTTGAGAAAAATGAACTGATCCTGGGTTTTATTCCGCTCACCGACTGCGCACCTCTGGTGATTGCGAAGGAGATGGGATTCTTTGAGAAGTACGGCCTCGAAGTCTCTCTTTCCAAAGAGACCTCCTGGGCCAATATCCGAGATAAAGTCGCCATCGGTATCCTGGATGGAGCACAGATGCTTGCACCCATGCCGTTGGCCATGTCACTTGGCCTCGGACCCATACAAAAACCCATGGTGACTGCCTTCTCAATGGATCTCAACGGCAATGCAATTACGGTTTCCAGTGACCTATACAGGGAGATGCTCGCTGTTGATAGTGATGACATGTTGCAACATTCCACCACCGTTCTGGCTCTGAAAACAGTCATCGACAATCGCAACAAGAAAGGACTGGAACCCCTCTCTTTTGCCGTCGTGTTTCCCTTCTCCACTCACAACTACGAATTGCGTTACTGGATGGCTTCTGCAGGTATCGATCCCGACAGGGACGTACGCCTGGTCGTTGTCCCACCGTCCCAGATGGTTGAACAGCTGCAGAAGGGTTTGATCGATGGTTACTGCGTCGGTGAACCCTGGAACAGCATAGCCGTGCAGAAAGGACTCGGTCACACACTGATCACCAAGTATGAAATCTGGAAGAACAGCCCGGAGAAGGTCTTCGGCGTCACCGAGGAGTGGGCCGTCCAACACCCCAACACGCATCTTGCACTTCTGAGAGCGTTGCTCGAAGCGAGTCGTTGGGTGGATAGCCGGGAGAACCGCGCTAAAGTGACGGAGATCATCTCCCGAAGCATCTATATCAACGCACCGGAAAACATTGTACGCATGTCGATGACGGGTACCTATCAGTTCGCACCGAACAGCATGCCCCAGGCACTGCCCGACTTCAATGTGTTCCATCGCTATGCGGCAAATTATCCATGGCGTTCCCACGCGGTATGGTTCATGACCCAGATGATTCGTTGGGGACAGATTGAGGAACCGATCGATATCCATGCTACAGCCGCCGAGGTATATCGCCCAGACATCTATCGCGCAGCTGGGAAACTACTGGGTATTGCCGCGCCGACCGCGGATCACAAGCTTGAAGGCGCCCATCACCAAAACTGGAAGCTGGTGGAGTCTTCTGTCACCACGCTCCTGGGTGCCGACAGTTTTTTCGATGACTCCATATTCGATCCCATGTCGCCCCTGGACTATCTCAAAAGCTTCCCCATTCACAACATGTCTTTGGCCCTGCAGCAGCTTCAGGATTCAATCAGATACCAATCGCTCCAACCGGCAGCCGTCCCGGTTGATCAGGAGATACCCCGATGAAACAGAAACTGGTACTTATTGGAAACGGCATGGCCGGTATCCGGACAATCGAAGAATTATTGAAGCTCGACGAGTCCGCCAATTATGAGATTACCGTATTTGGTGAAGAGCCCCATACGAACTACAACCGAATTCTACTCTCACCTGTTTTGGCTGGTGAACAGAAATTCGATGACATCATTCTTAATCCGCCGGAGTGGTACAACGACAACGGCATCACCCTCCACAGTGGTGACCCCGTTACCGAAATCGACCGCATACACAACAGGGTGGTTACCGCCTCCGGCATCAGCATGGAGTATGACCGGCTGATCATAGCCACCGGTTCCAGGCCATTCATGCTACCCATTCCCGGAGCCGACCTCGATGGCGTTCTTGGCTTTCGCGATATCGAAGATGTGGAAAAAATGCTGGAAGTGGCGAATTCCCACAACAAGGCGGTTGTAATCGGCGGCGGCCTGCTGGGACTTGAAGCCGCAAACGCCCTGATGAAGCAGGGCATGCAAGTCTCGGTGGTTCATCTCATGAACAGTCTCATGGAGAATCAGCTGGACATGCCGGCAGCTGATCTGCTCAAAACCTCACTTGAAGAGAAAGGTCTCAATTTTCTGCTCGAGAAGAATACCAAGGAGATCACCGGCAGCAACCGGGTGACCGGCATCACCTTTACTGACGGCGAACATCTAGAGGCTGACCTGGTCATAATGGCCGTGGGCATCCGTCCCAATATCGACTTGGCCAAGACCTCAGGCATTCACTGTGAGCGGGGTATCTTGGTGAGCGACACCATGCAGACCTTTGATCCCAGTATCTACGCCGTGGGTGAATGTGTACAGCATCGTGATGTCTGTTACGGTCTGGTCGCACCGCTCTTCGAACAGGCAAAGGTTTGCGCCAACCATCTTGCCAATCTCGGATATGGACGCTACGAGGGCTCGGTCACGTCCAGCAAACTTAAAGTGACAGGCATCGAACTCTTCTCCGCCGGCAATTTCCTGGGTGATGATGACAGCGATGACATCATCTACAGGGATCCAGGTGCGGGTGTATACAAGAAACTTGTTATCAAAGACGGCAGGATCGACGGTGCCGTGCTTTACGGCGACACCATTGACGGCGCCTGGTACTTCCAATTGATGCGCGAAGGTACGGACATCTCCAGTCTGAGAGATAATCTACTGTTTGGACAGGCCCACCTGGGTGATTCGGGGCACGGTGGCGAGAAGCAAGCCATGGCCATGAGTGACGATGCACAGGTATGTGATTGCAACGGTGTCTGCAAAGGCGACATTATCAAGGCAATCACGACCAAAGGACTGTTCAGCCTGGATGAAGTTAAGGCCCATACCAAGGCGGCCGCCTCCTGCGGCTCCTGCACCGGGCTAGTGGAGCAGATTCTGGAAAGCACAGTGGGAGGAGACTACTCCACACCGGAACACCGGCCTATCTGCCAATGTTCGGACTTCAGCCATGATCAGGTACGGGATGCGATCCGCCAACAGAGACTGATAGACATGGCCTCCGTATTCCAGGCATTGGAGTGGCGCAACACTGATGGCTGCCACACCTGTCGCCCCGCTATCAATTACTACCTCATATCCACCTGGCCGGAAGAGGCAAAAGATGACAGTCAGTCCCGTTTCGTCAATGAGCGTGTACATGGCAATATCCAGAAGGACGGCAGCTTTTCCGTAATTCCCCGCATCTGGGGTGGTAAAACCACACCGGATGAATTGCGCGCCATCGCCGATGCAGCGGAAAAGTTCAACGTGGGTGAAGTGAACATCACCGGCGGTCAGCGCATCAACATGCTGGGTGTACAAAAAGAGGATCTGCCCGCCATGTGGGCCTTCCTCAATGAACGGGGCCTGGTTTCAGGTCACGCCTATGGAAAGGCGCTACGCACGGTCAAAACCTGCGTCGGCTCCACTTGGTGCAGATTCGGAACCCAGGACTCCACCACCCTGGGCATAGCGCTCGAAAAGATGACCTGGGGATCCTGGATGCCGCACAAATTCAAGATGGCTGTATCAGGCTGTCCCCGTAACTGTGCCGAAGCCACTATCAAAGACTTCGGGGTGGTGGCCATCGACTCTGGATGGGAGCTGCACATCGGCGGCAACGGGGGCGTCAAGGTACGCGCCACCGATATGCTTTGCCGAGTCACATCCGAGGAGGAGGTGATGGAGTATTGCGCCGCATTCATCCAGATCTACCGGGAAAAGGCGCGCTATCTGGAACGCACGGCGCCATGGGTGGAGCGTGTCGGGCTCAACTACGTAAAGGAACGGATTCTAGATGATGCAGAAGGCCGAAAAGCATTGGCGGAGCGGTTCTACTTGTCCCAACGCATCGCCCAATTCGACCCCTGGGCGAAACTAGTGCAGGACGCTGAATCCCATGGATTCACACCCATAAAGATTATCGAGGCTCCCATCGAGGACCAGCGTGAGGTAGCAGCATCATGAGCAACTGGATCGAAATAGGCTATATGCACGAAATACCGCGTCTGGGTTCCCGTGTCATCAAGGCAGCACAGGGAAACATCGCAATTTTCCGTAACAGCAACGATGAGATCTTTGCCCTGGGTGACAAGTGCCCGCACAAGGGAGGGCCCCTTTCAGAAGGAACAGTATCGGGCCGCACGGTCACCTGTCCCTTGCACAACTGGAGAATACAGCTGGATAACGGCATCGCCGTTACGCCGGATGAAGGCTGCACCAATACTTATCCGGTAAAGATCGAAGGTAATTTAATCTATCTCGAATTGAATAGCTGACGGAAGAAAATGGCCAACGAAGTAAAAACCACATGTCCATATTGCGGCGTGGGATGTGGCGTTATCGCCACAACGGAAAAAAACGGTAAGGTCATTGTACAAGGTGATCCAAAGCACCCCAGCAATTTCGGCAGACTCTGCTCCAAGGGTGCTGCACTGGCTGACACCATTGAACTGAATCACCGTCTTTTGCATCCCATGAGCGGAAGCCATCAGACGAGTTGGGACCAAGCCATCGAGAATGTGGCTTCCGGATTCAAGCGCATAATTGAACATCATGGCCCTGATGCGGTGGCCTTCTATGTCTCCGGGCAGCTGCTTACAGAGGATTACTATGTGGCCAACAAGCTGATGAAAGGTTTCATCGGCAGCGCCAATATCGACACAAACTCCCGTCTCTGCATGTCCTCTTCTGTTGCCGGCCATAAACGGGCTTTTGGTTCCGATACCGTTCCTTGCAGCTATGAAGACCTGGAACAGGCCAACCTCATTACACTTGTAGGTTCCAATACCGCATGGTGCCACCCGGTTCTCTATCAACGTATACGGGACGCCAAGGTCCGGCGCCCCCATATGAAGGTAGTGGTGATTGATCCCAGGCGGACTGCCACCTGTGAGATTGCCGACATCCATCTTCCCCTAGTACCAGGCAGTGACATCGATATTTTTCTCGCCCTGTTGGACTATCTCGATCGCCATGATGCGCTTGATCGGGAGTACATCGCGCAACATACAGAGGGATTCGAAATGGCGCTTGAAAGAGCGCGCACACATGATGATCCGATAAAGGAAACCGCCCGAAAATGCGGAGTTTCTCCTGTGGCTCTGGAGCAGTTCTTCCGCCTTTTTCTGGAAAGGGAAAAGAGCGTCACGGTTTACTCCCAGGGTGTAAACCAATGGAGTTTTGGCACCGACAAGGTAAACGCCATTATCAACTGCCACCTTGCCACTGGCCGAATCGGAAAAGCCGGCATGGGCCCCTTCTCTTTTACCGGACAGCCCAATGCCATGGGTGGGCGGGAAGTTGGTGGACTGGCCAATCAACTGGCTGCACACATGGATTTTGAGCCACAGGATATAGAACGGGTCAAACGCTTCTGGAAGGCACCCAATATGGCCAAACAACCCGGCCTCAATGCAGTGGACATGTTCGACGCTATGATAGAGGGGAGGATAAAGGCGGTCTGGATCATGGCCACCAATCCCGCAGTCAGTATGCCCGATGCCGACCGGATCAAGACCGCGCTCGAACAGTGTGAATTTGTGGTAATGTCCGATTGCGTAAGCAATACGGATACCGCCAAGTATGCCGATGTTCTCTTGCCGGCTACGACCTGGGGAGAAAAGAATGGCACGGTAACCAATTCGGAACGGCGTATATCCCGGCAACGGGCCTTCTTGGACACACCGGGTGAAGCTCGGGATGACTGGAAAATCATTTCCGATGTTGCCAGGGCGATGGGGTATTCGGAGGCATTTTCTTATCGGAGGGTTGAGGAAATCCTCCGTGAACACGCTGCACTATCCGGTCTGGACAACCATGGCACCCGGGATTTTGACATTAGTGCCTACGCCGGCGTCACCTCTTCCCAGTATGAGAAGCTGCGGCCGACCCTGTGGCCCTTCACCCAGACTGACAGTGGCGCTAATGTCCGTCTGCTCAGCAACGGCCGGTTTTTCACGGATTCAGGCAAAGCGCGTTTCGTTGCAGTAACCAGGGGGAAACCGGCAAACTCCACACAACCCAAGCTGCCCTTGATTCTCAACACAGGACGTATCAGGGACCAGTGGCACACAATGACACGAACCGGTTCAGCACCACGTCTGAACCAGCATATCCATGAGCCCTTTGTAGAGATCAACCCGGACGATGCAGAGCTGTTCGATATCAGGAATGGCACACTTGCCAACATCTCCACGGCCAGCCATACAATCACAGCACGTGCCGTGGTAAGCACTGAACAACGTCCCGGATCACTATTCATACCTATGCACTGGAGTGATGCCACTGCACAGAACAGCAGTGTAAACAAACTGGTAGCTTCAAACGTCGATCCCATATCGGGACAGCCTGAATTCAAACATTCACCGGTTCAAATTACGGCTTACACACCACTATGGCAAGGATTCATCCTTATCAATAAAGAGATTGATATCGACTACACCGGCTATTGCATCAAGAGCCGGGGAAACGGTTTTTGGCGTTACGAGATTGCAGGAGAGAAGGAACAAGTGAACTGGCTCGAACTGCTGAAGTACCCGTTTTCATCAAACGTGGAATTGCTGGAGTTCAGTGATATCGCACAACACCGCTTCCGCTTTGCCGTCATCGAAGACAGCAGACTACTCGGTTGTCTCTATATTTCCCGTGACCGTGTACTCGCAGATCATGCATGGCTCGGAAAGCTGTTCTGCAAAAAAGAGCTTTCACACCATGACCGGAGAAGTCTATTGGCAGGTCATCCCATGAATCCCGCAGACGATTGTGGAAAGACTATATGTGCCTGCTTCAGTGTAGGAAACAAAACACTACTGCATGAGATCAACCATTGTGGACTGGATTCAATCGAGGCAATAGGAAATAAATTAAAAGCAGGTACCAGCTGTGGCTCCTGCATTCCAGAGATTAAAGGCCTCTTATCTGACACTCATGAGTCTTATTAGGGCCTGTTAACACTAATCCAATGCACCCTGTTGTGCCTGAAAAAGCGCCAATCAAGGCGCGAGGAGAGAGGTTTGGTGATTCCAAATGAGCGACGAGCAA
>NZ_MARB01000028.1 GCF_001715975.1 Candidatus Thiodiazotropha endolucinida | reverse complement strand
AGGATATAGGTCGCCTGTTGAATTCGAGGCTATGCAGGCTTGAAAAATGTGGTATCCATTATTTCGGGGGAAGTCCAGAAGTCCATTCGCTCGCTCTCCTGTGAGCCGGGGCGTTAGGCACAGAAATGGAACGCGAAGAGTTGGCACGGAACATCGAAAAGGCTTTTGGTTTCCTTGAGACGAAGTATGGCTTTGGAAAGCCAGTACGAAAGGACTACGGCAGAGAGGTGTTTTTTGAGTACGAAAGGAACGCAGATACGGTTTCAATATCTTTTGAAGTAGGCTCTGCGCCATTAGTCGAAGTATTCATCCCAGTCGAAGGAACTGACTATACGCCGGTCCCGTGGGCTGTGAAAAACAATATTCAAAGAGCTAGATTGTTCACAAAACTACAAGTAAATCAAAAATTTCAGCCAAATGATTCAAAAAAAGTAGCAAAGTATCTTGGGGAAATGGCAGAACAGTTCGAGTCGTCACAAGCGGAGTGGCTGAATGCCTAACAAGCATCATGTCGTTCGTCTTCAGCTTACTGGGACGTCTCACCGCTGTGCGGCGAGTCGCCCCATATGCTTGGCGTTAAGCATTAAAATAGATTATGACTAAAGAAATAGAACTCGAGATAATCAATCTCTTCGTAAATAAAGCAAAAAGAAAAAGGCTGATTGGGTTCATAGAGTCAGGAAAACGAAGCAAAGTAATTGATGCCATCAATGATCCTGGCATATTTGATGAACGATTTATTGCTGAGTTCAGTGGTGGTGAAAGAACAGCTGAAAATTTGGTAAAGCAGTACAAAAAACTCGGAATGGGTGGCCGTGTTTATGTTATGTCAGAAAATCCTGATTGGGATGAGCAGAAATTTCAAATGTCTTATATCCTAGACGAATGCTTAGCTGCTTGTTACGACACACTCGGATATTGTTGGAAAACACATACTGCATTTTATGAATGGCATCATTCTGAATCTAGTTATTTTATGTCAAGGAGAGTCCATGTTTAACAAATCGTTTTTTTCACCCCTTCGGGGCTCGGACGTCCGGCTAACGCCGACCGCCCCAAAACTCGGTCGTTATGCCTTTAAATGATCTACTGACACATCCATGTGTTTATGAAGAATGCGAATTACCTCAATACAATCTTTATTGGTGATTCGGTAATAGATTACGTGGCTAATTATCGGAAACTTCCTATATCCTGGTCGAATATATTCGCAAGCTTGCCCAAGTTGAGGGTTATCGGCAAGTTGAGTAAAAGAATCATCAAATTGCTTCAGGTACTTATTGCGTTGGTCTCTTCCCCAGCGCTTTTGGGTAAAAATAGCAATAGCCTTCAAATCATCCTTGGCTTTAGCCTTAAATTTGAAGGTGGACATCAACGAGATTCGTTATCAATTTCAGATATCAAACCTTCAAGGGAGTATTTTACAAATTCACTCGATTCCCCTTCATGCAGCATATTGCGCAGTGTTACGAGCTTTGTTTCCTCTTCCTCAAGCAAGCGCAATCCAGCGCGTACCACTTCACTTGCAGAAGAAAAGCGTCCTGAATTCAATTGGTTAGTAATAAAAGTATCAAAATGCTCGCCGAGAGTAATACTAGTATTCTTGCTCATGTGCCTAGCTCCAAGCAGGTACCAATATTTGGTACTATAGTTGGGTATAACAAGGCGGTCAATCTCGTTCGCTATCGTTCACTGGGACAGCCTAAGTTACGCTCCGGCAGCCCGTTCTCGCAACGTTATGCATAAGCAGCGTTCAAATCAAGATAGAGCGACTCTTCTAAATAGAATTGCTTACGGTATATTTTTAGCAGTATCTGTTGGTTTAGTAGCTGGATTGCTTTGGGGTTTTTGGATGGTGTTATTTCACGCGCCTCCTTAATATTTCAGTACATTTGTATTTGTAGCAGCATCTATATCTGGTGTATTGGAAGCGTTGATGTGGTTTTTTGGTGATTACAAGAAATAGTATCTTTAACGCATAATAAGGCGTTATTTTCGCCACTTCGGGACTGGGGCCTTGGCTTCAACCTGACCAAAAATTGATTGTTTATACGAAAAAGGAGAACAGTCAAATGTTAAAGTGGATAAAGAACATATTAAGTTCACCCAAACCCGCCGGACCGCCCAAGGTTATCAAACGCTTTGATGGGTCAGAAAAGACCATTACACAGGAGGTGGTTGTTTCAAGCGAAGGAGGATGGTTGGTCGATGTCGGCGAATCTCAATCGATTAGCCTGTTTGAAATAGAGATTTCAGATATTGAAAATTGTATGTTGACTTATCGAGCAGACTTGAAATCGAAAGAAGTTCACGGTCAAAGCTTCCTGGAGATGTGGTGTCGAATACCGGGCAGGGGAGAATTCTTTTCTAAAGGATTACAGAAAGCACTGAAAGGGACGAACGATTGGGCATCATACGAAGTCTCTTTCTATCTAAAGCGCGGGCAACAGCCTGATCTCATTAAGCTCAATCTTGCAGTAGAGGGTCGTGGAAAGGTATGGATCAAAAATATCGAACTATCCTATTCACCATTCGAGTGATTTGACTCCAGTAATCATCGTGAAACAAGGTTATTCAAATCGGACCCACAAAAGGCTGACCTCTATTGTTTTCCAATTTTTCACGACGTTATGTTTTTAAAGTTTAACTCTGTAGCGGTTACAAATAATCAGAGAGTAAAGATGAGGAGTATAAGGAGTATGAGAACGTTTCCATCACTCACACTTGCATGTACCGTAATCGCTGTCTGCTCTAGCATGCAGGTCGCAGCCGAACCAGTCAACGAGGTTATCTTGGCGTCCGAAGTCAAGTGGGAGCAGTTAAACCCCGCTCGCGGCGACAAGAGCCCGAAGGCTGGTACGCTTTGGGGCGATCGCAAAAGCGCTGTGCCGACAGGCTTCCTCGTCAAGTTTGTGGATGGCTTCTCGTCCCCACCTCATATTCACAATATCACTTACCGCGCAGTCGTCATAAGTGGCGGTATTCACAACGATGACCCTACTGCATCTGCGATGTGGATGCCCGCCGGATCTTTTTGGACCCAGCCGAAAGGAGAAGTGCACATTACCGCAGCCAAGGGTAGTACCAATGTGGCGCTCGTCGAAATTGATAAAGGACCCTATCTCGTCCTGCCTACAGAGAAGGCGTTTGATAGTGGAGAAAGACCGATCAACGTGGACGCATCGAATATTGTTTGGGTCGATCCTCCCGGAATGCCGGCCGCTTACAACGGACCAAAGGTAGCCTATCTTTGGGGTAACCGTCAGGAAGGTGAGTCTAACGGAACCTTTCTCAGGCTGCCGGCTGGATTTGTTGGAATAATAGAAAGCGACGGCTCAACCTTCCGTGCTGTAGTAATCAAAGGTCAACCACGGTACCAAGTGAGTGAAACAGAAGTTAAGGCCTTGGAGCCGGGCAGTTATTTTAGTTCGAAGGGAACGTCGACCCATCAAGTCTCGTCTAACGTCGGAGAGGAGAGCGTCATTTACATACGCACGAATGGCAAGTACGACGTCACGCCAAATTAAGGGAGATTGCTCTACTGTCATGCAGAGAGTGGTCAAGGGTAGATCGGCGCGTATTAAGGCAAATTAACTCGAGCGGATTTCATCGCTGCGCTCCTCAACCTGCCGGTTATTTGCGGCGAGCCCAGAATTTTGATTGTTTGTCATTGCGAAAGAGATTCCGGTAATACGATTCGGTTATTTTCCGTAATAAAGGTCCGCATGACTTGTGGAGATGTGTTTGCCGGGCATGGCGCTTATCTATCGATGAGACTGTAGATAAAACTGTGCAACTGCCTATCATGGAAGCTGATTCACTGATCAAGTAATGTGGGTAGTAAGAAACAATTAGGGCCTGTTAACACTAATCCAATCGGCTCTGCTGGGGCTGTTTTTTTGCCCAGCAAGGCAGAATGAGCGAGGTTTAGCCGTGCTAAATGAGCGAATGATAACACCGCTGGGCGGAAAAACAGTCCCAGCCCTTCGGGTTGCGCCCCGAAGGAAGTGTCCTTGGGGTGCGCCTGAAAAAGCGCCACTCGGCGTTACTCGTCGTTCATTTGGAACAACCAAACCTCTCTCCTCGCGCCTTGATTGGCGCTTTTTCAGACGCAACAGAGCCGATTGGATTAGTGTTAACAGGCCCTAAGTAGTCAACAGCTAGGCTAGGAATGAACTGGTACGACATAGCATCTGTGGCAGTCACCCTGTTCCTGATTATGGATCCGCTGGGTAACGTACCCGTCTTCAATGCGGTGCTATCCAAACTCGACCGGTCACGCCGCACAAAAGTGGTGGCACGTGAGTTGATCATCGCTTTTTTCGTGCTGCTCGGTACCCTGTTTGTCGGTGATATCCTGCTGGCGTTCCTGGGGCTTACACAGCCATCGCTCCATATCGCGGGTGGCGTTTTGTTGTTTATCATTTCGCTACGGATGATCTTTCCGAGCAGGCCGGATCATGGCGACGAGGCAATGGATGAGGAGCCGTTCATCGTACCTCTCGCGGTACCGTTGATCGCCGGTCCCTCGACGATCGCAGTGCTGTTGCTGCTCAGTTCGAGTCAACCCGGCCGTATCCTGGAGTGGGTCGTCGCGCTCTTCCTGGCCTGGCTGGGCACGACGATACTGTTGCTTGGCTCGTCAAAGTTGCTGGATGTCATCGGTACCCGCGGTTCATTGGCCCTGGAGCGATTGATGGGGATGATCCTGGTTATTCTCGCCACCCAGATGTTGCTGGACGGTATCAGAGACTTTGTTGCAACACTCTAGGCTTACTCACTGGGCTATCGTGTTCAGTAGGCCGGTCCGCTCATTGTTCTGCAGGCAATAGCTTTTGATGGTTACGGTAGATGGGGCTCCCGTCCGGGAAGTATTCGAGGATTACGGCGGCGTAGCGGTCGAAGGGGTTCGCAATCTGTGCAATCCGCCGGCGGGTTGGGCCATCCAGGTCAAAACTGTTGTGCCGTACGGTAAACGGGACCGGATAATCGGTACCGAACAGAATCTTTTCATGCACCTGTTTCTGTTCGGAGAGGTGACGCAAGGCCCTGGCGCGGAGTGGAACCAGGATTGCGGAGATATCGGCGTAGAGATTCTGATACTGGGTCAGCATCGCCAACAGTTTGAAATAGTCGCGGTCGAAGTGACGTGGCGCTTTGCTCAGGTTACGCCAGGCGCAAACTCTGTGTTCGACTCGGCCCAACCCCATATGGGCGGCGATCACGGTCACTCCGCAAGCCAGCGGGAGATCAAGCATCTCGATGCGTTCATAGCCTGGGTGGGATTGGATGGTGTATTCGCTGCCGATATGGACGATCAACGGCAGTTTATGCTGCTTCAGTTTTTCGTAGTAGGGGATCAGGCGTTCACTGTTCAGATCGATACCCCAGTAGTTCTGCAGAAACTTGGCGCCGCGGCAGCCTTTCTCCGCATATTCGTCGAGCAGATCGAGGGCGCCCGGCCGCATTGGGTTGACCGACAGAAAAGGGATGAAGCAGTCCGGATATTCAGCGGCAACGGCCAACACATCCTCGCTCATGGCGCACACGGTTTTGTCCCGATCGACCTCTCTGCCCTTTTCATCGAACCGGGCGTCGACACCAAACAGACAGGTCTTTTCCACGGAGTCGGATTCACCGACCGCCTTGGCCATGGCTTCGATATAGGTCTGGTAGGGTTGCTGTTTCAAGGCGCGTGGCTCGACGCCCAGTCTGCGGGCAAAGAGATGTACGGCGACTCTGTCGAAAGGCCGATCGAAGGCAACCTCCGGGTTGAGCAGATGGGTGTGTATATCGATCGTTCGCATTACTCAAGCCTACCCTGCGAGTCAGTTATTGACGAGGTTTCGTTGGCTGAGCGGATTGTTCAAAGGTCCCGGGCCGGAGTTCAGTCAATGGATTTCAGTACAAGGTAATATATTGGAGTCATAAATCGCCATATATTGCGAATTAAATTAATTATTTACAATAATTCGCCATATTTGCAGATCAAGAGTCAATAAAAAGGTTGGGTTATCGCTATAATTTACGATATATATGACTATTGATCATTTATTTCGTAATTAATGGCGAATATGAAGATATCAGATTTAGTATCAGATGAGGCGATCCTGACAGAGATAGGTCAGCGTATCCTGCAACGCCGTCTCGCGTTGCAGATGACCCAGGCGGTACTGGCCGAGCAGGCGGGTGTCGCCAAGCGGACCGTGGAGCGGATTGAGGCGGGCGCCTCGGCGCAGATGTCGAGCATGATCAGCCTGTTGCGGGTATTGGGGTTGCTGCCCGGGCTGGAGCTGCTGTTTCCGGAGCAGGCGCAGCGGCCGATGGATCTCCTGAAGCGAAAGGGCAAGGTACGCAGACGGGCTTCCACCCCCCGCGAAAAGGCCGACAAGGAGAAGCCTTGGCGTTGGGGTGATGAGTGATGGCCACGGTTGCCGAGGTTCGCCTATGGGGACGTACCATAGGCGCGGTTTCGTTGGCGGATGGCGAGTCGACAGCGCTGTTTGAATACGATCCGGCCTTCGCCCGCAGCGGCATCGAAGTCGCGCCGATGATGATGCCTTTGTCCAAGCGTCTCTACAGCTTTCCGCAACTCCCCCGGGAGACATTTCACGGCCTGCCGGGTCTGCTGGCGGATTCACTGCCGGACAGGTTCGGCAATCTGCTGATCGACGCCTGGCTGGTCTCCCAGGGCAGGCCAAGCCACAGCTTCAATGCGGTGGAGCGTCTCTGTTACACCGGCCGACGCGGCATGGGGGCGCTTGAGTATGTACCGGCGATCGGTCCCGGGGCCCGCCATGCCAGCCAAATAGAGATTGACAGATTGGTTGAGTTGGCGTCGCTGGTACTCGGCCAGCGGCAGGCGTTGCAACACTCGCTTGCGGATGCCGACAAACAGGAGGCTCTCAGCGATATCCTGCGTGTCGGCACCTCTGCCGGTGGGGCGCGGGCAAAGGCGGTGATCGCCTGGAATCGGGAGACGAATGAGGTCCGCTCCGGTCAGGTGACTGCCGGTGAGGGATTCGAATACTGGTTATTGAAATTCGACGGTGTCAGCGGCAACCGGGATAAGGAGCTGGAGGATCCCCAAGGCTACGGTGCCGTCGAGTATGCCTACTACTTGATGGCAGGGGCGTGCGGTATCGATATCAACGAATCCAGGCTGTTTGAAGAGGGGGGGCGACGCCACTTCATGACCAAGCGGTTTGACCGCCTGGATGGGGGCGAAAAACTGCACATGCAGTCGTTGTGCGCCATCGCCCATTACGATTTCAATACCGCCGGCGCCTACAGTTTATGAACAGGCATTGATGGTGATACGCCAGCTGGGCCTGCCGATGCAGGCGGTGGAAGAGCAGTTTCGCCGCATGGCCTTCAATATCATCGGCCGCAATCAGGACGACCATGTGAAGAACATCGCCTTTTTGATGGATAAATCGGGTGGCTGGACGCTATCGCCGGCCTTCGACATGACCTACAGTTTCAATCCTGACGGACTATGGACAGCGACTCATCAGATGACCCTAAATGGCAAGCGGGACAGTTTTGTGTTGGATGATTTCAGGGCCTGTGCCAAATCGGCCTCGATGAAGCGGGGCCGTGCGGAGGCGATTGTCGCGGAAGTGCTCAGTACCGTTTCAAACTGGAGCCGATTCGCCGAACAGGCGGGTGTTCCGGTGCCGATGCGCAGACAGATTCAAAACGCCCTGCGATTGGATCTGTCTTGATGGGTGGGCAGTCATGCGGAGCAGTGACGACAGGGTGAGTGTTGACAGGCCCTGGTGGTCTGTTCACTGACGTTTGTTTGTTAAAGCCCGTTGGTTATCTGCCGATATCGCATTGTACATGTCAATTCGAGTTGTCCTGATTTTCAGCTCCATTAAATTAGCTGCCAGTTACATTTAGATAGTGCTTGATTGGCTGTTGTTAAGGCTGCGGGAAGGGTCGTCTGTTTGTTGTGTGGTCTATGTGCAAATCATCTGTCAGTGTGATTGAGGCAAGGTTGAGGATCTGTTGCTGGGTGCTGCCCCTTGTGCTCCTGTTGCTTAATACGGGCGCTGGCGCGGAAGGAATAAAAGTCAGTGAACAACTAGAGCCGGTGGTATTGCAGCTGAAATGGAAGCACCAGTTCCAATTTGCCGGTTACTATGCGGCCCTCGAAAAGGGCTTCTATCGAGAGGCGGGACTCGATGTCCAGATACGCGAGCACAGCGGCGACCGTTCACCCATCGATGTCATGCTGGAGGGTGACGCCCAGTTTGTCGTGTCCAGTGCGAATGCGTTGATCAAGCGTGCCCAGGGATATCCCATCGTCGCCCTGGCGGCGATCTATCAACATAGCCCCTATGCTCTCTTGGTGAGGGCCGACTCCGGTATAAATAGTGTCTCCGAGCTTGAGGGTAAACGCATCATGCTGGGTGAGGGTGTGCAGGATGCCGCCTTGCATGCGATGCTGGAGCAGGGTGGCCTGGAGGCAACTGAGTTTTATCGACTCGACACCAACTTCGATGCCAAGTCTCTTATACGGGGTGAGACGGACGCCTTCAACGCCTACGTGACTGACCAGGGCTTTCTGTTGCGACAGGCGGGTGTCGAGCCTCACTACATCATGCCGAAGGACTACGGCATCGATTTTTACGGTGATGTTCTGGTGACCACTGAGTCGGAGCTGGAAGCCTGGCCTGATCACGTCGAGGCGTTCCGGCTTGCCACGCTGAAGGGATGGTCTTATGCCCTGAATCATGTTGAGGAGATGGTTGATCTGATACTGCGGAAGTACAACACCCAGAAGATGACCCGAGAGCATCTGCTTTTTGAAGCAACGATGTCACAAGAGCTGATTCAACCATTGTTTGTGGAACTCGGCTATATGAATCCGGAACGATGGGAGCACATCAAGTCGATCTTTGTGGGACTGGGGTTTATTGGACCCAATAGCCAGATCGACGGCATGCTGTATGAGGATTATCGACGCCTGCCCGGTTGGCTGGTGTGGCTGAACAGGCACTTCATGCTGCTCCTGTTCTGTGTGATCGGTGTCATGGTGTTGTCCCTGTTGGCGGTAATAGCGCATATGCGGCGATTGGTTCGGATCAGAACCGGTGCGTTGATCGAGAGCTCTCATCACTACCGGACGGTTTTCGATGCCGCGCCGGAGGGGATGTGGCTGATCGACCCCTCGCGTAAAACCGTGGATGTCAACAAGCGTCTGATGGCCCTGTTGGGGTATAGCAAGAATGAGATGTTGGGTAAGACGCCACTTGAGTTCGTCGATGCGATGAATAGAGAAGTCTTTATCGAGCAGACATCCAAGATCGGTACCACCGAGCGCCGCAGCTATGACATAGAGCTGCGGCACAAGGACGGGCATAACATTCCGACCCATTTCAGTGCAGTGACCCTGCGGGGCAAGGACGGCACTGTGAAGGCCGCGATCGCCTTCGTGGAAGATATAACCGAGCGAAAGCGCATGGAGGCGGAATTGCGTAGCAGTGAGCAGAACCTTCGTCGTCTCATCGATGCGGAGCCGGCCTGCGTCAGTACCCTCGATAAGCGTGCCGAATTGCTCAGTATCAATCCGGCAGGGTTGGAGATGCTCGAGGCCGAGGGTTTGTCACAGCTTTCCGAGGCGACGCTCAATGAGGTGGTGGACGCACCCTATCGTGAGGCGTTCAAAAGGTTGAACAGTCAGGTATTCAGTGGCCAAAGGGGTGTCCTGACATTCAGTATTACAGGGCTCAAGGGCCGCAAGGCGTGGTTGGAAACCCATGCTGTCCCGATAACGGATGCGGATGGAAAAGTGGTTGAGCATCTGGGATTGACGCATGACGTGACCGATCGTCTGCAGATGGAGCAACAGATCATGGAGGAGCGGGAATTCCTGCAGAGGGTCATCGATAATATCGGTGACTCGGTTATGGTGATCGACCGGGAGTTGCGGATTCAGTTGATGAATCAGAGTGTGAAATCGCATCTCAAGGAGTTTCAAGCTGATCCCGGCAAGATGACCCACTATTTCGACCTTCCCTTTGTATCGGCGCCATCGGAGGGTAACCTGATACAGGATTGTCCCGTCCACCAGGTGTTACAGACGGGCAAGCAGGCTACAGCGATCTTGACACGGCCTCAATCGATGGATCCGGCGTCCGTCAGTAAGGTCGAAGTGGTCGCATCACCCCTGCTAAACCCCGACGGCAGTCTGCGTGCCGTCATTGAAGTGGCCAGGGATATCACCGAACACCTGGATCTGCTTGAAGAGGTCAAACAACAAAAGGACGATCTGCAGCATATCGCTCATCACGATTCCCTCACCAACCTGCCCAATCGGTCACTATTTCTGTTGCGCCTCAAACAGGCGATCAGTAAAGCGAAGCGTACAGGGCTGCAGATGGCTGTACTGTTTGTCGATCTGGACAGATTCAAGGAGATCAATGACAGTCTTGGGCATGCGTTTGGCGATAGGGTGCTGAAACTCGTATCCGAGCGTTTCAAACAGAGCGTGCGTGAAGACGATACCATTGCCCGTCTCGGCGGGGACGAGTTTACTTTCATCCTCGAGGGATTGAACAGGCCGCAACATGCGGCAAAGATGGCACAGCAGATCATTCATTCACTCGAGTTGCCGATCGAGGTGGATCATCATCAGCTGTATCTCACCACGAGTATCGGTATCAGCGTCTATCCGCAGGATGGCAAAAGTGCCGAAACCATGCTGAGAAATGCGGATGCCGCTATGTACAAGGCCAAGGACGAGGGCAAGAATACCTTCCAGTACTATACCGAAGATATGACGGAACAGGCCTTCGAGCGGATCTTTCTCGAAGCCAGTCTGCGTCGTGCCCTGGGTCAGAACGAATTGGCCGTCTGCTATCAACCCCAGGTCGATACCCGGAGCGGGAATATTATCGGTGTCGAGGTGCTGGTGCGCTGGCTGCATCCGGAGATGGGCACTGTTCTACCCTCCCGTTTTATTTCTTTGGCCGAGGATACGGGCCTGATCATACCCCTGGGTGAGCAGGTGATGCGAATTGCCTGCAAGCAGATGGCGGAGTGGGATCGGCAGGGGATTCGCCCGGGACGAATAGCGATCAATCTATCGGGAAAACAGGTGAGTAGCAGGGAACTGCTGACATCGTTGCAATCCATACTTGCCGAGACAGGTTGTCGACCCGAGTGGCTGGAGTTTGAGGTGACTGAGGGATTTCTGATGAAAGACCCGGAGAAGGCGGTCTCAATCCTGCAGCAGGTCAGGGATTTGGGGATCGAACTCGCAATCGATGATTTCGGCACCGGCTACTCGTCATTGACCTACCTGAAACGTTTTCCTCTGACGCGATTGAAAATCGATCAGTCATTTATCAGGGATGTACCGCATGATCAGGAGGATGTCGCCATCACCCGCGCAATCATAGCCCTGGGTAACAGCCTCAATCTTCAGGTTCTGGCAGAGGGGGTCGAGAGTGAGGAACAGAAGAGGTTTCTCATTGGCGAGGGATGCAGTGAAGCGCAAGGCTACTACTTTTGTCACCCGCTGACTGTGGATAAGATGACCTACCTGCTCATGACATCCCGGCAATTACCGGTTGAGCAGGTTGGGTAATGAACCTGATCGCGCGGATGATCGCTTGCCCCTGCATCCCAGCCTACTGCAACCATCTCGAATCTTGAGCAGTGAGTGATCCTCCATACCCCGTTTCCGCGGTTGCGGCTATCGGCAGGGTGGGTAACTTTTGTCGAAAAACAGTCACAAATGTTTTGATTCTATAGTAACTTTCTGAATCTGATTGGTTTCTAACAAGAGTCTTGGCAGTATTCGCAAGCGGGTCGTGTATTGTATAAAAGGAATGATTGCGATCCGGAATAATCTATTTACACAGGCTTTTACCCCAATGGCTTCGATCGGGCGATCCACAGGACATGTGTCAGCGGTTATATGCGGCAGTTAATTATCATTTTAGTCTGGGTGTTGTGCCCAATACCTCTCTACGCCCTTGACGTGGCGATCAAAGTCGATGGATTGGAGACAAAACTGAAGGAGAATGTGCTCGCTTATCTCTCCGTGGAACGGGAGCGACAGCGTGAATCCCTGAACGCTGCGCGGTTACGTCTGCTGCATGACAAGGCCGAGGCGGAGATAGAGGCTGCATTACGCCCTTTCGGTTACTTTAAACCGACTGTTACAGCATCCATGGTTGGCGACGAACAGGGATTCACGTTGTCATATCATGTAGAGCCGGGGCCACCGGTCAAATTGGGCGATGTGAATTTTCAATTAATCGGTGATGGTGCTGATGATCCTCAATTGACGAAGACCTTTCCCATGTCGGTTGGCGAGGTGTTGGATCAAACTCGTTACGAGCAGTCCAAGCAGCGGATGTTGGCCGAGATCATCGAGAGCGGTTACCTGGATGCGCGCTACATACAACATCAGCTGCAAGTGGATCTGCAGAGTTATAGCGCATCGATACAACTCCATCTGGATAGTGGGAAGCGGCTGCGATTTGGGGATGTGAGGATGCACCAGGATATCTTGAATCCCGATTACCTCGCCCGCTTTGTCCCTTTCAATGCAGGGGATCCCTTCAGTCAGGAGACGCTGCTGAAGCTGCAGAGCGACCTTATCGATAGCGAGTATTTCAAGCAGGTTGAGGTGGTGACCCGGCGTGATCAGCGAGAAGGCGACAGGGTTCCGATCGATATCAATCTGAAACCCAACAAACGTAACCGTTACCGTATCGGTTTGGGCTATTCCACCGATATGGGGCCGCGGTTGACCCTGGACTGGAAGAATCGCCGACGGGGACGCAACGGCCATCGGATGCGGAGTGAACTGCAGATCTCGAAACCGCTCAGCACAATCAGCACAGAATATATCGTGCCGCTGCAGCGTCCGACGGTGGATTTTATCAGCTTCGGCGCCTCTCTGGAGCACTTCGATTCGGATACCAATAGTGGCAACCGGGCGCTGCTCAGTGCCGTTCATTCGGTGAGCCTGGGCCGGGGCTGGCGTCGCAGTCTGGGATTGGAGTACAGCTACGAGGATTTCGAGGTGGGCGAGCAGGAAGACAGCTCGCGTCTATTGGTGCCCAGCATCACCTGGCTGCGAATAAAGAGCGACGGCAAGGCTTATATCCAACGCGGCAACAGATTGGAGTTTCGTCTTGAAGGGGCGTCGGAATCGCTACTTTCAACCACCGATTTTTTTCAGCTCTATAGCGCGGTGAAGTTTATCCGTGGTTTCGGTGAGGGTGACTGGCGGGTGCTGAATCGACTGGAGCTGGGGGCGACCTGGGCCGATGAGCTGACGGAGCTGCCGCCCAGTAAGCGCTTCTTCGCCGGGGGCGATAATACAGTACGCGGATTCGGTTATCAGGACCTGGGACCGAGGGATCAGAATGATGAGGTTATCGGTGGGCGCTACTTTGCCGTCGGCAGTGTCGAGCTGGAGCGTCGCATCAGCGGCAAGTGGAGCGGGGCGCTGTTTTTGGATGCGGGAAACGCCTTTGATCCCGATTATGATTCGGATGCGGCCTATGGCCTCGGCTTCGGTGCCCGCTGGCACTCGCCGGTCGGCCCGGTCAGGATCGACATCGCCCACGGCAGGGTCGATGATGATCGGCAATGGCGCCTGCATATCGTCGTGGGGCCGGAGCTATGACCGGTGAGACGATGAAACGGGTTGCCACCTACGTCACCCTCTCCATTCTGCTGATCCTGTTGCTGTTATCGGCGATTGTCTATTATTTCGTATTCACCCATGACGGGAGCAGGCGCAGCTTCTATCTGGCCCAGCGGCTGGTACCGGGCGATCTCCAGGTCGATATCTTGCACGGTCGTCTGGCAGGGCCCCTGGAGTTGACCGGCTTGAGCTATCAGCAGGCGGACGGTTTGGCGTTTCGGTGTGAACGGCTCTACCTGGATTGGCGCCCCTCACAGCTACTGGGTTTGCGGCTGGAGGTTTCCGAGTTGTCTTTGGTGGAAACCCGTCTGCGGCTTCCCGCAAGTGAAAAGCCTGACGATAAAGCCGGTGACGGATCCTTTCAAGGTGTGAAGCTGCCCCTTGCCGTAACACTCTCCCGTTTCTCGTCCGAAGGATTCGAACTTGTTCAGGGAGAGCGTGGCGATCCCGTCCGGATCGATAAACTCAACCTCTCCGCTGCCACAGAAGCAGATCGCCTGGCAATCACTCAATTCGATGCCGAGGCATTTTCATCCCGGCTCTCGCTGCAGGGATCCCTGGGATTGGATGCACCGCTGCCGATGACCATCGACCTCTCATGGGCCCATACCCTGGAAGAGGGTCCCAGGTTGGCTGGCGAAGGGCGGGTGAGCGGGGATCTGCAGCGGATCGAAATCACACAGCGACTGGCGCCACCCTTTGAAGGAGAGTTGCAGGCACTGCTGTCGGATCTGCAGGGTAGGCCCGAGTGGAACGCCGTGTTGAAATTGAAACAGGGTGAACTGGGTGGGTTTATCCCGGACTTTCCGGCGTCATTAAAAGGGCAGTTGAGCGCCCAGGGGAGTTTCGAAGCGATCGATCTCGATGCCGATCTGGAGCTTGTGGAATCCCGGATCGGAGAGATCGTTACTGAACTCCATGCGGATTACAATCAGGGTGCCATCCGTATCGGGGATCTGCGCATCAGCAATGGGCAAGGTTTGGATCTCACGGCAAAGGGGGAATACCATCCGCAGGGTGGCGAACTCTCTGCCGATCTGCAGTGGCGGGGGTTGCGCTGGCCCCTGATTGGGGAGAAGGTGGATATCGGCAGCGATAGCGGCACTCTGCAACTACAGGGGGGGCTCGATGCCTATGTGTATCAATTGGCGATGCAGGCATCCAGGCCGGAGGTGGGAACGCTGCAGTTCGATGCGATCGGGAGCGGGACGCTGGAACAGGTTGATCTCGACAAGCTGTCGATTGAATTGCAGCAAGGTAAGATCGAAGGTAGCGGCAAGCTGATCTGGAGTCCCACGCTTTCCTGGCAGTTGGGTCTGACGGGAGACGGTGTCGACCCCGCACTGGTCCACCCCATGTTTCCCGGTAATCTGGCGTTCGATCTCGATACCCAAGGGTCGATGGAGGAGGGCGGAGCCGATGCGGAATTAAATCTCAACAGCCTCTCGGGGTTACTGCGGGATTATTCCTTGAATGGGAAGGGGCGCCTGACACTCAAGCAGGATGCTCTGACAGTACATGCGCTGGAGTTGCTCTCGGGCAGCAATCGGATAGCTGTCGACGGTAGCCTGGCAGACCGGCTTGCCCTGAATTGGTCGGTGGACGCCCCGGAGTTGGCCTCCCTTTGGCCCGGGCTGTCAGGTGCGCTGCGGGCGAAGGGTGATCTGGGCGGTACCCTGCAGGCACCCAGTTTGAAGGCAGATATCGAGGCTGGTGAGCTAAGCCTGGAGGCATACCGGGTCGGGCAAATGAATGGTGAAGTGGCGCTTGAGATGGCGGGTGAACAGCGTGTGGCCTTATCACTGCATTCGCAAGAATTGAGTGCGTTCGGCAGACAGTGGAAATCACTCGATATCGCTCTGCAAGGGCATATTCCGAAACATCGTCTGCAGATCGACCTGGTAGGTGAGCAGGTGCCTCAGCTGTCGCTTGAGGGCGTGTCAGGATTGCATGAGGAGCAGAGATTGCAGGGTAGCCTGCAAAGGCTCCGACTGTCATCGCCTGAAGTGGGTGAGTGGGAACTGGAATCGGCCTTGGCCTATCGACTGGCGGCCTCCGAGCAGGATGTGGAACCCTTCTGCCTGGTGTCAGGCGAAGCGAGGCTTTGTGCCAGCTTCAATCAACAAGCCGGCGGCTGGAAGACAAAGCTGCAGGCCAAACAACTACCTTTGAGACTGCTGCAACCCCTTTTGCCGGTTGAGACACGGATAGTGGGGAAGGCTGCCCTGCAGGCAGAACTCAGCACCGAAGCAAGTGGGCGTATGACCGGAGCGGCCGAGCTGCAAATTCCCGCGGGCAAGCTTGATTTCGCCCTCGGCGCCACCCGGGAGGAGGTGGATTTTTCCGATAGTGGGGCAAAGGCGGTCATTGACCGGAAGGGGCTTGACGCCGACATCAATCTGCCGCTGCAGCAATTGGGTGGGTTTGCCATGAGTCTGCAGTTGCCGGGGATAGATCTGACCGACCTGAAACCGGATCAACAATCCCTGCAAGGCAGGATCAAAGGTGGCGTCCAGAATCTGGCCATGCTCACTGCCTTCTCACCCCAGTTGCAAAACAGTCGAGGTGAGTTATCGGTCGATATGACATTGGGTGGCAGTTTGAGCGAACCTCGGATAGACGGCGATGCAAAGCTGACCCAGGGCGCTATCGATATTCCCGTGTTGGGCATTGAGTTGCGTGATATGGAGATGAGTATGCAGACACCCGACCTGGAGACAATCTCCCTGGCGGGCAGTGTACGTTCGGGCAAGGGGCGTTTAGCGCTTGAAGGCTCCACGCGAATGGATGCCGACAACGGTTATCCCTCGAAATACAAGATTGAAGGAAAGGATTGGTTGGTGGTGAATATCCCTGAGGCTGAAGTCAGGCTATCACCCAATCTAAGCTTTGAGCACAATGCCCAAAAAAGTGTACTGGAAGGCAAGGTCCACCTGCCCTACGCCAGGATCAGACCGCGTGCACTGCCGGAGACGGCGGTCTCCGAAAGTTCCGACCTGGTGGTTGTCGGTGGTGACGAGGCGCAACAGGCGCAACCGGATACCCCGTTGCACGCAAAGGTGCGGCTGAGTCTTGGTAAGCGGGTCAGTTTCGACGGGCTCGGGCTTCGGGGCAAGCTTACCGGCGGCCTGATGATCATCGATGAGCCGGGACGTCCGGTGATCGGCCGCGGGCGCCTGGGTATTTCCGAGGGTGTCTACCAAGCCTACGGACAGGATTTGAATATCGAGCGGGGATACGCCCTGTTTGCCGATTCCCCTGTGGATAATCCCGGTCTCGACGTGCGTGCCGCCAGGGAGGTCGATGAGATCACAGCGGGGATGCGCATTACCGGTACCTTGAAAAAGCCCCATCTCAAGCTCTACTCAACCCCCTCCATGTCGGAAACCGACATCCTTTCCTACATCGTCACCGGTCGGCCGGCCGGCGAGTCATCGGGTAAGACCGCAGGTATGCTTGCGATGATGCAGGCAAGCGGCGCCAGTAATATCGCCTCGGAATTGGGACGGCAATTGGGCCTGGAAGAGTTGCGCGTGGAGACGGGTAGCTCCCTGGAGGAGGCCGCCCTGGTGGCAGGCACCTATCTGTCGCCTCGACTCTATGTGCAGTATGTCAACGAATTGGCGACTGGCGAGACAAAGGTTCGTATGCGTTATGATCTGACGGACCGCTGGCAGCTGGAAGCGGAAACAGGTCGTACCCAGTCGGGTGATTTTTTCTATACCTTCGATCGTTGAGGTCGGTTTTGCCGGACACCAGTCACAACAGTGGCAAACGGATAAGTGTTGCCAGGCCCTGTTATTCCCGGCTCAACAGTGATTTTATATGGCAGGTTCCATGCGGCCACGCAACAGGAGGCGCGCCACGACATCCCTTTTTTGTTTGCACTGAATCCGTATCGGGCAGCGATGACCCGTTTGATGTTCAACCGCTATATGGCCTAGTTGCTGCTACGGACCGCGTCAAAATCATCCGCGATCAGCAGATTGGTCAAGAAGAAGGCCTTGGTCTTGGAGGCCTTTCTATTCTGTCTCTTCTCAATCTGGATCGGACATTCATGGGGTTGCCAATCGCAGGCGATCCCGTTGATGATTTGATGGGGGCATTCTCTGCAGGTGCGAGTCTTGTATAAGCCGGTCATGGTCGTAAACTCAATGGGTCATTTGTACATAAAGAAATTAGCAAAATATCAATATATTACAAGTCAATCTTGAAGATAATTAGTTAAAATGTGTGATAAATTACCTATATTATTTGTGATAAATTAACTATTTTGCTCCCGAAGGTAGATTTTCATGCCTCATATGCACGCCTCGAACGGTATCAGGGCGGATATCTAAAAATGTGCAGTAAACCTTTCAACTCAAATATTTAGTCGGCAATTTCCTGAGATTATTTATTCTTACTGACAGCCGTTAATTGATTTTTCTTTATCTTCTTTCTACAAAAATGGAAAAAATAATCACTAATTTCTCAAATTGAGATTCAACTCTCATTTCGCTTGCCGAAAACCCTATGGAAGTGTTTAGGTATAGCTCCGATGAACGCTGGATATCCGCCGCCATCCGGGGCATGCAAGGTTGATTGGGTGTGACTAAACTCCAGGGAAGTAGCAAGAGAATCTACCTGCCATTATGTATCAGAACTATTTCGGACTAACTGAGGATCCCTTTTCCATTACCCCGGATCCGAAGTATCTCTTTCTGAGCGAGAGGCATCGCAATGGTTTCGCCCATCTATTGTACGGCGTTACCGAGGGTGGCGGTTTTCTGCAACTTACCGGCGGCGTCGGTACAGGAAAGACCCTGCTCTGCCGCAAACTGTTGGCTGAACTGCCCCGTGCGGTCGATGTGGCGTTTATCTTCAATCCTCGCCTGACACCGCTGGAACTGGTGGCGGCAATCTGCGATGAGCTTCATATCCTCTACCCCATCGGCTGTAACAGCATCAAGGAGATCGTCGATTTTCTGAATGCATTTCTGCTGGAGAGTCACAGTCAAGGCCGTAGGACGGTGGTTATCATCGATGAGGCGCAGAACCTCAGCTACGAGTCCCTCGAGCAGATTCGGTTGCTTACCAATCTCGAGACGCAGAAGCATAAACTGCTGCAGATCATTCTTGTGGGTCAGCCCGAACTGAGGAGCTTGTTGCAACAGGAGAGGCTGCGTCAGCTGGCTCAACGGGTGACGGCACGTTATCACCTCACACCACTCTCCAAATCCGAGACCGGTGCCTATGTCCTGCATCGCCTCAAGGTGGCTGGTGCACAGCATCCCCTGTTCAACGCCGGCGCATTGCGATACATCTATCGCTATAGCGGGGGTGTTCCCAGGGTTATCAATATCCTCTGTCATCGGGGTATGTTGATGGCCTATGGCAATCATGCCAAGCAGGTGACGGGGGGGATGATAAAACGGGTGTACCAGGAATTAAGCGGCCAGGGCGAGAGTTCGCGTCGCCAGCTCGCTTGGTCCTGGGGTTTAGTTGCGTTGCTTGGATTTACCCTGGCAGTGCTGCTTGTGTGGAATGATGAGCAACTGTCTCGCCTAATCCCATCCCTCTCGTCAACCGAGGCTCAGACCGGCAACCCGCCGGTGGAGAGAAACCTGCCCGAGCAGCCAGCTATGACGACCGCTCAGCAGCAGCCGGTTAATTCAGCGGTGGCGGCCGAAAGCCCCACGCTGACTTCTTTGGATACGGCCTCACCATCGGAAACGGCGAAAGCGCCCCAGCCGTATGTGGTTCTGACCGATACAAATGCTGCTTCAGGCTCGCTGGAAGAGGTGGCTTCGACGGGAGTCGCCGATAAGGAAGTGGCGAGGGTGGATGATGATCAGACTGGATTGGGTGCTATGTTGGGCAATGAAAACAGCGCTTTTGTCACGCTGTTTGGTTATTGGCAGAGCGTCTATCCCACTGAGGGTGAGTCGCGCTCATCCTGCGACAAGGCGCAAGAGGTTGGGTTGAGCTGTATCTATGGTCGTGGCTCGTGGGAGAATCTGGCCTACTACAATCGGCCTGCGGTGCTGGAGCTGATCATGGCAGACGGGCAACGTTACAATGTGGTTGCTACCGCACTGACGGATGACGATGTTACCCTCGATCTCAACGGCCGCCGTTTCAATTTCTCACGCGAAGAGATCGATCAGCTCTGGACCGGCAGCTACATTATTTTATGGCGGCCACCCAAACTCAGTAGCGAGAGCTTGACTATTGGACATATCGGTAAGGATGTGGCGTGGTTGAAATCCATGCTTGACCGTATCGAGGGGATCGAGACCGGTTTTGATCCATTGAATGCCAAGTTCGACTTGCAGACACAGCAGCGGGTGATGCGTTTTCAGCGCTCCCAGGGGTTATTGGCGGACGGTATTGTCGGTAAGCAGACATTGATTCAATTGAACGGTAGCGTGGTTGATTCCACCAAGCCTGTGTTGCGCCGGACGGGGGGCTGACATGTCTTCCATTCTTGATGCATTGGAAAGGGCTTCGCAGGAGAGGATGCCGGGCAAAACCGACATCCTGCCGGAGTCGATGCCGGTTTTCGATGAGAATAAAACCTTTTTCCGCAGGTTGCTGTTGCTGGTTGTATTGCTGATATCGATCTTTGCCGCATTCTGGTTTCTGTTTGATGACGGAGCGAGCAAACCTGAGACGCCTGCCAATGCCGAACCGATGACAAACCCGGTGATACGACCCCAAGCAACCCCTCCAGCAGAGCGCGATGGTGGTACAGAAACAGCGAGACAAAACAAGCCGACAGTGCCGAAGGATGAACTGACGGCCGAGCGGATCCGCAGCAGCAGCCGACCGAATCAGCGACCCTTGATTTCTGAGGCAATTGTGAGCGAAAAGCAGCAGCGGATGATACCGAAGATGTCTGAATCTGTGCCAGAGGAACAGGCGTCCGGACAATTGCCGATCCCGCCTGTCGTCGAGCGAAAAATACCTGCCCCTCTACCTGCGCCCATAGCCGAAGAAGTTACTTATGCTGAACAGTCGGAACAGGTTGCAACAATGCCTGAGGTGGATGAGGGTCGAATCGCTTCGGTTGAATCGACAGTAAACGATGCAGCGGATGCTGCGCAGACTGATCAACAACAGATCCCATTGATTTGGGAATTGGATCAGGGTTTACGGGAAGAGTTGGAGCAGCTCAGGACTACGATTCATGTCTACCATGAGATACCGTCGGAACGTTTTGTCATCATAAACATGCGACGCTACGGTGAGGGCGATACCCTTGATGCTAAAGGCTATCGACTGCACACGATCGACAGAGACGGTATCGTTGTCGACTATGGAAACGGCCTGGTTCGGCTGCTGCGAGAGAAGTACTAGGCCCTAGTCACTGACGTTCCCTAGCCATATCGATGCGTCAATTGGCGTCATCAGCGGTTAATATCTTTTTCATGATCTTTGTATTGTATGTCCTTCAGGCTCAACCACTCCTGAAATCTGGCAATCTTCATATCAAGTGAGCAGCTGGGAGGCAGTGTATCAAGGTGATGGCCGAAGGCCTCGCGGAGCTTGAGCTGTTCTTGCCTGTCTAGATGTTCCCAATCGATCATGTTGTCTCCTTCCTCATGGGTGTCGCATCGTTGGATTAGGGCCCGTTATCAGGTTCGAGCAAGCATCGGTGGGCAATCCTAAGGTGCATTTATGCAATATTAATGTAACAACATTCGGTTAAGATCTTTTTACAGAATAAGTTTTGTGGTTATTTCAATAAAATGAACTGGTTGAGAGAGAGATTACTGCCCATTAGGGGCGCACTGCTGTCAAAGGTCTGTAACAGGTTTCGCGATAAACCACTAAATAAGCCACCATGTGTCTTCGATGTCCTGCTACTCGTACTGTCATGGGGAAACCTCGGATATGCCGCAGGATTATCTTATTTGCGGCATGTAGGGGGATATGCCGTTCGATCCGAGGGGGTCATTCTCGAGTGCGGTTCCGGTGCCACAACTTTACTGATAGGTGCGCTGACCGGAAAGGCCGAACGCCAGTTTATCGTCTTGGAGCACAATAAAACCTGGTATGACTACCTGCGCAAGATCCTCGATCATCTCGAGTTTTCCCATGTTACGCTGCTCCATGCGCCGTTGGTCGATTATGAGGGATACCGTTGGTATCGGATTCCGCATAACCTGGTGACGGATCAGATTTCCTTGGTGATTTGTGACGGACCGCCGAGCAGCAATCCCGGTGGGCGTTACGGCCTGCTTCCGACGATGCTGGAACACCTCTCCGAGGACTGTGTCATTCTCATGGATGATACCCACCGAAGAGCGGAGAGGAATATCATCGATGCTTGGACAGAGTGTCGTTGCCTGAAGGCAAACCGGATCGGTCGTTTAGGGACGCATGCAGAGGTGGTTTTCTGCTAAGTCTGAGCCGATGTCATAAATCGGTCACATTGGAGGGTTAAATAGGTGCTCCAAATTCACATCTGTCAGTTAAAAGCAGTGACTCAACCCACTCATGTTTGATTCCCACCGGCTCATTATACTCGATGCGGATGGCACCACGGTTGATGCCTTTAAGGCGATCAATATGGCGTTTAAAGTACACAATATGAATATTGGTGACATCGAGCGCTTTCAGGATCGCCGCAAGATTTTTAAGTATATCGGTGGTCTGAAGGAGATGCCGATAAATCTACGTAAACAGCTGAAGGAAAAACAGCGGAGTGCATTGATCAATACCCTTACCGAAATCTATCGAGAACAGGCTCGGTTGTTTGACGGCATGGGGTGGTTGATCAACAGGTTAATCATGCAACCTGATCTCAGGGTGGGAATGATAACCCGCAATATCACCAATGAGCCAGAGAAGACACTGCGCAAGCTCTATCGGCGTAATGGAATTGATGATTCGGGTCTCGATTTTCTCATTCACCTGCCATTGAGAAAGCAGAAACTCACAGCCTTCCAGACCATTCGTGAGAGTTTGAAGGTGAATCCTGCCCGTGCTTACGCCACAGGCGATGAAAAGTGCGACTATATGGCTGCTGTCGGTACCGGGATTCACCCCTTTATGGTCTCTTTCGGATTTGAAAGCTATCGACGTCTGACAAAGAAAATCGGTGTTCCAGCAGCATTGATATCGCGCCAGCCGCATGAACTGAAGCAACGTATTCTACATGCTTTGGATCTATCCTGAATCTGCTTAGTTGTTTGTTCGGATATGTGCAGCGGCTGGTGTGTCGTGGATACTCACACTGTCACGGATTGCGAGCTGATTGGGTAACCGTACTATAAACTCCGTGGTCTGCTGTATACTCAGTTTTATCGTGGTGCGAGGGGGTGTAGTGCGTAAATAGTGCGGGATGGCTGTCGAATGGAAATGAAAATCGGTTTAGTCCTTGGTAGCGGTGCGGCACGCGGCTGGGCGCATATCGGGATCATCAACGGTCTCGCTGAAATGGGTATAGAACCCGATATTGTTAGTGGAAGCTCCATCGGCGCGTTGGTGGGGGCTGCCTATGCCGCAGATAAAGTGGATCTTCTTCAGGCCTGGGCCTGTTCGTTGACTTGGAAAGAGATCATTCGATTTCTCGATCCCACCCTGTTGGGCGGAGGGTTGATTCAAGGGGACAGGCTGACCGACTTCATCAGTGAGTATGTCAAGAATCTGGAGTTCGAAAGCTTGAAACGACAGCTTGGGGTAGTTGCGACGGACCTTGAGACAGGTCGTGAGATCTGGTTTCGTGAAGGCCCTGTGATGGAGGCGGTAAGGGCATCCATAAGTCTGCCCGGTCTGTTTACACCCTTGCGGCACGAGGGGCGTTGGTTGGTGGATGGCGGACTGGCGAATCCGGTACCTGTTTCACTCTGCCGGGCAATGGGTGCGGACATAGTGATCGCTGTCAATCTGAATGGTGACATACTCGGCAAACACCTGCGCCAAAACGACATGAACGACGATAAACCGGCCGAAGTCAGAGAGGACGATCTTTGGGGACGAATCACAGGCCAGATGATGAATAGCCTGTATGCACGGAAGCAGGAATTAATGAGTCATCTATTGGGTAAAAACAGGAATGTTCCCGGGCTTTACGAAGTGCTGGCAAGCTCAATCAATATTATGCAGGACAGAATAACCCGAAGTCGCATGGCAGGCGATCCACCAGATGTCATTCTCACTCCTCGTTTATCGAGATTGGGACTGATGGAATTTGATGAGGCCGAAATGGCTATTGATGAAGGCCTAAAAGAGATTCGGCGTATGCGTCCGGCTTTGGAACAGCTTTTCAACAACTGACTGATTGGGCTGTTTGGCGCATGTTCAGGCGTACCCCAAGGGCGCTTCCTTCGGGGCGCAACGCGGATGGCGGGGTAATTTTCGTCTGCGGTGTTATCTTCCGCTCATACTGTCTTGACGGACGAAAAACAGTACCGGCAGAGACGATTGGATTGGTGTTAACAGGCCCCGGGTCATCTAACTTAAGAAAGACAAATCCTGGGTGTCGTTTCTATTCATTGACGAACGGATAAAACGGCTCGTTGAGATCCTGTGCCTCAGGCTTGTCCCGCATAATACGGGCTTTGACGCGCGTGGTAGTCAAGCCCTGTTCATCGATTATTTCAGGAAAAAGCCGATAGACACGACTGGTTTCCAGGGGGCGATCCCAGGCCGCTGTCTCCAATTGTGTTCGAGTCTCCGCACAGAGTGGCAGTTGCAATAGCCGTGGCGCCTGCCATTTCAGAAAATCAGAGACCAGTTGTTGGTGGTTTGAGTCTTCCCAGTAATCACGGAGTAATAGTGCGGGAAAGAGTGTGTCGGGATAGTGGTTGCCAATGTGATCTTTGCCTGAGCCGTCACATTTTCGCTTGATCCATATGGCGGTGGATTGTTTACCGGCTGTATTTTTGATCAGGCAGGCGAGTGCTTCAGCATCGCCTGAATCAGAATTGAATTTTCTTCCGGCCTGGCCTCCGGGGTACCAGGCGGGATTGTCATAGGGTGTGCGGGTATCGTCGGCGAGTGCGCTATCGAGTAGGGCAAGAGGCTGACCTCTCTGCTCGTCAAGCAACCAGAGTTCATAAGTATCCATGCTCGGGAAGGGTATCTCTTCAGCAAGATCTTCGACCGCATTAAGCAATTGATCGCCAATCTGTTCGATCAGACAGGATGGCATGGCGCCGCGGATCCGGGAGCGACTGAGTCCCCGGGCGGGATTCCAACTGCCGTAAACGATTTCCGAAAGACCCGTATGGCTGACAATGCTTTCATCGGCCACATAGAGTTTCCAGTCCCAGCCATTCATGCTTTCGGCAATACCGCCCTCCACGGTGATGACCTGTTGCAATCCGTGAAAGGGTGAGAGTAGGCGGCGGCTGTATGTTTCAATGTACATATATGATGAGTTTGGATAGTGACGGTTAATTCGGCAAGTAACAGTTGTTGACTTATTGGTTAAAAAGCGACTTTAAATTCATTGGCAAAGTTAAGATAATCCCGATTCAACTCCGGCCCGATGCGGTACTTGATGGCAATGAATAAAGTGCAGGAACATCAGCAGGTGCTGCAGTCGTTCCGGGTTGGATTGGATAGCTTTGAACGACGACAGCAGATGAGAGACCTGGGCAAGCGGGTTGGCGCCAAATACTCAAAGATCATGCGATGCAACTCGGCATCTATCTGTCGAGCTTCTTTACAATTGTCTCGGGAATCAATTTCACAAATATTTAAGTGATTGTTATTGAAAGACAATATATTAATGGCATAAATTTTGTATATATAGATGGAATTTTTAGGTAATGCCGGATTTCACAGACTATGAAAAAAACGAATATCCTCTGTATGCTCCTCTTGCTTCTGCCCTTTTCCGGGAGCGTCAATGCAACCCTGATCGATAGAGGAGCTGGGTTAATCTACGATGATGTATTGGATGTGACCTGGCTGCAGGATGCTTCCTATGCAATGACTTCCGGTGTAGCCCCTTATGCGAGAATGAGCTGGCTGGATGCTGTCAGCTGGGTAGATGGTTTGCAGTACGAAGACAGTGTCCGCGGTGTTGTCTGGGATGATTGGCGTTTACCGACGACAATCAATGATCCAGCTTCACTCGGATATGATACAGCGGGATTGAGCAGTGAACTGGCTTATATGTACTATATCAATCTTGGTTACGCACCCAACTATTCACATAACAGGTTTGACCCTGTACCTGAATCTTCCAACAATAATCCTTTCATCAATCTGGCTTACCGTGGGTATTGGTCCGGCACTCTGAGCGATTTTTCTGATCAGGCATGGTATCTCCATTTTCACTTTGGTTCTCAGGAAATCAATTCGATTTGGGATGAACAGCGGATCTGGGCCGTGAGAGATGGCGATGTGCTGACGGAAACTGAACAACAACCGAATGTGAATGTTCCTGAGCCAAGTGTATTACTCCTGATGATGACAGGCTTGTTGGCAATTGTGGGCCGCAGGAAGTCTATGTTAAAGCATTAAACATTTGGTGGTTAACTACATGGACTGTGTCGTTTGGGCAGTGGGATCCGGTTAAAGTCTCTGCCCTGATATATTCACCACTTTTCAGCCTTTCCATTGTCCATCCGTTATCAGGTGACTGCGTCGTCTGATAACAGGCTTGATTCGATCCAAAGATTATCTCATGTCTGAGTCTGATCAGGATTGAAGAAGATCTTCAGCCGACCTTAGGGCCCGCTCCTTTACCTGAAAATCATACAAAATTTCAGGCCATGAACTATGGTTTACCATAGGTCTCTTCTGTATGGAATTTCCTTGCCGGGATGTCGAGTTGTTGAATCGTAAGTGGCGGGATGATTCGGTGGGTAGATTCAATAAGCGACGCGACCTCAGCTGGGTCACTGCTGATGATCTGCTTGCCATCCATGAAACACGCCCTGAACGGCTATGGAAACCTGTCAGGCAGTTAGAGCATGCATCGAACCTTATCAGGAATATAGTTCTGAAAAGGGAGGCGGGGAATAGGTGATTTTTGCCTGAAGAATCTCTTCTGTGACTGAGTTTTTTCTGTAAAACAATAAGATACAGTAAAACAGGAATGATATGCTTTGGATTCTCAAATAGTGACAGATTTGTAAAGTTTTGAATTATCTGCCGATATATTTTGAAAGTCCTGTCCGATTTAATTCCTCCTATTTAGACATGGAACAAGTTGAATATGGTGGTAATAACAACACATAAAAATATATTAATCGCTCTGGTTCTTTTGTTTTCAGCATTGCTATCCAGCCAGGCGGTCGCCAGTAAATGTCTGTTTATCTCCTCCTACCATACAGGATATGCCTGGTCAGACGGGGTAGAGAGCGGTTTACGTGAAACCTTAGGCGGTAAATGTGAATTAAAACAGTTTGATATGGATACAAAAAGGCATAAGGACGAAGTGTCTAAAAAGGAGGCGGCAAGGAAAGCGAGGGAGTTGATCGAGCGTTGGAGACCCGATGTTGTGATCACCGCAGATGATAATGCCGCCAAGTATGTCATTAAACCCTTTTTTAAGGATCACCAGGTTCCATTTGTGTTTTGCGGTATCAACTGGAATGTTGATGAGTATGGATTTCCCTACAGCAACACCACGGGAATGGTAGAAGTGGCGCCTATTGATGTCCTGTTCGACAACGCAAGACATATACAGGGAGGTGCACACCGGGCAATCTATATCGGTGCATCGACTTTGACTGAAAGGAAAAATCTGAAGCGATTCAAGCGTGCGGCTGACAAGCATGGCATCGTTTTGGAGGATCATCTGGTAAACACCACCAAGGAGTGGATGAGTGCATACAAGGAAGCACAGGAATTCGATTTTGTAGTGATTGGCAGTAATTCGGGTATCAATGACTGGAACACAAAATCTGTTTCGGAATTTGTTGTTGAATCCACGAAAACCCTGACCTTGACCAATCATGGCTGGATGATGCCATATACACTGCTTGGCCTGACAAAAATACCTGAAGAGCATGGGGAGTGGGCCGCATTGGTGGCATTGGCAATACTTGATGGAACAAAACCCAGTGAAATCCCTATTGTCTCCAATCGCAAATGGGATATCTGGATTAACCACGCAATCCTGGAGCAGAGCGGGATCAGACTTCCGGAGTCATTGCTGAGAAAGGCGAAAAAAGTCAGTTCATGATGTATTTCAACTCCAGGGAAAAGATCTTTAAAGGCTATCGGGCTGTTGTTCTCTGGCTGTCGATTGTGATCTTCTCGTGGGTTTCACTTATATTTTCGGTATGGGTGGAACTGCACACGGTTGATAATGAGTTTAACGATCGCGCCGGGGAGATACATCGAACACTCGGTCAGCGGATCTCCAATCTGGAGACAGTCTTAACCTCCCTGGTGGGGCTCTACCACTCGAGCGACTTCCTCGGTATTGCAGAACAGACATCGTTTTCCCAGGAGATGCTCAAGGCCTATCCGTTTATCAGCGCAATCATGCACATGACGAGGATCCCCAATGAGAGACGGGATGAATTCGAGGCGCAAATGCGGGAACAGGGTTTTGTCAGTTTCAGATTAAAGAATGATAGTCAGTTAGGTGGTGATCATATCGGAACTGGCGGTTACTATCTGCCGGTCAGTTTTATCGAGCCTATGGATCCACGCTCCGCTAATTTACTGGGTTACGACCTGACTCGACAACCGGGTGTATTTAATGCGCTGCAGCAATCCATAAAAGGCGGTGAAATAGTTTCCTTCGGACCTGTTGTTATAAACAGTTCGGGTAAATCCCAGTACTTTGTTCTGAAGCCCGTCTATCTTGGGCGTTATCCACCGGAAAAGATGCAGGAGCGGGTGGATATGTTCAACGGTATGGCTGTTCTCTGTATTGAACTTGAACGGTTTGTAGATGGGATCATAGAAGCAGGCATGCCATACGATCTATCGTTGCTGCCGGTTACTGATGGGGATCAGATGACACATGGCGGAATAATGGCTGGTTTCAGCAAGTCAAACATAGCCAAAATTGCGGTGGACCTGAGTACCTTCGAATACCGGCAGAAGATCGAAGTCTACGGCGTAGTTTTTGAATTACTGGTGAACCAAAGAATAAGGGCTGACGTAATTGATTGGAAGAATGTGCTGGCGATATGGTTGTTGTCACTATTGATTCTTTTTTTGGCTATAGCGGTATATAGAAACATGCGAATCGCTCAACTCAAGGAAGATGAAGCAAATGCTGCGATCGCTGCGGAAGATGAGAGGTTTTCTCATGTAATAGATACAGCATTTGATGCTGTGATAACGGCTGACGCCAACTGTATGATTCTAAGTTGGAACCAGCAGGCGGTTGAGGTGTTCGGCTATAATGAAGAGGATGTGCTCGGTTTGCATCTGCTTCAACTCATCCTTACCCATAATTCATTGGTGGAAGCGACGGATGCTCTCAAACCCATGTTCAAGGGGTCTGAGGAACATCCAACCGGTGTCAGATTGGAGGTTGAAGGTAGGGACAGAAATAGCCGAAAATTCCCCCTCGACCTCGCTATCTCCTGCTCAAGAATCGGGGAAGTATTCACACTAAGCGTGTTTGCCAGGGATATTACCGAGCGTAAGCAGTGGGATGAAAAGATCCGCATGCTGGCATATAGCGATTCACTGACCAAGCTGCCTAACCGCCAGGCATTCAAGGAACAGGTCTCCCGCGCCATCAATGTTGCCAGGCGGCACCAGCGTATCGGTGCAGTATTATATCTTGACCTTGATGAATTCAAGCGTATCAATGACACATTGGGTCATGACATTGGAGACATGCTGCTCAAAAATGTAACCAGCCGCCTGGAGGGGCAACTCAGGGATACGGATTTAGTGGAGCGCAACTGCGAATGTGAGATAGAGAATTGCAATATCGCGAGGCTTGGCGGCGATGAATTCACCGTGCTGCTTGAGGATATTCAGAAACCGGAAGTGGCGGCCTTGGTGGCAAAACGGGTGCAGGATGCGATTGCGCGCTCGTATAACCTGAACGGGCATGAGGTATACGTTACACCCAGTATCGGGATAGCAATATTTCCCAGGGATGGTCGGGACGTTGAGGAGCTGCTGAAGAATGCGGATACCGCAATGTACCATGCTAAGGCGGTGGGCAAGAATAATTTCCAGTTCTATTCGGAGCAGATGAATATACTGGCGACAACCAGGTTGAAGTTAGAGGGTAAGTTGCGTAAGGCTCTCGCCTGCAATGAGATGGAGCTCTTCTATCAACCGCAAATCGATCTTGCCAGTGGAGAAATAGTCTTTGCAGAAGCGCTGCTTCGATGGCACGAGCCGGAGTTGGGGATGGTCTCTCCAGTTGAGTTCATACCGATCGCCGAGGAGACCGGTATGATAATGGAACTTGGTGAGTGGGTGTTGAATGAGGCCTGCAGACAAAACAAGGAATGGCAGAATGCCGGTTACAAGCCAATTCGGATCGGAGTAAATCTGAGCAGTATGCAGTTCATCCAGCGTGACTTGAGTATGAAGGTTGCTCAGGCGCTTAAAAATTCACGGTTAAATCCTAAATATCTGGAATTGGAGATAACCGAAAGTGTAATCATGCGTAATGTGAACGAAACCATAACTACCTTGAAAGATTTCAAGGATATGGGTATCAGTATCTCTGTAGATGATTTCGGTACCGGATACTCGTCACTGAATTATCTCAAACGGCTTCCTTTGGATAACTTGAAGGTCGACCGGGCCTTTGTCAAAGATATCCCGGATAATGAGGATGATGTAACGATCACATCCGCAATAATTGCATTGGCGCAAAGTCTGGGGCTTGGTGTGGTCGCTGAAGGCGTTGAAACGGAAAGTCAATTGCAGTTTTTGCAGCAACAGGGATGTGAAATGGCTCAGGGTTACTTTTTCAGTAAGCCGTTGCCGGCGAAACAACTGGTCGGTATGCTGCAGCATCAGGATGACAGTGATGGGGTCGGTGTTACCTTGACCGGTAAGCGCTGATTTTCGTGCCTGAGCTGCGGTATAATTGCCTGCCACCTAACGTTCATTCGATCAGCTGACTATTCCATTGAAGTACGCTAACGGGGGTCCGTGGGAGTATTGATTGTGATGTCAGGCGGACTTGAGTTGATCACATGAAGATCGCGTTGTGGAAAAGGAATTTCAATGCCGGCCTTGGAGAATTTGTCGTTGATTGCTGTATGCAATGCGGTTATCGTCGCCAGTCGGTTATCCATAGATCCGAGGTAGGCACGAAGCAGCAGTGTCAAAGCGCTGTCACCGAACGCCTCAAAGGTGGCGACAGGTTTCGGATCCTGTAGTACGTTATCGTTCTCATGCGCTGCCGCGATCATCAGTTCCATAGCTTTATTCACATCGGTGCCGTAGGCAACTCCGACGTTGATGATGATTCGGTTGACCTTGTCGGTCAGGGTCCAGTTGATGACCCTGCCGGTAATGAACTCCTTGTTGGGTATCAGTAATTCCTGTTTATCGTAATTGGTGATTGTAGTGGCGCGGATGCGGATGCGGGAGACAACGCCTGTTGTGGAGTCGAGTGTTACCACATCACCGACACGTATGGGCCGTTCAAACAACAGTATGATGCCGCTGACAAAGTTGGCGACGATCTCCTGTAAACCGAAGCCGAGTCCCACGCCCAGCGCAGCTACCAACCACTGAATATTCGACCATTGAAAGCCAATCAGGCTGAAGGCTATGATCAGCCCGATACCGGCGATGAAATACTGTAACAGTGTAGTCAACGCATAGCGCGCACCGGATTCGAGGGGGAGACGCTGCAACAGGGTGATCTCAAGTACGCCGGGAAGATTCTTTGCAGCAAGAAAGGTGACGATCAGGATAACTATACCGATGATGATGTCCCTTAATGTCAGCGGTGTCTCCGTTACTATCCCGTCAACCATTTCACTGGTATTTATCGGTAGTTGAATGTTATCAAGAAAATCCAGTGCCGGGAGAAGATCCGACCATATCAACCAGGCACCGATTACCGAACCGAGTAGATAACCGAAGCGCACGAGCCGTTTGGCCTGTTCGCTCAAGGCATCGAAATTCAGTTCGGGGATTTCGGTTGTTATGACACTGCTTTCATCTTCAATCTGCTGATGTTCTTGCTCCCTTTGAGCGCGCAGTTCATCTCGTCTTTGCAGTGCGTTTTGATAGCGTAATCTGCGCTCAGCGATATAAAGATAGCGCAATAGCAGTTCTCTCAAGGTGAACAGCCCGATAAAAAACCAGATTGTCGATTCAACATGATCGAGTAGACTCAGAGTAAGGGTCATGTAACCTAACCCTGGGGAGAAAATCAGGCCGACTCCGATAAGGATCAAAAAAGGAAACCATAGAAAATGCAATTGCAGCAGCAAAGCGTTCGGATTGATGCTGTTCCAGGAGATCATCAGTGATCCTTGTTTGCGCAACAGCCGGTAGGTAAAAACGATGAATACGATCATCAGCACGATAGTTGCCGTACTGCTGATGACAAGGGCATCGACAGGGAGGCTGTCACCCGCGCCAAGGGCAATCAGGAACCGAAATGGCGCACCGACAGGAATGGCCCAGCGCAGCTCCTGTGCCAATGATCTGCAGACCTTGTTGTTCCAGCGCAGGTGGCGTGTACCGACCCCCTCGGGCAGGCACAACTGGTAAAGCATCAGGGCTGCAGTCAGCGTTATACCGACGGTGATCAGGGATGTGGCCATGGCCAAAGTAAATGGCGCAGCGGTTGGCTGTGACCTCAATAGCAGGCCTGTCCCTATCATCACCACCGGCAAAGCCATGACCTTTACCAGTGTATAAAACAGTGCCTTGAGTGTGAGGCGGATAGAGTCTGTACTGATCTTGCGTGTGGCTCTGGCAAGATTTGGTATTTGCAGTCGTGCAAAGGGTTGCTTCCAGACTACGAACAAGAAGATAAAAAGCAGCATGAAAGCAAAGTGCACTTTGTGCCGGCTGGTGGTTATCAAATCGGCGCCCACTTCCTGCCAATGCGCTGGCGAGACAAGCCAGCCGATGCCGGATGCCAGTCGGGATGGGCTGAAGACTTGGCTCACACTACTGCTGGAGACCCATAACAACTGGTCATTGATAAAATCGATGTAGGATTCTGAAATATTCAGTAACTGTCGTTCAGCCAGGTCAAGGGATGTGAGTTGGCCGATATAGCGGCCATATGCTTTTTGCAGTTCATTCAGCGTCTCACGCCTGGCCTCTGCCAGAGAAAATGCCTGCTTCTGCGGGTGTTGTTTCTCTTGCCCTGATAGATCTTCCAGAATCGACCGAGTGACCGTTTCAACGTGGTCAGAGAGGCTACCGCGTTCAAGGAGCAGCTCTTCGATCTCTATCTGGCGGTCTGTGGCCTTGTTGATTTCATACTTGCGCTTGGCGGAAGAACGCCTGTAGCTTCTCAGTGATGGCAGTGCGGCGTGGCGACGGGATAACATTTTTCCTATCGCCTCACTTCGGCCCACAACCTCTACGCGCTGTTTACTGTGTTCGAAATCTGATTGTAGTTGCTCCAAATTCCCCTTTGCCGTTGTCAACTGCTGTAAGACACGCTTTTCCCAATAAACCAACTGCTCGAGTTCTGAGCGGGTTTTCGCGTTTTCCTGGGCGATGTTCTGAAGCGGCAGCGGCAGGTTGGTTGTTTCCTGCTCCAACAGTTCGGCTGCCTGCCGGGCCTGTTTGGCCTGGTCTTCCCTTATCTCGGCAGCCGCTTGATTCAGGCGTTTTAAACTCGACTGCAACTGGCTGACATGGGCAATTGTCGCATCCCGTTGGGCCTGGCTCAGATTGGTCAGCAGGCTAAGATTTCCCAGGCGTAGCGTGAGCAAATCGAACTCAGCTTCGCGTATGGCTTTTCTTGCCTGCAGCGACATCAATCTGGCCTGCCTGATCTGCTTCAGTTCATTCTGCGGCAACACCTCAATATCGGACTGGATCTGAGCCAGAGAATCCGTTCGGATGGCAATTTCACGAGTGATCTGTTTGCTGCCGGCCAGCAGTGTCGAAAGCTCTTCCAGTTGCGTCTTTTGGTTATCACGGGTCTGGGCCAGGTTCAGCTCCTCCTTGCTGATGCGTATTTCCAATGCGGCAAGGTCAGAAGATTGAATGAAATCCTCGAGGGCTTTGTCAGCATCTGAGTCATGATCCAGGTTCGCTCGCAGGTCCTGGATTACTTGCGGTGCATCCCGGATCTGTTTTTGAAGGCGTGAGATCTCGCCCCTTACCATGTCAGCCTGGCCTAACCAGTTGTCTGCCTGCTCGAGGAACTCATGAATCTTAGCCTTTTGTGTTGCATCCAAAGCGGTCTCTTGACCGATGTTGGTGCGGGCAAGCTCCAGCTGTTGCCGGGTGAGCGGCTGACTCTGTTCTAGCGGCAGGGAAGGTGACTCGGCCCAGGCAATCAGCGTATGGGAGAGGCAGAGGAGTGTTATTAACAGCCCTGTCAGCGGTTGCCGGCGAATAGGTAAAGAGTAGGACATGGAAATGTATTCGTAATCCGAAGTGGCATTAGTGTGTTAGATGGTTAAAAGGTTTCTTTACCTGTCCTAAAGCTTGTGGCTGATCACATTTATCGTTGCTTATATTTGTGCAATCTCGCTATTCAACAGGGTGATATGCTTCAATATATGTAACAAATACACTTTATCTCAATTTCGTCCGCATGATGGCCAGTACAGTTCTCTGCCGCCAGGCTGACGTTGTTTCAGACTTCCTGAAAATAGTAACGGATAACATGTTGATTCTTATCCGATACAGGTTCTCCCAGCCCGATCTTCCCACTGCCCAGCAGAGGTACGGTCTCACGTCTTAGATAGAGTGATTGCTGGTTTTGAGTTGTCAGGTATGTGCCGTTGGTGCTGATATCCGAAAGAACATACTTGCCCCGGCTGTACTCGAGCACAGCATGGGTTCTGGAGGCTGCGGCGGCCGTAACCACGAGCTCATTGCTCGAGTCGCGGCCGATATGCATGCTACCCTGCTGCGGTAGAAAGTTGAAACGCCGGTTGCCATATTGGAGGGTCAGTATCCTTGTTACTGTGCTTTGTGTCAGCGGAGAAGTGTGTATGAAAGTGACATCATCCTTTCGCCATAGGAGATCATAAATAACCATTCGCTCCTGTTTGCCTTTTACCTTGACTTTATCGAATTGACGTACGATTTTTTTTTGCTCATCGGATAGATTTTGTACGACCTGCTCGGTTGTAATGATCTGCTGTGATTGAGCGATCGCTGCCATGCGTGCTGCAATATTTATTGAATCGCCGTACATTCGGCCGCCTTCTACAATGGCGGGACCGAAATGGAGACCGATTCTTGCCGACAGTTTCATACCGGACCGTTTTGCATAGGCGTCCACACGCTCCTGCATGAGGCAGGCTCCTGTCGCGGCGTCAGAGACATGGCTATAGCGACTCATCACCTCATCGCCGACTACTTCTACAACATATCCACCGGTCTCCGCCACGACCTCTGCAATGATATCCTCAAGGTCGGTGATCAATTGTTTGGCGCGGTTGTCACCCAGATTTTCATACATGCGGGTGCTGTCTACTATATCGGCAAAGACGATGGCATATGATTTTTGAGCCGCTGTTGACATGGTGCAGTTTCGAAAGTTGTATTGGATTAGTGTTGACAGGCCTGGGTTGTCATGTGGAATTTCCCTGGATTTGATACGTTATCACTTTGTGCATAGTCCGAGTATAGGTTTAAACTCAATCCAATGCCCTCAGCCCTGATCGTAATCTGTCCAGCAGGACCTCGATCAGGTGAGGGTGTTCGCCAACCAGGGGGCTAATGCGGATGTCCAGCCCCGGGTGCAGCCGTTCAATATCACCGCATATGGTTGCAATATCACCACCCTCTCCGGCGTGCCTGCCAGGGGAAAGAAACAAAAGGGAGAGTGCAATCGGTGTTTGGAGAGTTCTCTGTGCCTCCCTCTGCAACACTTGATCAAGCCGTTCACCATTGAAATCATATTCACTCCCTTTACGGCGTTCCATTACGGCCTCACTTAATTGAGCATCAGGTGGTAAGAGACTGCTTAGCTCTCTTGCGATCCGTAACCGTACTTCTGTCACTTCCGGTAGCGGCGAGCCATGGTCAACCAGAATGACCCGTGGTTGAGTGGATCCTGAAATGAGTGGATCAATCTGATCTTTCAGGATCTTTATCAATCTGGGTTCACCTCTGGGTAGGGGATAGAGCACATCGGCAATGTGCAAGCGAAAGGGGCCGTGTATTGATTGGAGGGATTCAACAAGATTGGGGATGAACGAGGTAAGAGCTCTGCTGACACCGAAAAAAAGCGGTATGGCCAGGTAATCCCTGATACCTCGTTCAAGCTGAGCAGAGAGAAAAGATTCCAGCAGCTGTGCCGGGATGCCGTCGAGCTCACCAGGCGCTATTCTGTCGGCCTGCTGCAGGGAGACGGGGTATACCCTGTATTGGCTAAGGCGGCTAAGCTCGGCAGCCAGCTTCCTCAGGTTACGTGTGGCCTGGGGTTGTATGGAGCCGTTGTCGAGTAGCAGTATTAATGGTTTCTTCATGGCTCAGGGGCGGTGTTTGATATTGATTGGGGATCGACATCTGCCTGGCATCGCCACTGGGGGCTTGAAAAGGGTATGAGTATGCTTTCACTATTCGGTAGTGTCAAAAACCCTTGCGCTTTGTTCAGGCTGCCTGGTATCGATCTCAGCCAAGTCAGAATCACTTTTTCCGATCCTCTTTCTGCAACCCGGTATGGGTTGAGATCTGTCATTGGCATCGATAGAACAGAATAGGTTAATATCGGGATTGTGATTGATAGAACCGATTGCTCCCATGAATTTGCGAGACTTGAAATACCTTACCGCCGTTGCTGAGACTGAGCATTTTGGCCATGCAGCTGCACAGTGCTATATCAGTCAGCCCACCCTCAGTGGGCAAATCAAGAAACTGGAACAAGAGCTTGGCGTTACCATTTTCGAACGTACCAATCGTTCGGTCTCCACCACACCGATCGGGTTGGAGATCGTCAAACATGCCAAACTGATCCTGGAACAGGCCGATGTGATCAAGCAGCTGGCCCAAGCGCAGCGTGATCCTTTGGCAGGTGCGTTACGCGTGGGCGCCATCCCAACTGTCAGCCCCTATCTGATACCGCTGATTCTTATGCCGCTAAAGGTGCAATATCCGCAGATGCGGCTGATACTCTCTGAAGAGATCACCGATATGCTGACCCAGCGTTTGTTGGATCACCAGATCGATGTGGCGATCCTGGCTACGGCAGTGAAAGAGCCCGAGCTGGAGGTGATGCCGCTGTTTGAGGAGCCCTTCTGGTTGGCCCATCCGAGAAATCATGAACTTTACAACAAGGACGAGATCAGCCGTCGCGATCTGAGTCGTATCAATCTGCTGTTGCTGGCGGATGGACATTGCCTCACCAATCAGGTGATGGATGTGTGCCGGATCAAGGAGGGTATCATCGATAATGAGATGGCCGATCTCCGGGCCGCTAGCCTGGAGACCCTGCTGCAACTGGTGGGTGCAGGATTTGGCTGTACACTGGTGCCCGCCTTGGCTGTGCAGGGGAGCTGGACTACAGATTCCGGGATCATAGCTCGAAAACTGCATCTTAAAGATGCCTATCGGCGGGTGCAATTTGTCTTCAGAAAGACCTTTCCCCGTAAAAAGGCGATCGAGGTCTTGGCTGACGTTATCCGATCTCAGTTACCGAATACAGTCAGGAAACTCTGAGAGCAGTCAGGACTGAGTAGTATCACCAGGAGTATGATTGATATGACGACCGCGATACCCGGCGATAGTCCATGGCGTTTCTCTGATCTATTGCAGGTGAATAGTGATGGAACCGCAACACTGCTGCCTGGCGTGCATCCGCTCCCCAATCTTTTATCGCTGGATACGGAACAGGTGTTGGCTGAATTCAGGCAGAGTCAGCTGGAAGACTTTACCCGTGTGATAGACGAACTGGCGTCAGCAGACAATCCACTGCACCGGTTGTTTGAGGATATGCGAATCATCGCTGACCGAGATCCTGCCAACAAGTTCAGTGAACTGGACCTGTTCAGGCCCGGCGCACTGCAGGAGATGTTTCTCGAACTCCATGAGCATGTCATGTCGCACCCGGTCTGGAGCCACCCCTGTTTCGTACGCATCTTCAAGGGTGAATTCGATGCCGCGCAACTGAGTGTATTTGCCACCAACTATTTCAATCAGGTCAAAAACACCCGCCAGTGTGTAGCCCTGGCGCAGGGACGCTTTTCAGGTTTCATCGACCTCCCCTATGGCAGTCTCAACGAGCGGGTGTCTGAACTGGCGCAGATCATTCTGGCGCAGCTGTTGGCCGACGAGTATGGCGTGGGTACACATAGCATCGACAGTTACCCGGATCTGTCCGGCCTGCTTAATTCAACCACCCATATCGTCATGTACCGCCAACTCTTTGATGGTCTCGGTATTCCATTTGAAGAGCAGGATGTACCGATGCTTCACGGGGTGGCGGACAATGTCCTCACCCAGCGTCTGCTGGCCGGTCATCCAACGTTCAGTCTGGTGGAATCCCTGGCATCGGTGGGTTTGGGTATGGAATGGGGTGTCCCGGAATTTTTCAGCCTGTTGCTGGGAGGTATGATCCGATGGGCCTGGCGTGAGAATGTTGTATTGACTCAGCGCCATCTGATCGTTTTCATCGCCCATGTGCAATACGATGTGCTGCATGCCATCTCGGTAATGTTGGCGACCAGCCTGTTCGGTCATGAAAAGGAGTCCCTGCAACAGATCAAACAGGCAACCAATATACTGATGTCGAGCCGCTATAACATGATGAGTGATCTCTATCGGCTGTTGTTCCATGAACCCTGCAAAGACATAGACGGCATTGGGCTCGATCCCCGCTACCATATCAGCGATCGGCGCATTGAGAAGGCGCTGATTGCGGCACGTCAGGACGTGGCCAACACTACCGTGGTGGATGCGGCTGATTTCAAGGCTTGTCAGCGTGTTCCCTTTGTGTTCGTTAACGGCCCCAGTTGTAATTGAACGTAATAGCGCTTCCTAAAAAAATTCGGTGCGGCAAGCCGCACCCTACGGCGTAACTATGTATCGTCTGTCGATCAGGAGTAAGCAATGCAACAACAGAAGAGCCAGGCGGCTGAGGTATTTCGCAAGCGCCTGATCGCCACTGCCAAGGGCCCCCGCGGAGCCAAGGATATGTCCCGCGAAGAGGCCTGCGAGGCGTTGACATTCCTGATGTCCGCCGAGGCGCAACCTGCCCAGGTCGGGGCATTCCTCACCGCAATGCGCTTCAAGGGTGCGCGGGTAGAGGAGATGAAGGGATTTCTCGATGCCATGGAAGGGAGTGCCGCCTTGATGGCCCCGAAGGTTGACGGTCTGCTTAATTGCAACGGACCCTATGATGGACGCAAAAACGCACTTCATCTAAGCCTCGCGGCAGCCATAGTCACCGCCGCGGCGGGTGTACCGGTGGTGATGCACTCGAGTACCGGGCTTCCGCCCAAAGACGGTGTTACAACCGCTCGTCTGCTTGAAGCATTGGGTATTCCGGCCTATCGGGAACCGGATCGGGTGTCGAGGGATATTGAAGAAAAGGGATTCGGTCATCTGCATGCTGCAAGTTACCTGCATGGAGTGGAGCGGTTGAAGCCGATACGTCAGACGCTCTTCTATCGTTCGTTTCTGCACGCCTGCGAGGTTATGCTCAATCCTGCAGGTGCAGTTTATTCATTGATTGGAGCTGCGCACAAGAGTTTCCTGGAGCGTTTTGCCACCGCTGCGGGTGAACGGGGACAGCGGCGGGTGATCGCAGTGCAGGGGTTGGATGGTTGTGACGAGTTGCCGCTGGAACCGGTGGCCGTTGCCGATTTCAATAACGGCACTCTATCGAAGTACACCCTCGATCCCGCCGATTACAGTTTCAGTCACAAAACCCACCACCCCTGTGAATCCGTGGATGTGACTGCGCGACTCGTAGAAGAGGCCCTGACCGGAAAAAGCGACAGACATCTCGATGCCATTCTCTACAATGCGGGAGTCAGGATCTGTCTCGGCAACAAGACTGATGACATCGGAAAAGGTATTCGATTGGCGATGGAGCTGTTTGAGTCGGGACAGGTAGCAGAGAAACTTCGTGAGTTACAACACTGAACAGTCTTTGTTTTTCAACTATGCTGAGTGCGAAACAAATTAGATTCAATACCGGAGTAGTCAATTTAGAGCGGAAGGGCGATGAGACTGATTCAATTGGCTTTTGGATGCCTGTTAGTGGCTATTGCCGGCGGTATTGTCAATGCAGATGCCATATACAAGTGGCGCGATGAGAACGGAAAAATCCATTTTGGCGATAAACCGCCTGTGTCAGGGGAGTCAACGCCTGTCACAGTAAAACCCAATGTCTATCATGCGCCGCCGATCGAAGGAAAAGCCGGTGCCGGGTATAGACGTGAAAAGGTGGTCATGTACAGCACCAAAAGGTGCGGTTACTGTAAAAAGGCACGAGCATATTTTAAGCGCAACGCGATTCCCTATGTGGAGTACGATGTCGAGACCAGCCGGAAAGGCAAACGCGATTTTAAAAGGATGGGGGGCAAGGGCGTACCGATCATTCTGATTGGCAAGCGCCGGTTGAACGGCTTTTCCGAAGCCGGTTTTAGTGAGATTTATCAAGGCAGTATCAATTGACCTGCGCAGCAGATCGAAACTGACTCACAGGGCGGCACGTAAAGATATCCTTTTCACTACCGAAAACAGTGATTAGGAATCATAGGAGTTTTGCGGAGCATGCCTTCATCCTCCCAGGTAGTGATACAGCAATGGCTGGAACAGCTGTGCCGTTTGGTCAGCGGCATTCAGTCGGCTATTGTCGTTGAAAAAGGCTCCACGGAGAGTGGGGAGATCAGCGTTGTACGCTGGCCGGAGGACGAGCAACCGGAAAAGGCCTTGCTGAAGGTTGCGCTCAAGGCTTTTGAGACCCGCAGGCAGTTGATCGTTCCCGCCTCCCGATCTGTTCAGGGTTCAGATTTCATGGCAGTGCCGCTGGTTTCCCGCGGTCAGCCGAAGTGGGTTGTTGCACTCCGTATGAGTCCCCGGTCGGTACGGAAACAGCAGGCGGCAATACAGGCGCTGCAGTGGAGCCTGCGCTGGTTGAAGCTGTTGTTGAAACAAGCGAACAGAAGCCAAGCGACAGGGGCCCACTGGGTAGAACGCATGACCGAGAGGCCGCTCTCGTCGGCGGCGATTGTCAAACTCCTTGCCAAACAGTTCCATTGCGACCGGGTAACCCTGGCGCTGGGGGATGCGCGCCGTCTCGAGATCTCGGCCACATACCCCCCCGTCGAGATCAAGCGGGAAACCGGATTGGTGCGCGCCTTCAAGGAAGCGATGTTCGAGGCCATCGATCAACAGGCATTGCTGCACTATCCGCCCGCGACATCACAGAGCGATCTGCTGCTGAACAGCCAACAGGCCCTGGCCGGGGTAGTGGGGCAGGCGACGCTCTGTACGATTCCGTTGAAGACGGGCGACATACCGGTCGGGGCGTTGCTGTTGGAGCGTCATCGACTGCAGCCGTTCACGCCGCAAGAACAGACGGAGTGTCAGCAGGCGGCCGGTTTGATCGGGCTGTTGCTGCATCACCGGCAGCGCAGTGAGCAATCCCTCCATCGCTTGGTCCACGATCGCCTGCAACAGCGATTTAAAAGCTGGCTGGGTCCGCAAGGCTTGGGAGTGAAGCTGAGTCTGCTCGCTCTTATCTCGATCCTCGTAGTGTCGGGGTTGATCGAGGTTGACTACCATATCGATGCCCGCGCCAATCTGGAGGGGCGAATCCAGCGTGTCATCACCTCTCCGTTTGATGGCTATCTGCAAGAGGTGTCCGCCAAAGCGGGCGATATCGTGGCTGAGGGGGTCTTGCTGTGTCAGCTGGATGACAAGGACCTGAAGCTCGAGCAGGCCAAATGGCGGACCGAGCTGGCGAAGTTGAAGCGGGAGCAGCGCGAGGCGCTGGCGACCCATGAGCGCAGCCGGGTCTCGGTGCTGCAGGCGCAACGCCGGCAGGTGCAGGCGGAACTCGACCTGGTGGAGATGAAACTTGTAAGGAGTCTTATCAAGGCGCCCCTGGATGGTGTCATCGTCAGTGGGGATCTCACTCAATCCCTTGGCGCCCCTCTGAAGCGGGGAGAAGAGCTGTTCAAGATTGCCCCTCTCGATAGCTACCGTGTCATGCTGCAGGTGGATGAGTTGGATATTGCCGATGTGCAGATCGGACAGTTCGGTCATTTGCGCCTGGCGGGGTATCCCGATCTCGACTATGGCTTCAGCGTGAAGCGCATCCTACCCCTGTCCACGGCCAGCGAAGGCAGCTACCTGTTTACCCTGGAAGCGGAACTGGAGGATGCGGAAGAACATCTGAGACCTGGGTTGCAGGGCGTGGCGAAGATCGATGCCGGCAAGCGCAGCCTGCTGTGGCTCGTCAGCCACCGTTTGATCGACTGGCTGCGTTTGCAGCTCTGGCGCTGGTGGGGTTGATGGACGCTATTTGGCAGCAGATCGCCGACGCCCGTCCCCGCCTCAATCCGCAGGTTGTGATCCGCCGGCAGCGCTATCAGGGAGAGACCTGGTATCTGCTTCAGGACCCGATCAGCGAACGTCATTTTCGCCTTTCAGCTGGGGCCTATAAGCTGATCAGCCGTTTTGACGGCAATCGCACCCTTGAAATGATCTGGCAAGAGGTGCAACAACCCCAGAGTCATCCACTGGATCAAGAGGCTTTTATACGCCTGCTGATGCAGCTGAAAGGGGGTGGGGCGCTCATGGATAGCCCGGAAAGCGAAGTGTTGAAGATTCTCGAGCGCCGCAAACAGCCACCTCAATGGCTGCGACAGCTGCGCAACCCACTTTCACTGCGCCTCCCTTTATGGGATCCGGATAGAGTGCTGAACAGATTGATGCCGGCGGTACAGCCGCTGTTCGGTCGAGTCGGCATGGGATTGTGGCTGCTGATCGTGCTGAGCGGGTTGCTGCAGGCGGCGCTGCACTGGCAGGAGATCACGGGTAACGTCACCAGCCAGCTTCTGTCGGCGGATAATCTGTTGCTGATAGGTGCGGTCTACCTACTGATGAAGCTATTCCACGAGGCAGCACACGGATTCGCCACCAAGTATTGGGGGGGTGAAATTCATCAGGTCGGGGTATTGCTGCTGGCCCTCATACCCATGCCCTACGTGGATGCATCCGCCGCCAGCGGATTCAGCGAGCGGAGGGCGCGGATTGTAGTCGGTGCGGCCGGCATCATGGCGGAACTGCTGCTTGCCAGCCTGGGACTTTGGCTGTGGCTGGCCACCGGACCCGGGTGGGTCAACGCCGCGGCCTACAACATGATGTTGATCGGTGGGCTCTCGACCCTGTTGGTGAATGGCAATCCGCTGCTGAAATTCGATGGTTACTATGTCTTTGCCGATTTGATCGACATACCCAACCTATCCATTCGCGCCAACCGCTACCTCGGCTATCTGCTGCAACATTATTTGTTCGGTGTGGAGCATGCAGACTCACCCGCCCAGACCGACTGGGAACGGGGCTGGTTCATCTTCTACGGGATCGCCGCATTCTTTTACCGGTTCTTTATCCTCATTACGATCATGCTGTTCGTGGCTGAAAGCTATCCGCTGGTGGGTAAGGCAATCGCAGTCTGGGCCCTGATCGGGATGGTGATACTGCCCCTCGCCAAGCAGTTGAACTATCTCTTCACCAGCCGGCAGCTCGTCAACCGGCGCAGGCGCGCCCTGCTGGTGACTGCCTCGATCGCTCTGTCACTGCTGTTGATCCTGTTCGTCATCCCCGTTCCCCATGCAACCCATGCCGAGGGCGTGATTCTTCCGCCGGACGGTGCGGAAGTGCGTGCAGGTGCCGAAGGTGAGATTGTCGAGCTGTTGGCAACATCTGACAGCTCTGTTACGCGAAACCAGCCCCTCGTAGCGATGGAGGACCCTTTTCTACAGACTGAGTTGAAACGCCTGGCCGGACGGCTGAGCGCATTGCAAGTGAAGTATGAGACCCTGGTCAGTGAAGACGAAACCGTCAAAGCGGAAATCGTGCTGGAAGAGATCCGCCTGATTGAAACAGAGGTGTCACAAAAGCGGGAACAGGCATCGCGGCTTACCCTCCGCAGTCCCCTAGAAGGCACATTCCTAGTACAGCAACCCGGTGATCTGCCCGGCCGGTTTTTAACCCAGGGTGAGTTGATCGGCTATGTGCTGGATAACCGTCAGCCGGAGATCAGGGTGGTTGTATCACAGCAGGATATCGGCCTGGTGCGGCAGTTTTCCCGCAAGATAAAAGCGGTCTACGCCGACAGACCTGCCGACGACCTGCCGGTAAGCCTGCAGCGACATATCCCCGAATCACGACAGCGCCTTCCCAGCCCCGCGTTGGGTCGCCTGGGGGGCGGTATGATCGTGCTTCATCCCGAAGATGAGGACGGCACGCGGCCCCTGGAGGCCGTGTTTGAGATCCGACTTCAGCTGGATCAGCGGATTACCCGTTTGGGTGAGCGCATCATTGTCCGTTTCGAGCACCGTCCACTGCCATTGGGCTGGCAATGGTACCGTTCAATAAGGCAGATGTTTCTCAAGCGGTTTAGGGCTTGAACCGCCAAAGGCTTCGATGGGGAAGTAACCATAATTAGGTAGAGTGCTTTGGGAATTCGGGTCATAAAGTGTTAATTTTGTTTAAAAAGTCACGTTCTGTTGGTCAAGGTAGCAACTTTTCAGCCGATTAGTTGAATGCAAAGCCTTGATATCGAAAGGGAATAAGAATCATTTGCAATAACGGATCCTCGGTCTTTGTAACCTGTGTTGGCAAGCGTGTGAAAAAAGTAAATAAACGACATGAGCAAATGGTATCTAACGATAGGAGGCATGATCTGCCTCTTTTCATCAACACTTATTGCGGATGGAACCGAATCACTTGACGGTGTAATTGAACCCTTCATGACCGTGGAGCTCAGCTCCCGTATCGATGGTATTCTCGAGGCCGTCTCCGTGGACGTGGGGGACAGCATTGACCGGAACCAGGTCATCGCCAAGCTTGAATCCGAGGTTGAACAGGCAGCCCTGGAATATGCTCGCGCCAAGGCATCGATCAACAGCGACGTGCGTCTGCAGGAGGTCAGTCTCGCCTACGGTCGGCGTCAGCTGAACCGGGTCAAGGAGCTGCACGAAAAAAACCTCTCCTCCTTTCAGGATTTCGACAAGGTCGAGACCGAGACCCGCCTGACCCGTTATAAACTGGCCCAGGCGAAAGAGAACAAGTTTCTCGCGGAACTCGACCTGAAGCAGGCCGAAGCGCTCTATAACCGCCATACGATTCGTAGTCCTGTCGGAGGTATCGTAGTTGAGCGCTACCTCAATCCGGGCGAGTCCGTGGAGGAGCGTCCCATCGTAAAAATCGCCCAGATCAATCCGTTGCGCGTCGAAGTCGTCGCACCGGTCTCGATGTTGGGTAAGGTCAAGACCGGGCAGTTGGCGATGGTCAGGCCGGAGTTGCCGGTGGGCGGCAATCATCGGGCAGTGGTGAAGATCGTCGATCCGATACTCGACGCGGCCAGCGGCACATTCCGCATCCGTCTGGAGATCCCCAATGACGACTATCGCCTGACCAGCGGGTTGCGTTGCCAGGTGCGATTTCTCGATAAGATGGCTGACAGGCAGCCTAAGCCTGTGAAGTTGAACCAGGCTGATGCGGTCGCACATGCCCAACCCACAAAAGAGTTTGAAGAACCTGTCGAGAAAGCAACAGTCGGATCGAAGACCGAAGCGGTGAGCACCACCGATGGCGCTGGTCAAAAAACTGCACGAAAGCCGCACTACCTGCTGGTAACCCAGGATTCACTGCTGCCGCTGAAGAAGGCTAAGCGCAAGGCGGAGACTCTCAGGCAAAAGGGTGTGGAGGATACCTGGGTCATCGCCAAGGGATCGTTGAAAGGGCATATCTCCCTGGGATATTTCAAAAACCGCAGGGTGGTCGATAATTATCGGCAGCAGCTCACGGACTTGGGAATCGAGACCAGGATCGTCGAGCGATGAGACGCAGGCGATCCAAAAAACGGTCCAATACCCTGATCTGCGAAGAGCTGGAGCCCCGAATCCTGCTCTCCGCCGACCTGGTGGGAGTTGCTGTCGATCCGGCATCGAACGATGTCGAGCAGCAGGTTGATGAAACAGAGCTACAGACCATTGAAGCCGGGTTACAATCCGTCCTGTCAAACCAGACTGACGAATCCGATATATCGACCCGGGAACTGGTGATCATCGATCCCGCGACACCGGATTATCAGTCCTTGGTCGATGATTTGATCAGCCGTGATGGAGACGGGCGCAGCTTCGAGATCGTACTGCTCGACAGTTCCGCTAACGGCATCGAACAGCTTAACGAAACTCTCGCGCAATACCAGGGGCTTAACGCTATCCACCTGATCAGCCACGGCGGAGAGGGTGAGATACGGCTGGGTAATGCCACGCTTAACCAGGATGGACTACAGCAGTCGGCAGAACAGATCAGTGCCTGGGGTGAGGCCCTGAATCCCGGGGGTGACTGGTTGATCTATGGCTGCGATATCGCCTCCACCGCTACCGGCGAACGTTTTATTGAGCAATTCGCCGCCCTGACCGGCGCCGATGTCGCCGCTTCCAACGATGTGACAGGTCATGAAACACTCGATGGCGACTGGGATCTTGAGGTCGTTGAAGGTTCAATTGAAACTGACGTCGCTGTCGGCATTGACGGCCAGCAAGCATGGCTGAACCGGTTGGATATCACCACGGGCCTGCTCGGTCACTGGACGCTCGATTCAGATGCGACCGACAGCTCGGGAAATTCCCATGATGGAACACTCACGAACGGTGCCTCTATTGACAATCCTGGATCGTCCAATCCGATCGGCGACGGTAACCTGAATCTTGACGGCTTTAACGACTTCGTCCAGCTCAACACTCATGTGAGTGCCTTTAGCGGCCTGTCAGAGGGAACGATTGCTGCCTGGATCAACACTTCTTATAGCGGCGCCCAAGCGATGTTCTCGATCACCGATACCGCGGACTCCAGCAGTGTCGTTGTGTTCGGAATGGACAATGGCCGGATCTTCTTCGACGTCGTCAACAACAGCTTCTATAGCCTTTCCGTTGAAACAAACGCCAGCTACGCCGACGGCAGTTGGCATCATGTTGCAGTAACAGTCGATGGCTCCGGCAACAGCATCTATATCGACGGTGTAGAAGTTTCCTTGGCCGGGCTCTTTTATCGAGATGGCAACAGTTCGACATCGAGTTTCTTCTCTTCTGTAACTTCCTTGGACTCGATGGCGATCGGGAATGTACGTGACGCGGGGGGTTATATCGCCTTCTTCAACGGGTTACAGGACGATGTGCGCGTCTATGATCGTGCGCTGTCCACGTCGGATATTGCGGAACTCCTGAGTAACACCGCACCGACATTCGATGCCGCCGGGCCGCCGTCGTTCACCGCCCACACGATTACGTCATCTGCCAACGGCGCCGCGGGGGTGTCCACGGTGGACATAGACGGTGACGGCGACCTCGATGTTGTCTCAGCTTCGCAAAACGACAACAAGATCGCATGGTACGAAAACGACGGCAGCCAGAATTTCACCGCCCACACCATCACCACGTCGGCCAACACCGCATTCGCGGTCACGACCGCCGACGTCGACGGCGACGGCGATATCGACGTGCTGTCGGCGTCGGTGGGAGACGACCGCGTCGTCTGGTACGAGAACGATGGCAACGAGAACTTCACCACCCGTACGATCACGTTCAGCGCCTCCGGCGCATCGTTCGTCGGCACAGTGGATCTGGATGAAGACGGCGACCTCGACGTACTTTCGACATCGGCATACGACGGCAGAGTCGCCTGGTACGAGAACGACGGTAATGAGAACTTCACCACGCGCACGGTCACAACCTCGGCCAACGAGGCTCGACAGGTCGTCGCGGTCGACGTGGATGGCGATGGCGATCTGGATCTGCTATCGGCATCGCGAAGTTCCGATAAGCTCGCCTGGTACGAAAACGACGGTTTTGAAAACTTCACCCTGCATACCATCACTGCCGCTGCCGGTCCCGTCAGCGCGGTTGCGGCAGCAGATATCGACGGCGATGGCGATCTGGATGTGATATCGGCATCGTACACCGATGACAACGTCGTTTGGTTCGAGAATGACGGCAGTGAGAACTTCACCGCCAATACCATCGCCAGTGTGACCGGTGAGGCGTTTTCGGTTGCAGTCGCCGATATGGACGGCGATGGGGATGTGGATGTGCTGGCGACCGACGATGCCGCCGACACTGTCACATGGTACGAGAACGTGATGAGCGTAACGACGCTCGATGGTGCGCCGACCTTCGTCGAAGACGGCGCGGCGGTGGTGCTGGATGCCGATGTCAATGTGAGCGACGCAGAGCTCGATGCGCTCAGCAGCGGTCAGGGCGACTACAACGGCGCAAGCCTAACGCTGGTACGTAATGGCGCCGCGAACAGCGACGACGTCTTCAGTTTTAACGACGGTAACGGCATCACGCTGTCGGGTAGCAACCTGATCAAAAGCAGCCAGATCATCGCGTCGTTCGACACCACTAGCACGGCCGGTGAACTGGTGATCACCTTTACCAATGCCAACGGTCAAACACCGACCTCGGCCGACGTCGACAATATCCTGCGCCAGATCACCTATTCGAACAGCAATGACGCACCGCCGGCCAGTGTGCAGATCGATTGGACCTTTGATGACGGCAATACCGGTAGTCAAGGAAGCGGTGGCGCGTTACAGGCAGTGGGCAGCACGACCGTCACCATCACCGCGGTCAACGACGATCCGACCAACGCCGGCTCCTTGCCGACCGACATCACCGTCGCAGAGAATGTTTCCTCCAATGTCGATCTGTCGGCGGTTGACTTCAGTGATGTCGATGCCGGTGTCGGCACCCTGACCGTGACCCTGACCACCAGCACCGGCGGCAACCTGAGCGCCGCCGCCGGCACCGGCATTACGATCGGTGGAACGAGCACTGCCCGGACCCTGACCGGCACGCTGACCGACCTGAACAACTACTTCAATACCGCGAGCAATATCACCTACCTGCACGGTACACCAGACACCAACGGTGACGATGCCGACACGATCAACATCACGATCAACGACAACGGCAACACCGGCACCGGTGGCGGTACGAACATCAACCTCGGCACGGTCAATGTCGATATCACGCCGGACAACGAAGTCCCGACCATCGCTAATCTGGGTGGTGACAGCCTGGCCTACAACGAAGACGACGGCGCCCAGGTCATCGATCAAGGCACCGCATCGATCGTGGCCGATGTCGACAGCAGCGATTTCGATACCGGCACGCTGACCGTTTCGTTCCAGGCCGGCAGCGACAATGCTGAAGACGTGCTCGCGATCCGTGATCAGGGCGCCGGCCCAACGAATATCACGGTATCGGGCAGTGCCGTCAGCTACGGCGGTACCCAAATCGGTACCTTCACCGGCGGCAGCGGCGGCACCAATCTGGTCATCACGCTCGATGCCGACGCCGATGCCACTGCGGTCACCGCGCTCGTTCGCAACATCACCTACGAAAACACCGACACCGAAAACCCGACCACGGGCGCACGCACCGTACGCTTTGTACTCACTGACGGCGATGGCGGTACCAGTGTCGACTACGACACCACGGTTACTGTGAGCACGGTCAACGACGATCCGACCAACGCCGGCTCCTTGCCGAGCGATATCAGTGTGACCGAGGATGTCTCGAGCAACGTCGATCTGTCGGCCATCAACTTCGCGGATGTCGACGCCGGCGGCGGTACGCTGACGGTCACCCTGACCACCAGCATCGGCGGCAACTTGAGTGCGGCGGCCGGCACCGGCATCACGATCGCTGGCACATCGAAGGTCTTGACCCTCACCGGCACGCTGACGGATCTGAACAACTATTTTGATACCGCCAGCAATATCACCTACCTGCACGGTACGGCACATACAGCCGGCAACGACGCCGACACGATCTACGTCACGATCAACGACAACGGCAACACCGGTGCCGGTGGCGGCACCGATATCGATCTTGGCACTGTGAATGTGGACATCAGCGCGGTCAATGAGGCGCCGAGTTTCGACGGTGTTCCCAGCTTCGGCGAGCAGATCATCGACGCCGCGGCGGACGGCGCAAATACGGTGCATTCCGCCGATGTGGATGGCGATGGCGATATCGATGTGCTGTCGACTTCGTCAGCTGACAACACCGTCGCCTGGCATGAGAATGACGGCAGTGGAAATTTTACCAAGCACGTAATTACTAATACGGCCATTTTCGCGAATGATGTAACAACGGCAGACGTGGACGGCGATGGCGATCTCGACGTACTGTCGTCGTCTAGCAATGACAATACGATAGCCTGGTATGAGAACGACGGCAGTCAGAACTTCACCCGCCATGCGATTGCGAACACGACATCGACAAATCGTTCTGTAACCACGGCAGACGTCGACGGCGATGGGGACTTCGACATCCTGTCGGCCTCGTTCGGTGAGGATACGATCGGCTGGTACGAGAATGACGGTAACGGAAACTTCACTGAGCAGACAGTCACCACCAGCGCCGACGGTGCACGCGCCGTCGACGCCGCCGATGTCGATGGAGACGGCGATCTGGACGTGCTGTCGGCGTCCGGTAACGACGACAAGATTGCCTGGTACGAAAACGACGGCAGCCAAAACTTTACCGCCCATACAATCACCACATCGGCTAACGGTGCTCGATCGGTAACCGCGGGGGACATGGACGGGGACGGCGATCTGGACGTACTGTCGGCGTCGTCGACGGATGCCACGATCGCCTGGTATGAGAACGACGGCAGCGAGAACTTTTCCGAGCACATCATTTCCAATACCGCCGGCTTTGCCACATCGGTTGCCGTGGCGGACGTGACCAGCGATGGCGACCTCGATGTGCTGTCCGCGGCAAACTCCGCCGATGAGATTGCCTGGTACGAGAATGTGTCGACCACGACATTGGACGGCACTCCGGCCTTTACCGAAGATGGACCGGCCGTCGTATTGGATGCAGATGTCGATATTAGCGACCCGGAACTCGATGCCTTGAACGGCGGCAACGGCGACTACGACGGCGCGAGTGTGACCTTAGTGCGCAACGGCGCCGCGAACAGCGAAGACGTTTTCAGTTTCAACGACGGCAACGGCATCACGCTATCGGGCAGCAATCTGATCAAGAGCAGTCAGATCGTTGCATCGTTCGACACCACGACCACGGCAGGCGAATTGGTCATCACCTTCACCAACGCCAACGGTCAGACACCCACCTCGGCCGATGTCAACAACATCCTGCGCCAGATCACCTACGCGAACAGCAACGACGTGCCGCCGGCCAGCGTGCAAATCGATTGGACCTTCAACGACGGTAATGCCGGTGCCCAGGGATCCGGCGGCGCATTGCAGGCCGTGGGCAGCACGACGGTGACAATCACCGCGGTCAACGATACCCCGACCTTGGCTGCCACAGCCGCCAATGACACCCTGACCGAGAATACCGACACCACCTCCGGTGCGGTCTTCGCCACGGTCACAATCGATCCGATCGAGGCCGGTGATGACATCGCCTCGGCCCAGCTGGCCCTCGGCGGCGGTATCGATAACTCGGATACCCTGACCATCAACGGGACTGCGATCAGCGGCCTGGGCAGCGACAGCAGTGGTGCCATCAGCGGTGGGCACAGTTACAGCTACACCCAGGCCACCGGCGTGGTCACGATCACCTTTGCCGGTGGCACCAATGCCGCCGCTGCTGAACTGGTGCTGGAGAGTATTACCTACGGCATCGATCCGGCTGCGGATAATCCCTCGACCACGGCCCGTACCATCACCTTGAACACGGTGACCGACAACGGCGGCGGCAGTGATACCAGCAGCGATATCGGTGAGACGGCGACGATCAGTGTCGGTGCGGTCAATGATAACCCGACCAACGCCGGCTCGTTGCCGAGCGATATCTCGGTCACCGAGGATGTATCCAGCAACATCGATCTGTCGGCCATTGACTTTGCTGACGTCGATGCCGCTTCAGGCACACTGACGGTCACCCTGACCACCAGCACCGGTGGCGACCTGAGTGCGGCCGCGGGGACCGGTATCACGATCGGCGGGACGAGCACAGCCAGAACGTTGACCGGCACGCTGAGCGATCTGAACAACTACTTCAATACCGCGAGCAACATCACCTATCTGCACGGTACGACCAATACCGCAGGCAATGACGCCGATACGATCAACGTCACGATCAACGACAACGGCAACAC
>NZ_MARB01000027.1 GCF_001715975.1 Candidatus Thiodiazotropha endolucinida | reverse complement strand
CTCTGTCAGGGAGCTATGGATTAAGTTTCACTATGCTTGATGAACCGCCTAGTGCGGACCCGCATGCTAGGTGGTGTAGGGAGGGCGGGTTAGAGACCCGCCCTTACCCGATTTATGTAACAATCTATTTTCTGTATGCCCAGATAAGACCACCTATCATGGCCACTACCACAAGACCGCCTACAAATTTATCTGATTTTATTTTTGATGCAATTTGACTAATTCTCTCTTTTGCTTGATCAATTGTAATGCCAGAGAGATTTAGTGCCTGGTACTTCGAAATCCACCCTGGCAGATTGGACGGTGGCATATCCCAGACAATTGGAACAATTTTTTTATCAGTTAATAGCGCTCCCCCAAGTTCTTGTTGTACGAACGGCGATTCGCATGCGCTTTTACTGGCAAGAAAAAATACCCAACTAGATGTTTTTAGATTGTTTAATATTTCTGAGGACCACTCCTTGCCTGGCTCAATTGATACTGATGCAAGAAACGTCTTTACATTTTCAGCAATTAAATGCTTGTGCATAAATTGAGCTATTTTTTCATCTTTAGTGCTGTAGCTTATAAATACATCTGACATTCCTTTTTGACCTCTTTGTTATATAACAGCGGATTGTGTGGCCGCTACAAATAATGACCTATACCGACGGCCCAAATAATCTGTTATGCGGAAAAAAGTTCTCATCTCCTTCCTCGTCAGGGAATCGAGAGATAACTGGTAGTCGTGGATCAGGTCTGATGGAAATAGCGTCCTACCAATGAGGATTCCCTTATTTAAAGATAGGTTATCAGAGTTCCTGGCAAAAACAGAATCTTGAGGAAATAAATTCCAGTTCTATAGCGTACTTTTGCCTTTGATGAGGTAATGGTCTAGCGGTCCTTCCATCAATATAACCTGTATAGACGCCGCCAAGGCAAACTGGTCGGCTTCAACGCTTTCCCATTCGCCTTGGTCAACTCAATCTCATAAGCATCCGCCAGATTCTTCTCATTGAGCACCTCTTCCGCAGAACCCTCCGCAAGCGTCATCCCATGATGCAAAAGCTGGAGCCGATGACAATAGTGCGCAGCGAGACTGAGATCATGCAGAACAACAATAACAGAGTGCCCACTCTCACAGTGTTGTCTCAGCAGGTTCATAACATCGAGCTGATGCGCAGGATCAAGGGCGGAGACAGGTTCGTCCGCCAGCAGGATGTCGGGCTCGGTGACCATGGCGCGGGCGAGCAGCACCCGGGCCTGCTCGCCGCCGGAGAGGGTGTTGAAACTGCGCTCCCGGAAGTCCAGCAGGTCGGTGTGGCAGATTACCCGCTCGATGATCTCCCGGTCCGCTTCTCCCACGGATTGCCAGGGCTCCAGGTGTGGGGTGCGGCCGAGTTCGATGATCCGCTCCACGCTCATGGGCCAGGCGATCTCGCTCAGTTGGGGCAGATAGGCGATACGCCGCGCCCGCTCGCTGCGTGGGACCGAGCTGATGGGTGTCTCGTTGAGTGAGAGGCTGCCGGTGTCCGCCTCGATCACACCGGCCAGCAGGCGTAGCAGGGTGCTTTTGCCTGCGCCGTTGGGACCGATCAGGCCCAGCATCTCTCCCCGCTCGAGGACGATATCCACGTCCTGCAGAATCGGTTGGTTGTTCCGTGTCACAAAGAGCGACTCGCCGTAGAGCAGACTCATGCCCCACGACCTCTGTGGTGCAGGATCAGCCAGAGGAAGAAGGGGGCGCCGATGAGGGAGGTGACCACACCCACTTTGATCTCGCCCTGCACCGGCAGCAGGCGTACCCCCATGTCGGCGAGCATCAGCAGCAGTGCGCCGCCCATGGCGCTGGGGATCAGCAGCCGGCTGGGCTGGTAGCCCACCAGGGGGCGTAGCAGGTGAGGCACCACCAGGCCGATGAAGCCGATGGCGCCGGTGACGGAGATGGCCGATCCCACTGCCAGGGCGACGGCGAGAAAGAGGCGTCTTCTCAGGTTGGGCAGGTCGGCGCCCATGGAGCTGGCGGTCTCTTCCCCCAGGGTGAGGAGGTCGAGGGGGCGGCCCTGGCGCCAGATCAGCAGCCAGCCCAGCAGGGTGCCGGGGAGGAGAATCCACAGCTCGTTGCGGCTGACATTGGCCAGGGAGCCGAGCATCCAGAGGGCGATCTCCTGCACCGCGTAGGGGCTGGGGGCCAGGTTGAGGAGCAGGGAGACCAGGGCGAGGGCGAAGGCGTTGACCGCGACCCCCGCCAGGATCAGTGTGAGGGTGCCCCCGTCGCGACCGGCCAGGAGGTAGACCGTCAGGGTCGCCAGCAGGGCTCCCGCCATGCCCCCCATGGGCAGGGCGAAGGCGAAGAGACCGGCGACGCCGAAGTAGAGGGTGATCACGGCACCCAGAGCCGCGCCGCTGGCGCTGCCGACCAGGCCGGGGCTGGCGAGGGGATTGCGCAGCAGGGATTGCATCACCGCACCGCAGAGGCCGAGGGAGGCCCCGGCCAGCAGGGCGACCAGGGTTCTCGGGATGCGCAACTCGGTGAGGATCAGGCTGTAGACGCCGGGCTTGTCGCCGAAGCTCTCCTGCAGTGCCTGCATCAGCGGCAGCGGTTGGCTGCCGATGGTCAGGGAGAGCAGGGCGGTGATGACGATGGCGCCGCCTAGGGAGTAAAGTAGCCGGTGTTGTCGGATTGCGGCGACCATCAATCCTCCTCCCTTGCTTCACGTAACAGTTCCACCGCTTCGGCCAGCATCGGCCCGGGGCAGATCCAGTACTTGTAGGGGATCTTCACCATGGGATTGTTCGCCAACAGGCGGTTCAGGGCGGGGTGGCGCAGCTGTCTCTCCGCCAGGGAGTCGCCCGTCTTCGTATAGGCGGAGGTGAAGAGGGTATCGGGTCGCCAGCGCAGGATCTCCTCCAGCGGGACAGGGGCGTAGCCCTTGACCCCCTGTTGCACGGCCAGGTTGTTCCAGCCCGCGAGTCGCAGGGCCTCGTCCTGCAGGGTGTCGCTGCCGCTGGTGTAGCCCCGGGGCTGGTAGAAGATCGCCGTGGGGGGTGGCTTGGCAACATCCGGGAGATCGGATTGCAGTCGACGCTGCATCCGTGCAATCAGCGACTCTCCCCGGGAAACCTGCCCCAACCGGGCGGCCAGTTGGCGAATATCGCCGATGATATCCTCGACTCGGTTGCCGAGGGAGAGCCGGTGCAGCGGGTAGCCCAGCTGCTCGAGGGTCGTGCGCAGGCGAGAATTGGTATGGGGTGTGACCAGAATCAGATCGGGTTTGAGGCGAATGATCTCCTCGGCCCGGGCATGGTTCAACGGGTATCGGGCAGCCTGTTCGGCGACGAAGGAGCTTGCCGGCTCGGTGGCGAGGTGGCTGACCGATGCCACCTGCCTGGGGCCGGCCAGTAACAACAGCAGCTGATCGCTGCAGAGGTTGACTGAAACCACACGGCGAGGGGGCAGCTCTGTCGCTGCCACCAGCGAGGTCAGCAGTAACAGAAACAGTCCGATCGCCGTGGATCTCATGCTCACTCGAATTGATAGCTGAGGGCCAGCCAGAGGTTTCTCTCCGGTGCGGGGAAGAAGGCGGCCTGTTGGTTGAAGCTGGCGTCGAAGCCGGCACTGCCGGAGTTGGCGTACTCCTTGTCAAAGAGATTGTCTATCCGCAGACTTAGATGCCAAGGCTCATGACGATAGTGAGCGCTCACATTGGTTACCCCGAATCCGGGAAGACGTGCCAGTGCGTTACTGAAATCGCCGCCGACAATGCGCTCGCTGGTGAATACGGTTTCGCCCACCAGGCTCCATTGAGGTGAAAACCGCCAGTCACCGCTGAGGCGGGCCGAGCGGGCCGCCACCAGGGGGATGCGATTGCCCTTGAAGGCGCCGTCGGTGATGGTCGGGTCGGTATAGCTGAGACTGCCGCCGAGGGTCAGGGTGGGATAGGCCCGCCAGCTGCTCTCCAGGGTAACCCCTTTGCGCCGGGTCTCATCCAGATTGGTATTGACGAAACCCGTGGCGTCGAAGCTGATCTCGTCTTCCAGGTCGAGGCGGTAGAGCAGCAGCAGGGTGCGTAGTTCGGGCCGGCTCCACTCGACACCCGCCTCATAGGAGGTGCCAGTCTGGTTCTCGATGCCCACGGGCTGGCCGAAGAGTACATTGGTGTGCTCATCGACGGTGGCGAAGCGGTAGTTCTGATCGAGCCTGACAAAGAGACGCAGATCCTCGGCGGGGGTGAAGTTGAAGCCGAGGGCGGCGGCGTTGACGCTGTCATCCAGTCTGTCGACCCCGCTGCCGCTGCCGTTGTCGATTTCGTTCTCGACCTCTGCATGGCGATACCCCACCGTGGTCGAGGCCCAGCCGGTGATGGGTGCCGTCAATTGCAGATAGTACGCGTTCACCGACTGATCCAGCAGCTGCGGGCCGAAGCTGGTCTGCAGCGCGTAGTCGGTACGCTCCAGGTCGGCGCCGCCGGTGAAGGTCGCCTCCCCGGCGGCGAAGGGGAAGATGGCGATAAGCCGTGGGTTGAATCCCAGGACCTCCCGATCCTGGGTGGAAACCGAGTCCGGCGTGGTGCGGAAACTGGTTTGAAAACTACGTTGGTCGTCGCGCCGGGTGACCTCCCCCTCGAAGGACCAGTAGCCGCCCAGCTCTTGCTGCAGACCGATACGGCTGATATCCGATTCCAGATCGCTGAAGTCTCCGCTATAGGCGGCAATCGATTGCCTGCGGTCCTGCTCCATCTCTGCTTCGAAGAGAGAGCCCGGTAGCTGCTGGTAGTCGTCCACTCGTTGATGCTCTAAAAAGACCTCACCCTGCGGGTGCCGGTAGTCGAGACGCAGGTTGTAGTCGTCCCGCTCGGTCTGATTGTTCTCCCGGTAGTTGTCGCTCTCCCGGTGCCTGGCGGAGAGATGATAGGCCAAGCCGTTCTCCAGGCGGTTGCCGAGATCGGCGTAGAGATCGTATCCATCATAACTGCCGGCGCCGGCGGCAAGCTTGACGCTGAACGCGTCCGCCCGGCGGGTGATGATGTTGACCATGCCGCCTACTGCCTGGTTGCCATACAGGGTGCCGGCACTGCCCTGGACGATTTCGATGCGTTCGACACGGCGCAGGTCGATGCTGTTGAGGTCGGGCGCGGCCCGGTCGCCGCTGTTATTGAGGCGCCGGCCATCCACCAGGATCAGGGTGTTGGCCCCTGCACTGGGACCGAAGCCGCGCATATCGATGGTCGCCTTGCTGCCGTCGCCGTAGAGGCTGGTGAGCTGAATGCCGCTATGCCCGCCCAGCAGTTGTAGCAGATTTTGGGCCGCGCTCCGCTCAATCTCCTCCCGGGTGATGACACTGATAACCGAGCTGGTTAAGGGATTCGTCTGGATAGTGCGCGATGCACTGACCAGGATGGAGGCAAGCTCGGTCTCCACAGCCAGGCCGGGAGTCGACAGGAAAAGGGAAAAACCGGTGGGTACCAGTATGGGTAGTACTAAACGTTTCATTGAGTCTCCATGGGACGCACACCCGCGTCGTCGAGGTGGATAGGGGTGCGAAGGCCGGTATCCGGACTTACAGACTGGTGGGGTCACCCGACACCGGCGCCTTCCCATGCACATGGAGTGTAATCACAGTGGCATAATGCGGTGTCTTGATCTGCTTACCGTTGCGGGGGCAGTGCAGGTCTCTCACCTGCTTCCCGTTTACCCCGTTGGCGGCTTTGCCGCCGCGGGGCTCTCCCGTCACCATGGACGGGTACCTTCAGCAGGCAGGGAAAGTACAGTTATACCGCTAAAAAATCAAGGTATAGGATATATGCCAGCGCTTCCTCTTATTCGAAAAATCGTTACGGAGTCAGTTGTCTCTTCTTTGGAATACAACCGGGTTACTGCAATGGGTGGGCTTGGGTCATGGCTTGGAGGAATCCCTCCTCCGCATGCACATGTTGATGATCCTGATAGTGGCGATAGAGATCGATTACCGGATCGATGACCTCATGCCTGGGATCACCTGCCTTGGTGTAGGGTGAGTTGAGTGTAACCGAAAGATAGCCTCCCTTGCGAAAAGGATTCTCGCACTCCCAGCCGACCATGAACCAGACGGTGTAATTCAGTCGCCCGCCCTGACAGGTGACAGGGGCCGCCTCGAACACGACCTGTTCGATGGAGTCGAGATTTACATGACAATGGTGACCGCGAAATTCACCAATCTGCCAGGTTTCATGCCCGTCGTGGGTAAAATATTGAAGCCCGCGTCCCAGATCCTCGGTCTTGAATTCGATGATCAGTTTTGGACGGCAGATAACCAGTGAAGCATCCCGCAGCTTGAGTGTCTCGCGCATAATCTCTGCCACCCAGGGTTCGGCTTGTGGGTCCATCGGTTCCGGGTTCGGCTCATATGATGTTGTTTGGTTCATTGTTCTATCTATCCTGCCAGTCGCCCCATGACATCCTGGACGGATTCCCAGGGTTTTTTATTGTCGAAGAAAAAGTCAGTGCGCTCTTCTTCCGGGATCATCTCAAGGGCGCAGCTGCCGATTTCATGCCAGCAATCGTTCACGGCTGACGATTCGGGTCCGCATCCATAACCTGTCGCCGACCATTGGATAGCGTCTCCGAAACGTTGTCTGTGATCCATGAACCTTTTAAAAAATGCCTTTACCAGGGGTCGGTTGAGTGCCTGTCTTCGGTAGGGCCGCCCGGCCGAAACAGCGAAATTGCCAGGACCGTGATCGCCAACGAGAAAGACTTCGAACGAGGGCTTCCATCCGTAACAGACACTGGGCGTGACCGCGTATTCCACATGGCTGAACTTACCAAGATCAATGTGGAGATGGTGGTGCTCACCGCGAACCCGTAGATCCCTGAGATCGACGAATTTGCCCGTATAGGCGGCTTCAGTTAGCCATGCCTTGCCATCGCTGATGATCTCGGAGATCGCACCGTGGTCCCACTTGCCGCAGATAATCACGATCTCTTTTACCGCAAGCCACTCGCGCAAGACCGTCTCAAGGCTACAGATAGTCTCTATATCGGGAGCTACTTCAGGAACCGCTAATTTGTTCATGAAACCTCCCCCTGATCCACCGGTACTTCTAGATTATGATCGATCTATGCTGACTTATTGCCGTTTAAAAAAGTATTTGTAATGGTCAGCTATTAGTCAAAGAGCTAATTGTTATCGGATCTATAGGTATCAACTATATATATAGAAACTTATAATCTCAGCCCGTGCGCTGTACGAATATGAAATGCAAGCCGGGTCAAAAGAGTCAGAATTTTCGAACTGAGACGGATCCGGTTGTCTGCTATTTGGGGTAGTCTGTCTGAAGTAGGCTTGAAACAGGGATATCCCAGGAGAGTCCCGGATCGGGAGCGCCGGTTTTCCTCGCCAGTATGGCGATGCTCTGATTGATCGGAAACCGATGTGTGCTGGCTGTGGTGTGATCACGGGAGAGGGAGAGGATTCGACCCGGAGTCCCCTCCTGCGATTCCAGTATCTCGAATCCGGTGCTTTCATTGAGCAGGATTTTGAAGGTCTCCCCGGAGAAGCGCCAGAAGTCCCAGGGCAGCTCATGGGGGGGAATGGCCGGATGGGTGGATATGTAGAGCAGACCGCCGGGTTTCATGACTCTGTTGATTTCGAGCGCCGCTTTCCAGGGCATGGCCAGATGTTCGAACACCGATACCGAAAAGACGGCATCGTAGTGCTCGCCGGGAAGAAGCGATGAGAGTGTATGCACGTCTCCGGCCACATCGACGTTTTCGCCCGGGTGGATATCCATTCCTGTATAGTTGACAGTTGGACTGAATACCTCGCGCCAAACCACGCCGGTCACGTTTCTCGATCCGATCTCAAGTAGCGTCGCCTGCTCCATATCGTTGACCGATTCAATGAAGCGGCTGAAAACCTGGTAGAAGGAATCTGTGTCGATTCTTTTCTTAAAGGGGATCAGTAGCCAGCTGAAGCTTGTGAGCAGTGTGGTTGTCATCAGGTAGATGACAAAGTTTGCAATGCCGTTTTCGCGAATACACCGAGGGATCCTTTTTATATGATTTAACAGTTTCACGCTGACGCCAATCCCTGAAATAGGCCGTGGTTCGATTTACTTTTTCGCCCGAACACTGGTGTATGCGGAGTGCTGATTGTTGAGAGGGAAAGTGATGTGATGATGAAATCCCTTCAAGTGGCCGACTCCGTTCAATTCGTTTTATTATACACCTTTCCGGCACCCGACCCGAATAGCCTTATAACCCGATTCATTCCGAACATTACTATTCCTCGTATCGTGATTATCTATCTCCATGGACTCAACAGTGCCGGCAGTTCCGGCAAGGCGGCGGTATTGAGAGCATCGCTCCCCGGCATGCAGGTCATCAGTCCTACCTATCCAGCCCATACTGCGGCGAAAGCTGTCGAATCGCTGACTCAAACCCTGCGGCCTCTGATGGCGGATGAGAATAGTGCTGACGAGCCTTTGGTCATGGTGGGGAGCTCCATGGGGGGGTTCTACGGCGCCTGGCTGGCACAGCAGCTGCAGATTCACCACCTGGTGATGATCAATCCCGCCCTACAGCCCTGGGAGCTGCTGCAACAGGTGATAGGCTGGCAATACAACCAGGCCCTGGATGAGCGTTACTATCTCTCATCGGAGATGGTGGCCGGCACACGGCAATACACGGTGGAGCCGAGCCCTGAAGGGGTGCCGACAACCCTGCTACTCGACAAGGGGGATGAACTGATCGACTACCGTATCGCAGAGGGGATCTATCAGGGGATCGGTAACATTCACTGTTTCGAGGGGGGGAGCCACACCTTCGACCACATGGAGGAGGCGGTGGCGATCATCGCTGGGATTCATCGCTCACTGGAAGAGATTAAGAAGTCCGCGAATGAACACGAATAAATGCAAATGTTTTTATATATACGTACCCACTCAGGAGCATGGGAACTAGCAATCTGGAGGTAGGGTGCGGCTTGCCGCACCAATACACAATCATCAGTGTGGCACCGGCGTATCCGGATGGTTTAACGGTGCGGCAAGCCGCACCCTACATGACATTTGCGTTTATTCGCGTTTATTTGCGGACTGGAATCAACCCTCTTCGACGGGTTCGCTGAATGAGCAGTCCTTTTGCGGGCAGACCTTTTCGGTACCGTTTCGCTTGGTGGTTTTGATGGTCAGCACCGGCCAGCCGCAGTTGGGGCAGGGTTCGGCGACCGGTTCATTCCACACGGCGTAGTCGCAATCCGGGTAGGTGGAACAGGAGTAGAAGATCTTGCCGCGCCGGGATTTACGCTTCAACAGCGTGCCTTTGCTGCACTTGGGGCAGGTAACGCTTGTATCCTCCGGCTTCTCCAGCGGTTCGATATATCGGCATTTCGGATAGTTGGAACAGCCGATGAATTTGCCGTAACGGCCGCGCTTGATGACCAGTTCAGCGCTGCATTCAGGGCAGCTGCGCCCTTCCACAACCTCCGGTTCTTCCTTCTCGCTGGTGTCCGCGTTCAGGTCCCGGGTGTAGTCGCAGGTGGGGTAGTTGGTGCAGCCGATGAAGCGGCCGTGCCGGCCGAGGCGAATGGAGAGCGGTGAGCCGCAGCTGGGACAGGCCTCATCCAGGGCTTCATGGGTGACATCGCTGCGTTTCACATTCTCCTGGGTATGATCGATCTGCTCCTTGAACGGCCCCCAGAACTTGCTCAACAACGGTATCCAATCCTCTTCACCGCGGGAGACGGCATCGAGTTCATCCTCCAGATTGGCGGTGAAACCGTAGTCCACGTAGCGGGTAAAGTAATCGGTGAGAAATCTGTTCACCACCCGGCCCACATCGGTGGGCTTGAAGCGCTTCTTCTCCAGTACCACATACTCCCGATCCTGCAGGGTGGAGATGATGGAGGCATAGGTGGAGGGACGGCCGATGCCGTACTCCTCAAGGGCCTTCACCAGGCTCGCCTCGCTATAGCGGGGCGGTGGCTCGGTAAAGTGCTGCTCGGGGCGGACCGCCTTCAGGGGCAGTGTCTCCCCCTCCTTCAGCGGCGGTAACAGTTTTTCATCGCTGTCGCTCTTGGCACCGTCATCGAGCCCTTCCTGGTAGACCGTGATGAAGCCGGGTTTGGCGATCACAGAACCATTGGCGCGGAAGATATTGCCCTCGCCGCACTGCAGATCGGCGGCCACCGTGTGGATCGTGGCGTGAATCATCTGACAGGCGACCGACCTTTTCCAGATCAGTTCATAGAGTCTGGCCTGATCCTTGGTCAGGTGACTTTTGATCTCTTCCGGTATGCGCATTACCGAGGTGGGCCTGACCGCTTCATGGGCCTCCTGGGCATTCTTCGACTTGGTCTTGAAGTGGCGCACCGATGGGGGCAGCTGATCGTTGCCATAGCGCTTGCTGATCAGCTCCCGGATCTCAGCCAGGGCTTCGTCCGCCAGGTGAACAGAGTCGGTACGCATGTATGTGATCAGGCCGACAGTGCCCTGACCGACGTCCACCCCCTCATAGAGCTGCTGTGCGGTGCGCATGGTGCGTTGCGTCGTGAATCCAAGCTTGCGGGCCGCCTCCTGTTGCAGGGTGGAGGTGGTAAAGGGTGGGGCGGGATTGCGTTTGCGCTGTTTCTTCTCGACCTTGTCCACCAGCAGGCCGCCGCTGCCTGCCTGCAACAGCTGTTTTTCAGCAGCCTTGGCGCTGAGCTCATCGGTAATGCTGAACTTCTCCAGCTTTTCACCCCGGTAATGGGTGAGGCGTGCGGAGAAACCCTGTTTCTCTTTTTCAGTATCCGCTTCTATGGTCCAGAACTCTTCCGCCTTGAAGGCCTCGATCTCATGTTCCCTTTCCACGATCATGCGCAGGGCCGGGCTCTGTACACGGCCTGCCGAGAGACCCCTGCGAACCTTTTTCCATAACAGGGGCGAGAGATTGAAACCCACCAGGTAGTCTAGCGCCCTGCGCGCCTGCTGAGCATCGACCAGCTCATGGGAAAGCTCGCGGGGATTGGATATGGCGTCATTCACCGCTTTTTTGGTGATTTCGTTGAACACGACCCGGTAGACCGGTTTGTCCTTGAGCTTGCCGCGTTGCTTGAGCAGCTCGGAAAGGTGCCAGGAAATTGCCTCACCTTCACGGTCGGGGTCGGTCGCCAGGTAGAGGGCTTCAGATTTTTTCAGTGCCTTTGTGATGGCTTGGACATGGCGGTCGTTACGCTCGATCACCTGGTATTTCATGGCGAAACCCTTGTCGGGATCGACCGCGCCCTCTTTGGGTATAAGGTCCCTCACATGGCCGTAGGAGGCCATTACCTCGAAGTTTCCACCGAGGTATTTTTTGATGGTTTTTGCCTTTGCCGGCGATTCAACAATAACCAGATTCATCTCTGTTTGGGTCGTTTCAAGGGAAAAACGCGGGACAGTGAACCGTCCCACGTAAAAGAAATCAAGTGTTTTATGTCAGCAGCGGTTAATGCAGGAACATCGGAACTTCGTTATAGACCATGTCCTCCATGCGCGCGAAAGCTGCTTCCTGTCCAGGCTGATTCATCAATACCAGTAGAATAATCCATTTCAACTCCTCTTCCGTGATGATGGCGGTGTCGAGCGCCAGGGCCCGGTCGATAACGAGCTCACGGGCATTTACCGTCAGTATGTCATTCTGCTCCAGAAACAGCAGCAAACCACGGGAATCCACATCCAGTCGGGCGGTCTCCTCTGCCGTGAAGACCCTCAGGGAGTGAGATTGATTGGTGTCACCATGCTGAGACTGATCGTTGTTGGCGAGTTCATCCAGCCAATCGAAGGCCTTATCGATCTCGCCCGCGGGGAAGCCGGCTTGAATCAATTCGTCACGAAGTTCGTGTTGATCCGATGGTGGGGCCTGTTCACCATCCATATAGTTCTCATAGAGGTAGATCAGAATGTCGACCACGTTTTCGTTCATATGCTCTCTCACCCGCTGTGGCGGGATGTCAGTCTGTCTGTACGGCAGTAGTAGCCGCCGGGAGCCGATGATACATGACCTTCAAGCTCGAGCAACAGCAGCATGGACGAAACTGCCTCCGCGGTCAAACCCGTACGGGTGATTAATTCGTCAACCGACACCGGATCATAGCCCAGCGCCTGCACCAGGCGCTGGTAGTCGGCATCCCGTTGCATGATATCAGAATCTTCTGTAGTCGATTCAGTATCTGTCGGGTTTTCCAGCGTTGCGAACAGGGCGCCCAGTTCCTCGACGATGTCCTGGGCAGACTCCACCAGCTTGGCGCCCTGTCTGATCAGGGCATGGCAGCCACGGGCCTGGGGATTGTGAATGGAGCCAGGAATGGCAAATACCTCTCGCCCCTGTTCTGATGAGAGTCTTGCGGTAATCAGTGATCCGCTCTGCAGTGTGGCCTCGACAACCAGGGTACCGAGCGCCAGGCCGCTGATGATCCGGTTGCGTCGCGGGAAGTTTTCCGCTCTTGCCGGGGTGCCGGGTGGAAACTCGGTGACCAAGAGTGCCTGATCGGCAATCTGATGGGCGAGACGCTTATGACTGCCGGGATAGATCCGGTCTGCTCCCGTTCCCATCACGGCAATGGTCGAGCCGCCCTTGAGTGCGCCGCTGTGAGCTGCGCCGTCGATTCCCTGAGCCAGGCCGCTTGTGATACAGAAGCCTGAGGCGGCCAGGCTTCGGGCGAATTCGTGGGCATTCTCGAGTCCGGTGGCGGTCGGATTGCGGCTGCCGACGATAGCCAGTTGAGGCTGGTGCAGCAGCTGTTTGTCACCGATCAGAAAGAGCAGGGGGGGCGGTGCGTCGATCTGTCGCAGCAGGGTTGGATATTCCTTGTCGTTGAGGGTGAGGAGTTGATGATTCGGCTTCGTCAACCACTCCAGGGAGGCTTTTATCCGGCTGCGGTCTTGCGCCAACAGGGCGTCGATGGCCGGATTCGGTATGCCAAGCTCGGCAAGTTCAGTACGCGAGGCGTCGAGGATGGATTGCGGTTCGCCGAAGTGGTCCAGCAGGCGCTGAAAGTAGCGACTGCCGATACCGGAGGCGAGGCCGACGAGCAGCCAGGCCTCCGGGTCTTGTTGAGATGTGCCGGTTGTACCATCCATGCTACGCGGCTTGTTCAGATCGATTGTTTTTTAAGAGCCCGGTGTGCGTACCCAGTCCAAAACATGCAGAGGTTTTGTGGCATCCATGACCAGCGCGAAACTGACCTTCTCGAAGGTACGAAAGACCATCAGATGGCCGGCCTCTTCCAGCGGCAGCGTGACCGTTTCACCGCGGCCTTTGACGATGTCGCGGATAGCTTCGCCACCCTGCAGTATGCGCAGCACATGGCCGGCCTCCAGGCCCACGTTGGCGCCCTTGTTCAACACCACCACGTTGTATTGCCCGATCTGGGTTACGCCGTTGAGCACCGAGATGATGCGTCCTTCGATGGGATTCTCAGGCACCCGGGGTTGAAAGTCGATCAGCGGCTCGTCCTCCTGCTCCTTGATCAGGCGGTCACCGATGATCGCTTCCATGTCGGAAGAGGTAAGCAGCAGCTTGGCGGGATCGCCTGTTCTTTTCAGTTCGGAAGTGCCGACATAGAGGGCTTCATAGCCGAGAATCTCTCCCGTATCAGGATCTTTATAGGGCTTTTCCGGTCTAACCACCGCGTATTGGATTGGCCGCTCCTCCATGATGCTGCGGGCGTAGTAGCTGATACCCGCGCCGCCCACAATATGGTCATCCAGAAAATGGACGATATAGGGTGCCTTTTCCAGCTCATTCTCGTCGACCACATAGGGGCGGGTCAGGAATGGGGCGATGGCATCGATGGGGATGGTCGGAATCGCCTGATCCAGAGGAGTGGCTCGGACTCTTGGCGAAAGGCTGTTTTTCCGGCTCAGTTGGAGTACCGGCTGACCGTCGCGATAGGTGAGAACGATCTCGTCACCGGGATAGATCAGATGCGGGTTTGCAATTTGCGGATTGACATACCAGACCTCTGGCCACAGCCAGGGATCCCGCAGAAACATCGATGAGATGTCCCAGAGCGTATCGCCCTTGACCACGGTGTAGCGTTCCGGGTGTGAGGGATTAAGCGCGACATGCTGGGCCGCAAGTGCGGAAAAGGAGAGCAGCAGGCCGCTGATGACTCCGATGAGTTTGTTGTTAAGATATGACATAACTATTCCCTTGGGTACGAAGCGGAAAACCTAGCGATCAACTGCGGATATTCTCCCGTGTGTTGTGTTCTATACTCGATGACGATTTTTCTTGAAAAACAGTCTGTGACACTACACTAGTTTCCAGTATGATCATAATGTTAGCGCAATTTCTTGCATTTGTACTATAGATTTTGGAAAAACAGATGGCGATTCTAGACATACTCCATTTTCCCGATCCACGACTGCGCAACAAGGCCAAACCAGTGGCTCAGGTTGACGACTCTATACGTCGGCTGATTGACGATATGCTTGAGACAATGTATCAGGCCCCGGGAATCGGGCTTGCCGCGACCCAGGTCAATGTGGCCAACCGGGTGGTCGTTATCGACCTGTCCGAAGAGAAGAATCAGCCTCTTTGCCTGGTGAATCCGGAGATAATCGAGAAAGATGGCGAAGAGCAGATGGAAGAGGGTTGTCTCTCGGTCCCCGGCGCCTACGAAATGGTGAAACGGGCCAACCTGATCCGGGTACGGGCCCTCGGTCGTGACGGTGCCGCCTTCGAAATGGAGGCCGAGGGATTGTTGGCGGTCTGTATACAGCATGAACTGGATCACCTGGAAGGTAAATTGTTTGTGGACTATCTCTCCAGCCTCAAGCGTCAGCGGATCCGTAAGAAGCTGGAAAAGGAGAGTCGGCAGCAGGATACCCCCGGCGCAAAAGCCCACCAGGTCATCTGAACACGCTCTGGAGTCCCATCTTGATCCAATATTCATCCGTCCATTCGGGTTTGTCTGAGACACCGGTCCCAAACCTATCAAATCCAACCCGATATTTTGACCAAAGCAGGTCAACCGCTCATGTCTGAGCCACTGAAAATCGTATTTGCCGGCACGCCGGCGTTTGCCGCCACCGCGCTCGAGGCCCTGTTAACCACTCATCATCGGGTAGTGGCCGTCTATACCCAACCGGATCGACCCGCCGGCAGGGGCAGGAAAGTACAACTCAGTCCGGTTAAGGAGATGGCCCTGGCAAAAGGCATAGAGGTCAGGCAGCCACAAACATTGAAGGATGAAAACGCACAGCATGAACTGGCCGGCCTGAACGCGGATTTGATGGTGGTGGTGGCCTATGGATTGTTACTGCCGCAGGCTGTTTTGGATATTCCCAGGTTGGGTTGTATCAACATACATGCATCCCTGTTGCCGCGCTGGCGGGGAGCCGCACCGATCCAGCGGGCGCTGTTGGCCGGCGACAAGGAGAGCGGCGTCACCATCATGCAGATGGAAGCCGGCCTCGACACCGGGCCGATGCTGTACACTTTGAGGTCGCCGATTCGTGACGATGATACCGGCGGTACCCTGCATGACCGCTTGGCGCTGTTGGGCGCGCAGGCGCTGGTGACCTGTCTGCCCGACCTGGCCGGTGGCCGACTGCAAGCCGAAATCCAGGATGAGCATCTGGCCAACTATGCCGGTAAGCTGGAAAAACAGGAGGGATTGATCGACTGGTCGCGACCCGCTGCAGAGATTGACCGCAAGGTGCGGGCCTTTAATCCGTGGCCCGTGGCCCAATGCCGCTACGACGACAGGATCATGCGAATCTGGCAGGCGCAGCCATTGAACGAAGGGTGTGCCGCTAAGCCGGGGGAGGTATTGCGTAGTGGGAAACCCGGCATCGACGTTGCCACCGGTGATGGGGTTTTGCGAATCAGCCAACTGCAGATGCCGGGAAAACGTGCCATGTCCGCCGCCGATTTTCTCAATGCCCACTCGATGGATGGCGTGGTATTGGGGTGATGCCGGCCGGCGCGGGGACAATGAAATCCGGAGACCCGCGTCTGGTTTCTGCACTTGTGATTCAAAAGGTGCTGGCGGGGCGTTCCCTCTCGGAACTGTTGCCGCAATATCTGGACCGGCTTGCGGATAGTCGTGACAGGGGATTGGTTCAGGCGATCTGTTTCGGTGTGATGCGCAACTATCTCAAGCTGCATTTTATACAACGTCAATTAATGGCGAAGCCGTTGAAATCGAGGGACCGGGACATCGAAGCCCTGGTTTTGATCGGACTCTATCAACTCCTCTATCTCCGGGTTGGCGACCATGCCGCGGTACATGAAACAGCCGGTGCGGCGAACAAGCTCCGTAAGCGTTGGGCGGTAGGCCTGATCAATGGCGTGCTGCGCAATTTTCAGCGTCAGCGGGAAGGCTTGATCGAAGCCCTTGAGGGTGAGCCGGAGGCGCGCTATGCCATGCCGGGCTGGTTGCTGCATGCGCTGCAGACCCAATGGCCCGAGAGCTGGCAGCAGCGTGCAGAGGCGCTCAATTCGCATCCGCCCATGAGTCTCAGGGTCAACCGGCAAATCAACTCCCGCGATGACTATCTCGATCTGTTGCGGAAGAACGGCATCGATGCCGAGCCCATGCCCCGGGTCGAGAGCGGCATCAACCTGACCAGGGCCATGGATGTGGAGAGCCTGCCCGGCTTTGCTCGGGGTTGTGTCTCAATACAGGATGGCGCCGCCCAGCTGGCGGCCGGCCTGTTGGGTTTACAGCCCGGACAACATGTGCTGGATGCCTGCGCCGCCCCTGGCGGTAAAAGCTGTCATATGCTGGAGATGGAGCCGGAAATCGAGTTGACGGCTTTGGACAGCGATGCCGAGCGTCTGCAGCGGGTCAGTGAAAATCTGTCGCGCATCGGACGCCGGGCGACCCTGCAGCAGGGAGATGCCGCCGACCCCGATGGATCCTGGACCAGTCAGTGTTATGATCGAATTCTGTTGGATCTGCCCTGCTCGGCAACGGGTGTCATCCGCCGCCATCCGGATATCAAGTATCTGCGCAGGGAGACGGATATCATCAATCTGGTGAAACTTCAGAACAAAATTCTGGACACAGTATGGCGGTTGTTGAAACCGGGTGGTGTGATGCTCTATGCAACCTGTTCAATCCTGCCCCAGGAGAATGAATTGCAGCTGCAGCAATTTCTCAGCCGGCAGGCCGACGCGAAGGAGGATGTGATGGATGTGCCCTGGGGAGAGGCCAGATCCGTGGGTCGCCAGATCGCTCCCGGTGAGGACGGTTTGGACGGTTTTTATTACGCACGTCTGATTAAAAGAGCCACATGAAGAGAGGACCCTACTGGCTGTTGCCAATTTTGCTGATGCTGATGCTGATGCTGCCGCTGACGCAGGCGACGGCCTTCACTATCAAAGATGTTCAGATCATACAAATCGACAATGTCTACCAGTTGAATGCCCGAATCGACTATCAATTAAGTGAACAGGCCCACGAAGCGCTGAATAACGGTGTGCCGCTGACCTTGAAAGTGCAACTTCTCGTGGAGAAGGTATGGCGTGGATTCTGGGAACCGAGCCCATTCACAACCACCTTGAGTTTTCAGATTCGCTACCATGCCCTGACTGAGCTCTATCGAATCGTTGACGGACAGACAGGAGATGAACAGAATTTCGTCACCCAGGATGCGGCGCTGCATGCATTGGGTGAGATCACCAATCTACCCATGGTCAGCCCGGTAAAACTGGCGCCCGGAGAGGCTTATCAGCTACGTTTGCGCGCTGACCTCGACATAGAATCCCTGCCCCTGCCTCTACAGCCGTTGGCCTACCTTGGCAGGGGTTGGAAACTGACGACAGGATGGTCCCAATGGCCCCTTCAACCCTGAGCCGATTACGTCTGGGAGGGCTCTCCGTCGGCCTGCTGCTGATACTGCTGCTGGTGAGTCTGCACCTGATGAGCAGCGCGGTGCAGAACTCCGCCGACTTGAGCCGCTACTTTGTCCCACTGCTGATATTCAACTTGGCGGGCATGTTCGTTCTGTTCGTGCTGATCACCTACAACTCGATACGCCTGATACGCCAATATCTGAGGCACAGCGCAGGTTCCAGGCTGACCCTGCGCATGGTGTTGATCTTTACCTTGATCTCCCTACTGCCGGTGGGTGTGGTCTATTACTACTCTTTCAGTTTTCTACAGGGGGGTATCGACAGCTGGTTTGACGTGCAGATCGACCAGGCCATGCAGGATGCGCGGGATCTGGCCCGGGCTTCTTTGTCCCTCAATCAAAGGGTCTGGCTGAAATATACGGAACAGCAATTGCTCAGTATCGCGGACACCTCTGAATCGGCGCTCTCGCTGACGATAGCGAAACTGCGCCAGCAATCGGGTGCGCTGGAGCTCTCACTCAGCGATCCTGCCGGGCAGATCATTGCCTACTCCAATGCCGTGGCGGATGAGCTGGTGCCGGCCAAACCGGATGATTACATCATGCAGCGGCTGCGCGAGGGGAACAGCTATGTCGGATTGGCGAGGGAGAAGGATGAGTTGATGATTCGGGTCGCGGTGGCGGACCCGCTCGGGCGCCCCTTTATTATTCAGGGGCTCTATCCCGCATCGGAAAGGGTGAGTGCTTTGTCGGAGAAGCTGGAAGTGGCCTATAACCGTTACAACGAGCTCTCATTTTTACGTCAATCACTGAAACGCAACTTCTCCCTGACCCTGTTTCTGGTGTTGATGTTCGCAATGTTGTCAGCGGTCTGGGCCGCTTTCTTTTCGGCCAGGCGCATGGTGGCGCCGATAGCGAACATCGCGGCCGGTACCAAGGCGGTTGCCGAGGGGAATTACGATCGGCGTCTGCCCGTCCCAAGGCGGGCGGATGAGCTTGCCTTCCTGGTTGCCTCGTTCAATACCATGACCCGCCGCATCCGTCAGGCCAGGGATCAGGCCGCCGAGAGCCAGCGTGAAGTCGAGGGACAGCGCGCCTACCTTGAAACCGTCCTGACCCGGCTCTCGTCCGGGGTGCTGACCTTTGATGCGCTACGTAAAATGCGCACGGCCAACCCGGCCGCGGAAAAGATCCTGGGCATTAATTTGGATAGGATGATCGATCTGCCGGTTCAGGCATTGGCCCTCGAGTCACCTATTCTGAGGCAGTTCGCCGAAGGTTTGGAGGTTCCGTTACGCCAGATCGACAAAGAGTGGCGCGGCGAATTGACCCTGTTTGGTGGTGAGGGTCGTAAGGTCTTGATCTGTAGGGCCACGCCTTTTGCCCAACCCAACGGACGCAAAGGTCATATCGTTTTGTTCGATGACGTAACGGCTCTGATTCGTGCTCAGCGGGATGCTGCCTGGGGTGAAGTGGCGCGGCGTCTGGCCCACGAGATAAAAAATCCGTTGACGCCTATTCAGCTTTCGGCAGAGCGTTTACGCCATAAATATCTCAAGGATATGCCGAAGAAAGATGCCGAGGTGCTCGATCGCGCGACCCATACCATCGTACAGCAAGTAGAAGCCATGAAGAGCATGGTTAACGACTTTTCCGAGTATGCCCGTCCACCGCAAATGGAGCTAAAGCCGATCAAGCCGGATACCCTGATCGGGGAGATAGTGGACCTCTATCGGGGTACTCATGGGGTAGGGTTTGAAATTGACCTGTCGGCCACTAACGCCAGGATAGAGGCAGATCCCTTGCGTATACGTCAAGTTGTACACAATCTTGTTAAAAACGCTGTCGAGGCGTTGGAGGGCAAGAAGCGGGGTAAGGTCTCCCTTGTCTCCAAGATTCTGAGTAGGGATGACCACCCATACTATGAATTGCGCGTGCAGGATAATGGTCCGGGCATTGCTGAGGCGATGATTCAAGAGCTCTTCGAACCCTATGTCACAACCAAACCGAAGGGAACCGGGTTGGGTTTGGCGATCGTAAAGAAGATTGTTGAGGAGCATGGCGGTATCATCTGGGCGGAAAACTGTGATAAAGGGGCCTGTATGGTGGTGCAACTGCCGATGCTGCTGGACTTGGCTCGAGAGAGTGCAACAGAGGAGAGTGAAGTATGAGTCGCGCCTATATCCTGGTTGTGGATGACGAGCCTGATATCCGCAATCTGGTAAAAGAGATTCTACAGGATGAATCCTACGAGGTAGCGATGGCTGAGGATGGGAAATCGGCCCGCCAGGCGCTGCGGGATCGTCGTCCGGAACTGATCCTGCTCGATATCTGGATGCCCGATGTGGATGGCATCACCCTGTTGAAAGAGTGGGGTGAGAATGAGGGACTGCCCTGTCCGGTAATCATGATGTCGGGTCATGGCACGGTGGAGACCGCCGTGGAAGCCACTCGGTTGGGGGCCTACGATTTTCTGGAGAAGCCCCTCTCTCTGGCAAAGTTGTTATTGACGGTCAATCGCGCATTGGAGGCGGAGCAGCTCAAACAGGAGAATGTTGGACTGAAACGCCATGTACATGCCGTGCATGAACCGACCGGCAGAAGCCCGGTGATGCAACGTCTGCGTGAGCAGGTGAAAAGGATCGCCCAACACGATACCTGGGTGTTGGTAACCGGAGAACCTGGCAGTGGCCGCGAAACCCTGGCGCGCTATCTTCACTCGCAGAGCGTTCGCCGCGATCGACCCTTTGTGGAGGTCAATGTCAGCTCGATTGTGAAGGGGAATGCCGCTCAGGAGCTGTTCGGCAGCGAAAGTGACGGGCGCATCCACTATGGGCGACTCGAGCAGGCCGTGGGAGGGACCCTGTTCCTTGATGAAGTGGCCGATATGGATCTGGAAGCGCAGTCGCAACTGGTAGGCGCATTGGATACCGCTCGATTCCTGCGGGTGGGCGGCACAGAGCCGGTGACTATCGATGTAAGGATCATTGCCGCCACCCAACACAATCTGGAAGAGGCGGTGCAGGAGGGGACCTTTCGTGAAGACCTTTTCTACCATCTCAATGTGGTGCCCCTGCATGTGCCGCCATTGCGTGAACACGCGGAGGATGTCCCGGAGCTGCTCAACTTCTATGTGGACTGGTATGTCACCCATGAAAAGCTGCCCTACCGGCACTTTAATGTGGGGGCGCAAAATACCCTGCGCAACCATCCCTGGCACGGCAATGTGCGGGAATTGAAGAACCTGGTGCAGCGGTTACTGATCCTGGGCGCCGGCAACGAGATTTCCCAGGAGGAGGTGGAAGCGGCATTGGGGGCGCCCGATGTCGGGACTTCACTGGGTGGGCTGGAATCCCTGGTTACCTTCGATCAACCCCTGCGACAGGCCAGAGAGGAGTTCGAAAAGGTCTACCTGGAGTATCAGTTGCGTCAGCACGAGGGCAACATTTCGCGCATGGCCAAGGAGGTGGGGATGGAGCGCACCCATCTCTACCGTAAATTGAAATCCCTGGAGATCGAGTTCAAGGACAAGCGGTGATAAATAAAGGTCCGCAAATTAACGCGAATAAACGCAAATGTTTTGTAAGGTACGGTTTTCCGTGACTTAAAGGCTAGAAAGCCCTTTCAGATCTCCTGCCCGGTTTCAAGTCACCAGGCCAGGCGTATATCCCAGTCGTACTGACGCGCGGTCGGCAATACCGGGGCGGTCTCTGGATCGACCGTCTGGTAGACGTTCTCCGCCGGCGTGACATTGGCGTCACGACCGTGGATGAAATCCTGAACCCGTACGATCACCATATAGGCCTTGTTTAGGGTCAATGCACGCTCGGAGCTCGGAGTGATCAGTTCATAGACGTCCGCCCCCGAGACCTTCGCTTCATTGACGCTGCCATCCCCGTTGAGCCACTTCTCGATGATCTCCTCGTTTTCGCGGAACTCATTGCCGCCGCCGGCAACCTTTAGGTAGTTGAGAATCTCGCCTTCCGTCTCGCCGACACTGGGTGCGTCTCTCATGCCTCGCAGGTTGATGTATCCCCAACCCGCTGCGCCGGTCACCTTGCGGGGAAAGGCAAAGGTCTGATCAATGGTGCTGCCGATGGTGGTGTGGCAGCCCATGCAGAAGGTGGTCTCCTCTTCGCTTTGCTTACGCAGATGGCCGTCGGCGGCTTCGATGAAACCCAGCACCAGCCAGCCGAAGCCGTTATCCAATCCGTTGTCGCCCCGGGAGACGAAATTCGGCAGGTTGCCATCGATTTTTTCCTGCTTCTCGTTGCCATACATCGAAAGCAGTTCCGGTGGTGTATAGAAGGTATGCTTGAGCATATAGCGTACCTCTTTCATACGTGCGGGAATGGTGATCGACATATCCTCGTCCAGCCCGATATAGCGCACCGTGTGCAGGAACTCCACCCCTTCGGGGTAGAGCATTGGCGTCACGCTGACATCCGATGCGTTACCGACATAGGAATCAGGCCGGTCTATCATGTTGATGATCCCAAGTTGACCGTCCCCGTTTAGATCGGTACAGAAGCTGTTTTCGTCCACCTGCGGCAGGCTGACCTGTTCCAGGTCGTGTATCGCCGCCTCCAGAATCGCCAGATTGGCGATGTAGGTATCCCGGGAGTAGCCGCTGCCGTTGCAACGCTGCTCGCGAAAGGCTGCGGGAAGGCGGACCATAACGTCATCGGTTGAGCCGTTGGTCGGCCAGAAGGTACTCGGCAGGGGTTTATAGTTGAAGGCCACCCAGTGGCTGCCATCGAGCGCGAAGCCCTGATCATCAAAGGCGCCGGCACCAAGATGCAGGTTTTGAATGACGGGTATCGGTCCCTCCCAGGGTTCGCTCTGCAACTGTTCAATCAGGGTCGAATAGTTGTCGGTATAGATATAGTCGATGACCTCCTGATCGCTGATCTGGGAGACGGCCTCGGAACGGTCCTCGAACAGGTTCTGCCAATGGTTGCTCACCCCGATCTCCGAGAATGAGTATTCTGCCTGCAATGCCTTGTCGTTCATGAAATTCGGGCGACTGCCGAATGTGTAGGTTTGGTGGCAGGTCAAACAGGGATTGTAAGTGGCTTCGTGCTTGGTGTAGCACTGGGGAGGGACTATCGCCTCCAGATTGTATACCAGGCCGGTCTCCTCGGGTCTCAGGTTTCCGGCAACTGATTTTTCATAACTGGTTGGAAAAGTGAGTGCCTGATTTTGTCTGTCGGAGTCACTATCTGAACCGCCACATGCCGTTGCGAGTACAAAGACGATTGGCGAGATGATTGATATAGTACGTTTCATGGATATCCTCCTAAATCAGAAAGGGGGTGGCATAGGCCACTCCCCCATTCCCTGATTCGACTAACCTGGGAGACTTTTAGATCGCAGGATCATCGAACACCCAGACCACGTTATTCTCGTGGTTGCCGGTGTCCTCACCGATGAGCACGCGCCCATCGTCTAGGATCAGCAGGTTGTCAGGATTGGAGATGTTGTTGACGTTGCACTCGTTGACTGAACGGTCAGCGTAGTAGGGTCCGCCAACAATGGCTGGCACCATGGTCTTCACATCAACCTCGCCCTGATCATTGCGCATCAACTGCATGCGGTAGACAACACCGCACTTACCGTTGTCACCATTCAGCTGGATGGCGCCTTCGTCGTCGCTCATGGTTTTGTCGAAGCTGGACATGGCCATGTACATGTAGGCCTGGTCGCCGTCGGCAGCGCCGCCGTTCCACCAGGTTGATGCCAGGCCGTAGTTGATGTTCACGCCTTCCATCTTGCGGAATTCACCGGTGGCGCCCAGAGCGACGGCCGCTTTGCGGCTCTCCAGGTAAGCCACGCGATCGTCGCTGAATGGGTTGGGATCCACAGTGGTGTCTTCGTCACAGCTTAGATCGGTACTGGTCTTGGACTCAGCCCAGTCACAGACTTGCTCGTCGGTGATGTAGTTGGCGTCGGCGAAGGTGCCGTCGTAGGAGGCGATTACCGTTTCGATATCCGTTTCACTCATGCTGGCGAGTTCGATCCATTCGATACCCAGCACGGCCTCTGCGGGATCGTCAACACCGGCAGCCTGTGTGATTTGTGCAGCATACAGAGTGCCTGCACTCATATCGCCGGCAACATCCGCAACGAACTTGAAGAAGACAACACCGGTGCCGTCGTCACTCAGGAAGACAGTTCTCTGGTCAGGCATGACAACCGAGTTTTCATGCGAGTAACGGCCCATGGTCTCCAGTTTATTGACCGTGACATTGGCAACGACTGCATCGGCTGCGTTACCGAGCTCAACAATGTAGCCGTAGCGATAGGGGTTCGGCCAGTCGCCGCTGCCGTCGGTGGGATAACCGAAATAGGTCGCCAGAGACTGGGGATTGTCGAAGTACTCATAATCCGGATTGAACCAATCGGCAGTATCATCGAAGTAGAGCTCTTCTGATGAGAGCGGGGTGTTCCAGGGGCTGACGGTACCGAAGCAGTTAACCCAGGTGCCGCCGACACTGGAGAAATCGATCATGCCTTCCTGAATGATGGTGGTGTAACCGGTGTCGGTCAGACCGCCTACCTGGATACGGCTCATACTGCCGGGACGGTCTTCCCAGTTGCTGTAGACATAGAAGCCACCGTTACCGTCAGGGATGACACCGTTGAAGTCAGGATCGTTGGAACTTTTGATCAGGGTGGTTCCGTCCAGGGCGATGATGTCACCCATGGAGCTGCCGTCATTCAGTGCGTCGCCCTGCTGAGACAGTACCTGGTATGAACCGACTGCAGTCATGACCACTTCTTTCTCGGCAGTGGTGACCGGCAGGTCTAGTGCGCCGAAGTTTTCAGGCAGGGCAGAGAAGTCTTGGCCGACGATGACACCCACGCTGCCTTTATCGAATAGTTTGCCGGCGGTGTCTGCCGTAGTGTTGCTGCTGCTGGGGTGTTGGACATTCAGGAACAGGGTGTTGTCGCTGTTCAGATACAGACCAGTGAATTCAGCGCCAAGCGGGGCAGTCGCAAGTCGCTTCAATCCTACGGTGATGAAATTCGTGATGCCGTCAGCGCCGTCGACTCCGGCTTGACCGTCGACGCCGTCATCACCGTCATCACCGTCATCACCGTCGCATCCGGTTAACAGCAGAGATGAAGACAATAATACTGCCGCGATAGAGGCTGGCAGGGCTAGCAGACGAAATGATTTCTTTTGCAACATAGAATATGCTCCCCGTATAGGCGTAATACTTGTAGGCCGGCAGCATTCTAGGTAGCAACTGTTGCCAAACGGTGTCATATCTATGGCGCTTATATGAATGCTATATTGCAAACAGATATAATGGTGATCGCTAGAACCTATTGGCTTACTGTTAGCGGGACCTAGCACAAGTTGATATTAGGCCTTAAACAACTACACCCGATGAAACAATGAAAATAATTATTCTCGGTGCCGGTCAGGTGGGTCGCTCGGTAGCCAATGCATTGGTCAGCGAAGCAAACGATATCACCGTGGTCGATCAGGATGAGCATCTGTTGATGGATCTGCAGAACCGGCTCGATCTCGGTACGGTCAGGGGTCATGCGGGCCATCCGGATGTGCTGCGCAGGGCGGGCGCCGAGGATGCGGATATGATTCTGGCGGTCACCAACAGCGACGAGACCAATATGGTCGCCTGCCAGGTTGCCTACACGCTGTTCCATACCCCGACCAAGATAGCCCGGGTGCGGGCACAGGGTTATCTCGATTATCCCCGCTTGTTCGAACAGGGCGCGGTGCCGGTTGATGTGTTGATCAGCCCGGAGCAGTTGGTAACCGACTACATACTCAAACTGATCGAATATCCGGGAGCCCTGCAGGTGCTTGATTTCGCGGATGGCAGGGTCAGGTTGGTGGCGGTAAAGGCCTACCATGACGGTCCTCTGGTGGGGAATGCCCTCAGCACGCTGTATGAGCACATGCCGAATGTAGATGCGCGGGTTGCCGCCATCTACCGTGAGGGTGAGGTGATAATCCCCAGAGGGGACACCGTGATAGAGGTTAAAGACGAAGTGTTCTTTATCGCCGCGGCGGAGAACATCCTTTCAGTGATGAGTGAGCTGCGCAAGATGGAGAAGCCCTATCGGCGGCTGCTGCTTGCGGGTGGCGGCAATATCGGCAGACGTTTGGCCTCATCCCTGGAGCGGAAATATCGGGTCAAACTCATCGAAAACGATAAAGTGCGGGCAAGAGAGATTGCCGAACGACTCGAATTGACCATCGTTTTACATGGTGATGCGGCGGATGAGAGTTTGCTGTTGGAGGAAAATATCGAGAATACGGATGTTTTCTGCGCCGTGACCAATGACGATGAAGACAATATTCTCTCCGCCATGCTGGCCAAACGTCTTGGCGCCGCAAGGGTGATGGCATTGATCAATCGTCCCTCATACGTCGACCTGGTGCAGAGTGAAACCATCGATATCGCGATCTCGCCCCAACAAGCCACCATCGGTACCTTGCTGACCCATGTACGGCGCGGTGATGTGGTGCAGGTGCACTCGCTTCGGCGCGGCGCCGCTGAAGCGATCGAGGCGGTGGCCCATGGAGACAGAAGTTCGTCGAAGGTGGTCGGACGTGCCATCGAAGAGATTAAACTGCCCAGTGGCACCACCATTGGGGCGGTCGTGCGGGGAGATGAGGTACTGATCGCCCATCACGATACCATGATCGAGAGTGACGACCACGTCATCTTGTTCCTGGTGGACAAACGGAAAATCCGCGATGTGGAAAAACTCTTCCAGGTCGGTGTGACCTTCCTGTAATCCAGGAAATCGAATATGCATCTTTTTGTGGTTCAACGAATTCTGGGTGTATTGCTGATGGTTTTCAGTCTCAGCATGCTTCCACCCCTTGGAATTTCGATGATGACCGGTGACGGTGCCCTGGTCGGCTTTACAGATGCTTTTATCCTCACCCTGGGGCTCGGTTTGGCGTTCTGGGCTCCGGTACGCAACCGTCGCCAGGATCTACGGGTGCGCGACGGTTTTCTCGTGGTCGTGATGTTCTGGGGCGTGTTGGGGCTGACCGGTTCCCTTCCTTTCCTGTTCGCGGAAAACCATGACATGACAATCACCGATGCGGTGTTCGAGTCGATATCGGGCCTCACCACCACCGGCGCAACGGTCATCGTCGGGATCGATGAACTGCCGATCTCGATTCTCTACTATCGCCAGCAACTGCAGTGGCTGGGCGGGATGGGGATCATCGTACTGGCGGTGGCGGTATTGCCGATGTTGGGGGTCGGCGGCATGCAGCTCTACCGCGCGGAGACCCCGGGGCCGGTGAAAGACAACAAGTTGACGCCGCGTATCACCGAGACCGCCAAGGCACTCTGGTATATCTATCTGGGGCTGACCCTCAGCTGTATGCTGGCCTATTGGTTGGGGGGCATGAAGCCCTTTGACGCCATGGGACACGCCTTCTCGACAGTGGCCATCGGTGGTTTTTCCACCCATGACGAGAGCATCGGCTATTACGACAGCACCCTGATCGAGATGATCGCGGTCATCTTCATGCTGCTCTCCGGTGCGAACTTCGCCCTGCATTTCCTGGCCGTGCGCAGAAGATCGCTTCGCACCTATTTCGAGGATCCTGAATTTCGTGGCTATATCACCACCCTGGCGATAGTGATCATCATCGTATCCGCCGCGCTCTATTTGATGGGGGTCTACGGGAACTGGGGAGAATCGATCGCACGCGGATTGTTTCAGGCAGTGTCGATCGGGACCACAACCGGGTTCACCACGGCCGACTATTCCCTTTGGCCGGGATTCATATCCATTCTGCTGCTTTTCTCCAGTTTCGTCGGTGGCTGCGCCGGTTCCACCGGTGGCGGTATCAAAGTGATACGTTTTATGTTGTTGATCAAACAGGGTGTGCGAGAGATCAATCGTCTGATCCACCCCAATGCAGAGATTCCGATCCGTATCGGCGCCAAAACCATTCCATGGCGGATTGTGGATGCGGTGTGGGGATTCTTTGCCCTCTATGTGGCCAGCTTCGGCATAATGTATCTGGCCCTGGCATCCACCGGGCTCGATCTGATGACCTCATTCTCCGCGGTGGCGGCCAGTATCAACAATCTGGGCCCCGGCCTGGCCGATGTGGGTGCGCACTATGCCAACATAAACGATCCCGCCAAGTGGATACTCTGTTTCGCCATGCTGCTTGGGCGATTGGAGATATTTACCCTGCTGGTATTGTTGACCCCGGCCTTCTGGCGAAAGTAACCGAATCATATCTGACTATAAGCTTCCGCCCTAGGGCCAGCTGGATGAGTGTTAACAGGCCCTAGGTTACTATTGCCGGCTAGGCCGGCGGTTTCAAACGGTTGGTTCAGAATCGGTCAGCGGTGCAGGCGTGATAGGTTGAATCCGGGGCTGAAAAAAACCCGCTGAATGAACAGCGGGTTATGGTGGGATGGATAGGTATCTACCTGGCCGCAGGGGGGTTTTTCATTCGACGACGGAAAAGTCCCGCACCCAATAAGCCCAATCCCAGCAACGACAGTGTTGTTGGTTCGGGAACGGAGCTGGTGGGGAATCCGACATGAGCCCTCGATGCTATTGTCAGTGAATAGTCACCATAATAGTTATTGCTGTTATACCCGGACAAGGCCTCACTCAAGGAAAGATAGTAATCAGACACGGCCAAGATATAACTGCCCGCATTCAATACCCTGCCGATGAAGGAGTTAAGTCCGAGTCCACCGTCATCGTTTCGTGTGATGTAGTCTGAGCTGTCGAGATAGCCGTCACTTTCAAACAGATAGACATAGGTGTCGAAGTCCCATGAATTTACGTAAATCCCTGTCCATCCTGGGGCATTCTGGTCAAACAGCGTGTAGGCCACTGACCCTTCTCCATTAGCGGTAATCGATCCAGTCGTATAGATGATATTCGCTGATGTGGCTAAGGGCAGCAGTAGCAAGCATCCTACTAAGAGATTGATTAATTTATGCATAGTATGCCGATCCTCGTAAGCATGTCGTTTTATGAAAGCCGTGATCACGCTAGCTTCACCAGCCAATCGAGCATGTTCCATGCCAGCATTGAAAAATATGCTTTAAATTCGGAGTTTACCGAATTGCGTTTAAAAAGATCACTGGGATATTGGTGTGATGTGTAAGAATATCCGACATGATTTTCATCGGATATGGCCTGGTAGTCCGCAACTATCCCAGGCTACCCATGGCTCCGACCAGAACGCCATAGCGTAATGCCTTGCCGAGCCCAATCAGAAGCGTGGCCGGCAGCAGCCTGACACCGCTCCATCCGGCCGCCAAACAGAGCGGATCACCGATCACCGGCAACCAGGAGAACAGCAGTATGGGTGTGCCGTAGCGTTTTACCCGTTGCAATGCCTGTCCTTGCTTCTCATCTTTCAGCCCGCGATCCGGAAAACGGCGTGCCAGCCACCAGCCGATAAGCCAACTGCTGAGTCCTCCTAGGGTGTTGCCAAGGGTGGCCACGCCCCACAACAGGGTTGCCTGTGCTGGATTCTGTTGGAGTTCCCACAGCAACATAGCCTCGGAACCCCCGGGCAGGAGGGTTGAGGCAAGCAGGCTGGTGATAAAGAGTCCGACAGGACCGCCCGAGAGACTCAGGTTTGACGAAAGATCCAGCATCGGTGTGCCGGGTGGCGTTTGAAATCGTCGGGCAGGGTCTGACGGGTGATCTCCTCACAACCGGGTAATGATTCCAGGTCGTGATCGATCTTGAAACGGCGCTTGTTGGTTGAGAAGTAGAGCTCTCCGTTTGGTGTAAGCAGTTCCAGACAGGCGTCGATCAGACGTCGATGATCCCGCTGCACATCGAGGATCTCCAGCATCTTCTTGGAGTTGGAGAAACTGGGCGGGTCGAGGACGATGAGGCCGAACAGGCGTCGCTCACGCACGGCCCTTTCAAGATAGGCGAAGACATCGGACCGTTCCAATCGATGTTCATCGCCGGTGAAACCGTTGAGGGCCAGGTTGCGCCTGGTCCAGGCCTGATAGGTATTGGAGAGATCGACACTGGTGGTGGCCAGGGCACCGCCCGCCGCGGCGAATACCGAGAAGCTGCCGGTATAGGCGAACAGGTTGAGCATGCGCCGGCTCTCGGCGCGCCGGCGTATCAATTCGCGGGTCTCTCGATGATCGAGAAAGAGTCCGGTATCGAGATAGCTGTGCAGATCAACCTCGAATTTCAGACCACCCTCACTGACCGTCAGGCGGTGGCCCCGCTGGCCGGTTTTTTCGTACTGGGCAAGCCCCCGTTGCCGCTGACGGGTCTTGAATGACAGGGCCTGGCGCGGGATCTGCAAAGACTCGCGAATCGTCTCGCCTATGGCCAGTTCTTCCTCATCAGTCAGAGGTTCCCGGCCTTTGCGGGCAAAGATCTGGGCATGGACTTCACCTTCATACCAGTCGATGGCCAGAGGAAAATCAGGAATATCCCGGTCATAGAGGCGGTAGCAACTGATGTCACGACGGCGTGCCCACTTGCTCCAGTGGCGTTGGTTCTTGCGCAATCGGTTGTCGAAGTCGCCAAGCTTCATCAGCGAGGAATACGCCAGGCCGCCAGGGCGAGGGCGAACCATCCGATGATGAAGGCCGTACCGCCGAAAGGCGTGATCATGCCCAGGCTGCGCACACCGGTGAGCGCCAGGACATAGAGACTGCCGGAGAAGAGCAGGATGCCGGTCAGAAACAGCCAGCCGGCGATGCTCAGGGTGCGCCCCGGGTAGTGCATGGCGAAAAGTCCTACACCGAACAGGGCCAGGGTATGCAGACCCTGATAGTGAACGGCCTTCTGCCACCATATCATGTGGTCGGGCGGCAGGCGGGCCTCCAGGGCGTGGGCGCCGAATGCGCCAAGTATCACCAGCAGCATACCACTGACAGCGGCGAGAATCAGGAAGGTGCGCGCCGTCAACCTGTATTCCCCTCTAGTTGCTTGAGCTCCTCGAGAATGCTCAGGACTATGGCTTCGGTTTTGCTGTCCAAGCGTTTGCAGAGCAGATCAGGATCGCGCTCGCCATTGATCAAAGGGCGGATCACGGCTGCCAGCCGGGCCATGGGGCCATCAACCTTACTCATCTGATCCGCCATTTCGGCGATGATCTGCAATGCCTGGGTATTACCGCTGCCGGCGGCGTGGATCATGGAGGCAAGACCGGGCGCGGCCATCGCCGGGTCGGGTTTCACATTCGGATCAGGCAGGGTGGAGGGGTCTTGCAAACCAAGCAGAATCGCCTCGATGATCACCTGATCCTCCTCGTCCAGACTATTCAACAGCTCTATATCCCGTCGGCCCTGGTCGAAGATCTTACGGATTGCCGCTACCAGCTCGGACCAGCCATTCTCTATCGCTAAAGCCATGAGTTGCTCGAACTCATCTTTACCATCAGGGTGGGATCCGGTTGTGACAACCTGATTGATAAAGGCGGCATGTACCGCCAGTATCTGCGCTCTCTTGTCCATCAGCTGTTTCCCCCGTTAAGTAGCTCCAGTGATTCGTTTGCAATCTCCCTGACATCGGGATTGTCGTCGTCGAGCATTCCGCGTAACGGCTCTATGGCATCACTGGAAAGAGTCAGGCCCAGGTAGTGAGCGGCATCGGCACGCAGGGTGGCATCCGGTGATTCCGCCAGTTTCAGCAGGTCGGTTAAGGTTGATTGCCAGAGGGGCGTTCCCTGTAGATCCTCTGCGACAACGCCGATGCCGATACGCACCACGATGGGAGTGGTGGGGGATCGCAACAGACCCAACAGCTCCGGCATCGCATCGGGATTACGCTGCAACCAGGTGACCGCGGCATGAGCGCGCTGGGTTTCGAACAGGTGGATGAGATAGCTTGCCTCTCCTTCATCCCGACCTGTCAGATCGATCCATCGCTCGAGCTCTCCGAGTGACAGCGCTCCCTCCAACTCGAAGCAACCGATACGGGTCCAGGGGACGGTCCGCGTACCGACACTCTGTGCGACCGCCGGGTGTTGCATGATATTGACAGCTTCCAGACGGCCGATTCTGCCTTGTTTCAGCAGTTGGCTCAGATTATGTAAAACCACGGGACAGTGAGCACAGCCGGGGGCCATCAGCAATAGGGCGTCTGGGGCTTCTCTCTCGCTCATGTGCACGCTCGAAAATCGGCCACTTTAACCTAAAAGGCGGGTTCTGCAAGTTTTTGACAACTCAAAAAGGGCTAATTAAAACCTGAAAATCCCAGGAATACCCGATCCATGCATATCTCCCTTGGGATAGTCGCCGCTTCTCCGCGGTCGTTTCATCTACGGCCAATAAAAAGACCTTATTCAGTATATTGACATTTTCTTTTTTATAAATAGGGGCTTACCAAACCAAGTAAAATAGTATGCTTTACAAGGGGCTAGGTTAATAAGCGGATTTTATACGCCCTCATTAAAAAACTGTTTGGCTAAAGGGATTGTAAGGCATTAATGTTTGTCGCCCCGAGTCCAGCTTGCGCGCATGCGTGCGATGGAATGCCCGGCTGTGCGGCCTGGCTGAATCGGGTGTGAAACTAGGTTCGGGCGCCATCGGGCACGGGCCAGGAGAGATACTAAAGACTGACGCCGGGAATTGTCCGGGTGTGCTTGTAAAAGCTGCGGCATCTCACGGCGTCTGAATCACTGCAGTGAAACCCTTAGGAGATAAACACCATGCCTACATTTGTGCGTACTGAGAAGTGCGATGGCTGTAAAGGCCAGGACAGGACAGCTTGCATGTACATCTGTCCTCATGACCTGATGAAGCTGGATAAAGACGGCTCGGAAACAGGCCATGCCATGAAGTCGTTCAACCAAGAGCCTGAGCAGTGCTGGGAGTGCTACTCCTGCATCAAAATCTGCCCTCAGCAGGCGATCGAAGCGCGTCCTTATGCCGATATCGTACCTCTGGGCGCCTCTGTACAGCCTCTGCGCGGTACCGATTCCATCATGTGGACCATCAAGTTCCGCAACGGCACAATGAAGCGCTTCAAGTTCCCGATCCGTACTACTCCTGAGGGTTCCATCGATCCCTATGGTGGTAAGCCTGCCGCTGATATAGCGAAGATCGGTGAGCCCGGTTTCTTCAATCACAACGAGCAGAACGGCTATCGTGCCGGCGACGCCAGTGAGCTGATCCGTAAATAAATCGGATTCAGACAGATTTTTAGAAACTAACGAAATTTTGAGGAATTAAAAATGGCTGAATTCGGAAATCCGGAAGTCGTCCAAGAAGAGGTAGACATCCTGCTGATCGGCGGTGGTATGGCCTGTAGTGGTGCCGCCTATGAGATCGGTCCATGGGTTGAGGCTGCCGGTGGCGACATCAAAGTTAAGCTGGTCGACAAGGCCGCTATGGATCGCTCTGGTGCGGTTGCCCAGGGTCTGTCTGCGATCAACACCTACATTGGTTCCGAGCAGGATCCAGCGGACTACGCCCGTATGGTCTCCAACGACCTGATGGGTATCACCCGCGATGATCTGGCCTATGACCTGGGTCGTCACGTTGATGAGTCCGTTCATCTGTTCGAAGAGTGGGGCCTGCCCATCTGGAAAACTGACGAGAACGGCGAGCGTCATGACGGTTCCAAAGGCATGACCTCACTGAAGGACGGCGGTAAGCCCGTACGTTCCGGTAAGTGGCAGATCATGATCAACGGCGAATCCTACAAGTGGATCGTCGCTGAAGCCGCGAAGAAAGCGCTGGGTATGGACAACATCCAAGAGCGTATCTTCATCGTCAAGCTGGTTAACGACAAGAACGACAGCAACCGCATTGCCGGTGCCGTCGGTTTCTCTGTTCGTGAGCACAAGCTGTACGTCTTCAAGGCGAAAGCCATCCTGCTGGCTGCCGGTGGTTGTGTAAACATCTTCCGTCCCCGCTCTGTGGGTGAGGGTCAGGGCCGTGCCTGGTACCCCGTATGGAATGCTGGTTCCACCTACGCCATGGCCGCCGAGGCTGGTGCTGAGCTGACCATGATGGAAAACCGCTTCGTACCGACCCGTTTCAAAGACGGTTACGGTCCTGTCGGTGCCTGGTTCCTGCTCTTCAAATCCAAGGCCACCAACGCTTTTGGTGAAGTCTACATGGACCGCAACAAGGAGATGCTGGACGACTATCCTCCTTATGGTCAGGCAGCCGTACCGGCATCTTGCCTGCGTAACCATCTGATGTTGAAAGAGATGAAAGAGGGTCGCGGTCCTATCTGGATGGACACCGTCACCGCGCTCGCCAACCTGCGTGAGACCCTGTCTCCTCGTGAGGTTAAGCATCTGGAAGCAGAAGCTTGGGAAGACTTCCTGGACATGTGTATCGGCCAGTGCGGTATCTGGGCGGGTGAAAACATCGAGCCTGAGAAAAAGAACTCCGAGCTGATGCCGACCGAACCCTACCTGCTGGGCTCTCACTCCGGTTGCTGCGGCATCTGGACCTCCGGTCCTGAAGATGTTGGCGCACCTACCGAGGAGACCGAGGCTGGCGTGCCCGAGCATCTGCCTCAGGGCTGGAACTGGGGCTACCGTGGTATGACCACCGTGTCCGGTCTGTTCACCGCGGGTGACGGCGTGGGCGCATCCGGCCACAAGTTCTCTTCCGGTTCCCATGCCGAAGGCCGTATGGCTGCCAAGGCCATGGTCAAGTACGTCATGGACAACAAGGACTACAGCCCCGAGCTGGATACCGATGTTGATTCCCTGATCGAAGAGATCTACCGTCCGGTCCGTAACTACCTTGAGCACAAGGACTACTCAACCGCTATCGATGTGAATCCCAACTACATCACACCGCGGATGTTGCAGTTCCGTCTGCAGAAGGTTATGGATGAGTACGTTGCCGGTGTTGCTACCTACTACACCACCAACGAGCACATGCTGGACCTGGCTGAGCAGAAGCTGGAAATGCTGAAGGAAGACGCCCTCAAGATGCGTGCGAAAGACCTCCACGAGCTGCTGCGTGCTTGGGAGAACTATCACCGCATCCTGACTGCTGAAGCTCACATGAAACACATTCAGTTCCGTCAAGAGTCTCGTTATCCCGGTTTCTACTACCGCATGGATAAGAACTTTGTCGACGAAGAGAACTGGAAGTGCTTCGTGAACTCCATCTACGACAAAGAGACCAAGACCTACAAGTGCTTCAAGCGCGCACATGTAGACATCGTAGATAAGGCTAAGTTGTTCAAGTAATTCTTGACTGTTTAGTTGCTTAGGAAGGTCCGGGTACCGTAAGGTGCCCGGACTTTTCCGTCTTTAATGTATGCTTTTTGTGCAGTTTTTAAATGAACACATGTGTACGGTTATACTCTAAAGGCGAACCGTATCTGTAGTCCGCGACTTGGATTAATATTCAGCCGATTTCGATATCGGAGGCAGAGAATGAGCGAAAAATTCGATATTCCTTTCAAGAGCAGTTTCGTACCCGCAGTGCTTGAACCTGGCGCCAAGATCAAGTTCAACTGTCACAAGGGAGTTTCCTGCTTTAACGCCTGCTGCAAGCATGCGGATATACAGCTCACACCCTATGACATCCTGCGCCTGAAGGATAATCTGGGGGTCAGTGTCACAGAGTTTCTCAAAGACCACACGGTGCCTTTCGAGATGGATAAGGATGGCCTGCCGGGGGTGAAGCTACGAACCGATAACGAGGGTGCCTGTCTGTTTGTCAATGATGAAGGCTGCAGTGTCTATAAGGATCGCCCGACAGCCTGCCGTTACTATCCGATCGGACATATGGCCATGCGCGAAGCGGGTTCCAGCGAGGACGAAGCGCGTTACTTCCTGATCAGAGAGGATCACTGTAAAGGGCATGAGGAAGATAGGGAGATATTGGTCGACGAATACCGCAAAGAGCAGGAAGTGGAGGTCTACGATCAGCTCAATCGTGAATGGTTACAGCTGATGCTGAAAAAGAAATCTACCGGTCCGGCAATCGGCAGACCCTCGGATACCAGTCTGCAGTTCTTCTTCATGTGCTCCTACGACACAGACCGCCTGCGCCGTTTCGTGCTGAGCGACTCCTTCAAGGCGTCATACGATCTGGATGAGAAGTTTTACCAGACCATGGAGAATGAGGATCTTGCCCTGATGCAGTTCGGCACCCGGTTGTTGAAGCAGGTCCTGTTCGGTGAAGTCACCATTCCGGTGAAAGACAATGCCACTGAAAAGCGCATAGAAGAGCGTAAAGAGATCCTGGAAATGCGCAGAAAGGCGGAGGTTGAACTGCATAAACAGAAACAGGAGCAGCAGATGAAGGATGCGTTGTCCTGATTATCTTGTATTCAGTCCGCAAATGAACGGGAATCAACACAAATACTATCGATTTTGTTCCCACGCTTCCGCGTGGGAACTCAACTCTCTACTCCATCTACCCTGTGCATCCCCTCGCAGTGCGGGTGCGGCTTGCCGCAACGATGGTTCCCATTCGTACTTTGCGTGACGATGCTTCCGGTGCGGCAAGCCGCACCCTACATTGAGGTCAAAATTTGCGTTGATTCGCGTTTATTTGCGGACAGTTTTTCTTTCATCCACTGTACAGCTGATCCGTTTTTGCCGCCATGATGAAATCGTTGCGATGAAGTCCTTTTATTTTTTGTGACCACCAGGTCACGGTTGTTTTCCCCCACTCGGTCAGCAGGGCAGGGTGGTGTCCCTCATCCTCCGCCAGCGTCCCGACCCTGTTGCTGAACTCGAGGCTGTCTACGAAGTTTTTGAATGGAAATGTTTTTTCCAATTGCATAATCCCGTCCCGCACCTCGATATTCCAGTCGGGTATGGTGCGTATCAGCTCCGCTAGCTCATCATCGCTGACTTTTGGCGCATCAGCGCGACAGGCCTCACACTTTTCCTCAGTCAACGCTGCCATTGGGCGTTTCCTCTATTCGAATATGTCAGATATAGTTAGGTTAGGCAGGTGTCTCAAGCATTTGTGCATGGCACCTTTGTAGGATTATCATGCAGATTGCCGAGATAGCATACACAGAATCAATAGGGGAAAGCCGTGCTTCAGTGCGGCCTACAGATAAGTGACCAAACGCGCGCTCATCGTCGATGATTCAAAAACCGCTCGACAGGTCTTGTCGGGCAAGCTCTCGAAATATGGAATATCCGTGGTGGCGCTTGAGTCGGCTGCGGCGGCAATCGATTTTCTGTATGAAAATGCACCAGATGCCATCTTCATGGACTATGAGATGCCCGGGATGGACGGTTTTCAAGCCTTGAAGGTCATCAAGTCCAACCCGAATACGGCCGTCATCCCCGTCATGATGTATACCTCCAAGGCGGGAGGTTTGGAAGTCAGCCAGGCAAGGGCACTCGGGGCGGTCGGGGTATTGCCGAAACAACTGGAGGTACAGGATCTAGAGGATGTGCTCCGCTCACTGCATCTGATGCCCGACCAGGAGTCCCTGGTACCCGGTTTCGAAGATAGTGAATTGGAGAGTGTGAGAACTGTTCGCCGTCAAAGCAATATTCACTCGATCACTGAACACGAACGTCGTAAATCAGCCACGGTTGAACCGGTAAGCCTGCCCATGGATGGCGTCTTGGGCCCATTGCCAACGGGCGATGATTCCCTGAAGCGCTTTATACGCAAGGAACAGAATCTGAGTGAAATAAGGCTTCAGGAAAAGCTGGAAAAGCATTTTGCCGAGACCCAAAGCGAACTGTATGAGCTGGAAGCGCTGCAGGAGGTGTCGAGATTCCAGGCCAGGAGGGCGCAGATACTGGGGGGGATAAGTCTCCTGTTTATTCTCGTTGGCTTTGCCATCACTTACTATTTCCTGGTGTTATCCCCGGCACAAAAAAAAGCGGTTATCGGATCTGACCCTGACAGCGAGGCGATTTACGAGTTGATCAGTGCGCAGAACGAGCAGATTGAACAGATGTCCCGGAAAATCGAAGAAACCGGGTATGGCAGTGTGGCAACGCCGGGTTCATTGATTCCGGTTGATTTGATCGAGTGGGCCGCCAACCAGGGGACAGAGTTCGAGTATGGCGAGATTCCCTTTAACGATCAGCGCGCTCTCTGGCTGGCTGAACTGGTCGATCAACTCAAGGAGGCGGGTTTTCGCGGTACTATCGAGTTGCGAGCGACCCACGGCAACTATTGTCTGCAGAAGAGTGAGGGGGACGAATATGTCCTGGCCAATGACGGGCTGGCTATCAGCGAATGTCTGTTTGCGGCGGATCACCGTGACAGCAATGACTATATCAACGGCCAATCCGTCGCATTCGCCAACTATATGAATGTGGAGTTGGCCAGGAGCGGCGGGGAGTTGGAGATTCTGCTCTTCAGCAGTGGCTTCAATGACCCGTTGATACCCTATCCCTCGGTCTATGAGGTAAAGACAGCAAAAGAGTGGAATCGGATTGCCACACAGAATCAGCGGGTCAGGGTCAGTCTCTATAGCAACTTGTGATCTGCTGTGGTCCTGTTACCGCATCTTCACAAACTCTGTCAAGAACGGTTACGGCCAGATCACGCTGTAACGGTTCTACTCGAGGCCCAGTTGCGCAAATAGGCGATCTTCTCGGCCATCAGAACCGAGAGGGGCCTGGTCTGTTCTAACTCGCTCAGGATATGTGCGGTATCCAGTGGCTCTTTTGACGCATGGGAGGCGTAGAGCGAGGCAACTATGGCCTGTTCTATCTCGGCGCCTGAAAAACCCTCGCTGGCGTCGCGTAATTTGCCTATATCGAAGGCAGCCGGGTCCTGCTCACGCTTGCCTAGGTGGATGCGGAAGATCGCCTCCCGAATCTCGGCGTCGGGAAGGTCGACGAAGAAGACCTCGTCGAATCGTCCCTTGCGCAGCAGTTCGGGCGGCAACATCTCGATATCGTTGGCGGTGGCCACCAGAAAAACCCTGGAGTCACGCTCGGCCATCCAGGTGAGCAAGGTGCCGAGAATGCGTTTTGAGGGACCTCCCTCATTATCAGTGGCAAGTCCCTTCTCAATTTCGTCGATCCACAGCACGCAGGGTGTCATGGATTCTGCTGTCTTGAGAGATTCCCGTAGATTGCGTTCGGTTTCGCCGTAGAACTTGTTGTAGAGAGCGGCGAAATCGAGGCGCAACAGGGGCAGGTGCCAGCTGCCGGCGACCGATTTGGCCGCCAGGCTCTTGCCGCCGCCCTGTACGCCCAAGAGGAGTATCCCCTTGGGAAGGTCGAGTCCGCTCGGCGGTCGATCCGCCACGAAGATGGCGCGACGTTGCTCCAGCCAGCGTTTCAGGTTGGCAAGACCGGCCACCTGGCTGAACTTGGCACTGTCGAGTTCGAGGGAGAGCACGCCGGTACTGTCGAGCAGGCGGTACTTTGTTTTGGCCAGGTCATCCAGATCGTTCTCCGTCAGCATGCCGTCATCATAGATGGCGTTGCGTATCAGTTGTCTGGCGTCCCTCATACTGAGGCCGGAGAGATTGCTCAGCATGGGCTCGATCACTTCACGCTTCGCCTTGACGTTGCGATTGTTATGGCGTCCCCACTCCCGGATTTCCGCCTGGAGCAGTTGTTTCAAGGCATTGCGGTCCGGCAGCGAGAGCTCGAATCTGGTCGAGAGCGAGCGTAATTCGTCAGGTATCTCGGCGTTGTGGCTGATCAGCACGAGGGTCTGCGACGGGTTTCCCCGCGCGATCTCCTTGAGTTGGCGCAGGGTCAGGGGGTCGTCCAGCCAGTGATGGATATCCATCAGCATGTAGATGGCGGGTGCTGTACGGCCTGCCAGCTCGGCAAGTACTCTGGAGGGTTCCTTGATGGTCAGGTGAGTGGTCTGGTTGGTGTGCAGGTTGGTCAACCCGCTGGCCACGGTCCAGCGCAGTAGTTGACGGCCCAGTTGGGCCGCGAGACGTTCGAAAAGGGTCTCGACCTGCCTTTCGTCATCGCTTTCGATGAAGAGAATGGAGGTGCCGGAACTGATGATGAGTTCGAGGTCTTGTAAGTCGCTCATTCCTGTAGTGGTGTATCTGATTGAGTTGGTATTTTTATCTGTTGTGCTGGGACAATCTATACGTTGGGTGAAATCGGTTCAACTCCATTCACTCCCGAGCTTTGCCGAAATTACATTCTTCGGAGAGTGGGCTGTTGTGATTGTATGCAGGGCTTATCAGCCATGCTTTGAGTTGCTCGTGATTAAGTATCTTCATATTAATTATTTATGAAACGTTGAGGCATTTATGGCAACGATCAGTTTGATCCTGGACAAACGCTAGGAGGTTTTCATCAGGAACGAAATTGCCAGCTGATGCTCTGGTTCTACGAGTGAAGTTGTGCGTGATGCATTGCGTCATATGGAAGAGTGAAAAAACAAGATTGCAGCACTTCAAGCCTGTCTCGCGGAAGGTAAGATGCAGGCATAAAAAGGCGGGTTTGTGGAGAATTATTCTATTGTTGGACCATTGAGTTCATTGGAAAGGGAATGACACAAAGATATCGGTTTACACCCTAGACCGTACAAGACTTAAAAAAATATTGGACACTACACACAGAGCATGTGGGGGGCTAATAAGCAAAATCACTATTTACCTGGTTTTATTGCGCTCAGATCCATACGCCTAATGCCGTTTCATACGGCAACTCTCTCATCCCAGGTTTTGCGCTTACCTTCATCGCGCATCAATTCGTGATCAATCAAGATCTGGTATGCCAGGCTTACATCCTTGGCGGAGAGTGCTTCAAAGGCGTTGATTGTTTCCGGCCATGACCGTGTCCAGCGACGAGACACTTGCCCATCCGGCTTGAAGGTTGCAGTATTGAGTATACGCTCTGAATGTTCCAGACTGTTCGTGCCCAACCAATTGACAAGGGTGAACTGCAGACGCTTGGGATCATTCTCTATGCAATCAAAATCCACGACGGATGCCAATTCAGGATAACGAGCAGCCAACATACGAAACATATGCTGGATTAAGGCAATAGTGAAGATTTTCATCTGCACACGGCGTTGACGTCTTGAAGACAGACGCTGTATCAATTTATAGGCATGCAGTATTGCGCGAAGATCGTGAGATAGAAAGCGCTTCAGAAATCGGGATTCCATAACGGCTTCACTCTCCAAATCGAGATAGGGGGTATTTAATCCCTCCCGCGAAAAGATCTGTTCGGCAAGTATGATGGGGTCACTTACATAGAACAGGGCATGACACTGTAATTCCCGTAACAGGGCCTCAGTCGCCAACAGGCCATGTGTCTCTTTCAAAATGAGTAAAGCACGAGGTCTCTTTTTGTTCTCCATCAGCAGTGAATTGTAATCGGTATCAGCAAGATTATTTTCAGCATAAATCCGATAGATGCGGTTCAAGGGGTGGTCTGCTGTCAACTCCTTATGATACGGAATTGCCAATCTGTCATCATGAGTGGACAGGGTCAGTTTGGGTTCAAATTTTTCGAGCGGATTGTGGATAAAGTGGCTGTTGGGTAGTGATTGTGACAGAAGTTGTGTCAAATGATTAATGCCAGTGCCATTAACACCCAATATTAAATGAATGTCAGTGCCATTGCCCATATAACCCGCATGAGGCATATATTTCTGGTTGATGCGTCTGTTCCACAGGTAGCGGTTGATACGCAAGCGTTTGCTTTGTTTGGGAATCTTTTTCATCAGGGATCTCAATGGCTATCTCATCATCCCTGAAAGTTCGAGTAAAGAATCATGCTTGTGAAATTAATATCGTATCGATGTCATGGATGGTGTGAAGCTAATCGCAATTTGCTGACTGTTTACAGATAGTAAGTTATTTGTTTTGTGGTTCTGCGAAAGCAATATGCAAGGAGATCTACCAATAGAGATTTTGAAATCCCTAGATAAATTAAAGAAATCATTCCGATATGATTTTACTTAGTTTTCGGAGATGTTGTTCTGATCCCCGTTTTTATCTTTAACTAAAGAATTCCACTACCAAGCCGATGACTATGGGAGAAAGAAGAAATAACTCTTTTATCAACTATTGAACCATCAAATTGTGAGATTCAGGAGCTTTTCATGGGCGCCGAAACCAAATTCCGCCTGGTGACCAGAAGTGATTTTGACGGACTGGTATGTGCCGTTTTACTGAAACATTTGGATATCATCGAAGATATTAAATTTGTCCATCCCAAGGATATGCAGGATGGTAAAATTGACATCTCTGGTAGCGATGTCACCACCAATCTTCCCTTTGTTGAGGGTGTCCATCTGGCTTTCGACCATCACTCGTCAGAAATCATCCGCAACGAGCAGCGGGACAATCATATCATCGACCCAGAAGCCCCTTCTGCCGCACGTGTGGTCTGGCGCCATTATGGCGGCCATGATGTATTCCCAACAAAGTGGGATGAGATGATGGAGGCAGTGGACAAAGGCGATGCTGCTCAGTTTAATATGGAAGAGGTACTCGAACCCAAGGGATGGGAATTACTCAACTTCCTGATGGATGCACGTACCGGCCTTGGCCGTTTCCATGATTTCCGTATCTCCAACTACGCCCTGATGATGGACCTGATAGACGCCTGCAAGGACCACACTATCGATGAAATCATAGTGCTTCCAGACGTGAAAGAGCGGGTCGACCTCTATTTTGAACAGGCTGCAAAATTCAAGGAACAAATCAAGCGCTGCGCCACAGTACATGAAAATCTTGTGGTACTCGATCTGCGCAACGAGGAGCAGATTTGGGCGGGTAACCGCTTTATCATCTACGCCCTCTATCCCCAGTGCAACATTTCCATCCACGTGATCTGGGGACTGAAACAGCAGAATACCGTCTTTGCGACAGGCAAATCGATCTTCGATCGCAGTTCCATAACCAATGTGGGCGAACTAATGCTCAAATACGGCGGTGGCGGTCATCAGGCTGCAGGTACCTGCCAAGTGGAAAACAGTCAGGCCGAAGAGACCCTGCAAGCATTGATCAAACAGATCACCAGCGACGGCTGAACATCAAGAAACCTCTGAATAATCTTGGACCGTGTGAATGGTGAGATGAAATGTTACGTATTAACCTGCTAAAAATGAGGCTAAGCTGGACGAGCACATTGCTCAATGGGTAGTGGGTGATACAGAATATTGAACACTACCTCAACAAGATTTAAATTCGCACGCTATAATCAAATACTCAACGTAAAAAAAGCCCGCATCAGCGGGCTTTCAAGTCTGAAGTTGGACCGCCTTATTTGTTAGCGATTTCTTCAAGCTGCTTGGCCGGGATGATCTGACCGTTGAGGGCTGCATCCGCAGCGCTGCGCCCGAAGGCGACACTCATCAATGTGGAGTAATAAACCACCGGCATGTTGAACTTGGTGCCGTAGGTCTCGTTGATATTGTCCTGATAGATCTCCACATTGGCCTGACACAGCGGGCAGGGGGTGACGATCATGTCGGCACCGTTGTCGTAGGCCGCCTCGATGATGCCTTTGATCATCTCCTGGGACTTCTCCGGTTCGGAGAAGGCGAGGGCACCGCCGCAGCAGTTCCAGTCGGGGATCTCGTTGAGCTGGATGTCCAGCTCCTCGCATTTAATCCTCTCGTTTAGCTCTACTAGTTTTTCATTTGTTCCGCACATTTTAGTATTTATGTCTGCAATCAATAGGTTATGATTACTTCATGCATGGGTAGTGAGTGTTAAAAGTTACAAGCAAATTACCTTCACTCACTTGAAATAGTCAATATATGATGCCATAATAATTTACCATATAGGTAAATATATGGAATTATTGATTTGGAAGTCGATTACAAAAATGGAAAGCTCAAGAAGCTTTGCCTGTCTGCCAAGGAAGCTGATAAAAAGCTTGGGCCAAATAGTGGCCAAAAGCTGCGTACCAGACTGTCAGATATCGAAGCCGCATCAAATGTTTCTGAATTGATAGCTGGAAGGCCTCATCCATATACTGGGGATAAAGCACACTTATTTTCTTTAGATTTACATGGTGGAGATAGGTTGTTATTTGAGCCATTGAAAAAACCTCCGCCAAAAAAAGGTGATGGCGGCATTGATTGGTCGAATGTTGAAAGTATATTTATAGTGTTTATTGGAGATCCTCATGAGTAGTCAAGAATATAATTTTACCCCCGATTGGGTTTCACCGCCTGGTGATACAATTCTTGATTTGATGGAGGAGCGCGATTGGAATCAGGTTGAGCTTGCAAATCGACTTGGATTTAGCACAAAACACCTAAATCAACTTATCAAAGGTAAAGTTACCCTTACATACGATACTGCACTAAAGCTTGAAAGAGTGCTTGGTTCTACAGTTTCATTTTGGATGAATCGAGAATCAAAGTATCGACAACATGTCGCAAGATTAGAAGCAGAACAGAATTATAAAGGATGGATTGATTGGCTTGATGATGTGCCAGTGAATGAACTTAAGAAAATTGGAGCGATTGAAAACATTAGAAATATTGATTCCAACAAGCCGATCCTTGTAGAGCATCTGTTAAGTTTCTTTGGTGTTGCATCACCAGATGAGTGGAGGAATTATTACGGCTCTATGTCTGTATCCTTTAGGAAGACAAAGGAAGAGCAAGCTGATAATGGGGCTATATCAGCTTGGTTAAGGTTAGGAGAAATAGAAGCGGAGAAAACTAGTGCTCCGAAGTACAACAGATCAAAATTTGAAAGCGCAATTAAGAGAATACGGGAGTTAACCGTTCAAACTCCTGATGACTTTTACCCCGCATTGTATGAACTTTGTTTGGAGGCAGGAGTTAAACTATTACTTGTCAAACCAATCCCAAAATCACGTGTTAGTGGTGTTGCACGTTGGCTAAATGGACATAGTCCTATTATTCAGTTGTCCCTCTATGGTAAGACTAACGACAAGTTTTGGTTTACATTTTTCCATGAGGTTGCTCACATCCTGCTTCACTCAAATGAAAAAAGTGACATCTATCTTGATAATACTGATTTAAAATCTAAAAATCAGAAAGAGTTAGAGGCTAATGATTGGGCAGGTAGTATTCTTATACCTGAAGAATATCGGTTTGATCTTGTGGGTCTTAGAAGTCACGTTGAAATTCTTGAATTTTCAAAAAGAATTAATATTCACCCTGGAATTGTTGTTGGTAGGCTTCAGCATGAGGGGGTAATTGGCTATAAGTCAGCTTTAAATAGACTAAAGAATAGTTTTGAAATCGTATCTTAATTGAGAGTTGTTATATGCATGATGGCCGAGAAGTTGCAAATTTCGTATTGGATTATGCAGATAAAAATGGGTTGTCGCTGACAAATTTAGGTCTACAGAAAATTATATATTTTTGCCATGTGTGGTTTTTAGTAGCAGCAAAAAAACCACTTATTAAGCAAAATTTTGAGGCTTGGGAATATGGCCCAGTTTTGCCTTATTTGTATAGGTCCTTTAAGGAGTTCGGAGATGAAAAAATAACTGCTCGAGCAACAAAATTAGATCCACATACAGGTAACGAAGTTATCGCTATTATCAATATGGACAAAGTTGAAAAGAGTTTATTAGAAGATATTGTTTCTATTTATTCAAGATTGAGTGTCAATCAGTTAGTAGAGCAATCGCATGTTCCGGGTGGTCCATGGTATAAAGTATGGCACCATGATTCAAGAGTAAATCCGGGAATGCAAATTAATAATCAAGAAATCCTAAATTATTACACTGCAGAAGAGAGATTTTATACACTACAATAGGTTAAATTCATGGCTAAACTCAGAGTTCCTTCAATACAACATTTAGCGAGAAATTGGTACGATTCACCAAAAAAATAGAGGATGAATTTGTCAAATTGGTAATGAACCCTCCTTCATTTAATTATAACGCGCTGAATGATGTGGCTAGAGATAGTCTGCTTTTTAAAGTGTCTGAAGAGCAAATTGTCAAGGGAATACGTGAGAAAGAAAAGCGTAAGAGAGTGCAAAAAATTCTATTGGAGGTTGTTCCGCTACTCCACGGGTATTTTAGTAACATACAATACGATTTCGTGAATGATGTAACCCCCAGCTTTTATCCAATTGGAAGAGATCTAAGAATTCCGTTTAAGTCTGTCTTTATATACGGTATAGGTGGGCAGATTTATCTTCCATGGTTCATGTTCTGGAAGCAAAATCCACTTGATGAAAAACAGTTGTCATTATTTGTTACGCTGGTTAGGGAGATGCTGCGTCAGGATCCTGAGTTAGATACGGCAAAGTTTGAAATTCTTGACTTCAGTGCGAACAACTCTAATGGATGTCGGCAGCTTAAGGTTATCGATACAGCAGATATCCAAACCTTTAACTCAAATGAAACTAATGAAATGCTTGCCATATTCGCTGAGGGTTTTGAACGTGCAGAAGACAGATTGAAAGAAGTCGATATTCCGAGTAAGCGAAAGGGGGACGAGATTATTGTCGATATTGGTCAGTATAGGCTATGGGATAAATGATTTTACGCAACACTTGATTCTATCTTGTGACTGATTGCACGGAATTGTTTTATGACAAGGATCAAGGTCTGTTTATACTTTATCGGGATTGTGAAGAAGGTCTTTAAATATATCAATGCTTCTTCAAGGTGTTCTGCTAAATATTGAGATTTGAACCCAATGCAGGATTATAGTTGTTTTATATTGCTTAAAAAAATTTTCATACCTATACAAAATGTATACCGACGATAATAGAGGTTTAAAGTTTGCAAGTCACTCCAAATACCTCTCAAAGCAAAAAAAGCCCGCCGAAGCGGGCTTTCAATACTGAAGGTATACCGCCTTATTTATTAGCGATTTCTTCAAGCTGCTTGGCCGGGATGATCTGACCGTTGAGGGCTGCATCCGCAGCGCTGCGCCCGAAGGCGACACTCATCAATGTGGAGTAATAAACCACCGGCATGTTGAACTTGGTGCCGTAGGTCTCGTTGATATTGTCCTGATAGATCTCCACATTGGCCTGACACAGCGGGCAGGGGGTGACGATCATGTCGGCACCGTTGTCGTAGGCCGCCTCGATGATGCCTTTGATCATCTCCTGGGACTTCTCCGGTTCGGAGAAGGCGAGGGCGCCGCCGCAGCACTGGACTTTCTTTTCGTAGCCGGGAATTGACTCGGCGCCGACGCTCTCTACGATTTTGTCCAGGTACTGGGGATTCTCGAAGGACTCACCGGCGATGCCGAAGGGGCGGTTGGTCTGACAGCCGACGTAACCGGCGATCTTGAGGCCCTCAAGGGGCTTTTTGACCTTGGATTTGATGCCGTCGAAACCGATATCCTCGACCAGCACTTCCACCATGTGGCGGACGTTGGACTCGCCCTTGTACTTCAGGCCGGCCTCGGAGAGTGCCGCGTTGGCGTCCTTGAACATCTGTTCGTCTTCGTGCAGTCGCTCTTTGGTTTCGCGGGTGGAGAGCCAGCAGGCGGCGCAGGTGGCGACGATCTCCTGTCCCGAGTTGTGCTCCTCGGACAGTGCGATGTTGCGGGCGGAGAGGGCCAGGCGGGGCAATTCGCCACCACCGCCGTAGCCGATGGAGGCGCCGCAGCAGTTCCAGTCGGGGATCTCGTTGAGCTGGATGTCAAGCTCTTCGCACATGGTCTGCGCGGAGACTAAATAGTTGGAAGAGGTGGCTCCCTTCTGTGAGGAGCAACCCGGGTAGAATGAAAGTTCTATCTTAGCCATGTCGGTCTGTTCCTCACTTCGCGTCTTTCAGATTGCCTTCTTCGATCTCCTGGGCCTTCTTCACCATGTTCTGGAAGCCGGAGAGATCCTTCACGCTGTGTCCGCCAAAGAACTCCATGGCGTTCATGCGTTTGGCCTTCATCATGTTCTGGCCCAGTTTCTGATTCGCCATGGCGTTCTTGACGCCCTGGCCGAAACCGTCCTTGAAGTACATGGAGAGACCGAGTTTCAATTCGTTGACGCGACCCTTCTTCATCAGGTTGTCCCAGAAGATCTGCGAGAACTCGGCGGTGGGCTGCTTCTTCTGGATCAGGCCGAGACGCTTCGAGTAGACCGCCAGGCCGTGCATGATATGGGTGATCGGCAGGCCGCGCGGGCAGCGTGCGATGCAGTTGTAGCAGGAGGTACACATCCACATGGAGTCGGTGCTCAGCACCTCTTCGCGCTTGTTGGCGCGGATCATCATGAAGATCTCCTGCGGCGGATGATCCCAATGCTTACCCAGGGGACAAGAGCCGGAGCACACGCCGCATTGCATGCACATCTTGACCCATTCGCCCTCCTCAACATTCGCCTCAACCTCCTTGAGGAAGTTGCTGCGGTACTTTTCAATCATTGCGGTGTTTAAATCACTCATTTTTACTCCCCTTTGTAGGGTGTCCAGGGTGGTTGGCCAAGTCCACCCTACAAAAAGTAAAGTTGTTCAGGCCGTCCTTTCAGCGCAGGGCCTGCCGGGGCAGGCCCTTGTCACCGTCGATTAGAACTTGAACGGACTCAGGCCGATCTTCTCCACGGTCTCCGCCATGTCGTTGATCAACTGGGGCGCACGCTCCACATCGGTGATGGCAACCTCATGCAGGATCACGCGTTCCGGTTCAAGATTCAGCGTATCGAGGGTGTCGCCCACCTTGCTCATGCGTTCCGCCGCCATGGCCGAGCCGCGTACAAAGTGGCATTGGTAGTCGTCATCGCGACGACAGCCCATCATGACGATGCCGTCATAACCGTTGTTCAATGCATCGGTAACCCAGGAGAGGCTCACAGAGCCCAGGCAGCGGACAGGTATGACTCGCGCCCAGGGATTGATCTCCACGCCTGCCTGAGCCGCCTGGTCGAGTGCCGGATAGGCATCGTTCTCACAGGCCAGTACCAGAATGCGTGGTTTCTCGTCCCACTCTTCGGGGATCTCGACGTTCTTGATCTGCTGGTTGACGGTCTCCACCGAGTAGTTCTCGAAGGAGATGACGCGCACCGGACAGGCGCCCATGCAGGTACCGCAACGACGACAACGGGATTCGTTGTACATCGGATAGCCTTCCTCGTCCTCGTTGATGGCGCCGAAGGGGCACTCGACGGTACAGCGCTTACACTGGGTACAGCCCTCCTTGCGGAAGCTTGGGAAGGAGAGATCGCCGGAGCGGGGGTGCGCGGCGCGTCCCAGTCCGGCGTTCTCAGCTGCCTGAATCGCCTTCAGCGCCGCGCCGGTGGCATCGTCACGGGCCTGCTGGGCATCCATGGGACGACGCACCGGACCGGCGGCATAGATGCCGGTTCGACGGGTCTCATAGGGGAAACAGATGAAGTGCGAGTCGTTGAACCCGTTCTTCAGATGCGGCAGGTCGGTGCCCTGACGATATTGCAGGTTGAGGATCGAGGGCGGCGCATTATCAAGGATCGCCTGGGCCTTCGCCTTCTCCTCTTCATCCTCCGCCTCATCCACCATCAGCTGGGCATAGGGATCGGGACCGGAGTTTGGCTCCATGCCGGTGGCCAGGACCACCAGGTCACAGACCATCTCGGTCTCTTCGTTGAGGATCTTGTCTTCGAATTTGACGGTCAGGCTGTCACCGGGCACAACCTCGGATGCGATGCCCTTGGAGAAGGTAACCATCGCCTGTTGACCGGCGCGGTAGAAATCCTCGCCGCCGGCGCCAGGTGTGCGCAGGTTGTCGAACAGGATGGTGGTATCGCAATCCCCGTTCAACTCTTTGAAGTACATCGCCTGCTTGATGGAGACCAGGTCGGTGACACCGGAGAAATAGGAGAGATGGCCCTCCTTATCCGAACACTGGCCTGCGTTCTGGATGAAGCAGACCGAGGTCACCTCTTTGCCGTCGGAAGGCCGCTTGATCGGACCGCCATTGGCTGCGACCGCCAGGGCTTCCAGCTCGTGGTTGGTGACCACGTCGGCCGATTTGTCATGGGCGAACTCGGGCAGCTGGCTGGCATCGTAGGGCTTCCAGCCGGAGGCCTGGACGATAGCGCCGATGGAGAGAGTCTCGCTGCTGCCGGATTCGGTGGCAACCTCGACACTGAAGCGGCCCGGTGCGCCTTCGGTCTTGGCGAGAGTGCTGTTGAGGTGGACCGTGATCCTGTCGTCGGCCTCGATCGCCTCGATCATGCCGGGTACAGGATTCTCCGCCGGGGCGTCGTAGGGTGAACGGGTCGGGATGACCTTGTAGTAACCGCCCAGTGCGCCACCCAGCTGACCACTCTTCTCCACCAGGTGGACCGGGTAGCCGGCTGCCGCGGCCTCGATAGCCGCTGTCATGCCGGTGACGCCGCCGCCCACAACCAGAATGTTCTTGTTGAGGGTCTGCTCGCCGGAGGCGGAGGGCTGTGTCATGGACTTGAGCTCGGCGCACGCCATGCGGATGTAGTCTTCCGCCATCTCCTGGGTGGTCTCGCTGTTCTCGTCCGTATCGGGACGAACCCAGATGACGCCCTCGCGCAGGTTGGCGCGGGTCAGGGCCACGTCGGTAAAGTTGAAGGCCTCAACCTTGGCGCGCTTGGAACAAGCGGCGATCATGACGTGAGTGACATCTTCATTGGCGATGTCGTCTTTGATTATCTGCACACCCTCGGCGGAGCAGAGCATCTCGTGTTGTTTGCAGCTCTGCATCTTGCCGTCACGGGTGGCGATGGTTTCCAGCTGACCGGCGTCCAGGCGTTCGCCCAGGCCACAGCCGGTGCAGACATATCCAGCAAATTTCTTTTCGTCAGCCACTCTCTTAACCCTCCGTCGCTGCTACGCGATTAACCACTTGGATGGCGCGCAGGGCGGCGCCAGTGGCGTGTTGAACGGCGCGGTTGACATCCAGCGCATCGGACGAACACCCGGCGGCGAAGACACCGCCGTTCTCGGGCGCGGGCTCGATGAAGCCCTCTTCGTTGATGACGATCTCCACCGGAAAGCTCGCCTTGTCGACGCTGGGCTCCATGCCGACAGCCAGGACCACCAGGTCGTGCTCGTTGGCGTAACGGTTGTAACCCTCGGTATCGACGCCGTGCAGGGTCGGATTGCCGTTCTCCTTGTTCTCCACAATGGAGGCGACTTTTGACTTGATGAAGCTGACGTTCTCCTTCGCCTTGACCTTCTGATAAAAATCCTCAAAACGGTCGATGGCGCGGATGTCGATATAGTAGATGGAGATATCCACCTCATCCGCCGGGTAGGTGGCCTGCTTCAGGGAGGCCATGCAGCAGATGCGCGAGCAGTGCAGCAGGTGATTCTTGTCGCGGGAACCGGCGCACTGGATGAAGGCCACCGATTTTACCTCTTTGCCGTCGGAGGGGCGCACCAGTTTGCCACCGGTGGGGCCGTTGGGATCGGCCATGCGCTCGAACTCGACGCTGGTTATCACGTTGGCGATGCGATCGTAGCCGTAAGGCTGAATTTTATTGGCGTCATAGGGTTTCCAACCGGTGGCCCAGACGACCGCGCCGGCCTTGAACTCGATGGTCTCTTCCTGCATGTCCAGATCGATGGCGTTGACCTTGCACGCATCCTTTGCCTTCTGCGCATCATCGGTGCCGATGATTGCCGGATCGAGCACATATCGCTGGGGGTGCGCCATGCGGTGGGGCAGGTAGGCGCCTTTGCGCTTGCCCATCTCATAGTTGAATTCATCGTCGAATTCAGTCTCCACTGCCTTGGCGCAATCACCGCAGGCGGTGCAGTTCTCATTCACGTAACGGGGGCTGATCTTGACAGTGGCGGTGTAATTGCCCGCCTCACCCTTGATGTCGGTAACCTCGGCCATGGTGATGATGTTGAGGTTCGGGTTCATCTTTGCCCGGCGCTGATTGATCTCCAACCCACAGGTGGGAAAGCAGAGCTTGGGAAAGTATTTATACAGCTGGGTGACGCGACCGCCGACATAGGGGCGCTTTTCAACCAGTACGACCTGCTTTCCCGTCTCAGCGGCCTCCAAAGCAGCGGTCATGCCGCTGATGCCGCCACCGACCACGAGAATAGTCTCATTGGTTGCGATTACTTCCGTCATGGATTTTCCTCCGTTGCGGAATGGCTTTATAACACTTAAAAAGTAAACCTCTGACAGGTTATTGTTGACTTGTCAGCTTGGTTATTTCATTATCAAGGGTCGAATATGCCGCCCTAGATTCTGGACTCGATACCTTACTCGTCTTCTTGCGCGCCTTCTATATCCCAGCTGGGAATAATCCATCGAATTTTTGAATGAGATGATAGAGTTGGGTTATGGAGTATAAGTCTTTGCTAATGAATACCGGGGCCGATTGGATGCGTATCAACAGGCCCCAGGTCTTATCTTCCGTAGTTGGAGAAGTGGTGGTGGAAGGTTCTTCTGCCCTCGAGCAGCATCTCCTCGAAGGTCTCTGCGGGCACCGGCGGGCTGTAGAGATACCCCTGCCCCTCCTGGCATCCCATTTTCTGCAGGAGCGACTGTTGCGCCATGGTTTCGATACCCTCAGCGGTGATTCTCAACCCCAGGTTCTTGCCTAATGAAACAATCGCTTGGGTGATGGCGACGGCATCGCTGTCATGGGGCATGTCGCGGATGAAGGAGCGATCGATCTTGAGTTTGTCGATCGGCAGCTGTTTCAGATATGAAAGGGAGGAGTAGCCTGTACCGAAATCGTCGATGGCGATGGAGACCCCGAGTTTCTTGAATACGTCAAGCACCGGGACCGAGTGCTTCATCTGTCCCATGCATATGCCCTCAGTGACCTCCAGTTGCAGCATGTCCGGCGGGCAGCCGGATTCACCGATGATCTGCTCAAAACGCAGGATCAGGTCGGTCTGCATGATCTGTCTGACCGACAGGTTGATGGCCATGCGCCCATGAAAGAGCCCCTGTCGATGCAGGTAGCGTGTCTGTTCGCAGGCCTCTTTCAGTACCCAGTTGCCGATTTCATGGATCAGGCCTGACTCTTCAGCGAGGGGAATAAAGCGTGCTGGCGGGATAATGCCGAGACGCGGATGGTGCCAGCGCAGCACCGCTTCCGCGCCGGTCATCTCACCGTTGTGCAAGGATATCTGCGGCTGATAATAGAGCAACAACTGATTCTGATGCAGGGCACTGCGAAGCTCTGTCTCGAGCAGCAACCGTTCGAATGCTGTCCTCGTCAATTCCGATGTGTAGTAGCGGTAGCTGTTACGGCCCTGTTCTTTGGCCTGATACATGGCGGCATCAGCATTTTTCGTCAGGTCCGCCACATCTTTGCCGTCTTCAGGGTAGATGCTGATGCCGATGCTGGTAGTGACATGGAGTTCCCGCCCCGCAATCCTGAAGGGGGCCTTGAACTTTTCCTGGATCTTGGATGCAACCACGGCCGCCTGGCTCGGGTCCTCGACGTTTTCCACCAGGACAGTGAATTCATCACCCCCCAAGCGTGCGGCGGTGTCGTCATCGCGCAATATGTTCTGCAGCCGCGTGGCAACCTCTTTCAGGAGTTCGTCCCCCATCGCATGGCCGAGGCTGTCATTGATGTTTTTGAAGCGATCGAGATCGAGAAACAGCACGGCAAGCTGGCGTTTTTGACGTTTCGCCTGGGCAATCGCATGTTCCAGACGGTCCTCGAACAGCAACCGGTTGGGGAGATTGGTGAGGGAGTCATGATGAGCCAGATGTTCAAGCTGGGATTGGGTCTGCTTGATACTGGTGATGTCGGAGAAGACAGCGACGTAATGGACTATGCTCCCCTGTTCATCCTGTACGCAACTGATGGTCATCCAGGCCGGATAGATCTCTCCGTTCTTACGCTGATTCCAGATTTCGCCACGCCAGGATCCCGTCTGAATGACTTCGTTCCACAACTCATCAAAAAATTCGGGCGAGTGCTTGTCGGAGATCAATATCCGCGGATGTTGCGAGATGATTTCTGTCTCGGAATAGCCGGTAATCTCGCTGAAGGCCGGGTTGACAGAATCGATCATGCCCTGGTTGTCGGTAGTCAGCACACCCTCCATTGTGTGCTCTATGATCTGTACAGCCTGTTGCAGCTTTGTATCCGAATCCTTACGCTGGGTCACATCGGTAAAGACAAGTTGCGTGGCGGGCGCGCCCTCGTGCTCTGCCGGACTGACAAAGACCTCAACGAGAATGATGATACCGTCGGCACGTCTGAATGCAGCCTGGTAGGGCCGGCTGTTGTGATTGCGCAACAACTTCAGCTGAGATTCCATCAGCTCGGGAGGGCCGTCATGCAAGAGCTCGCTGACGGATTTGTCTATCAACTGTCCCAGCTCGGATACAGCCAGCGTCTGTTTCGCGGCCTTGTTCAGAAAGACGATCTTCTCGTCTTGCAGCAGCAGAATCGGCGTGGGCGAATCATCGACCAGTTGACGATAGCGGTTTTCGCTGCGATGCAGTGCCTGTTTGGTCTCTTCGGCTTCGCGGCGTACCGCAGCCTCTTTGAGTTCGCGTTCAATTGCAGGTACCAGGCGGGTAAGATTCTTGAAATTGACGAAATCGTTCGCACCCGCCTTCAATAGCGTGACGACTTTTTCTTCACCGATATGATCGGATACCAGGATAAACGGGATATCAAGGTTATGCTCTTGTAGATAGTCGAGACTCGCTTCCGGGGGGCAATCCTTGATATCCGTCGTCGATAGAATCAGATCCCATTCCTCGGATTGCAAGGCATTCTTAAGGGAATCCAGAGAGTCTATGCGCAGGGTAGATAGATCCAAGCCGCCACGATGGAGGGTTTTACGCAACAAATTATGTTCATATTCGGAGTCTTCAATTACAAGAGCCCGCAGTTGTCCTGACATCAACATTCCCTGAAATGTTTCGTAGATTTGACAATTACAGACAAGTGATTAGACCTCATTCAAGCGATCAATGGTCCCTGTTTGCAATTGTCAACAGCGTCACCCTCTACCGTTATGCGGCTTGGTGCAAGTTTAACAACTGTTCCAGTTTGAAAGTATAATCAGTATACCTCTCAGTTGTTGGGTTAACTTGCTGATTGTTGGGCTTTGATTGAACCAAAACTCCTGTTTTGTTGACTGCTTAACACTCTCGATGTGCATACATGATGGATAAAAGCCCCTTGTAAGCCCATGGTTTATTAAGTTGCGATTATCGTCCGGCCCAGTTAGCTTTTACGGCCGTTATCCAAATTACTTGAAAATTAAACATTGAAACCAGAAGAGTACTATTTCGAAAAAGAGCCTTATTATGAACAGGTCCATGACGAGATAGCTGTTTTTGAAGCCGCTTATCTGAATCAATTGCCTGTCCTATTGAAGGGCCCTACCGGCTGTGGCAAGACCCGTTTCATGGAGCACATGGCATGGCGTCTGAAGCGTCCTTTGATCACTGTTTCATGCCATGATGACTTGACCGCTTCGGATCTGGTGGGCCGATTTCTGGTGAAGAATAGCGAAACCGTGTGGGTGGACGGTCCTCTGGCCGCGGCGGTGCGTGCCGGGGGCATATGTTATTTGGATGAAGTGGTGGAGGCGCGTAAAGATACGACGGTTGTGATACATCCGCTGGCCGATGATCGACGCGTATTACCCATGGAGAAGGTGGGTGAGCTGCTTGAGGCGACGGCAGATTTTTGTCTCGCCATCTCCTTCAATCCAGGTTATCAGAGTGTACTCAAGGATCTTAAGCAGAGTACGCGTCAGCGCTTCGTTGCACTGGAATTTGACTATCCCGAATCGGAACTGGAGAAAAAGATCATTCAGAACGAGGCGGCAGTCGATGGAGAGATGGCGGCCAGGCTGGTTAAATTTGCCCATATGACGAGAAACCTCAAGGGCAGCGGATTGGATGAGGGGGCTTCGACCAGGTTGTTGGTGCACGCAGCGAAACTGATTGCCAGTGGGGTTAAGCCGGTGGTGGCCTGTCGCGCATGTGTGGCCCAGGCGTTGACGGATGATTCGGATATGCTGGCGGCGGTGAATGAACTCAGCGCCTCTCTTTTTTAGTGTTGTATCTCATCTGATGTGTGATATCAGACGCACACCAAGGCCTCAAGGCGTCGCGGCGGTATGAGACCGCAACTCGATCAAATGCAGATTCAGACACTACTCGATGATTACTTCGAGGTTGAATACAGTTTCCGCAATACCCGGAAAATAAGCGAGGAGCTTGCCGGACTGCCATCAGAGGAGCAGGCATATATTCTTGACTGGATAAGACGCACCGCCAGTACCCATATCGAGATTGCCTATCAGTTTGCACAACAGGCGCCCGGGGCGCTTCGACAGATGGACGAGTCGATGATCGAAGCCTGGCTCGTTCAGTCGATGGATCTATACGATACTTCCGGTCTGCATGCCGCGCTGGCGACGATCAGGGATATGGATGTCTTTGTTGAGCAGGGGCGTGAACGGGCTGCCGGGTCTGTGTTTGATGAACAGGCGGGTGTATTGCTTCCATTCGTTCAAGGATTGTCCGGCAGAAAGCTGAAACTTGAAAAGGCCGATTACCTCTATACCGACGGTGAGGTGATATTCCTTCCCGCTGTGATGGCTCATCTGCCGAACGTCAGGGATAATTTTTTACTCTATAAGGCTGCTGTGGCCTATCATTGGGCACAGGTTCGCTTCGGGACCTTCCGTGCCGATTTGATCCCCTATATGGAGGCGCATCCGACGCCGGAAAGGGCGCTGCGATGTTTTCATGCAGTTGAAACCGTACGCCTGAATGCCTGTATCGAACGGGAACTGCCGGGACTCTTTCGCGAGATGAAGGAACTCTCGAAAAAGTTGAATCCCGAGCCGCTCCCGGAAGGTTGGGTAAAACAGGTGGCCTTTCTGCAAACGCGCCAGGCCACGGCGCAAGACTCCCTGGATATTTGCAAACGTGTTATCGGCAACAGGTTGCCGAAGATAGCTCTTTTTCACGGTCAATTGAAACCGGATTTGGTGCTGGCGGTTATGCTGCGACGGATAGAAAGGGAAAAGGCCAAACTGCGCGTGGACTTGAAGGCGATCGCCGATGATCTGCAACAGTCAGGCGACGATCAGGAACCGATTGATCGTTTTTCTCTGACACCCTTGGATGATTCCCCGTTTGTGGAGGAGATGCAGTTTGAATTGCAGGTAAATGGCAAGTCAGTTCCGTTCTCTGAAGAGATCAGAGATCTGATGACATCGATTGTTCAGGACCTGGGTGACATTCCCGAAGAGTATCTTACGCCTGCCGGACCTGGAGAGTACGATCTGAAAGACATAGAAGAGGAAACGTTGAAGCCGGAGGAGGTGTGGAGCGGCACCTATCACGAAGACGGCGCTTTTCTCTATCAGGAGTGGGACTATCGACGCAAACACTATCGCAAGAACTGGTGTGTCGTCAGAGAGATGCCCGTCAGGGAGGAGTACGATGATTTTGTTGCCGGGGTCATGTACAAATATCGTCGTTTATTAGCGAGTCTGCGCAAGACATTTGAGGCGCTGCGTGATGAGGACAGGTTACTGAAGCGCCAGGTATACGGTGATAGCGTGGATATCGATGCCTTTGTCGAAGCCTGGGCGGATATGCACACAGGATTGGAGATGACGGATCGCCTTTTTACACGCATGCACCGGGAAGAGCGAAATATCGCGGTGATGTTTATGGTGGATATGTCCGGTTCAACCCAGGGTTGGGTCAACGAAGCAGAAAGAGAGGCCTTGATCCTGCTGGCCGAGTCGCTGGAAATGTTGGGTGATCGCTATGCAATCTATGGTTTTACCGGGATGAGCCGCAAGCGTTGTGAAGTGTTTCCCGTAAAAAGCTTTGATCAGCCCTATGATGATGGGGTAAAGGCAAGAATCAGCGCTATGCGTGCCGGAGACTATACCCGTATGGGCGCCGCGATCCGCCATTTGAGTCATCGTCTCAATGAAGTGGAAGCAAGAACCAAATTGCTGATCACGTTGTCAGATGGCAAACCGGATGACTACAATGACGAATACCGCAGCCAATACGGTATTGAGGATACCCGGCAGGCCCTTTTCGAGGCGAGACGCCAAGGTATTCACGCCTTTTGCATTACTATCGATGAAGAGGGGCAGGACTATCTGCCTCATATGTACGGTGCGGCGAACTATACCGTTGTCAACGAGATCGAAAAACTACCTCTGAAGGTTTCCGATATCTATAAGAAAATAACCACTTGATGATTGCGTACGGGTTGGATCCATTGCGGAAGTCATCTTTGTGTATCGATAGAGTTCAGTCATTATTTCACCAGGTACTAAATGATTTTCAAGTTGTTCAGATTTATGGTGACTGGCGTGTATTCACGGCAATGGGTTGAATCCACTGGTAGACAGCGGCCAAGCTCGGGATGGTAAGGCGTCGGATAGATACTGTATCGGAGGTATTCAAATATCAACCTGCTGATATGCTTGATTTTGAGATCAGCAGTAGGCACTCTCACCTGGAGGACGCAAAGACGTTCCAATCACCCTGACGGAGGAGATATGAAAAGAGTATTAATGGCCATTACCACATTGAGTCTGTTTGCCGCATCGGTGCAGGCAGCCCCAGGTTACAACTACCCGGCATCGCGACTACAGGCCCCTGTGTACCAGGAGGTGGGGCCCGATGCCCTGTTGCGCGAAGGGATGACGAAACTGCTGAGATTCCTTCGTACATCGGATAGCCCCCAACCACAGCAGATTTCGGCATTTCTGGAGCGTGAAGTTGCACCCTATTTTGATTTTGCGTATATGGCGACCTGGGCGGCGGGTCCCATGAATCGGCATATGAATGATCAGCAGCGACAGGCGTTGGCTCAGAAGATTAAAGAGATGCTGCTCGGTACCCTCAGCAAGAGACTCTCAAGCTATGATAATCAGGATGTACGTTTCTTTCGGCCACGGCGGGTCGCTGACAATGAGGTGAAAGTAAGGGTTGGTATTTTACAGGCCGGCGGTTATCCGGCATCGTTGGATTTTCGTTTCTACCGCAGTGATGATGGCTGGAAGGTATTTGATGTGTCGGCCAACGGCAACAGCGCGTTGGCCTTTTATCGGCGTCATGTCGCCAATCTGTCACGCGCTCAGGGCGGCGGCAGAAGCTACCGTCGTTAACCGTTTATCAACACAATATAATTGGTTGCCGGATTGAAAAATGATGTGGCCCCTTGCCCCGGGGGTAATACGTCAAATGAGTGAACGCCAGAGATTCGGACGATGGATGATTCTGGCTGCCTGGTTGCTGCTGTTGTTGTTATTGACCCTGTTGTTTTCACAATGGCTCAATAAGCAGAAAAATCCAAACCGGGATCTCAAGGTCACTACTTATGACGGTGGGAAAGTGGCAGTTGTCTTGCAGCGAAATCGTGCAGGACACTATGTCGCACCTGGCCGCATCAACGGTATAGCGGTGACATTTTTGCTTGATACCGGAGCGACATATGTTGCGGTCTCATCCGCTTTGGCGGACAAGGCGGGGTTACAGCGAGGGATAGCGACGCAAAGCAGAACTGCTAACGGGGTTGTGCGCAGTTGGTTGACGAAGATCGATCAACTGCAATTGGGACCGATCGAAATGCGGGATGTGAAGGCGACAATCCTGCCAAGCATGCCGGATGATGAGGTGTTGCTCGGTATGAGTTTTCTCAAGCATCTCAGCTTGAGACAGCAGGGCAGGGAGTTGGTGATATTACCCCAGTAGTATTAAAGAGTGCCGTTCAAACAGTATTCGATGGATGATTTGCTCTAGGTGAGCGAGACTGAATATGTGAGTTGCCGCTGCCACTACAGGACGTAGTGGCAGCGGTAAGGCATTAGCCGATCTTATCTTTCAAGGCTTTGAGTGCAGTCACCTTGACGACGGTCTTGGCTGGCTTGGCGGCAATCTTGATGGCTTCGCCGGTAGCGGGATTACGGCCCATACGCGCCTTGGTTCGAGGTTTGATAACCCGGCGTACCTTGATGCCGGTGTCTGGAATGGTTATCTCGCCAGAGCCTCGGCGTTGCATATGACGCGTAATCAGCGAATCCAACGAGCCGAAAACTGCGGAGACATCCTTTTTCGACAGGCCGGTGTCTTCGGCGATAGCGCCGATGATCTGGGTCTTTGTCTGTTTGGTTGCGATTGACTTCAAGCGTGGTGCTGCGACTGTTTTCTTTGCAGCTACTTTTTTCTTTGCTGCTTTCTTTGCAGTCTTTTTGGTGGTTTTTCTGAGGGCCATATGGTTTGCTCCTTCTTATGAAAATAGTTGTGCGTGTTAAAAATAACACAGATTCTAAATAGTTAAATACGAAAATACAGTTTTTTGTATAGTTTTTTCATGATCTCAGTTAATTTTCCCCTATTTGACGTTAATTCCGCCATGAATGGACAGGTAACAGCAATGTATGTTTAGCAGCCCGGCTGCATAGTAAGCTATGATTGATTCGCTTATCGAGAGATATATGTGATCCACAGCGGTTGATGTCGATACAGGCAAAATGTATGTGGTTGGCGGTTACTGATGTCAAATTTACGATTTCCGTACCACACAACAACGATAGTCATGCTGTATGAGTCCATCCCGCTATGATGGGTTAGAGAAGCTAACGGCAGCCTGATTGGATATTTGAACAAAGGATGAATAAATGATGCGACAAATTGTAATTACCTGTCTGTTAATGACCTGCATGATGACAATCCAAGCCAGAGAAATAGCTGGCATATCGCTGCCGGAGCAGATCGTCAGAGAGGCGGATAATGCCGCATTGGTCTTGAACGGTGCCGGTATTCGTAAGAAAGTATTTTTCAAGATCTATCTGGCCTCGCTCTATCTTCAACAATCGACAAGTGACATAGCCGAAGTGATCGATGTCGACAGGCCGGCCCGTGTTCAGATGCAGATTCTCTACTCTGAGATTGAAAAAGAGAAATTTGTTGAGGGCTGGAATGATGGATTCAGTGCCAATCTCAGTCCTGAGAAGTTGCAGGCTGTTGGTGATCGTCTCGATCAATTCAATGCCATGTTCCAGACTTTGCAGAAGGGTGACCTGATCAGTCTGGACTACATGCCCGGCAAAGGTACTATCGTCACAATCAAGGGTGTGGAAAAAGGGGTTATCCCGGGGGGTGACTTCTATCAGGCATTGCTCATGGTATGGTTGGGCGATTCTCCAATCAGCAAATCCCTCAAACAGGAGCTGCTTGGATCTGACTAGGGCCGATTGAATGAGTGTTAACAGACCGTGGCTGCCGTAGTGGCTATATGGAGAGACTGACGCCACCACGGCGTTCATCGCCTATGCCCATGTGGCCCCCCTTTTCATCCAATGCCACGCAGTGGGTTCCACCGAAAAACAGATTCTTTTTTTGCCAGTGTTGCTGTCTTGGAAATTCATTTTTCAAGGCTGCGGCAATTGACTCATCGATCCCCGGTTCCAGGCTCAGCAGCCCGTTTTCGAAATGGATGCGAGGGAAGGAGATGGCCTGTTCCAGGGGCATGCGGAAATCGAGCTGATTGATAATCACTTGCAGTATCGCGCTGCGAATCCGGTTTGAACCCCCGGAACCCATTACGATCGCC
>NZ_MARB01000026.1 GCF_001715975.1 Candidatus Thiodiazotropha endolucinida | reverse complement strand
GTCGTTCATTTGGAATAACCAAACCTCTCTCCTCGCGTCTTGATTGGCGCTTTTTCAGGCACAACAGGGTGCATTGGATTAGTGTTAACAGGCCCTAGCGACATTTGACGGTTTGGTATTCAAATCAGGTCGTCAATTTAGGTAAAATGGAAACTTGTAATCTGCTTACACCATACCTTCTGAGTTAAATAAATATCCCGAATATAATTCCGCTTTTCAGGCCGTTTAGGCCTGCTAGAATCAGCCATTATGAGTAATCGAGAACAAACATCACACGAAGACGGTCTAGCATTACAGGAGGCAGTGCCAAAAGTCAAAAAACCTCCTTTGTATAAGGTTATTATTCTGAATGATGACTATACACCGATGGAATTTGTTGTTTTGGTTTTGGAAACCTTTTTTGACATGGACAGGGAAAAGGCGACCCGAGTGATGCTTCATGTTCATACCCGCGGTGTGGGTGTGTGTGGCGTGTTTACTAAAGACGTGGCTGAGACAAAGGTGTCACAAGTCAATGATTACTCTCGCAGCAACCAGCACCCGCTGATGTGCACCATGGAGGAGACATAAGCGGCGCTATATGGAGTTCCTGAGATGTTGAATAAAGAGTTGGAATTTACCCTGAACCAAGCATTCAAGAATGCCAAAGAACGACATCATGAGTTCATGACGGTGGATCATCTCTTGCTTGCCTTGTTGGACAATCCCACCGCTGTCGCGGTACTGCGCGCCTGTGGGGCGGATATCGAGAGCATGCGAAAGAATATCAGCAGCTTTGTTGAAGAGACAACACCACTGATTCCGGATGGGGATGAGAGGGAGATTCAACCCACCTTAGGATTTCAACGGGTGCTGCAAAGGGCCGTTTTTCATGTCCAATCCTCGGGTAAAAATGAGGTCACCGGCGCCAATGTGCTGGTGGCGATATTCAATGAACAGGACTCACAGGCGGTCTTTTTTCTGAACGAGCAAAATGTAAGTCGGCTGGATGTGGTCAACTATATCTCTCACGGCATCTCCAAGGTTGACGGCACGATTCAGGATGAGGCGCCGGCCGAACTATCCAGTGAATCCAAAGGGGATGGTCAGACAAGCCCGTTGGAGAGCTATGCCACGAATCTCAATCAACTGGCGGAACAGGGTAAGATCGATCCCCTGATCGGTCGTTTGCAAGAGGTTGAACGTACCGTTCAGATACTCTGCCGACGGCGTAAAAACAACCCGCTGCTGGTGGGAGAGGCCGGTGTAGGCAAAACCGCTATTGCAGAGGGATTGGCCAAGAAAATCGTTGACAAAGAGGTACCTAACGTACTTGCCAATGCCACTATCTATGCCCTTGATCTTGGGACGCTGGTTGCAGGTACGAAATACCGTGGTGACTTCGAGAAACGCCTGAAGGCGGTTCTTGCCGAGCTGAAACGGGAAAAGGATGTGGTTTTGTTCATCGACGAGATACATACCATTATCGGAGCAGGGGCTGCATCCGGTGGGGTTATGGATGCCTCGAACCTGATCAAGCCTGTGCTCGCATCAGGGGAGCTGCGCTGTATCGGTTCCACAACCTACCAGGAGTTCAGGGGAATCTTTGAAAAAGACCGTGCCCTGGCGCGGCGCTTCCAGAAGATCGATGTGGAAGAGCCCACCGTGGCAGAGACGGTGGAGATCCTGAAGGGCCTGAAGTCCCGATTCGAGGAGCATCACCATATCGAGTACACACAGGATGCCTTGAACAGCGCCGCAGAACTCTCCGACAAATACATCAACGACCGCCATCTGCCCGATAAGGCCATCGATGTCATCGATGAGGCGGGTGCGAATGTGCAACTGCAACCGCTGGAACAGCGTAAAAAGGTCATCGACGTGGATGAGGTCGAGGCTATTGTGGCGAAGATTGCGCGGATCCCACCGAAGAAGGTCTCCACTTCCGATACCGAGGCCCTGCGCAACCTTACACGTGACCTGAAGCTGGTCGTATTCGGCCAGGATCCGGCCATCGATGCATTGACAGCGGCCATACGCATGAATCGATCCGGACTGGTCAATGAAGGCAGGCCGGTCGGCTCCTTTCTCTTCACCGGTCCCACCGGTGTCGGCAAGACAGAGATCAGTCGTCAGCTGGCGAGGATCTTGTGTATGGAACTGATCCGCTTCGACATGTCCGAGTATATGGAACGCCACACAGTATCCAGGTTGATCGGCGCACCGCCAGGGTATGTCGGTTTTGACCAGGGGGGATTGCTGACTGAGGAGATTGCAAAGCATCCTCATTGTGTGTTGTTGCTCGATGAGATCGAGAAAGCACACCCGGATGTCTTCAATTTACTGCTGCAGGTGATGGATCATGGCACCCTGACCGACAACAATGGCCGCAAGGCGGACTTCCGCAATGTTGTGATCATCATGACCACCAATGCCGGCGCCCAGGAGATGAGCCGCTCGTCGATCGGTTTCACCAAGCAGGATCATAGCAGCGACGGCATGGAAGTGATCAAGAAAATGTTCACGCCCGAGTTCAGAAATCGTCTTGATGCAATCATTCAGTTTGCCGGCCTCTCACCAGAGCATATCGCTAAGGTGGTCGATAAATTCATTTTCGAATTGGAAGGGCAGCTACAGGAGAAACATGTCAACCTGGTGGTCGAACCGGAAGCCAGGGTATGGCTGGCAGAACATGGCTATGATCCGAAGATGGGCGCCCGGCCGATGGCAAGGCTGATTCAGGATGAGATCAAAAAGCCCCTGGCCGAAGAGCTGCTGTTTGGTAAGCTGGCCGGTGGAGGGGTGGTTAAGGTTGATGTCGCGGATGACAAGCTGCAGTTTGATATTGTCGGGGAGCAGGTACCCGATGCCACCCTGGACGATAACTGAATGTTCTCAACGGGCGCGATAGGTGATACGTCCTTTGGTCAGGTCGTAAGGGGTCAACTGTACAGTGACCTTGTCTCCGGTGAGGATACGGATGTAGTGCTTGCGCATCTTGCCTGAGATATGGGCTGTCACTACGTGACCGTTCTCCAGTTCCACGCGGAACATGGTGTTCGGCAACGTCTCGATTACCGTGCCTTCCATCTCAATAAAGTCTTCTTTCGCCATACTAATGCTCGATCATTTTAAAAAACCGGGCGGATTATAGCACAGCGCCCGAGATAAAAATCCGCCATTATCAGTATATTTGCGCATATAGCAAGTAGTTCCGCTTTTCCACCCCGATGCAGGGAGTTCGATGGCTATGTCAAGATCCGGGATCTGGCTGGCATCGCTTCATCACCCGGCAACGGATCGCTGCCCTGGCATTTTGCGGCACAATCTGGTGTATGCATATGGGGCAGCTGGGGTCGGTTGACACAAATACAGTCGGTAGTGTTGTGTTTTTTCCGTCAGGCAAGGAAGAGTGATTCAACTGTGGTTATTCTAAATGAGCGAATGAGAACGCTGTCGGGTGAAAAACAGCCTCACTCCTGCTGTCGTCACGGAGTTGATTGGTATTGTGCTGGCAGGCCGTAAATAAGTTATTGAAAGACATGAATTTAAATGGGCTTCTCTAGGGTTTGGCAGTGCTAGTAGGCTACAGAATCGCTGTATTTCTTCTGTAGACAAGTCAGTGGATCTTGATCGGTGATGAATTCTTTCCCGGTTGAGCAATCGAAATCATAAGGCATTAGAGGTTTTCTCAGGGTCTTTCTGATTCAGGGTGACTCATTGCATCTCAGGAGACAGGCAACATGAAGCTGAATGGCAACTGCAATCGGCGCGAACTGCTTCTGGACACTATTTCGCTTGTTTCACTATCGGTCCTGCCGGGTGCGGCTATCGCTGCTGCGCTAATACCCACACCTTATCAGACAGCCGGACCTTTCTACCCTACCCGTATTCTGTTGGACAATGATAACAATCTGGTCGATGTCGAGGGCAGGAGCCGTCCCGCCAGGGGGCAGGTCACGCACATTTTCGGCCGCCTGCTTGATTCCGACGGTCAACCCTTAACTGATGCCCAAGTCGAGATCTGGCAGTGTGATGCTTTTGGTTATTACCACCATTCACGTGATCGGGGGGGAGTTGCTGATCCGGATTTTCAGGGATTCGGCCGTACTGTCGTTGACGGTAACGGTGGCTATCGGTTTCGTACCATCCGTCCCGTCTCCTATCCGGGTCGGACACCGCATATCCACTTTCGTGTGATCGGTGACGGTATAGAGGGTTTCACCACTCAGATGTATGTGGCGAATGAGCCGGGAAACGACACTGATTTCATCCTCAACAGAGTGCGGAATCCACTATCCCGCGCCTCCGTAACCGTACCGCTCGATCCGGCACCGGAAATCGAGTCGGGTGCCCTGGCCGGCCGCTTTGATATCGTGTTAGGGCTTCATCCCTCCATGTAGCATGATAAGCAGCGTTTTTGGTACAGATTTTTAGCCACAAATGAACGCGAATAATTGCAAATATTCGCAAATAGGAAATCATAACTCATTGGATATCAATATCTATACTGTCTCAAATCTTGGGTTTGGCACGCTGTATGATGGTTCTGAAGGGGATATGTTCGGGTAGCGTGCCGTACATATAACTGTGGTGATGGGCTAATCGGCTGAGGATAAATGACTCTGCGATGGTTGCATCCGAAAACTGAATCAGCGTAGCAGCCTGCCAGAGCAGTGCCATGGTTTCGACAAATTGGCGCAGTGCGTATTCATTCTGGCTTTTCATCAACAGTTGTTGTTTGAATTCACCCAGCGCTTCGTCATAGAGATCAAGATGATTTTTTGCTTTCTCGAGTTCGATAAGAAAAATATCGAGTGTGTTCGGATTCTTCTCCAGGGCGCGGACGACATCCAGACATTGGATATTTCCCGAACCCTCCCATATGGCATTAATGGGTGACTCCCTATAGAGACGAGCGAGAACATTGTCTTCCACTACGGCCACACCACCTACCGATTCCATGGCTTCATAGGTATGCTGAGCAGCACGTTTGCATATCCAATACTTGCCGATAGCAGTCCCGATGCGAAACAGCAGGCGTTCATCATCACTATCTTTGTCCAGTGCGTGGGCCAGCCGCATGCTGATGGCCAGTGAGGCCTCCGCTTCAATTGCCAGATCGGCCAGGACGTTTTGCATCAGGGGGTGGTCTTGCAGATTTCGTCCAAAGGCTGTGCGTGCACCAGTGTGATGCAGCGCTTGCGCAGCCGCATGCCCCATGATCGCCGATGATCCGACCATGCAATCAAAGCGTGTCATGGCGACCATTTCCAGAATGGTCCTGACACCTCGGCCCTCCTCACCGATCATCCAGGCAAAGGCGCCGCCATACTCTATTTCTGCTGATGCGTTCGATACATTACCCATCTTGTTTTTCAAACGTTGAATATGGATGGCGTTTTTCGTTCCGTCCGGGCGCCAGCGCGGCAGCAGAAAGCAGGATAGACCGCTATCCGTATTGGCGAGCGTGAGAAAGGCGTCTGACATGGGTGCTGAGCAGAACCACTTGTGACCCACGAGTTCATAGCTTTCACCCGGACCGGGTGCGTCAATGGGGGAGGCCCTGGTGGTGTTGGCGCGGACATCCGAACCTCCCTGTTTTTCCGTCATCGCCATGCCGTTGGTCAAGCCCTGTTTTTCATAATAGGGCAGATTTCTCGGATCATAGAGAGCTGCTGTGATTTTCGGTATCCACGCTTGTGCGATATCGGGTTGATGTCTGATGGTGAGTATGGAGGAGAAGGTCATGGTGAGTGGGCATCCGCTGCCCGGGTCCGCTTGTGTGTGTAGATATTCGATCCCGGCCCTGACCACATGCGCACCGGTTTTTAGCACAACCCATGGCAGGTTATGGTGTCCCGCATCGATTGCCGCTGCCATTAAACGGTGATAGGCGGGATGGTATTTTATAAAATCGACGCGATGACCAAAGCGATCATGACTATGAAACTCGGGTTTATAGGCATTGGCGTCAAAACCCGCCTCTTGCAGCTCGTATCCGACAAGTTGACCGTATGCCTCTAGTCTCTCCTCTCCCCATTCCCCACCAAATGTTTTTATATAGTGCTGCAATATGGCGTCTGATCGGTAAGCGTTATATTTCTCCAGGGGGGGTGGCTGGTTCAAGACCTTGTGTGTATCGAACGTCACTTTACGTTGTTGCATAATTTGATCCTCTGCCATGGGAGGATGGGCATGAATCCAGATGATAATATGTCTATTCCGCCAAGGGATCTTCTCCCTGCCGCCAACTGGCCAGATATTTTTCGAAAAGATGGAAATCCTCTCCTTTATGCTCGGTAAAGGTGACGTAAGTATGTTGTTTCGGAATATCAAGAGTTTTATTCAATATCTCCATAAAGCCTAGCGCCAGGGTTCTTCGTTGCTCAATATTGCGACCGTCTCTGATATCTGCATTGATGACAGCAACGCCTTTTTCCGGTTCTTTAACGCGTCCAATTGAAAGATTGTGGGTACCGAGCTTACGAATCGAAACTGCAATATGATCTGTGCCTGTATCCATAACCTCGGCAAAAAGCGAGCACACCTGGGAAGCGATTGCCTGCTTCTCTATGTCTGTAATCATTTTGTTTACTTCAAATTGTAAATGCGGCATTAACCCACCTCATCTCAGTAGTCTTAAATGCTAACATCCGGTTTTGGCGAATATTTTGAATATAGGAAGAGAAGTGGAAAGTGGCAATGTGGCAACAAGACCTAGGAGGGTTTGATTGCCTACCTTCCTTCATTAGAGGGTATAGTCAATGCAATAGGGTAAGGCCCAAATTGTACAGTGCTGCAGAGTAAATAATTAAATCTGCGTTCATTTGCGGAAAAAATATTCGCGAGCATTTGCGGCTTGCTTTCACAATACCCCCCATAAGTAGGATGGGGGGAGTTGCTACAGGTTTCTGATTTTTTCCAGCTGTACGCACAGGGTTTCGAGGGCACCTTTGGCCTCCCCCAGTTTTTCGCGCTCCTTCTCTACCACGGCTTCTGGCGCTTTATCGACAAAGCTGGCATTGGCCAGTTTCTTTTCGATGCGGTCCACATCGGATTGCAGTCGTCCGGTCTCCTTTTCCAGACGCTTGATTTCAGCTTCCTTGTCGATCAAGCCCGCAAGCGGAATCAATACCTTCATCTCACCCACCAAAGCGGTGGCCGATTCAGGTCCTTGTTCGTCATCAGCCAGTACTTCGATAGATTCGGTTTTGGCAAGGAAGTCGAGATAATGTCGATGTTGCTCTGCCAGGGCACTGTCATGCTCACTGGCATCGGCCAGGAGTACCGGTACCGGTTTTCCCGGCGAGATGTTCTGTTCACCTTTGATCTTTCGAATGCCCAGGATGAACTGCATCACCCAGGCCATTTCAATCTCCGCTTCATCATCGATCAAGGATTTACGTTGTGTGGGAAAGGGTTGTTGCATGATCGTGGCCCCCTCCTGTTCTTCTCCGATGACACCGGCGATGGGGGCAACACGCTGCCAGATCTCTTCAGTGATGAATGGCATGATCGGATGAGTCAGGCGCAACAGATTCTCCAGTACCCTGACCAGGGTGCGTCGTGTTCCGCGCTTCGCTTCGTCAGATGCATTCTCGTCATTGAGTACCGGTTTACTCAGTTCCAGGTACCAATCGCAATACTCATTCCAGGTGAACTCGTAGATTGCCTGGGCGGCATGGTCGAAGCGGTAACCCTCAATGGCTTCCGTTACTGTCTGCTTGGTTTTTTGCAGGCGCGACATGATCCAGCGGTCGGCAACCGATCGTTCCAGTTTGGCGGATGGCTCGGAGTGACCGGTTGTTATCCCCTGCACGCCGCAATCCTGCCCTTCCACATTCATCATCACATAGCGGGTGGCGTTCCACAGTTTGTTGCAGAAGTTGCGGTAACCCTCGATACGTCCCAGGTCGAACTTGATGTCGCGACCTGTGGCGGCCAGGGCGGCAAAGGTGAAACGCAGGGCGTCTGTGCCGAAGCTGGGTATGCCGTCGGGAAACTCCTTGCGGGTCTGCTTTTCAATCTTTTTAGCAAGTTGTGGCTGCATCATGCCGCTGGTGCGCTTCTCCACCAGCTTTTCCAGTTCGATGCCGTCGATAAGATCGATGGGATCGAGTACATTGCCTTTGGATTTTGACATCTTGTCCCCGTGACCATCGCGGATCAGACCATGGATATAGACCTCATGGAAGGGGACCTCTCCCATGAATTTAATGCCCATCATGATCATGCGTGCGACCCAGAAGAAGATGATGTCAAAGGCCGTGACCAGGACGCTGGTAGGGTAGAAATCTTTGAGTCGTTCGGTCTGTTGCGGCCATCCCAGCGTGGAGAAGGGCCAGAGTGCGGAGCTGAACCAGGTGTCTAGGACATCCTCGTCCTGTTGTAGTGGATAGTCGTCATCAAGATTGTGACGAGCGCGGACCTCCGCCTCGGAACGACCGACATAAACATTGCCCTGATCGTCATACCAGGCAGGAATGCGATGCCCCCACCAGATCTGGCGGCTGATACACCAGTCCTGGATGTTGCGCATCCATTCGTAATAGGTGTTTTTCCAGTTATCGGGGACGAAGCGGATCTTGCCGCTCTCCACCGCTTCGATGGCGGGCTTGGCCAGGGGGGCGATCTTGACGTACCACTGATCCGTCAGGAAGGGTTCGATGACTGCTCCGGAGCGGTCTCCTCTGGGCACCACCAGTTTGTGATCATCGATCTTCTCCAGTAACCCCTGTTCCTCAAGATCGGCAACGATCTGCTTACGTGCATCATAGCGATCCATGCCGATATACTTTTCCGGCATCAGACTGCCTTCAGTCTCGCCATTTTCGCGTATCGAGGCATCCACGGTGAAGATATTGATCAGACCGCCGTGGATCTGTTCACTGATAGTGATCTCATCCCGGTGGCGCTGCCAGACCGCGTAGTCATTGAAGTCGTGGGCGGGGGTGATTTTGACGCAGCCCGTACCGAACTCCGGATCCACATGTTCTTCGTCGGCGATGATTGGGATACGGCGTCCGGTAAGGGGCAGTTCGAGCAGTTCACCGATCAGGTGTTTATAGCGTTCGTCACTGGGGTTTACCGCCACTGCACAGTCGCCGAGCATGGTCTCGGGACGGGTTGTAGCGACGATCAGATTGCCCTGACCGTTGGTCAGCGGATAGCGCATATGCCACATATGGCCATACTCTTCTTCCGACAGGACCTCCAGGTCGGAGACTGCGGTGTGTAACTTGGGGTCCCAGTTGACCAGACGTTTTCCGCGATAGATCAAGCCCTCCTCATAGAGCCGGATAAATACCTCCCTGACTGCATCGGAGAGTCCCTCATCCATGGTAAAGCGTTCGTGCTGCCAATCCAGCGATGAGCCTAGCCTGCGCAGTTGGCGGGAAATATTGCCGCCGGACTCTCCCTTCCACTCCCAGATCCGTTCGATGAATTTTTCCCTTCCCAGATCGTGACGTTTCTTGTTCTCCGCCTCCAGCTGGCGTTCGACCACCATCTGGGTGGCGATTCCGGCATGGTCGGAGCCCGCCTGCCACAGGGTTTTGTCGCCCTTCATACGGTGGTAGCGGATCAGCGTATCCATGATTGTGTTGTTGAATCCATGTCCCATGTGCAGGCTGCCGGTGACATTGGGTGGTGGAATCATGATGCAGTAGCTGTCACTGCCGGTCTGGCCTGGGGCGAAATAGCCGCGTTCTTCCCAGATTTGGTACCAGCGTTGCTCAATGGCGTGGGGGTCGTAGGTTTTTTCCATGGATCTCGTTAATGGTTCGGCAACAAAAAGGGAGTATTATACTGCTTGGTGCGAATGTGGGTAGTTATCGGGTGCTTTAATCATGCGGCAGACAAGGTAGTCGGGTTTTTCAGAATGAATTCGGTATGGGTCAGTTCAGATAATAAATAGAGGATATCTAAGAAAATGAGTCAAAAACGACATGTCTATGCATTTCACGAGGGAGATGGCAAGAACAAGAAATTGTTGGGGGGAAAAGGGGCAAACCTTTGTGAAATGACACAGTTTGGGTTGAATGTTCCACCCGGATTTGTAATCAGTACAGAGGCGTGTCTCGATTACCTGGCCAATGAATCCAAGACCCTGCCCGATAATCTGATGAATGGTGTGCGCACTCATATGGAGCAGGTCGAAGCAGCCACAGGCAAGGGTTTCGGTGATGCCGCAAATCCCCTGTTGGTTTCTGTACGTTCCGGTTCGGCAATGTCCATGCCCGGTATGATGGACACCATTCTCAATCTGGGGCTCAACAGTAATACCCTCGAGGGTGTGATCGAACAGACCGGGGATCAACGTTTCGGATATGATGCCTATCGCCGATTCATCCAGCTGTTCGGCAAGGTTGCACTGAGTGTGCCGGATGAGGCCTTTGATGAAGAGTTTGAGGCGGTTAAACAAAATGCCCATGTCACCGAGGACGTAGGACTCTCTGCGGATGACCTGAAGGAGATCTGTGATCGCTTTCTCAAGGTCTTCGAAAAGCATACCGGCCGGCCGTTTCCGGAAGACCCCTATGATCAGCTGGAGATCGCTATCAAGGCAGTATTCGGCTCTTGGATGGGCAAGCGTGCCGTCGATTACCGGCGTCAATTCAATATCACCCCGGACATGGCCAACGGCACGGCAGTAAATGTCTGTACCATGGTGTTTGGCAATAGGGGGAATGATTCAGCCACCGGGGTAGCCTTCACCCGCAACCCGGGTACCGGTGAGAACAAGCTATTCGGCGAGTATCTGGTGAATGCCCAGGGAGAGGATGTAGTAGCCGGTATCCGTACCCCCAAGCCGATTGCCCGTCTGGCGGAAGAGATGCCGGAAATGGCGGAACAGCTCGAGGAGCTGCGTCAGAAACTGGAGAGTCACTACAAAGAGGTGCAGGATTTCGAGTTCACGATCGAACGCGGCACCCTGTACTGCCTGCAGACGAGGAACGGCAAGATGAACGCCACCGCCATGGTGCGCACCTCCGTGGAGATGGTCGAGGAGGATTTGATCAGCAAGGAGCAGGCGTTACTGCGGATCGACCCCATCTATCTTGAACAGATGCTCTATCCCCGGTTGAACAATGAAAACAAGGCTGAACCAGTGGCTCAGGGTCTGCCTGCATCGCCCGGTGCAGCCAGCGGATTGGCGGTGTTCGACGCTGACCGGGCGGAGTTGATGGGCAAAGAGCAGGGACAGAAAGTGATTCTGCTGCGAGAAGAGACCAAGCCTGAGGATATACACGGTTTCTTCGCCTCGGAAGGGATACTCACCAGTCGTGGCGGTAAGACCTCCCATGCGGCAGTGGTGGCACGGGGCATGGGTAAGCCCTGCGTGGCCGGTGCAGAGGGAATAAGTGTCGATGTGCAGCGCCGTGAGGCCGTGGCCAAGGGCACTGTAATCCGCGAGGGCGACATGATCACCATCGACGGTAGCAGCGGTAACGTCTTTCTGGGACAGATTCCCATGGTCGAGCCCGATTTCACCGAAGAGCTGAACCGGCTGTTGAGATGGGCCGATGAGGCCGCTTATCTGCGTGTGATGGCGAATGCGGATACGGCGACAGATGCCGGCCGGGCACTGAAGTATGGCGCCATGGGGATCGGTCTGTGTCGAACAGAACGGATGTTCAATGCGGTCGACCGCCTGCCGGTGGTGATCGAGATGATCGTTGCTGAGACACCTGCTCAACGCCAGGCCGCCCTGGATAAACTACTGCCGATGCAACGCAGCGACTTCAAGGAGATTCTCGAAGTGATGTCGCCCAAACCGGTGACCATCCGGCTTCTCGATCCCCCCATCCATGAGTTCTTGCCCACTGAGCAACAGCTGTTGAGCGATCTGAACGAATTGCACCATCTGCGTAATTCGGTGCGCGGCATGAATGTGCTCGCCGGCAGCATGATGTTGCTACAGGACCCGGAACTTGCCAGACAAGAGGCCGATTCACTGCGTCATATGGTGGATGAGAGCCTGGTGGAGCAGGCGATCGAGAAAAAAGAGACGATGCTGCGCAAGGTGCGGACACTGACTGAGACCAATCCCATGCTGGGGCATCGCGGTGTCCGTCTCGGCATCACATTCCCCGAGATCTATAGCATGCAGATCCGTGCCATCCTTGAAGCGGCAGCGGAGTGTGCCGCCAAAGATCTTGAGGTGCATCCCCAGATGATGGTACCCCAGGTCTGTACCGCCGAGGAGTTGAAGCGTGTCAAGGCGATGGTGGATGAGATTCGCGTCGATGTTGAGGCGAAATATGGGCAGAAGATCAACTTCCGTTTCGGCACCATGATTGAAGTGGTGCGGGCCTGCATGCGAGCCGATTCACTGGTGGAGGAGGCGGAGTTCTTCTCCTTCGGCACCAATGATCTGACTCAGGCAACCTTCTCTTTCTCCCGTGAGGATGCCGAGAACAAGTTTCTGCCGATGTATAACCAGAACGACATTCTCAAGGACAATCCCTTCGAGGTGCTGGATGAGAAAGGTGTCGGCAAACTCATGCAGCTGGCTGTGGACTGGGGACGCCAGAAAAACTCGAAATTAAGCGTCGGTATTTGTGGCGAACATGGCGGTCATCCCAGCTCGATCGCGTTCTGCCATCGTGCCGGGCTCAATTATGTCTCCTGCTCGGCTCCCAGGGTGCCGGTCGCCAGATTGGCGGCTGCCCATGCCAGTCTCCAACAGCAGTAGATTTGTATTCTAAGGGCCGGGGTAATCTCCGGCCCATCTGGTCAAGATATCGGCCAAACAGTCGACATAATCCTAAGGAAGATAAAGAAGTACTGGAGTGTACCCGAAGGAGACTCTTGGCTATTCCTGTCGTGGCTCAGAGAGAACCTCTCCAAGCCTTCCAGATAGATTCCGGTCATTCACTAGTCTTCCCCGGGACCTGTTAACAGGTCTTGCATCTCGCGATCTATCGGGATGAGGTGGCCGTCAAGTGGATTGAATACAGCCACCCTACCGCCAACCGCTGGAATTCAGGTGTATTGGTGACGGGTTATTTACGTTTTAAGGAACATAGACAACGGTCGATTCCAGCCTTTCTGATCTCTACGATACTCTGGCTGGGAGTAGCGATTGCCTTTGCTGAAAGCATCGATCTGACGGATGAGGTCGTTTCCTGGGCGAAGCAGAATTTTGGTGATCAGGCGGGGGATCGGGTCGAATCCTGGCGCCGATTGATGCTGGAAAGCAGTCATTTTGATGAAATCGAGAAGTTACAGCGTGTCAACGACTTCTTTAATCAAATCCCCTACCAGTCCGATGCCGATCTGTGGGGCAAGGAAGATTATTGGGCAACCCCATTGGAACTGCTGGTGCGAAAGGGGGGAGACTGTGAGGATTACTCTATCGCCAAGTATTTCACCTTGAAGGAGATGGGTGTGGCGGAAGAGAAGTTGCGCATTATGTATGTGAAATCGGTCAAGTTGAATCAATCCCACATGGTGTTGACCTACTATCCTCAACCTTCCTCCATACCCAAGGTGTTGGATAATCTCAATCCTCAGTTGCTGTCAGCCAGCAACCGCCTCGATCTCACACCGGTATATAGCTTCAATGCCGACGGATTATGGCTGGCGAAAAGCCTGGGTAGGGGAAAAAAGGTTGGTTCTTCAACCCGGCTTAGCCTGTGGCAGGAGCTAAAACAAAGAATGCAGCAGGAGGCGAAGCGTTGATAAGAAAATACGCAACATACACAACATACACGGCTGATTACGAATTAATGGTTCCAATAGACCATCGATGCTGTCATCATCGATGGGTATAGGGTGAAAAGATCATGACGTTGTCGCGACAATTGATAATTTTGATCACTGTACTGCTGGTACTGGTCTTCGTCGGTACCTTCTATATCAGTGTACAAAACACACGTGCCTATCTTGAATCACAATTGGAGTCCCACGCACAGGACACGGCAACATCTCTGGGTTTGTCGATTTCAAAGCATATGGCTGAAAAGGATCTTGCCACGGTCACATCCATGACCGATGCGATCTTCGATCGGGGATATTACCGTCTTGTTGTAGTACAGGATATGCAAGGGGCGCCACTGGTTGAGCGCAAACTGGCAGTCACACTAGAAGGCGTGCCTCCGTGGTTTATTGAACAATTTCCTCTCAGCACGCCGATAGGTGAGGCTATCGTAATGTCGGGATGGGTACAGGCCGGAAAAGTTGTCGTGCAGAGTCATCCCGGTTTTGCCCATCGACAATTGTGGCAGACTAGTGTCGAAATCTTCAGGTGGTTTCTGGTCAGTGCCTTGGTGGTCCTGCTTTTGGGTTTACTCTCCTTACAATTGGTGCTCAAGCCTTTGAGGCAGGTGGAGCAACAGGCGAATGCCATCGTCAATCGGGAATTTCCAATAATTGAGACACTACCCAGGACCTTGGACCTACGCCGCATCGTCCTGGCAATGAATCGGATGTCCACAAAGGTCAAGGGGATGATCGAAAGGCTGGAACGGTTGACCGAGGGCCTGCACCGCCAGGCATCCCGCAATCCGGTTACCAATCTTACCAATAAACGTTTTTTCAACAACACCATTAAAAATCTGCTGGCATCGCCAGAGGAGTGCTCCAGTGGTTTACTGGCACTGATAGAACTCAAAAATCTCAAGGAAATAAATGAGAATCACGGTTATCAGGCCGGTGATGAACTGCTGAAACAGACCGCGGAGGTACTGCGGTCGGTAAGCAAGTCGCTAAACAAAAGTTATCTGGCACACTTGAGCGGCGGAGATTTTGCACTGTTTCTCGAAGATATGGGCGTGGTCGAGGCAGCCAAACTGGGCCCGGCTTTGTCTAGCGCGCTGTCCGGACTTGCCGATACCAGCCATGCGCTCAGCCAGGATGTGGGGCATATTGGATTGGCCGCATACAACGGCTCTCAGAATCTTTCCGAATTGTTCTCGCAAGCGGATATGTCACTCCGTACCGCACAAAGCGAAGGCCCAAATTCATGGCATCTCTACATGCCCGGTGAATTGGATAATTCCAGTGTCAAGGGGGCGACCGATTGGCACACGACTATAAAAAGCGCATTGGCATCCGATAAATTTGTCCTGCAGTTCCAGCCGGTGTTTGCCTGTCGGGATAATACGATCCTTCACCATGAGGTCTATGTGCGAATCAAGGAGGAGAATGAGCGGTGTGAAGCTCAACTTTTGTCCGCAGGTTTGTTTATCCCCCATGCAGATAGACTCGGTTTGACGCCTGAGATCGACAAGATGGTGATCGTAAAAATTCTTGAACGATTACGGAAAGAGATTGACGACAATACCCATTATGCCATTAATATCTCTCCCATATGTTTGAAAAACAATGCATTTTTTGCCTGGCTTGAACGGCAGCTGGATGATAATTCGGAGATTTCACAGCGATTGATCTTTGAGATGCCGGAGTATGGCGCTGTGTCGCAGCTGGATGACGTAAACCGGTTTATTCAATTGATCAAACGCTATGGAGCGGCCTTTTCCCTTGACCATTTTGGCCGTAGCCATAGTGCATTCGGCTATTTAAAGACAATAAAAGTTGATTTTCTGAAGATCGATGGCAGCTATCTCAGGGAACTTCAGGCAAGTGCAGAGAACCAGTTTTTTATTGAGGCATTGGTCTATATTGCGCACGGACTGGAGATAAAAGTGGTAGGAGAGAACGTGGAAACGGAACAGACTTGGGAAATTCTGCAGCAACTCAATCTGGTGGGTGGGCAGGGCTACTTTTTAGGCAAGCCGGTGTAATCGTCAATGCCAGGTAATCCTCTATCTGTTCTGCAACACCAAGAAACTTAAAGAATTTACTTCATGTGACGCTAAGGAATTAAAGGAGTTCGTCATCGTCGACGAGAAGTGGATCACCGGGCTGAAATACTGATCGAATCTGGTTTCGCATCAAGATTTTTTGCTGGGCGGCGTTAGGCAGATCGGTGAACATAATCAGGTTTTTCTGAATAAGCAGCTCGATCAGATCCTCGACGATGCGGATCATCCCTGTATCGGTCTCAGAGAGTAACTTTTTCGAAAGAGTGGTGGAACTGTTGTTGAATATAAATCCGATAACCTCGTCATCTGTGGCACTTACCTCCTCATCGGCGCCAGCAGAAGGGGTGTCCGAGAGATTGATGATATTGCCATCATTATCACGTTTCGCATACAACATAGAGATTCCTCGACAATTAATTTTTTAGATCCTGGCAGTCATCTATTTAAAAGCAAGTGTCACGATACAATCCATGTCAGATATTAAAGCACAACAACAGCAACAGGATGTGATAGAGGAGTGGAAACACCCAACAGATGGATCTGCATTTGATGATCCGCTACTGGATTGTCTGGTTTTTCTAACCCGCTATTATGGGCGTGTTCACTCACATGATGCCTTGCGTGCCGGATTGCCGCTGGAGAATCATCGCCTGACACCTGAACTTTTCCTGCGTGCGGCTGAACGTGCTCAACTCAGTGCAAGGATTGTTCGGCGTTCCATACAAAAAATCAATTCCCTGGTGCTCCCCGCCGTATTGTTGCTCAAGAACAGGCAGAGTTGTGTCTTGATGGAGCGTAGTGCAGATGGCAATCAATTGACCATAATGCAACCTGAGAGTGGGGAGGGTACACATCAGATAGCCATCGATGACCTTGAGCAGCAGTACTCGGGATATGCAATCTTTATCCGCTTGGAACATCGCTTTGATGACCGGACTCCAGAGGTTTTGAGACTAAACACCCGCCATTGGTTTTGGGGAACACTGGTAAAATCATGGCGAATCTACAGAGACGTGCTTGTCTCGTCACTACTTATCAATTTGTTCGCCTTGGCAAGTCCCCTATTTATCATGAACGTCTATGACCGAGTGGTGCCGAACAATGCAATTGAGACGCTATGGGTGTTGGCGATTGGTATTTTTATCGTCTATTCCTTTGATATAGTTATGCGGAGTCTCCGTGGTTACTTTATTGACGTTGCCGGGAAAAAGTCGGATATTTTGCTTTCTTCCATGCTGTTCGAACGTGTTCTCGGTATTAAAATGGCGGCACGTCCACCTTCTGTTGGTGCATTCGCCAATAATCTGCGTGAATTTGAAAGTATCCGGGATTTCATTACCTCGGCTACTGTTGTGACCCTGGTCGATCTGCCCTTTGTTTTATTGTTTATCCTGGTTATTTGGTTTATTGGCGGGCCATTGGTATATGTGCCTGTAGTCTGTATTCCAATCGTGATTCTCTATGGGATACTGATCCAGTCTCCACTCAGGCGATCGGTTGAAGCCACGTATCGTGCATCGGCACAAAAGGGAGCGACATTGATCGAATCCTTGACCGCAGTCGAAACCATTAAGCATCTTGGTGCCGAGAGTGAAGTGCAGCGAAAGTGGGAACAGCTGACTGGTCACATCGCACAGTGGGGGGTTCGTTCACGTTTGCTGTCTGCTTCGGTTTCCAATGTGGCAACTTTCTTTCAACAGATGTCACAGGTGGGAATAGTGGTCCTCGGGGTCTATCTGATTGCTGAAGGAGAGCTCAGCATGGGGGCCTTGATAGCCGGAGTGATTTTGGTGGGACGAGCCATGGCTCCAATGGCACAGGTGGCTAATCTTGCTGTGCGTTACTACCAGGCGAAGACCGCGCTCGGAAGTCTCAACAGTGTGATGGAATTGCCTGTTGAACGACCGGAAGGAAAATCATTTCTCAGCCGTGAGCAATTCCAGGGTGATATTGAACTGGATGATGTCACATTCACCTATCCTGGTGAGGAAAAGGCGACATTGAGAAATGTCTCCATGTCGATTTCGTCCGGTGAGAAGGTCGCCATTATCGGTAAGGTGGGTTCCGGGAAGACCACAATCGAAAAGCTTATGCAGGGGCTTTACGATCCTGATTCCGGCGCAGTGCGTATTGATGGGGCTGATCTAAGACAGGTAGATCCTGCAGATCTCCGGCGCAGTATCGGTTACGTGCCTCAGGACATCATGCTCTTTTATGGCAGTGTCAGGGACAATATTGTTCTAGGTGCACCCTACGCGGATGACAACGATATTCTACAAGTGGCACAAATTGCCGGTGTGATGGATTTTGTCAATCAGCACCCACATGGTTTTGATATGCAAGTGGGAGAGCGGGGCGAACATCTATCAGGAGGACAGCGTCAGGCCATAGCCATAGCACGAGCTCTTTTACTCGATCCTCCTGTACTGATGTTGGATGAGCCCAGCAATTCGATGGATAACAGCACCGAGGCGATCCTGAAACGTCAACTTTCCAAATATGCAGAGGATAAGACCTTGATTCTGGTGACCCATCGTTCATCATTGCTCGAACTGGTGGATCGACTGATCGTTATCGATGGGGGCAGGGTGATTGCCGACGGCCCTAAAGCGCAAGTGCTTGAGGCCTTGAAACAGAGCCGGGGTGGCAATTCCGCCAAGCCGGCAGAGGTTTCTAAATGAATGGCGTAATTTCAGATGCCGAGACACTTGAATTGAATGATGGATACTGAGTCTCAAACAATAGAAGTCGAAAGACAGGCAGATCCTTTGTCGTTTAGGTCTGAAAAACCAGGTAATGGCGACAACGATTTCATGGATGATAAGACTGCCGCACTGCTGGTGCAGGCCCCTCGGGGTGGGCGGACTATTTTGTGGGTGGTGTTTTTGATAGTCATTTTGGCCATCGCTTGGGCCAGCTGGGCCGAGTTGGACGAGGTGACAAGGGGAGCCGGCAAGGTAATTCCCTCCAGTCAGATACAGGTTATTCAGAATCTAGAGGGGGGAATACTTTCTGCATTATACGTACAGGATGGAGATACTGTTGAGCAGGGGCAGGTTCTGCTACAGATAGATGACACACGATTCTCCTCTTCCTTGAGGGAAACACAGTTACAGTTCTGGGCGTTGAAAGCCAAAGCCGCCAGGCTACAGGCGGAGACCGACAGTAAGGCATTTGAGGCGCCGTCGGGTATGGCTGAAAAGTATCCAGCTTTGGTAGATCAGGAGCAGGGCTTGTTCAATTCACGACAGAAAGAGTTGAAGACCAATCGTTCAATTCTGTCCAAGCAGGTTGAGCAGATTAAACAGGAGATAAGAGGACTTGAGGTAAAAAGTGTAAGATTGAAACGGAATCTGTCATTAGTGACCAGAGAGTTGGACCTGTCAAAACCGCTTCTGGATGCAGGTGCCATTTCGGAAGTTGAAATCCTGCGGCTTGAAAGGGAGGTCAGCGAACTGGAAGGGGAACTCGAGACAGCTAAATTGACTATTCCTCGTATGAAATCCCGCCTGGAAGAGGCAGAACAGAAGGTCTCTGAGATTTTAATTCGTTTCAAAAATGAAGCACATGCTGAACTGAATGATGTACTTGCGGAACTCTCCAAGCTTAAGGAGACCAGCGTAGCGTTGGAAGACAGGGTAACCCGTACCGCGGTCCGTTCACCTGTGAAGGGTACGGTCAAACAGGTCATGATCAACACTCTGGGTGGTGTCATACAGCCTGGTATGGAATTGATGGAAATTGTGCCATTGGACGACTCTTTGCTTGTTGAGGCCAAGGTCGGTCCAAAAGACATTGCATTTTTACATCCAGGCCAGAAAGCGACTGTAAAACTGACAGCCTATGATTTTGCCATCTATGGAGCGCTTACGGGTAAAGTTGAGCATATCAGTGCCGATACTATCAAGGAGGAGCACGAACAGGAGAGTTATTATCTTGTACGGGTAAGAACCGATAAAACAGACCTGGGTACCCAGGAGAAGGCATTGCCGATCATCCCCGGAATGCAGGCAGAGGTCGATATTCTTACCGGGAAAAAGAGTGTTCTCGAATATCTTTTCAAACCATTATTGCGCGCGAAAGGCAGGGCACTGAGAGAACGATAAGGTGATGCAGTTATCGATCAATCCTAATACTGACGAGATTTCAGGTATTGGTTCAGATGGGAATGAAAATCGCAATGCTGATGTGAGCGGCGATTCACAACAAAAGGTCATTCCCATCACCAATAAGATCCTGCTTTGCAGCCCGGATGAAGGCATTGCGAAACGCTGGCATGAATCACTGAGTGAGGTAGGGGAACTAACAGTCGTATCATCCCGCGAAATGCTGATCAGCAACCTGAAAACTTATCAGACCGATGTGGTACTCGTTGATCTGGAACTGTTCAACAAGGACTACCGGGAAATTCCACAGTTGCTCTGCCAGCGATTTAAAGATGTCGCCTTTATTATTCTTTCAACTATACCAAATGATGAGGAAGGGCTCTACCTGATCTCACATGGTGTTAAAGGGTACTGCAATCGCTATATCTCCAAGGCGCTTCTGGTCAAGGCTGTTGAATTGGTGCGGATGGGAGAAGTATGGGTGGGGCGAAGCCTGTTATTCAAGCTGATGAGCAGGTTGAGCTCGGTAAGTCCGCCCAAGGATGAAGATCAGGCAAGGGAATCGGATAGAGAATCAACACTGTCAAAGCTAACTGATCGTGAGCGTGAGATAGCGCAACTAGTAGGTTCCGGAGATAGTAACAAGGTGATTGCCAAAAAACTCGACATCACTGAAAGAACTGTCAAAGCCCATCTCAGCTCTATTTTTAGGAAAACATCGACTAAAGATCGCCTCCAGCTTGGCCTGTTGATCAATAGTTGATCGCGGCTTCCATAAATTACAAAAAATATTCAATTAATTCAAAAAGATACATATTGTACCAAGGTACAATAGGCGAGCTGATGATTTTTTACGAAAATTATCCCTGATAGGGTGACCAGGTGTATCTGCCTGATACTCGTAGCAAACTAAATTGATCTGAATCGTAGAGGCAAAGATGGCTATTCAAGCAACCCAGACAACCGGACAGGTTATTGGTTTCGTTCGCCAGGTAATTGGTGAAGTGAAGGCAACCGGCAGTGATGGCGTTACCAGAATTCTCCAGGTTGGCGACCTTGTCTTTGCCGATGAACAGATCGCGACAGGCGAGCTCGGGAGCATCGAGATTGTATTCAATGACGGTGGCAACCTGACCTTGGGCCGTAATTCACAGGGCCTGCTCGATGCCGACGTCTACCAGACAACCACTCCCGAGGATGGATCTGAATATGCAGCGTCAATCGATGCAATTCAACAGGCAATCTTGTTGGGTGAAGACCCAACAGCCATTCAAGAGGCGCCGGCTGCCGGTCCTGGTGATTCTCCAACAGGCAACGAAGGTTCAAGTTTTGTCACTGTTGAACGGACAGGCGCTCAGACAACACCCGAGAGCGGATTTGAAACTGCAGGATTGACAATCAGTTTTGCCCAATCCGATGAGTCGTCAACGATTATTGACCTTCTGCCCACCATTGATCTGGATGGTGACGACAATTCACAGGTGGGTGTCGGCTATCTCAGCCACTTTACGGAGAATGGCGATCCTTTGCCCATCGCCGATGCGGATATCCAGGTCTCCAATCCGGATGGCACGGTACTGGAAAGTGCAAGAATCGTACTGACGAATGCTCAGTTTGGCGATCAGTTGGATGTATCAGCGATTACCGGTTTGAATGTTGAGGTGGACAGTAGTGTGCCCGGTGTCATCACTGTTTTGTTGAGTGGCACTGCTACACCGCAGGTGTATGCCCAGGCGATACGCGATATCGGGTTTATCAATACTACAGATAATCCTGATGAAACACCTCGTATAATAGAAGTGACAGTTAATGATGGTGAGTTTGACAGTAATACGGCTGTCACAACTATCACAGTTCAAGCGGTCAATGATCCCCCAGTTATAGACCTCGACAGTAATGATTCGACTGACAGTGGTTATGATTACCTGACAATCTTCACCGAAGGTGAGTCTGCAATCTCAATTGCCGATTTTGATGCTGCAGTATCGGATGTTGATGATGAGACATTACAGAGTGCAACAGTAACATTGACTAACCCTCAATCGGGCGATGTACTGGCATTTGGCAATATGCCGGCAGGCCTGTCAGCAGTGGTCGATGGCCATACCATCACAATCAGTGGTGAAGCTTCTTTGGCAGACTATCAGAGCGCCATACAAGCTATTACTTTTGAGAATACAAGCCAAAATCCATCTCCTGAGACTCGTCTCATACAAGTTACGGTGAATGATGGGGAACTCGATAGCGACATTGCAGTTGCCCGCATAGAAGTCGTAGGTGTTAATGATGTTGCGGTAATCGATTTGGATAGTGATGACAGCAGTGCGCCCGGAAACGGTTATGAAACAACCTTTATTGAGGATGGATCGGCAGTATCGATTGTAGACGAAGATGTCGTTATTACTGATGTCGATGATACAAATATCGAGAGTGCAACCATTATATTAACCAATCATCAGTCATTTGATCAGTTGATCGTGCGCGGTCTGCCGATTGGTATTACAGCAACAGTTGATGATATCTCTGTAACATTAACGGGCACAGCAAGTCTTGCGGATTACGAACAAGCCCTTCAAGCAATTCATTTTGTTAATACCAGTGATTATCCACAAACAGTTGATCGTATTATCAACATTACAGTTAATGACGGTGATGGCAATAGCGATACCGCAGTTTCCATAATCCACGTTATTCCTGTTAATGACCCACCCGATGCAGAAAATGACATAGTCGCAACTCAGGAGAATACCCCGGTAGGTATTTTTGTGCTCGGAAATGACTCAGATCCAGAGGGAGATCGGCTCTTAGTTACAGGCAACACGCAGCCATCCAATGGTACGCTGGTCCAAAATTCTAATGGCTCATATCAATATACACCCAATGCCGGTTTTACTGGGACAGACTCTTTTACATATACAGTCAGTGACGGAAATGGGGGGTTTGATACAGCCACAGTAATGATTGCGGTGGCAGGTGTAAATGATGGGCCTGTTGCCATTGGCGACAGCGCGAGTACAAATGAGAATACTCCAATCACTATTGATGTACTCACAAATGATTCAGATCCGGAAGGAGATGTGCTGAGCATCACCTCGGTCACCCAAGGGACTAACGGATCAGTCACTATTGATCCGGTTACCGGTAATCCTATTTATACTCCAGCACCGACTTTTACAGGAATCGATACTTTTACCTATACAATTACAGATGGCAATGGTGGTACGGATACAGCAACGGTGACTGTGACTGTAGGTGGTGTAAACGATGCGCCTGTTGCAATCGACGACACCGTGGGGACTAACGAGGATACCCCGGTCACCGTTGACGTACTGCCTAATGACAGTGACCCAGACGGTGATACCCTCACTGTCACCACCGTGACTCAGGGTACCAACGGTAGTGTTGCCATTGATCCGGTCAGTGGCAATCCGGTCTATACCCCGAATGCGGACTTCAACGGTACGGATACCTTCACCTACACCATCGACGACGGTAATGGTGGGACGGATACCGCGACCGTCACTGTGACCGTGGGTGCAGTCAATGATGCCCCTGTGGCTGTGGATGACAGCATTGGAACAGATGAGGATGTTCCAGTCACTGTCAATGTACTGCCAAATGACAGTGATCCAGATGGTGACGCGCTGACAGTTATCGCCATAACCCAGGGCTCAAATGGTTCGGTTACCATAGATCCAATCAGTGGCAACCCGGTTTATACACCAAACACGAATTTCATCGGCACGGACACCTTTACCTACACCATCGATGATGGCAATGGTGGTACGGATACCGCGACCGTCACTGTGACCGTGGGTGCAGTCAATGATGCACCAGTGGCAGTTGATGACAGCATCGGAACAGATGAGGATCTTCCAGTCACAGTCAATGTACTGCCAAATGACAGTGATCCAGACGGTGACGCGCTGACAGTTATCGCCATAACCCAGGGCTCAAATGGCTCAGTTACCATAGATCCAATCAGTGGCAACCCGGTTTATACACCAAACACGAATTATATCGGCACGGACACCTTTACCTACACCATCGATGATGGCAACGGCGGGACTGATACAGCCACGGTGACCGTAACAGTAGGTGCGGTGAATGATGTACCGATCGCCACCGACGACACGGTTGGTACGAACGAAGATACCCCGGTCACCGTTGACGTACTCCCCAATGACAGTGATCCGGATGGTGATACACTGACCGTGACTGCTGTGACCCAAGGTACCAATGGGTCGGTTGCTATCGATCCGGTATCAGGTAATCCGGTTTACACACCTGACCCAGACTTTAATGGGACCGATACCTTCACCTACACCATCGACGATGGCAATGGTGGCACCGATACCGCGACCGTTACTGTGACCGTGGGTGCAGTCAATGATGCACCGGTTGCTACCGATGATACGGTTGGTACGAACGAAGATACACCGGTCACCGTTGACGTACTCCCCAATGACAGTGATCCGGACGGTGACACCCTGACCGTCACAGCCGTGACCCAGGGAACTAATGGTACTGTGACGATTGACCCAGTCAGTGGCAATCCGATCTATACACCGGATGCAGATTTCAATGGTACCGACACCTTCACCTATACCATCGACGATGGCAATGGTGGGACCGATACAGCCACGGTGACGGTCACTGTGGGTGCGGTGAATGATGCACCGATCGCCACTGATGATGCGGTGGGTACGAACGAAGACACGCCTGTAACGGTGGATGTGTTGCCGAACGACAGCGATCCGGATGGCGATTTGCTGACGGTCACCGCTGTGACTCAGGGTACAAACGGATCGGTATCCATCGATCCTGTTTCAGGCAACCCAGTCTATACCCCGAATGCGGATTTCAATGGCACCGATACCTTCACCTATACCATCGACGACGGCAATGGTGGGACCGATACCGCGACCGTTACTGTGACCGTGGGTGCGGTGAATGACGCACCGATTGCCACTGATGATGCGGTGGGTACGAACGAAGATACACCGGTCACCGTTGACGTACTCCCCAATGACAGTGATCCGGATGGTGATGCTCTGACCGTGACAGCGGTCACTCAAGGTACCAATGGGTCGGTTGCTATCGATCCTGTTTCAGGCAATCCGGTCTATACGCCAAATGCGGATTTCAATGGCACCGATACCTTCACCTATACCATCGACGATGGCAATGGTGGCACCGATACCGCGACCGTTACTGTGACCGTAGGTGCCGTGAATGACGCACCGATTGCTACCGTCGACACGGTTGGTACCAACGAAGATACGCCAGTCACCGTTGACGTACTGCCCAATGACAGTGATCCAGACGGTGACACCCTGACCGTCACCGCTGTGACTCAGGGTACAAACGGATCGGTATCCATCGATCCTGTTTCAGGCAACCCAATCTATACACCGAATGCGGATTTCAATGGCACGGATACCTTCACCTACACCATCGACGGCGGCAATGGTGGGACGGATACCGCGACCGTGACAGTCACTGTGGGTGCGGTGAATGATGCACCGATCGCCACTGATGATGCGGTAGGCACTAACGAAGATACCCCGGTCACCGTTGACGTGTTGCCGAACGACAGTGATCCAGATGGCGATACACTGACCGTGACTGCGGTCACTCAAGGTACCAATGGGTCGGTTGCTATCGATCCGGTATCAGGTAATCCTGTTTACACACCTGACCCAGACTTTAATGGCACGGATACCTTCACCTATACCATCGATGATGGCAATGGCGGTACCGATACTGCGACCGTGACGGTCACTGTGGGTGCGGTGAATGACGCCCCTGTGGCTGTGGATGACAGCATCGGAACGGATGAGGATGTTCCAGTCACAGTCAATGTACTGCCCAATGACAGCGACCCGGATGGTGATGCTCTGACGATCACTGCTGTGACTCAGGGTACAAATGGATCAGTATCCATCGATCCTGTTTCAGGCAACCCAGTCTATACTCCGAATGCGGATTTCAATGGCACCGATACCTTCACCTATACCATCGACGACGGGAATGGTGGGACCGATACCGCCACGGTGACGGTCACTGTGGGTGCGGTGAACGATGCACCGATTGCCACCGACGATGCAGTCGGCACTAACGAAGATACGCCTGTTACAGTGGATGTGTTGCCGAACGACAGTGATCCAGACGGTGATGTGCTGACAGTCACCGCTGTGACTCAGGGAACCAATGGCATGGTGATGATTGATCCAGTCAGTGGTAATCCGATCTATACGCCGGATGCAGATTTCAATGGTACCGACACCTTCACCTATACCATCGATGACGGTAATGGCGGTACCGATACCGCGACCGTGACAGTCACTGTGGGTGCGGTGAATGATGCACCGATCGCCACTGATGATGCGGTAGGCACTAACGAAGATACCCCGGTCACCGTTGACGTGTTGCCGAACGACAGTGATCCAGATGGCGATACACTGACCGTGACTGCGGTCACTCAAGGTACCAATGGCTCGGTTGCCATCGATCCTGTTTCAGGTAACCCTGTTTACACACCTGACCCAGACTTCAATGGGACCGATACCTTCACCTACACCATCGACGATGGCAATGGTGGCACCGATACCGCGACCGTCACTGTGACCGTGGGTGCAGTCAATGATGCCCCTGTGGCTGTGGATGACGCTATTGATACGGATGAGGATGTTTCTGTCACTGTCGATGTTTTACCGAACGACAGCGATCCGGATGGCGATACGCTGACCGTGACAGCGGTCACTCAAGGTGCCAATGGCTCGGTTGCAATCGACCCGGTATCAGGTAACCCAGTATACACGCCGGACCCAGACTTCAACGGCACCGACACCTTCACCTATACCATCGACGATGGTAACGGTGGCACTGATACTGCCACGGTGACGGTCACTGTTAAAGAGGTTAATGATCTACCTGAAATAACTCCTACAACAGCTGCGGTTTCTGAAGAGGGTTTGGTTAACGGAATGCCTGATAACACAGGCACACCAACTGATACAACTGATAGTGTAACTGACAGCGGTAGTATGTCTGTAAGTGATCCTGAAGGAGATACCTTGACCGTGTCATTGACAGAGCCTGGAGTCGCTATGACATCTTATGGTCAGCCCATAACCTGGACGGGTGATGGGACTGATTTGCTCATAGGTTCTGCGGGAGGTTCAGAAGTTCTACGCATATCCATAGATCAGGCTGGAAATTATACTGTTACATTATCGGATAGGGTGGATCACCCGGTTGTCGGCCAGGAAGATGTTATTTCTTTCGATGTGGATGTTACTGTAGATGATGGTACGGATAGTGTGTCTGCACCGCTTACTATTCAGCTTGAAGATGATGCTCCAAAAGCAGGTAATATTTCCGCCAATATATATATCGGAGTTGACTCACTGGGAATACAAAATCTCGCCGCTGGTTGGACCAATCCTGTGTTCATCAATGGCACGGGAGATGTGACCCAGCAAGATACGGATACAGACGGATTTATTGATAATCTGTTATGGGGCAGTGTCCCAAGTGGTGGATCTCAATCAGGATATAGTTTGGTAGACAACCCAGTATTTACTGGGGGTGGCGAAAGTGTGCTGATTGGGGAATCGTTCAAGCTAGCGGATTTTTCGCACAATAACTGGCCTATATATAGCAACTCATCCACACTGGATCAGGTCACTCTTACCATTGAAATGGATGTGGTGGTCAATGATATCCCAACCACAGTACAGTTCGATGTCTTGATGGATCATAATGAGACACCAAATAACGGTGCTGATCCAAGAGATATCATAACGTTGCCCGCTCAAGCGGTGACGTTTTCCATTGGCGGTCAGGAGTATGAGGTCAGAGTGGATGGATTCATGGATGCCAATGGTCAGATCGTATCCACCATTCGAACAGACGAACAGGCGGTGAATCCGTTTGAGATCATGGGGAGTATCGTTTCCACTGATACTCTTCCCGTGGTTACGGGGAGCGTGTCAAACATAACAGGTGGTGATGGATCCGTATCCAATGTGATCTGGGGTGATACAACAAGCCCATATGGCAATCTGACAGTTGATTCCAGCGGCGCCTACTCCTTCCAATTGAACCGTGATACCAAAGATGATTTGGCCCCCGGGGATACGATTACTGATACTTTCAGCTATTCGATTACGGATGAGGATGGTGATATTTCCAGTGCGACACTGACCATAACAATCGGCGGTTACCAGAGTATCGATGGATCGGCTCTTGCTGATATCTTGAGAGGTACTGCTGCAGATGAGTATCTATCTGGATATGAAGGGAATGATACCTTGCGAGGTCGTGGCGGCGATGATGTTCTTGATGGTGGGTCAGGGAGTGACCAATTACGCGGCGGCGGCGGAAATGATACGCTGATCTTCGATTCTGCTGATAGTCTAATCACCGGGAATGCCGGTTTCGACACACTCATTGCACCTGATAACGATGACCTTGACTTCAGTAGCATATCCAATATCAGAAACATTGAGAGGATAGATCTCACAGTAGGCAATCACGACATCTTGAATCTGAGTGTCACTGATGTGTTGACTATGACTGACAATGATAATTTGCTGGAGGTTCTGGGTGACACCTCTGACAGTGTGGAACTGACGAACGATTGGCATGAATCGGGTAATTCAGTCACCCAAAATGGTCATACCTTTATCGAATATCTCAATACGGATGATAGCGTGACCCTGTTGATAGAAGACCAGGTGAATGTGACGATTCTTTAACCCGTCACAGCTGAATCGAATTTATACAGTTAAGGGCCCCATGCGGGCCCTTTTTTTGCTGTGAGGGTAGCAGGGTGTGTAAATAAAAATTCACATAGTTTTACAGCATACAGCTTGATCATTGGTATTCGTGTATGTAGATTGCAAAATTATTGTAACTAATTGTATTTAAATAAAAAATGTTTCATGTTATGCTGATTTGCGCAAACAAGGTTTGGTATTTGACAGTCGAAAGGGATTGATTGTTGAAGATGGAAGATAGCGCAGCCGCCACTATGCTTCACGCAATGGAAATACCTTTAATCTAGCGTTTAAGTTAGCTGCTAATATGCCGATATTGAATGCTAACTGGTTCACAAAAATTGAAAAATGATTTTAAATATTGACGTACATATGGTTGGTAACTTGTTCGTGAAGTCTGGTATCACAGCCCTGTTTTTTATTCTTTTTAGTCCTGCATATGCTTTGGATCTGCGTACAGCGGTGGAGCATGCAATCATAACCAATCCTGAGGTGCTGGTGGAATCCAACCAGCATCTATCCCGTCTAGAAGAGTTGGATCAGGCAAAATCTGGCTATATGCCGTCTATCGACTTGAATGCAGCAGCGGGGTATGAGCGGACTGACAATAATACGACCCGGGCCAGCGGTGATGACTATCGCTCTCTGACTCGTAAAGAAGCCAGTTTGACGCTGAATCAAATGTTGTTTGACGGATTTGCCACTCAAAGTGAGGTGGATCGTCAGAATGCCAGGGTTGAAGCACAGCGAAGAGTGCTTGAGAGCGCCAGTGAAAAACTTGGACTTAAAGCTGTGGATACCTATATACAAGTCCTTCTGCATCGGGATCTGATGGCGCTTTCATCGGAAAATCTACAGGCCCATGCAAGAATCTACGATCAGGTGGAACTGAGAAGCAATTCCGGTGTTGGCAGAACTTCAGACCTGGCACAGATTACGGGTCGACGTGCTTCTGCCTCGGCAAATATGCTATCTGACGAAGTGAATCTCAAAGACGCAGAAACAAACTTTCTACGTGTGGTAGGGTTGTTGCCGAAAGCGCTCGAACCCATAGATGCGGTGAATGAGATTCTGCCGCAAACTCAGGATGCTGCCATACAGCTTGCACTTGAAAATCATCCGACATTGAAATCAGCGAACGCTGATGTTACTGCTGCTGTGGCTCAATACAAGGCATCCAAAAGTGCTCACTATCCGCGCCTGGATCTTGAACTCGGGGCAAGATACGGTGATGATCTGGATGGCGTGGAAGGGCGTGATGACGATCTCACGGCAATGCCTCGGATGCGTTACAATTTGTTTGCCGGTGGTAAGGATCGGGCACGTAACAGGCAAAATGCCCATTTGGTCAACGAAGCCAAAGAGATTCGCAACAACACCTATCGCCAGGTTGTGGAAAGCGTCAGGTTGTCGTGGTCGGCCTATGATGTCACTCAAAAGCAACTGGTGTTTCAACAGGAACATGTACTTGCCAGTGAAAAGACCCGTGATGCCTATGCCAGGCAGTTTAACCTCGGTAAGCGCTCATTGCTCGATTTACTGGACTCTGAGAATGAGTTGTATGAGGCAAAGAGAGAAAAAGCCAAGACCTGGTACGATCACATATTCTCCCAATATCGCCTGATTGTAGCTATCAATAAGTTGAAGGCACATCTCGACATAACTCTACCTGAGACCGTAGAAGATGGTGAAAAGCTACACCAGGCCTATAGCGATGTGGCCAATAAAAGCACTGTTTCGGATGAAGTGGCTCCATTGAAGTCGGTCCTGGAACAACCGGTTTCACTACAATAATAATAATCAAAGAAGCTCTGAATAAGCCATGGACGGTTGCCTTGCAGCTGAATAAAAGCCACCTCTATTTTTATCAGTCTTGGTAATTGGCCGACTTTGATATGCAATTGACGCCTTGATCAAGGAATATCCGTTCACATTCTGACTCGATCAGATTTGCTCAGAACTTCCTTGATCCATCTATCCATTTCCCGGCATTGTAAGTTTCGGATTTCGACCAAATCACTTTCCCACCGCATTTGAGGCTGGTCTGCCCTCCACTTTGGGATACGCGATTTTTCGTAGTCACTCGCTGTAGATTTGTTGAAATCCTATACAAACCCTTTTGAATCCATCTGCTAGGATAGAGCGTAGATCAAAAAAAATGCATATTGTTTAGTAAGGTACAAGCCCATGGATCCCCGTAAACTGATCGTCCTGCTCTTAGTGGCACTGCTGGTGTTCGCCTTTTTTCTGTTTGATCTGGACAAGGTCCTGACGCTCGACTATCTGAAATCCCAACGAGATGGAATCATCTCGTGGAAGGATTCAAACCCATTACTGGCCACAGTGGTTTTCTTTATCGTTTATGTGGCTGTCACTGCGCTGTCACTTCCCGGTGCGGCTGTCATGACTTTGGCAATAGGTGCGGTTTTCGGCTTGTTGTGGGGCTTGGTACTGGTTTCATTTGCCTCCACTATCGGTGCCACGCTTGCCTTTCTGATTGCCCGTTTTCTGCTTAAGGATACGGTGCAGGATCGTTATGGTGACCGTTTAAAGGCGATCAATGAGGGAATGCGGAAGGATGGCGCCTTCTATCTCTTTACCCTGAGGTTGGTACCGATTTTTCCATTTTTCGTGATCAATCTGTTGATGGGTTTGACGCCTATTCGCACCTGGACTTTCTATTGGGTCAGCCAGGTCGGTATGTTGGCTGGAACAGTGGTCTATGTAAATGCGGGTACACAGCTCGCTACTCTCGATTCGGCATCCGGAATTCTCTCACCGGGTTTGATCGGATCCTTTGTGTTGCTGGGACTCTTTCCGTTACTGGCAAAAAAGTTAGTCACATTGTTAAAACAGCGCAAGGCGTTGAAGGATTGGGAACGCCCGGAGGCATTCGATCAAAACCTGGTGGTGATTGGAGGCGGTTCCGCGGGACTGGTCTCGGCATATATAGCCGCGGCTGTGAAATCGCGGGTGACGCTGATTGAAAAACACAAGATGGGGGGTGACTGCCTGAATACAGGTTGCGTGCCTTCCAAGGCGCTGATCCGTAGCGCGCGCATTCTGAGTCAGAGTCGCAGGGCTCAGGAGTGGGGCTTTGATGCCATCGATGTCAAGTACAACTTCAGCAACATCATGGAACGGGTGCAAAGAGTCGTCAAGGAGGTTGAGCCTCACGACTCCGTGGAACGCTATACGGGGCTCGGTGTGGAGGTCATCGAGGGTGAGGCGCGTATCACATCACCCTACAGCGTGGAGGTCAACGGTATAGAAATTCGAACCCCTCATATCATCGTTGCCACTGGTGCCGGCCCCTTCGTGCCACCGATAAGCGGTATTGATCAATTCGATTACCTTACCTCGGACAATCTTTGGAAAATGCGCGAACTGCCCGAAAGACTGCTGGTATTGGGGGGCGGTCCGATAGGATGCGAGTTGTCTCAGGCCTTTGCCCGGTTCGGCAGCAGGGTCACCATTGTCGAAATGATGCCCAGGTTGATGATACGAGAGGATGAAGATGTGGCGGATCTGGTGACACAACAATTCAAGGAGGAGGGCATCAACCTGCTGGTTGGGCACAAGGCGGTGGAATTCGTCAAAGAGGAGGGTGAAAACTTATTGATCTGTGAACACAATGACACACAGAAAAAAGTGCCGTTCGATCAGGTGCTGGTTGCCGTCGGCCGGAAACCCAATACCGGCGGATTCGGCCTCGAGGAGTTGAATGTGGCACTCAACCCGAACGGTACCATTGAGACCGATGAGTACCTCCAGACATCTATTCCAACTATCTATGCCTGTGGTGATGTGGCGGGTCCATACCAGTTCACCCATACCGCCGGCCATCAGGCTTGGTACGCGGCAGTGAACAGCCTGTTTGGGATATTTCGTCGCTTTAAGGTGGACTACTCGGTGATCCCGTTTGCGACCTTTACCGATCCGGAGGTGGCACGGGTGGGGCTCAATGAGCAGGAGGCGAATCAGGAGGGTATCGAGTACGAGGTAACGAAATTTGATCTTTCCGAATTGGATCGGGCGATTGCGGAAGGTGAGACCCGCGGTATGGTGAAGGTACTGACGCCACCCGGCAAGGACCGGGTGCTTGGGGCAACTATCGTGGGCGAGAATGCAGGTGAACTGATCGGAGAATTCACAGCAGCCATGAAACACGGCTTTGGCTTGAACAAGATACTCGGCACGATTCATATCTACCCGACGCTGTTCGAGGCCAACAAATATGCCGCCGGAGCCTGGAAACGTGCCCATAAGCCGGAAAAGCTTTTGTCATGGGTGGAGCAATACCATGCCTGGCGAAGGGGGTAATGGGGGGATTGTTCGAACCACTCAGCTTAAGGGAAAAATTATGATATTCTGATGCTGAAATAGATGAATTGCGAAGGGTGAGTAGCATGCAGTTGCGCCACATCATCACAGTTTTTTGTATATTGCCTCTTGCGGTAATTGCCGATACCTCATCGTGGCAAGGTCAACTACAGGATGGCAGCCATATTTCCATCGATTCGGATACCAATAAGGTGTCCCGCACCGCGGGGGGAGAGACCACCCCACTATGGGATGGAGTACACAAACTCGACAACGGGGCAGTAATCATTGTACGCGATGGTGTTGTCGTCAAAGACCGTGTCATTATCGATGCTCAGCGGGAACAGGAGCGAGATCGCCTGAATGCAGCCTGCATGCAGTTGGTGAAAAAAGTTTGCGGTATGCACAATGAGTGCGATTCCAGTCCCGCATGCGATCCCGCACGCCAACTGTTTGCGATGGAGCGTACTGAGCTGAGCAGCAGTTGGTCAGGTGTTATTCTTGAAAGCTCTACACAATGCCTTGAAGCATTGGGAAATGAGACCTTTTTTCAGGCCTGCGATAGACGTTCATCCGGGCATGAGACACCCTGTGAAAAACTGCATGACAAGGTATGTGGCAGTGATAATCAATGCGCATCAAGAGAGGCTTGCAATGCAGCGAGCCAGTTGATCTCAATGGAACAGCAGGACATGCACAGTGTTCCAGGCGGATTCACCTATGCAAGCGCGCAATGTCGTGATGCACTGGTCGATGACTCTGACTACTTCAGTGCCTGTGAATAATCAGAGATTTTAGTGTTGACAGGCAATAGGGTGTGAAAATCCCTAGCGGCGAATCAGCCATAAAATAAGAGTGATCAGTGCGCTTACCAGCAGCATGCTGGTTAAGGGGAGGTAGAAACGAAAGTTTTCCCGCTCCACCACAATATCACCCGGTAATCGTCCAAAAGGGATTTTATCGATCCATGGCCAAAGCAGACCTAACAAGAGTGCGGTTATCGCCAATCCAAACAGGAACTTTTGCATTGTCACTCACCGATCCTTCACTCGTTTTATTCCAGAAATCCGACATTTTGTAGTTCACATAAGGTGTCGGTTAGTTTGACAGACCTGATCAAAATCGGATTGCATTTCAATCAATAAGATAGCGAAATTTTGTTGAATATTAACGAATCTGCGATTTTTTTAATGGCGTCACCGTCGATTTTCTTTACAAAGCAGTTAGAAAATCTTCAGCAATCTCGTATAAGCAGGCAATAAATCAAAGGATTACTGTTTTGGCAATTATATTGCATGTATTTTAGTAAGAGGTTAATCGCGGAGCAGCGGCATGTTGAAACTACGAGAACAGCTGAATACATGGCCTGAAGATCCTGCATGGCCTGATCCATTTGATAGTGATCCCTACGATATCAGGTTTTGAGCACGCTTTGGCCGACCTTGATGTCATCCGATCACTTGAAACCGGACTTCCCTCATGGCATGGCGAGTAACTTGGTGTGCCGGTCGTTACTGCTGAGCGTCAAAAACGGCTGACGATTCAGACGAGACCAATCCTTCCACCTGATTTCTTCAATATTCCGGCTGGTTACCGCTTCCGATTCAAACTGTCGGATGAATTGTTACCTGCTTTTAAAAAAAAAACCCGGCAGGGGATGCCGGGTAGGAAAGATCACTTGAGGGAGAAGTGATATGATTAATGGATAAACAGGCCGCCATTGACAGGCAGATTGGCGCCGGTGATATAGGTACTCGAGTCGTCTGCGAGGAAGGCCACGGCATGGGCGATCTCCTCTGGCTGCCCCATGCGCCGCATGGGTATACCACTGATTATGGCGTCGCGAACGTCATCCCGCATTGCTGCGGTCATCGCGGTTTCGATATAGCCGGGTGAAATTGTATTGATCGTCACACCCTTTGCTGCACCTTCGTAGGCCAGTGCCATGGTAAAACCATGCATACCCGCCTTGGCTGCAGAGTAGTTGGCTTGACCGAATTGTCCCCTCTGACCGTTCACAGAAGAGATATTGATGACCCGGCCGAATCCACGTTCGATCATGCCGTTCCAGACTGGACTGGTAACATAGAAGGCACTGCTCAAATTGGTATCGATGACTGCATCCCACTGCTCAGAGGTCATCTTTTTCATGGTCGAATCCCGGGTGATACCGGCACAGTTGACCAGGATATCCACCGAACCGTATTTTTCGACAATCTCACTCATCAAAGCGGACCCACCCTCAGAGGTGGAAACATCTCCAGCAATAACATCAACTTCCGCACCCTGATCCTTCTGTTTCTCTACCCAGCTATCCACCTGGTCCACTTCCGATGGATGGCAGGTGGCGACGACTTTTGCCCCTTCCCGGGCGAGACGTAAACAGATTGCGGTACCGATACCGCCCATACCACCAGTGACTACAGCGAGTTTATCTTTACAGCTCATTCTTATACTTCCTCAATGTCTGGTAGCCTAAATCTCTAGAGTGACCAGTTAGCGTTATTCAACTAATTGACCGCTCTGGCAAAAAAATCCCAATTCAATCTGATTAAGCCGTTCTTCCTGCAACATTATCCCTGTAGTCGAATCAGGTGCCTGCATGCTTCATCACCGATCAAGCTACAGATTCAGGTTAATGAAAAACCGGCGGCAGGGCCGCCGGTTATCGATAGGTCAATCAAGCAATGGCGCGATTAAGCGGCCTTCTCAGCGACTTTGCTGATCTTTTCGTTTGCGGTTGCCAGGTTGCTCTCATACCAGCCGCGGACCTCTTCGCCGGTCTTCTGGCTCAGCTCGACAGCCTCGCGGGTCTTGCTCATCAGGTCTTCACCCAGTTTACGGGAAAGATCCATCTGACCACGGACGACCTCTTGGTAGTCTTTGGCTTCGGAAACAAGCTTCAGTTGTTCCATGCTGGTGTTCATGAGGGTATTCAGGGTGTTCATCTGAGCTTCCATAACCTGATTCCAAGCCTTCAGGCTGATGTCGCTCAGCTGACGGAAACTCTCGTAACCGGCTGTGTTTAAATCACTCATCATCTCGATGTTCTCTTTCGCTTTAGCCATGATATATGCTCCTGTTGGTTGTGCATTGCAGCATTGTTGCAGTGCAGCATAGTCCACTGGAAAGCGGCTGTCAAGAGAAATTTGTGCACCGCACAAATTTTCTGTTTTTCATGCGATTTCTTGGGTATGCCTATGAGGATCTTGACTAATACTATTAATATCAAGAAGTTATGGTGTAATTTAAGGGGGGGATACTAGGAATCTTCTTTTTTTGTGTTGGGAAAACCTGCGGCTGTCAAAAAATCTTTCTGCAAATCGGTCCACATTTTCATATTGCTCTGGGCCAGATTTGTCATCGCAGTAAACGGGTCTTCGCCCAGATTATTTTTTAGCTGCTCCTGCTGCGCTGTAAAGAGCCCAAGGCTCTGCTCCAAATAGTTGCCGAAAATCCCTTGCAGGGTGCCGCCATAGAAACGGATGATCTGGGAAAGCATGTTGGCGGTGAATAGGGGCTGACCGCCAGATTCCGTCTCCAGGATTATCTGTAGCAGGATATTGCGTGTTATGTCCTCCTCGGAGGTGGAATCCACGACTTTGATCGATTCACCGCTGATGATCAGTTGGCGGAGCTGCGTCAATGTGATGTATTTGCTTTGTTCAGTATCGTACAACCGACGGTTGGGATATTTCTTTATGATGCGCTCAGACATGACCCTGCAACTGTTCCTGGATATCGTTGGCGACCAGTTTACCTCAAACAAGGCACCGAGAATATTAAATGAGGCACTGAAAGTGTGGAAATCAGCGGTAAAACCACTTATTCAGGCTCTCGGGACTGGTGTGCCGGAACTGAATATGGGTTGGATATGGTTCCTGCCATACCCAACCCATTTGCAGATTAAAAACCGCTTTTTTCAGCAATAACCCGCATTTTCAGGCTTGATTCAGACTTTTTCGACCGCCATGGCGACACCTTGGCCACCCCCGATACACAAGGTTGCGAGGCCTTTTTGGGAGTCGCTGCGCTTCATCTCATGCAACAGGGTGACCAACACACGGCAGCCGGATGCCCCAATCGGGTGTCCCAAGGCAATGGCGCCACCGTGGACATTCACTTTCGAGCTATCCCAGCCCATCTCCTGATTTACACACATGGCCTGGGCCGCAAAGGCTTCGTTTGCCTCGATCCTGTCGAGGTCATCGACCTTCCACCCCGCCTTGTCCAGACACTTGGTAGAGGCGGGAATGGGACCGGTGCCCATGATTGAGGGATCGACACCGGCCGATGCAAAGGCGACGACCCGTACCATTGGTGTGAGCCCCAGCGCTTTTGCCTTGGTCTCGCTCATCACCATGACAGCAGCAGCCCCATCGTTGATTCCGGAGGCGTTACCTGCAGTGACGCTGCCTTCCTTAGAAAAGGCAGGGCGCAGTTTGCCGAGAGACTCGGCCGTAGTGCCCGGACGCGGAAACTCATCACGATCGAAGACGATGGGATCTCCTCGGCGTTGTGGGATTTCGATAGGAATGATCTCATCAGCGAATACACGCTCATTCAGTGCCGCCTCCGCCTTCTGTTGCGATGCAGCGGCAAAGGCATCTTGATCTTCACGGCTGAGATTGAATTTACCTGCAATATTCTCGGCTGTGGTGCCCATGTGATAGTTGTTGAATGCGTCCCAAAGGCCATCGACGATCATGCTGTCGATCATTTTCCAATCGCCCATTTTACTGCCATTGCGTGAATTGGGGAGTAGATGGGGCGCCATGCTCATGTTTTCCTGACCTCCGGCAATGACGATGTCGGCATCACCGCAAGCCACGGCCTGCATAGCTAAATGTACAGCTTTTAGGCCGCTGCCACAGACTTTGTTGATGGTCAGGGCTGATGTTTCAACGGGCAATCCGGCCGCGATAGCTGCCTGACGGGCGGGATTCTGTCCGGTTCCTGCGGTCAGGACCTGGCCAAGAATCACTTCATCCACCTGTTCCGGCCCGACACCGGTACGCTCAAGCAGTCCCTTGATAATAGATGCTCCCAGCTGATGGCCAGGTATACCGGCCAGGCTGCCACCAAACGAACCGATGGCGCTTCGGGCTGCGCCGACGATGACGATATTCTCACTCACGTTGGGTAATCCTCATGTTTTATGTTTATTGAATGGCCCGTCATAAGGCTCAAAACGGACACCGAATGGCGTTTCACATCAGCTTTCTGGGTATCTGAATGCTGAATGCCGCCTAAGTTGTAGCAAAAAATGTTGCAGCGCACAAATTTTATTGCTAGCTTATTTAGGCATGAGTGTCGAGTTTAGGTTTTGTTATGTCTGGGATGGCCGTTTGGCTATCTGGACTCAACCGGGCCTTACTTCGACACATTCAATCAATGATATTAATCGACACTGCGTCGCAAACACGGGACTAGACCATGAGTGAATCTGCATTCTGGAACGAGGACTGGATGAAGACCCAGCAGAAATACTGGGAAACCTGGACCGATATGAGCCGTCAGGCAATGGGCATGAAGCAGCCGGTAAAATCGCCCCTGGAGAGTGCCATGGAGCATTGGTGGCAGGGCCTGTCACCCGGGGCCAATGATATGACCCGTGATTTCATGAACAAGATGATGGAACAGACCCAAAGTTATTTCCGAATGGCAGAGGGCTATTACAAGAATGCCGGTCATAGTAATGACTGGATGGATACGGCCAATCGTACGGTCGCCGACCTGCAGAAGCTGTTCAGCGGAAACATGGAGGGCATTTTCGGGAATACCGAGTCTGCGGGTGATGACGCGTTACATAAGATGATGGCGTTCTGGGAAATGCCGATGGACAACTGGCAGCGCATGATCTCCTCACTGTCGCTGATGCCTGGTGACCTACTGCGCAATATGCCTCATACGGGTGATCTGGACCGCTTTCTCAGCGCTCCCGGTCTCGGCTACACCCGTGAAGAGGAGAGACAGTATAAGCAACTGACGCAGCGAGTGGTTGAATACCAGCGTTGCCTGGGTGAGTACATGGGATTCTTTTCCAACCTGGGCATGCTTTCGGCGAATCGATTGAAAGAGAAGATCGATGCGTTGATTGATGAAGGCAATCAGGTGGATAGCGCGCGTGGACTCTATGATCTCTGGGTTGGAAGCAGTGAGGAGGTCTATGGTGAACAGGTGATGACGCCTGAGTACGCCAAAATTCACGGTCGCCTGGTCAACAGCCTGATGGCGCTGAAGCATAAGCTTGGACAGCTGGTGGATGAGGCACTGGGTGGCATGAATATGCCAACCCGCAGAGAGCTGCGAACCCTGCAGGACAGACTCCAGGAATCACGCCGTGAAAGTAAGGCAATGCATGCCGAGATCGAACTGTTGAAAGAGCAGATGATCGAACTGCGTAGTCTTGCCACCAACAAGCAACAAACTGCACCGACCAAGCGGAGCTCCACGCCGAAGAAAAAGGCTGTTGCGAAAAAGAAGGCGGCTGCCAAGAAGAACTAGGCTGACTGCAGTGACATGCGTTAGTGGATTCACCCGTGTGAAATGAACAAATGGCCTGTTTGCTGAAATGCTGTAGCGAGCAGATCTAGGACTTGAGGAGAATAGACGTGCAACCATTTAACATACGCCCCGATCAGTTGGCCGAAGAGATGTATGACTACAGCCGCAAGCTGGGTAAAGGGGTCGAAAATCTTTTGAATGCCGAGAAGATCGATACCGGTGTCACACCCAAAGTAGAGGTCTATCGGGAAGATAAATTACGGCTCTATCGCTATGAGTCACCTGCCGATGTAGTACAGAGCTCCGTACCGACATTGATTGTCTATGCATTGGTAAACCGCCCCTATATGACGGATATTCAGGAGAATCGTTCGACCGTGCGTAATCTCCTTGCCGCGGGACAGGATGTCTACCTGATAGATTGGGGATATCCCGATGAAGCGGATCGTGCAATGACCATGGATGACTATATCAACGGCTATCTGAACCGTTGTGTGGATGTGATCCGTAAGCGCCATAAACTCGATAAGATCAATATTCTGGGGATCTGTCAGGGTGGTGCTTTCAGCCTCTGTTACACCTCACTGCATCCCGACAAAGTCAAAAATCTGATTACCATGGTCACGCCGGTCGATTTTCAGACCCCTGACAATATGCTCTCCGCGTGGGTTCAGCAAATGGATGTGGATCTGTTGATCGACACCCTGGGCAATGTGCCGGGTGAACTCCTGAACTGGACTTTTCTCTCACTCAAGCCTTTCAGCCTCACCGGCCAGAAATATCTGAGTATGGTGGATGTGTTGGAGGATGAGGATAAACTGAAAAACTTCCTGCGCATGGAAAAATGGATCTTCGACAGCCCGGATCAGGCGGGTGAGACTTTCAGGCAATTCGTGAAGGATTTTTATCAGAAAAACGGTTTTCTGGAGGGCGGTGTGACGATAGGTGATCGCCCGGTAGATTTGAGGAACGTTACCTGTCCCGTACTTAATATCTATGCCGAACAGGACCACCTGGTGCCGCCCGATTCCTCTCGTGCACTGCGCAACCTGACCGGCAGCAAGGACTACACCGAGCTCTCCTTCCCGGGTGGACACATCGGTATCTATGTCAGCGGAAAGGCGCAAAAGCAGGTGCCGCCGGCAATCGGTAAGTGGCTGGATGAGCGTTCCTGACCGTCGCAACAGTATGATCCTCCGCCGGTAGTCTCTACCGGTTTTTTAGGGGTGCCGCCAGGCACCCCTTTTTTTTGCTCGATAGAGATTTTTTGAAGTGTACTTGATTTAGCGGTAGGCACCATTCGTTGTTATTGAATAAATATCGCTACTAATGCGACATAAACACCTATGAGCTGTAGATCATTTTATGCTGGAGTAGTGATAGTATAAATGGATGAATCAGCGGATGTTGACATGGTATGGCGTCATGCGGCTGAGCATTTAATCGTGAGAGATATATTGTCTGTTTATTTGATAACCTTGTTTTTCACAAGCTGAATTCAGGATTTTGCAAGAATCTACATCCTAGGGCCTGTTAACACTAATCCAATCGGCCCTGCTGGGACTATTTTTTTGCCCAGCAAGGCAGAATGAGCGAGGTGTAGTTATGCTACATGAGCGAATGATAACGCCGCTGGGCGGAAAAATAGCCCCAGCCCTTCGGGTTGCGCCCCGAAGGAAGTGCCCTTGGGGTGCGCCTTGATTGGCGCTTTTTCAGGCACAACAGGGCCAATTGGAATAGTGTTAACAGGCCCTAGGGGAAGCGACGGTATATGGAAAAAGAGCGAGAGTACTCATCAGAAATATCGAAGTGGCTGCAGGATTTCATGCGTCAGGATTCCTCCAGCGGAATCCTTCTGATATTTGCCGCCATCTTGGCGATGATACTCGAGAACTCGCCTTTGAGTTGGTTCTATGATGCGTTACTGGATACACCGGTTGAGATTCGTATCGGTGAGCTGCAACTCGCAAAACCGCTGTTGTTATGGATCAACGACGGTTTAATGGCCGTATTCTTCATGTTGATCGGACTCGAAGTGAAGCGCGAGTTTCTTGAAGGTGAACTTTCCCGTCTCGATCAGATCATTCTACCCGGATTGGGTGCTATCGGCGGCATGCTGGTCCCGGCTGCCATCTACTACTGGCTGAATCAAAGTGATCCGGTAGCATTGAATGGCTGGGCAATTCCCGCCGCCACGGATATAGCCTTCGCACTTGGAGTCATATCTCTATTGGGGAAACGTGTACCTGTTTCACTTCGGGTCTTTTTAATGGCGCTGGCGATTTTTGATGATCTGGGTGCAATTATCATCATCGCTATTTTTTACACTGCAGACCTCTCGTTTGCCAGTCTGATTATCGCCCTGGTGTCAATCGTCGTCCTCTTTGTCCTGAATATGCTGCATGTCTCCCGGGTCTCAGCCTATGTGATGGTCGGTGTGATTCTCTGGGTGGCTGTATTGAAATCGGGTGTACATGCCACCCTGGCCGGTGTGATTATCGGACTCATGATTCCTATCAAAGATCCTAAAAACAGCGATCGTTCACCTCTCCGCGAGGTGGAGCATGGGCTGCATCAATGGGTGGCACTGTTGATTGTACCCCTGTTCGCATTTTCCAATGCAGGTGTTTCTTTGTCAGGTTTAACCTTTGATGCTCTGCTGGAACCCATACCCTTGGGTATCGCGGCGGGACTCTTTGTTGGCAAGCAGATTGGCATCATGCTGTTTTGCGGCGTTGCCATCATGCTTGGCTTTGCCAAACTGCCGAACGGGGCCAGCTGGTCGGGTTTTTACGCCACCACAATTTTGTGCGGAATCGGTTTCACCATGAGCCTCTTTATCGCCTCGCTGGCATTTGAACAGGGTGGAACAAGCAGTATTATCATGGGTGACCGGCTCGGCATATTGCTCGGTTCCGGTCTCTCCGCGGTCATCGGATATCTGATATTGAGGATATTCAATCCATCGAACCGCGAAGCCTCTTTATAGAGCGATCAACTCTGATTTGGCTCTATCTAGCCTTCCCCGGTTTGGGCTGCGATATAGTTCAGTGTCTCTTCGTCAAAACTATGAGGCTGTATATCACAGAGTTTGAAGATTCTCTCACCACTGCAGACATTCCCTTTCAATAGCATGCGAATCTGGTCACGACTGATCGGAAACCAGGGAAATCTGTCGAGTGCCGTTGCCGCCAAAGTGGGTGCAAAAGCGGGCACTGGCAGCATCAGTTTCCTTCTTCCGAGGGTTTTGGCAATGATGGTCAGTATCTCTTTCCAGGTCAGCCTCTGTGGACCTCCCAGGGTATAGATATCGCTGTAAGTCTCAGGCTTATCAAGGCATGACACAAAGCATTCGGCGACATCCTCGACATGCACTGGAGACAGCTGAAAACCGCCGGGATTGGACGGTAGCAGGCCTTCATAAAAAAGTGGCGCGGGCAGGGGAGAGTCTATGATATCCCGCTTCAGCATGGTGACGAATTCCAATTTTCCGTAAGGATTCCCGAAAATTACAGAAGGACGAAAAACAGTCCAATCAAGACCGCTGCCGGGGAGATGCTTTTCCGCTGCCAATTTTGTCTTCTGATAGGGTGTCAAGCCGAGATCGACGCCATTGGCGCTCATCAGTATAAAACGTTTCACTTGCTGATCGTTCGCCAGCTCGGCAGTCTTGACAACCCACTCATGTTGGAGCTTTTCGAATGTTATTCCCTTCGAGGGATTTTCTCTGAGAATCCCGATATTGTAGATTACGGCATCAACCCCGGTGAGCAGACGACGGAGTGTTTTATTGTCCTCGATGTCACCCCGTACCCACTCAAAAGGCTGAGTTTGCTTGGAAAAATGTGGCGAGCCCTCTCTGACCAGCAACCTGGGCATATGACCATGCTGCAGTAATTTCTCTGTCAGGTAGTGTCCGACAAAACCAGTGCCGCCCAGTAGTGCAACCTTCATGATACCGCTCCCTGATTTTTTAGGCTGTGTGATCTTTTCATTTTAATAGAGATTTGTTCTTGCCGCGTAATTTAGGGTCTGCTAACACTAACCCAATGGGCTCTGCTGGGGCTATTTTTCTGTCCAGCAAGGCAGCATGAGCGAATGATATCGCCGCTGGGCGGAAAAATAGCCTCAGCCCTACAGATTGCGCCCCGAAGGAAGTACCCTTGGGGTGCGCCCCGAAGGAAGTACCCTTGGGGTACGCCTTGATTGGCGCATTTTCAAGAGCAACAGAGCCCATTGGGTTAGTGTTAGCGGGCCCTACTATGAAATAGACAAACACCACCCGAGGCAAGCGACTCGAATCGGTGAAAGGGATCACGTATGATCCTATTTACAGATAGTGCAGTATATATAGTTTGTAGCGATCCACTACATAAAAATGCTGTCTGATATGCCGTAAACTTATTAAGGTAATTGATCTGATTTCGATCTCTGATTGAACCTAGAGAGCTGCCATCATGTTCACTCGGTATTCACAGCTGCCATTTGCAGTGGGGGTGTTCTCGCTCAGTCAAGCAATCTGCCAGGCCAGGGTAGATCAACCCGCACCGGGCTTCAGTTTGCCTGATCAGAATGGAAAATTGCATGGCCTGGATGATTATCGCGGACGTTGGCTGGTACTCTATTTCTACCCTAAAGATGATACACCCGGCTGCAGCAGGGAAGCCTGTTCATTTCGGGATGAATTGGCCCGGTTGAATCAAATGGGTGTCGATCTGCTGGGGATCAGCACGGATGGCGTGGCAAGCCATTTACGGTTTTCAGATAAATTCAATATCGCTTTTCCCCTGCTGTCGGACAGCACAGGAGAAGTTGCTGCCAGCTATGGCGCACTCTTTAAACTGGGACCAGTAAAACTGGCCAAGCGTCATACGGTTATTATTGACCCAACCGGTTGTATCGCCAAAATATTCCGTAAGGTCGATCCAAGCGTTCATAGTGACGAGGTAACCCAAGCCTTAGCTTCGTTGATATGAGCGTTTGATAGTGAAGTTGCATTACACCCTATCAGCGAAAAGGGATCTGCTTGGTCCGCAAGCTCTCTTGCAGGCCCATAAAGGCCTGCCCTAAATCGCCCCTGCCTCGAATACCGAGTTCAACGTATCCATTTTCACCGAGTACTGGAAGGCTGAAGAGTTTGATTCCGGGAAAACGTTCGTTGAAACGCTTCATAATATCAACAAGCGCACTCTCAGGTGTGTCGAGGACTTGCAGTGAGCGTTCATTCAGCGTGAGATTTTTTGCGGGATAGTATTCATCCAATATCCACTCGGCCATTGGCCAGGCCATCTGCGGAAACCCAGGTAGAAAATAGTGCCGATTGAGAGAAAAGCCCGGGATCTGGTTGTAAGGATTGGGGATGAGCTTTGCACCCTGCGGTAGATTCGCCATCTGTATGCGATTTGGACGGGCTGCCATTCCATAGCGTTCCTCAATCAATGCGACTGCCTCAGGGTGAAGTGCCAGTGGGACATCGGCAGCTGCGGCGGCACAGGCACGGGTCAGATCATCCGGTGTGGCACCAATACCTCCACAGACGAATACAGGATCAGCCTGGGTCATGGAGAAACTCAAATGATCGATCAGGTTGCTTTCCTCGTCCGGCAGCAACCAGCATCGGCTTAATCGCAGACCTTTATGGTGTAACAGTTTCTTGAAATGAGCGAGATGACTGTCCTCTCTGTTACCAATGAGTATTTCATCTCCGATAATAACAAGACCAAATGTGTCATTCATGTGTCGTTCTCTAGCTGGAGGCTGTCTGGCTGAATACTAAATTGCAAAAAAAGCAGTGGACCAAATCAGGAAGCGTCAAACAATAATCGGTGGTTACAGCCCGTTTTTTTATTGATTTTAGTGCATTAGTCGCTGTTTTGAGCCGGCAACCACTATTTTGACTACGCTTTATGATCACACTAACGATGTTCAGATTACGTAGATCAGTTGGCTATTGTGTGCTAATCCTTTCTTACGAGGAGATAACAACGCATGCGGGAGGGTAAAGAATGTTGCCTGATAAATTGCGAATCCTGCAGGATATGCCGATATTTGGTGGTGTAAATAAAGCAACACTCAATTCGATACTCGACAAGGCTAAGAGTGTTGAGGTGATTAAAGGTGGTTATTTTTTCCGCGAAGGTGATCTGGATAATTCCATATATATCATCGAACAGGGAGAGGTGGCCGTCTATCGTTACTGGAATGGAAACCGTTACAAGCTGAGAGAACTGCATGAGGGGGACTGCTTCGGCGAAATGGCGCTGATGGATTGCAAGCCGCGCAGTGCGGAGGTTGTGGCGCTGGTGGACAGCAGCGCAATACAGGTGACGGCAGCACAATTGGCTGAACTTTATAATACGGATTCAGATCAGTATACATTGATCTATATGAACCTGGGTCGCGAAGTGTGCAGACGTCTGAGAGAGGCGGATTCAAGGCTGTTTGTGCAAGATGTCGAGTCTGGTGAACTAAGCTGAAACGGCATCAGTCAATCCTGGAATCAGAGGAGTCTCGCAAAAAAACTCTCATCGTAATTCAGTCCGTTTAAAGAGAAATGTGCCGGGAATATATTCTGCGAATGCATCGGACCATCATGATTGCATTCAGTAACTCTGGGATGTTTTAAATACTATTTCTAAGTCCCAAGGAATCCGGGTGTGGCTGAAGGTAGACCTGTTTTGACATGTAACTGTCAGGATGATGCCTGAAGTAGTGCCTGAGCAAGGTGATCGGTACGATGAGAGGTGTTTCGCCCCGCCGGTAGGACTCGATGCTGGCTGTTAATTCTGCTTTGTCATCGCGGCTGATATGCTGTTTCAGATAACCCATGATATGTTGCAGTACATTGACGTGTCTTTTTCTGGTGACACGACGCTTCAGCGTATTCATCAACTCTTGAATATAATCATCGGTAATCTTAGTCAGTCGCTTTCTAGGCAGATTTGAAACGAGTTTGCCAAGACGCTGATAAGCTGCCTGTGAGTGAGCCATGACCAGATATTTATGTTCAGTGTGGAAAGCGATCAGGCTTGCGGGCGTCATCTGTGTGGACTGTAGTTTTCTCCAGCGGTGACAGACGTAGACACGATTGACGAAGTTCTCTTTCAGTACGCTGTCATTGAGACGGCCCTCCTCCTCAATCGGAAGCAAAGGATGTTGTTGCATCAGTACTCTGGCAAAAACACCTGTACCTTTCCTTATGCATTGCTGTCCGGTTTCAGTGTACACCTTCACCCTCTCCATACCACAGCTGGGAGAGTTCTTTTTCAATATATAACCACTGATGTGGTTCAGTTCTCGGACCTGTTTGAGGGCAAATTGTTTCATCTTGTCAGTGACATCCAAGTTGGGATCGGAGACTCCGACAAGTCGAGGCTGCTGAATATCACCGACCAGATGTATGGTGGGACGAGGGACGCCGAGTCCGATTGCGGCTTCCGGGCAGATGGGTAGTAATTCCATATGTTTTCCCAGTTTTTCGACGATGTATCTATCCCGTTTGTGCCCTCCATCATAGCGAACATTGTGCCCAAGCAGGCAGGCGCTGACACCGATTGCCGGCCGCTCTGCATATAGGCTGGTTTCACTCATTTCAGATATTGTTCTCTGGCTTTAATCCGCATGATGGCATCAAGACAGGCTATTAAGTGACGTTCCCTAGTCTGCTCTGTTCAATCGTCGCGTAGCTACTGTCCGTGGAGATTCTTGAATTCTCTCAGCGTGCCCGGTTAGACTCTATTTATATCCTATCTGTTTATTGGATACACCACTAAAAAATTCAGTTTTTCAAGGTTTGTGTCGATGAGTCAAGATCAAACGCCCTATGAGAGAATCGGCGGCGAGGCGGCAGTCAGGGAACTGGTGGACAGGTTTTATAATCTGATGGACCAGCAACAGGAGGCAAAAAAGATACGTGATCTACATGCCAAGAGCCTTAAAATATCACGTGAAAAGCTGTTCCTATTTCTATCCGGCTGGCTGGGTGGCCCCGATCTCTATGTACAGAAGTATGGCCATCCCAGGCTGCGTGCCAGGCATCTTCCTTTCAGTATCGGTATCGAGGAACGAGATCAGTGGATCTACTGTATGCGTAAGGCTCTGTCGGTGATGGATCTGGATGCAAAGCTGCAGGAAGAGCTTAACCAGTCATTCTTCAGAACGGCGGATTTCATGCGCAACCGGGATGAAGAGGTGCAGGATACGCCCTTCAGGATTATCTCTTCCGGCAAGAATCAATGATAAGACGAGCGCTCAATAGCAAGCGGTTGAAGTCAGGTATAACATAGATATTGATAAATCGTCTTACACGCGTATCCTAAAGCTTAATCCAACCAGATTCCCTTCTCTGCAAACCACTCCTTGTCAATGCGCCATTCGACCCTATCGATATCTTCCCGGTCAAGTACCAGTTTGTGCACTTTGGACTGGACTGCCGCAAGCTGCTTCTGTGCCGCGATAAGCTTGGGATCTTGATCGCTCAAGTTTTTCAGGCTCGGCTTTATGAGACCGATAAACCTTACGGCAGGCATAGTGTTCGACCTGGGGGAGGAGATAATTGCAGTCGTGCCGCTGATCCGCATCGCCCTGAATGGGTAGGGGTAGGACGATATCAGGGGGTCCCGCTGCAACATGTCATCGATCACACCTAGGCGAAAGTCCAATGTCAGCAGCCACGCCAGCAGTATACCGAAGCAGATGCTGGTGAGAACAGCTGCGTAGATTTTTGTGCCGCGATCCAAACTCATTGCATGTCCTCAAATCGGTATGAGAGTACAGGCAGGGTTTACAAGGGTGCAATGACAATCCTCAGTAGCTGGATCTTGTTACAGATTGCAATACGGACTTTTATTAAAGCGACGGATTAATAATCAAAGATATCGCTGGTACTGAGCAGTGAGAGGGGTCGAGCTCAGGTATGAAAAAATGGGTGAGGGGGCTGGGTTTGAACCCGCCTCACCCCAGGTTCTTGAGCCGTTTATTTCGCTATGAATGACTGGACCTGACCCATCGAATGGACTGAAGGGCGATGTCTTTGAATCATCCTTGGCAGTCTGTTCAGCGCTGACTCGGCATCGGCAGCAGTGGAAAAGTTGCCGTAAATCATCGCATATAGTTGTCTGTTTTTGCTCTTTACAGGCAAGTAAGCAAGGTCTTTTTTCAGGTGGCTGTGATAACGCTCCGCCAGTTTGTAGATCGCTTGCTTGTCACTCAGCGTGGCAATATGAATAGTATGGTTAGTGGCTGACTGCTTGGTGATCCACGCGGAACCATGAATGGTATTGTCACTACCGAAGGTCTGATGCGGGCGCATATTGGTGACACGCCCATCTAGGGTGTCCACCTGGTCGCCAATTGTAATCAGTCGGTCGTTAATATCGGATATTTCACTCTGTATGGCGCTATCCGCTTCGGCTGTCTGATTACTGAGCTGGCTCAGTTGAGAATTGGTCGCGGCAAGATGGGTATTGGTCGTGACGATGTCCGATTGCAGTGCTGTGTTGGTTTGTGTCTCAGAGCGCCAATTGGCATATTCAGTGCCCATGAAGACGAGCAAGCCGAGAACAAGCAGTGCAATCATCCCGCCCAGGATGCGGAAATGGCGCTTTTCCAGCATTATCAGGGATACCAATGCCCTGGCGCCTTTTTCAACACGCTCCTGAAGATCGGTGATTTGCTCACTATGCTCTTCCGTACGGGTCCGAAGATCATCTATCGCATCAGAAAGCTCAGAGCTGCGTTTATTCAATATAGTTGTTGATCTCGAGAGCTCTCTGCTCTTCTTGGTCAGATCCCCTGCTGTACCCTCTACCTCGGCCACTCGTTTCTCTAATGCCTGATCCACTGCCTGCAATTTCAGCAGGCGGGCCTGGTTGGATTTGATTTCATCCTGTGCCTTAGTCAGGTCATTGCTGATTTCATCGCTCTTGTCAGCCAGGTCTTGATCCCGCTCTTTGCTGTGTTTGGCCAGGCTGTCAATTTCAGCCACCAGTGCGCTTTCGAGCTCTTGCAGCATTTTGGCGTTGTCTTTGATGCTTTTATTCAGCGTCTGAGTGGTCTGTTTCGATTTTTTCGCCAGCTCATCGGTGCGGGCCAGCAGGGACTGGTAGCCATCGCTTAACAATCCAATATCGCTGTCTGACTTTTCACTGACCTGATTGATCTGCTTTGAGACGGTCTTGATATCCTTGCTGATGGTGGCGGACTTTTCAGACAGGGATTTGTAGGCATCGTCGAGTGAACCAAGTTGCTGATAGGTCTCGGAGACCTTGGTCGTCAGATCGCTACCCTTGTCGCTCAGGTGTGAGAGGCTGGTCTTTACACTGCGATTGGTCTTGCTCAATTGACTTCTGAGGTCATCCAGGTCAGAGTCGATTTTACCAATCTTGTTGTTGAGCTCATTCGGTAATGCTGCAGAGGGAGCTCTCTCCTCTAAATCAATCAGGTTCTCTTTCTGTTCGGTATCTTTAGCTGTGTCGGTGGTGACGGATTGTTTGGTTGCTTGAGATCTTTTGGCCATGAAAATTACCCCTTTTTCTTTGCGCAGGTCGCGCAATGGTCCAATACGAACAAGAATCCTTAAGAAACGTTAAATTAGCATATTATAATATATTAGGATAATTTGATTTCTTAGGGGGATCTGAATAAAGCTATAGATAGCCGTGTAATTGTATGAATTAAAAGAAATAAATTAGGCTTTACTGGATAGGAAGAGGGAGCGACAAAAACTAATCAAGAGGTGATTATTCAACTAGATAGGCGCTCAGGATTTAACAAAGTCTATTGGTTGGAGTGTTCAATGTCCTTATAGCCTGTTGCGGCAGACTTCTTTTCCGTGAATCCGGGGTAATCCTCGATACGCCAGCGCTGTTCTTCATGATCACTCTCGTCAACGAAACGCAGTTTTGACCAGGATGCCAGACTGACGATGAAAACGAGGATTAAAACAACTGCCACATTCTTCGGGGTGAACACTGATTATTCTCCAATCAACTCCCACTCAATAATAAATAAAGTGATGGAATGAGGTGTAATATGGAGTTTACTCCAGACATCGCGATTTCCATGGGTCAATATCACGCAATCTTAATAGGGTTTGTCGGGCTGGTTTTGTTGAGCAGCACATCGTTGCACACAGAGGCCGGTTTGAATATGGGTTTGTCGGTCCAGAGATTGAGTGCGACGGGCTGGGTCATGGAAGATGTGAATTTAGACCTTAATCTTGAGAGCGGCCAACAATTGACCGTTCATATGACGGCCGCCTCTTTGAGACATGATGCTCTGCCGGGAAAGATCGAAGGTATTCGTCTGGACTGTCCTCTTCAAACTGTTCAGCGTACCTATCACTGTCATGACGGTCGATTGAGCATCGGTGCTTCCCCCTATGGGCCACAGGAGCTTCGTGTGAGCGGGGAGTTTATCGACAGCGAGCGGCTAAAGCTCAAGGCTCAAGGTTTCAAGCTGGCGAGTGGCAGGATCAGTGTCGAACTCGAGCTGAAGGAAGGCAGTTGGGAGCTGGCGTTCAAGGGTAAAGATCTGAAACTCGATGCCTTGCGCAAAGCGTTTGCCGCCAGGTCTCTGCCATCGGATTCCGAGCTGTCAGGCCGCGCACAAATCACTGCACAGGTTGCAGGCAATCAGTCCCGGCCTGAGCACATTGATATGGACATCCAGGTATCCAAATTTTCATATGCAGATGCCGAAGGACTTCACGTTGCTGAAGACGGACGGTTCCGACTGGATATCAAAGCCAAACGAAAGGGGAGTGACTGGGTGGGGAGTAGCGGTTTCATACTCACCGGCGGCCAGTTTTATGCGGATCCATTCTATATGGAAGTACTCGAGGAGCCATTGTCGCTCCAACTGCAGGGGCGTTGGAAACCTGCAGCGCAAGTCGTGCAGGTCGATGAGGCGATGGTCAAGGTACCCCGGGTAATGGAATCACGGGCCAGGATTGATATCGACACGTCGAAAATGGCGATATTGCAGGCGGATATAGATCTGCAAAGTGATAACGTCGATAGCCTGTACCGTGTCTTTTTCCAGCCGATGCTGATCGGCACCATGGCGGATGACGTAGAGGCAGGCGGAATGCTGCACTCGCGGATCGGGCTCAAGAATGGACAACTGCAAACACTGCATGCCGACCTCAAGGATGTAAACCTGGATGACAGGCGAGGCCTGTTCGCATTGTATGACATCAATGGCAGCCTGACATGGGGTAGAGAGAAAAATCCCGCTAAATCACACCTAAGGATAGAAGGCGGTCAGCTCTATCGCATCGATTTTGGCGCATTGGAAATTCACGCCCATGCGCAACAGGGGGAGGTGGCGTTGGAAGCGCCTGTGGAGATCCCATTGATGCTCGGCCTCCTCCATATCGATAAACTTCATCTCCTGGACCTGCTAGGCGATAGTCCCAGGTGGACCACCAGTGCTCAATTCAGGGATATCTCACTTGGGGCACTCGCCGAGGCCTTTGAGTGGCCACCCATGGAGGGGATGCTGCAGGGTACGATTCCAAATGTTCGCTATCATCAGAAAAGGCTGGAGATGGATGGGGAGCTGGTCGTTGATGTGTTTGGCGGCAAGATCAGCGTGGATGAGCTGCTTATCGAGGACCCTCTCGGAAGGGTTCCGGAGCTTTCGGCGAATATGCATTTGCGGGGGCTGGATCTTGCCCGGATTACACAAACCTTCTCCTTTGGACATATAGAGGGTGGCCTTGAGGGTGAGATTGCGGATCTGCGTCTTGCCAGTTGGGAACCCATCGCCTTTAATGCGCGCTTTAACACGCCTGAAAAAGACCAGACACCTCATCGAATCAGTCAGCGGGCGGTGGATAACCTGACCGCTTTGGGCAATGGTGTAGGCAGTGGCCTGTCGAGTACATTTCTCGGATTTTTCAAGGAATTTCGATATGACCGTATAGAGTTGCAGGCTAAACTGAACGGCAACGTGGCAGAGCTGGACGGAATGAAGCACCCGGATGGCGGTTATTACATCGTCAAAGGGTCCGGCCTGCCGAGAATCGACGTGATTGCGAGAAATCGCCAGGTGGCCTGGAAGACGCTGTTGGAACGCCTGAAGAGTATCCGTGTCGAAGGAATGGAAGTCAGGTAGCGGCAATCGGGCTATGTGGGATGGATGTTGAGCTTTTCTCCGTGTCAATTATAGTCATACTCATGATTTGAAAACATTAACAGCCGATTTAACGAATTAAGGAATGTAACAATGTTGAAGCGCTTTATTGGTTATCCCTTCATGGCCCTGGGCCTGGTGGCCTGTGTCACGATCAATATCTATTTTTCGGCGGCTGCCGCGGAAGAGGCCGCGCGCACCATTGTGCGCGACGTACTGGGTGAAGAGGCGAAACCTGAGCAGCAGAAGAGCGCACCCAAAGAGGAAAAGAACAAGGATGATCAACAGTCGCTGCAGGAGATACTCGAATCCACATTCTCCAATACCCTGGGTGGGATCCTCGATTTCATGGTGCCGACCGCCCAGGCGGCCACACCTGATATCGATATAGACTCCCCGGCAATTCGCAAGCTGCGCGCATCGATGTCGAGCCGGCAGAGCGGATTGGCGGCCCACTACCGGTCAGGCGCACTGGGATTCACCAATAACGGACTGGTGGCCGTACGGGATCTGAAACTGATACCGCTGCGTGAACGCAATAAGGTGAAGAAAATGGTCGCGGATGAAAATGGCGACCGTAAGGCCCTGTACGCCGAGATCGCGCGAGCCAATGGGCAGCCGCAGTGGGAAAAAAATATCCGTGATACGTTTTCCAGGGTGTGGGTGGAAGAGGCGCCTAAGGGATATTGGCACCAGGACGGGAAGGGAAAATGGCGGCAAAAATAGAACAGAAGACAGTTTGAATGCCTATTAGGGCCTGTTAACACTAATCCAATACGCCCTGCTGGGGCTGTTTTCGTGCCCAGCAAGGCAGAATGAGCGAGGTGTAGTTATGCTACATGAGCGAATGATAACGCCGCTGGGCGCAAAAACAGCCCCAGCCCTTCGGGTTGCGCCCCGAAGGAAGTGCCCTTGGGGTGCGCCTTGATTGGCGCTTTTTCAGGCACAACAGGGCGTATTGGATTAGTGTTAACAGGCCCTAATACATTGATACGGGTGATAACAGGCCCTAAAAGCTCCTAATAGCCGTGTTAGAAGAGAGAACTGAAATAGCGTTTGCCAGCCTATCCGATGCTGTCGAAATCGGTGTATTGTCCAAGAACGAAATCGAGTATGGCCTGGGTTGGAGGTACACACCCAAAAAAATCACCGAACTCATTCGACACAGAAGTAAAAACGTAGTGGTGGCCAGATCAGGCTCTACCTTGGTGGATTTTGGCATTATGACCTACTACGAACATCAGGCCAATCTGGATCTGCTTGCGGTCAAGCGTAAATACCGGCGCATGAAAATCGGCAGCGATATTGTGCGCTGGCTGGAGAAGGTGGCTTTAACCTCCGGTGCGTTTAATGTGTTTGTTCAGGTAAGAGAGCAAAACAAAGGTGCTATACAGTTCTATGAGGCGCTGGGTTACTCAGTGATTGAAACAGATACACGTTATTACAGCGGTGTCGAGACTGGGGTTGTCATGGCAAGGGGTTTGAAAAGGATGATTGTTTAGCAATGTCCTGATGACGAAGTGATGATTCAAACAACAGAAATTCTTTGAGTTTTTCTGTGGCGCCATTGACATTCCCGGATTGCTCAAGTGACATTGCTTTCCCAAAAACTCTGTGAGTAATCGATCAGCCTCAGGGATTGGCGGAGCCTCCTCAGCATCACGGATTTCTTCAGCAGCCGGATCCAGGAGTCTCGCGGTGATCAGTAAGTATTTCGATCGTCAGCTGGATTGAATAGAAGATACTTCATCATGTCTGCTGGTCTCGTGCAGCAGGTCTTGAATGGTCCGCATGAACTGGCTTGTATCTATCGGTTTGGTAAGGAAGGCATTCGCGCCCGCATCGATGGATTTTTTGCGTGCCTCGCGAGTCTTGTTGGCGGTTAGTATGATGATTGGCACGGTTCGATTGACAGTTTTGCTTTTTCGTACTTGTTTTACGATATCAATGCCAGTGACAACAGGCATTTGCATATCAAGGATGGCCATATCTACGGGGTCTTTTAACAGCTGATCCAGTGCACTTTCACCACTTTCATGCATATACACGTCATAGCCTGCACGTTTCAATGTTTCATCAATGAGGTAGCGGTTGATGGAGCTGTCTTCTGCTATCAGCAGCCGTAAATTTCTGTTGGCAGGCATCACGTTGCCAATCGATGCGAAACTTGAGACGCTATCCGCTTTCAGGCAATTTACATAGTTGATTGCGTTATGCAATTGCCTGGAGTGGTTGATGTCATCAACAATAATGGCGGCGTTGTGTATCTTGAAGAGCTCACCCATGGATTTGCGATCGTCACGAACAAGGATTGTTGAATGACTTATAACAGGATTGACAAGCAGCTGATAGAAATCCCCCGTAGTATCGTGCAGTAAACAGGACTCATCGAATATGACTACCGGCAATGGCGTCTTGCTCTGGTGATCGGTGATAAACTCAACGATCTCAGAATGCTCATGCATCAAGCTGAAATCTATCTGCTTATCAGAGAGGTGCTGACCTGCAATTTCTGAAAATTCTACGCTGTTGGTAATAATGGTTGCAGTAACTTTTTCTTTTACTTCGAACTCTTCTTCATTAACCTCCTGCAAAGCCAGATCAAAGAAAAAACGGCTACCTATACCTGGTTGGCTCTCGACCGACAATTTACTGCCCATCAGATCAACCAGGTCATAGGCTATCGCCATTCCGAGCCCGGTGCCGCCAGTCGCCCTTGCATCCGAATTATCGAGTTGTGTGAATCTGTCAAAAATTACTTTGAGTTGATCTTGACTGATACCCACTCCCGTATCAGAGACTTCGAAATGAATCAGGTGATTATTGTCCTGTCCGGATATTTCACTGATTTTAAGAGTGATCTCCCCCGTGTTTGTGAACCTGATTGCATTGCTTATCAGATTCATCAGAACTTGCCGCAATCTGGTCTGGTCTCCGATGACATGTCTCGGGATGTCGGCTGAAACTTCCATGTTGAATTTCAATGATTTCCCATGAGCGCTTGCCAAATAACTGTTACGTACGAAGATGATCAATGCATGCAGGTCAAACGGTATATTGTTAATCCTTAAATGACCTGCTTCAATCTTCGAGAAATCCAAAATATCATTCAGGATCGACAAAAGGTGTTTGGATGCACTTTCAATAATCGAGATGTTTTTCTTGGTACCCTTGGACTGAGGCTGGCGGAGCATCAATTCGCTGACTCCTATGATGCCTGTCAAAGGGGTGCGGATTTCATGGCTCATGTTTGCGATAAATTGCGATTTAGCCTCATTGGCAGCCTGCGCCTGCTTTTTCGCGACCAGGAGATTTCTCAAGAGATAGGCAACGAATACGGGGATAATGATATTGGTTGCCAGCAGGCTGTAACTGAGGAACTTCAGATTCAGCCAAAATTCGGCGGTTCTAATGGCTATGAAAAAGCCGATGTTAGAGAGTGCTGTAGCTGCATACAGGTAGGGCAGCCCAAATCTGACACCGTAGCCTACAGTGATAAGCAACATGATGGCGAACAGAGGCGTACCGTATTCACCCATGGTGTAGAGACCATAAAAGACGATGGCATTGTCGCCGAACAGGGTATACAACCGCCTCAGCCTTGAGGGAGATGGCCATGGAATAAAACTGAGCAGGATGACGATGGAAAAGAGGGTGTAACCGGCTGATGCATACAGTTGGGGATTTCCAACGTTGTCAGGAACCAGTGTTGATTTCAGGATAAATATATAGGTTGTAAAAAGGGTGATGAAGATCAGCCTGACAACGCCTTGATGGAGTTCCTGCCTTGTATTGGGGCTATATTCAGAATCGTGACTTGATCCGAGCATTACGATCTAGTGTGAGTGCAAGAAGTGGGATGGCAGGAGGACTATAGTAAAAAAGGAACATACACTATCTCCTCACTTCTATCCAGCTTGAGAGGAGATGTTACATGAATGCAGGATCAGGCATCTTGGGTATTAAATGTACCAGTTAAATTCACTGTTTTACCTTTGAGAACAGCTATATATAGTTAATAACCAGGTAAAAACAGTAAGTCTTGGTGTGGTCTAAGGTGTGGGAAATAATCGAATCAGTTTTCCATCATGTGAATCAGTCAACAGATAGATAAGCCCATCCGGTCCCTGTCGTATATCGCGAATCCTACCCAAATTTCCGGTGAGTAGACGCTCCTCATGGATCACCTTCTCGCCATCGAGTTCAAGTCTCACCAGTTGCTGAAATTTTAGTGAGCCGACGAACAGGTTTCCCTTCCAGTTTTTGAAGATGTCGCCGGTGTAAAAGGCCATTCCGGATGGGGCGATGGATGGAACCCAGTAGTGGATCGGCTGAACCATGCCGGCCTTTGCTGTACCTTCGCCGATCTTAGTCCCAGTGACATAATTTACCCCATAGGTGATGACAGGCCAGCCGTGATTGGCTCCAGGATCGGGTATGTTTATCTCGTCCCCGCCTTGTGGCCCGTGTTCGTGGGTCCACAGCCTGCCATTCATCGGGTGCAACGCCGCACCCTGGATGTTTCTATGACCATAGCTGTAGATTTCCGGTAAGCCACTGTCGTTTTCAATGAATGGATTCTGATGCGGAATGCTCCCGTCGTCATTGAGTCGTATGACAGAGCCAGCATGATCGTTCAGATCCTGTGCCCGTTCGCGATCTCCCCGGTCACCCAGGGTGATATATAAATAACCCTGCGGGTCAAATACCAGGCGCGATCCGAAATGGTGGCGGGAAGTGGTTTTACGTGCCATACGAAATATGGTTTCTAGTTGTTGAAGGCGACGGCCTTCCAGTCTGCCACGGGCTACCGTGGTTCCGTAGGATTTTCCATCCCGCTCGGCATAGGAGAAGTAGACCCAACGGTTGTCCTTGAATTTTGGATGCAGCACGACATCAAGGAGGCCACCCTGTCCATGTTGGTTGATATCGGGGAGCCCCTCAATGGGCTTTGTCTCAAGTTTACCTAGCGTGTTGACGATGCGCAGGGTTCCGTTGCGTTCGCTGATCAGCATGCTGCCGTCAGGTAGAAAAGCGAGCGACCAAGGATTGGAAAGACCCTCGACGACTGTTTCGTAACCAAGGCGATGCTTCTCAGTGGCGATGGTTTCAGCCGGTGCTGCAGTCGATAATTGTACAAGCAGTGCCGCCAGTAAAATTATATATTTGTGATAGTCTTTCATTGAGATCCTCAGTTTTCCCAAGGCCATTTGATAAAGAGATTGATCCTGGTCTTCTGATGTAAACGATATCCGATAATTGACTCAGGTGAGTATCACACGAGTATAGATTGAAAAAAACATGGATGTCATAGGTGTAATTTCATGCGGGGCCTGATAGTCAGACCCTATCGATATTAGCAGGATAACCCGAATAGATTCTGGCTCGGTAATCAGGCGACAATAATAATATGTAAATAAGTTATACATTTATCCGACTGATCCCATGACACTTGCAATATCCAGAAACGTTACGATTCCTGACAGTGAGATTGAAATTAGCGCTGTTCGTTCACAAGGTTCAGGTGGACAAAATGTCAATAAAGTCGCATCCGCCATCCATTTGCGATTTGATATAACTGCCTCCTCCTTACCTGAGCGTTATCGTGAAAGGTTGTTGAAGCTCAGTGACAAGCGTATCAATAAGGATGGGGTTGTCATCATCAAAGCACAGCGGTATCGGGATCAGGAGAGGAATCGCCAGGATGCCCTGGATCGACTGCAACGGTTGATCGCAAGGGTTTTGACGAAACCCAAAAAGCGCATTCCGACAAAACCGACAAAGGCATCCAACAGGCGTAGACTGGATAGTAAAACCAGGCGCGGCAGGCAGAAGGCACTGCGACGCAAGGTGGAAGATTAGATTATCCCATCTACCTATCCACTCATACCTTCAGACAGTTGTTTATGCAATTGCCTGGAGTAAAAGGTAACCGGGTAGAAATCATTCGTACCTGCCTGTCACAGAACATCAACAAATCCCACCTGTCTAATAATGAGATCCTTTGCCATGCTATATGTTGTGCATTGCTGAGATAGGCAAGGTAATGCCCGTAACAAATCGGGAGAATAACAATGACAGCTAAATATCAATTAATACAAAAGGATAGGGAGCAAGAAGGTATAGACCTTGATGTGATACAACCGGTCGTCGGTCCGCCGGCCGTCGATGTGACAAGGCTCTATCGGGACCAGGGACTGTTGACTTATGATCCGGGGTTTATGTCAACGGCCAGTTGCCAAAGCAGTATCACCTATATCGATGGAGAAGCCGGGGTGCTGGAATATCGCGGTTATCCCATCGAACAGTTGGCGAAAGAGGCCGACTACCTGGAAGTGGTCTTTCTTCTGCTGTATGGCGAGTTGCCGAACCGGACCCAGCTCCATGAGTTCGATGATATCATCACACACCATACAATGCTGAACGAACGGCTGAAGGAATTTTTCGGCGGTTTTCACTATGATGCCCATCCCATGGCTATCATGGTCGGAGTTGTAGGATCGCTTTCGGCTTTTTACCACGACTCCCTGGATATCAACAGCCCCCGACATCGTGAAATATCCGCTCATCGACTGATTGCAAAGATACCGACAATTGCCGCCGCCAGCTATAAGCACAACGTGGGTGAGCCGATTGTCTACCCGGATAATGAACTCTCATATTGCGGTAATCTGCTGCATATGATGTTTGCAACACCCTGTGAACCCTACCATCCCAATCCAATTGCCGTAGAGGCAATGAATCTTCTGTTCATTCTGCATGCCGATCATGAACAGAATGCCAGTACTTCAACAGTTCGCCTGGCCGGTAGTTCTCTGGCCAATCCATTTGCCTGTATTGCTGCAGGCATCGCGTCACTATGGGGGCCTGCTCACGGCGGTGCCAACGAAGCGGTGCTGGAAATGCTGACAGAAATAGGTGATGTCTCCAATATCGACAAATATATTGCCAAGGCAAAAGACAAAAACGATCCGTTTCGCTTGATGGGGTTTGGCCATCGGGTTTATAAAAACTACGACCCACGCGCCAACATCCTGAGGGAAATGTGTAAAAAGGTGCTCACTGAACTGGCAGACAATAACAACCCCCTGTTTGAATTGGCGCTTAAGCTGGAGGAGATTGCCCTGGAAGATGAATACTTCGTGAAACGCAAGCTCTATCCCAACGTGGATTTCTATTCCGGGATTATCTATCGTGCATTGAATATTCCCAACAATATGTTTACTGTGATGTTCGCAATCGCACGGACGGTTGGTTGGGTGTCTCACTGGATGGAGATGATGAGCGATCCATTGCAAAGAATAGGCCGTCCTCGCCAGGTCTATACGGGGCCGCCCCGTCGAGATTTCGTTTCTCTCAACAGGCGATCATAGTAGTCCGAAAAATGAACAGGCAGAACAAAGGCTGTATATATTGGCACTGAAGGCAACTGTGTTTAAAGTGGAGGTTCAGGTGTCCGATATGGAGCGGGGACACTATCAGACCTATAACCTGACGCTGGCAAGGCATCCATCGGAAACGGATGAGCGGTTGATGGTTCGCTTGCTTGCATTTACGTTGAATGCCGATGCCGCACTCTGTTTCACTAAAGGGTTGTCTACCGATGACGAACCTGATCTCTGGCGCAAGAGTCTGAGCGATGAGATTGAGTCTTGGATTGAACTGGGGCAGTTGGATGAAAAGCGCCTGCGGCGTGCATGTGGTTTGGCGAAGCAGGTGATTGTCTATCTGTATGCAGAAAAAAGCGCCAATGTTTGGTGGTCGCAGCAGCAGGATATGGTGCGCCGATTCTCCAATTTACGAATAGCCATGCTGGCCGTTGTCGGTGATACACGGTTGGAATCGCTTGCTCAACGCAATATGTCCCTGCATGCCACGGTACAGGACAACCAGGTTTGGCTGTCAGACGATCAGCGGACTGTAACCATCGATGTTCAGGAGTGGTTCCCCTGAGATCCGGTTATTTCAGGAGATAGACATGCTCCAACATATGGCTGACACCCCGGTCCAGGTAACGTTCGGTGTCTTGCAGAATATTCAGGCTGTGCAGATGCTGGATGGAGAAGCGCTCTGAAAATAACGTGCTTACTTCATCATCGGAAACACTGAACGGAGGGCCTTCCATCTCCCCCTGGGGGTACTCCATGGTAATCAGCAAGACCTTTGACTGCATCGGCAGCATATGCAGCAACATTCGGGCATACCGGGTACGCTGCTGCGGATTCAGGGCGACCAGGGAGGCTCGGTCATAAACAGCATCCACATCGCTGTTGTCCAGTTGTTCCAGGTCGAAAATGTCACCACAATATATTTCGTAGGGTCCATCACACCAGCATTCAAAGCTGCCTCTGGTTTCAATGCTGGGATCTAGCGCTTGCTCTTCGAAGAATGCCTCAACCGCCAGTGGGCTCAACTCGATCCCGCGTATCCGGTATCCCTGGCTGGCCAACCAGGCCATATCCCTGCTTTTGCCGCATAAAGGGGCCAGGACCAGCGATCCTTGGGGTAGATAGAGCGCATGCCAATGGTTGAGCAAATGCTGATTAAACTCGGTATGATGCCAACCGATGTTATTATCCTGCCAGCGCTGCAGCCAGTTGTCGTTTGGCGTCTTGAAGCTGTCGTCAGTTGAATTCATGATGCTGCCTGTCTTAGGCCCTGTTAACACTAATCCGATCGGCGGTAGGCAAAGATATTACTACGCTCGATGGTTCATATGAACCTGGCTTTGCAGGGAGCAAGCGTCGATAGATCGATAAATATCAACAGGAAATGCGACAAAACCAGTCGATCAGCTGTCAATCATAACGGTGGAGAGTCAAAAAGAGTATCGATCAGAAAATGAAAGTGGATTCACAAGAGCAAGCGTTTGCCAAACTGACACCCGATGTGTTACTCGATGCCGTAGAATCGACAGGCGTCAGTTGCAGCGGTCAGATGCTTGCGCTCAACAGTTATGAGAACAGGGTTTATCAAGTCGGCCTGGAAGAAGGGTCGTCGTTGGTGGCCAAGTTTTATCGTCCAAATCGTTGGAGCGATCAGGCAATCCTGGAGGAGCACCGGTTTACCCTTGAACTGGCAGAGCAGGAGATTCCGGTCATCGCACCCATTATTGATAATGACGGGAACACCCTCCTGCATCATCAGGGTAACCGTTTTGCTCTCTATCCCTGTAAAGGTGGACGTGCACCGGAACTGGATGATCCCAACCATCTGGTGCAGCTGGGCCGGTTTATAGCCAGGATACATCTGCTGGGCTCAACCCGTGGCTTTGAACATCGGCCGAATATCGATTTGGATAGCTTTATGCACCGGCCGAGTGCGTTTCTGCTGGAACACGATTTTATCCCCGGCCATCTGGTGACCGCCTATGAAACCCTGCTTGCCGACCTGATCGAGCGGATAGAGGGTTGTTATGCCAGGGCCGGGTCCTTCCAAACCATACGATTACATGGCGATTGCCATCCCGGTAATATCCTGTGGCGTGATGAGGGGCCGCAAATTGTCGATTTCGATGATGCCAGAATGGGGCCCGCGATACAGGATCTATGGATGTTTCTGTCCGGCGATCGCGCCTATATGAGCGAGCGGGCGGCTGATCTGCTGGAAGGGTACAGCCAGTTTTACGATTTCAATCCCGCAGAGCTCCATTTGATGGAGGCATTACGCACCATGAGGCTGGTCCACTACGCAGGATGGCTGGCCAGGCGCTGGTACGATCCCGCTTTTCCCAAAGCCTTTCCCTGGTTCGATAGCATGGCGTTCTGGGAGGAGCATATTTTGACGCTGCGTGAGCAGCTGGCAAAAATGGATGAGCCACCTATTGCCTGGTGAGCCCGGCCAACGGCGTGAATTTGTATGTGCCTGTCGCCGTGTTTTCGCCATTTGAAGTTCAATTCTCATCGTAGCGGATTTCGACAATCCAGTACTGTTTCGTACCGTTCGGTGTTTCGACTGTGACCTGGTCGTCCAGGCTTCGTCCCATCAGGGCCTGTGCAAGGGGTGAGTCCAGGCTGATGTAATCGGCTTGTATACCGATCTCATCGGGCCCAACAATCCGATAACTCTGTTCGTTTCCGTCTTTGCATTGCAAACGCACCCGGGCGGAAAAAAAGACCTGTCGTTGATCGCCTGGCAGCTGATTGACGACTTTCAGAACAGGCACTCTTTTCTGCAAGTATCGGATACGCCAATCAATCTCTCGCAACTCCTTTTTGCGGTAGATATATTCCGCATTTTCGGAACGGTCCCCCTCCGCAGCCGCTGCCGCCAGTGCCTGGGTGACTTTGCGTCGACGAATCCATAGGGCCTGTTCTTCCTGTTTAAGAAGGTCATACCCGGTTTGTGTAATGTAGGGGGATTTTGCTGGAGCAGGTGGTCTGTATCGTCCCATCTTTCAACCCGGCCAGGGTGTGATTTGAAACTTGTGTGTGATGTTAGGTCAAAGTCCTATATCAGCATAGCCACCAGGGTCGGTTAACACTAGTGCCAGTGATCGGGCACTAGCCCGATTATCTCTTCTCAGACATAACAATAGCAGTCATGCGGGTGCTTAGGGCCTGTTAACACTAATCCAATACGCCCTGTTGTGCCTGAAAAAGCGCCAATCAAGGCGCACCCCAAGGGCACTTCCTTCGGGGCGCAACCCGAAGGGCTGGGGCTGTTTTTGCGCCCAGCGGCGTTATCATTCGCTCATGTAGCATAACTACACCTCG
>NZ_MARB01000025.1 GCF_001715975.1 Candidatus Thiodiazotropha endolucinida | reverse complement strand
CTCTGTCAGGGAGCTATGGATTAAGTTTCACTATGCTTGATGAACCGCCTAGTGCGGACCCGCATGCTAGGTGGTGTGGGGAGGGCGGGTTAGAGACCCGCCCTTACCCGATTAATCCAAGAATAGAGTGGGTGCGAGTCACCCAGGTTGTTCCGTTGCCCTTTTGGCACTGCTTCTACTTCTGTTTGTCTTCAATCATTGCGCCGCAATGCCAAATCCAAAATATCTATTCCGTGCCCAGAAATTCGAGGTGAAACTCGTTGAGAAGAATGAAGTGTGGGATTATCTGAGACAAAGTAAGGTTAAGGTAAGATTCGGCAAATCAGTAAACCATGGCTACAAAATGGTATCTGTTGCAGTCAAATCTGTAATAGTTATTGTGCAATAGGTTCTTGCCAATTCGTACTAAACTTTTCTCATCGTTAAAGATGTGATTGCGAAGGGCCGATACAGTAAATATCGAGTACAAAGCTGGCCTTAATTATTAACGTGTCAAACGGCATGTATGAAATTTAGCAAGAACATCATTCCTAGCCACATCGGATATAGTGGCGGTGTAAAGGTGCAATAACCCTATGCCCCATGATATTTCACCGCAGAAGAGTACCGAAATCCGGGTGTTGTTGGTGGATGATGATCCCGACAGCGCGGAGGATACCGCCCAGCTGCTCCTGCGGATGGATTCTCAACAGCGCATCGAGTACAAGACAGTTGAGCTGTTGGCGGATGCGCTCAAGGAAATCGCCCAATCCCACTATGACCTGATCCTGCTGGATACCGGTCTGGCGGATATGCCGTCACCCTCTGCCATCCGTTCCTTGCGTGACGCCTTCTCCTGTGCACCGATCATCGCCACCCAAAAATATGAAGATACGGAGCTGGCAACCATGTGGATGGGCGAAGGGGCGGACGAGTGCCTCTTCATGGGGGTGGTGGATGAGAGGGTGCTCAATCGGGTCGTTCAGTTTGCGATCAAGCGCTACCATACCTACAGTAAACTGCATCAGCAAAGTCGTACCCACCATATCCTCAACAAACTGTTGAGTCTGTCACTGCAGGAAATGCCTTTCGAGAGGCTGCTGGAGGAGTGCCTGGAGGTCATCCTTTCGGCGCCACTGACCGATATGATGCATCAAGGAGCTATCTTCGTGGCTGAGAATGGGAGCCGGCAACTTAAAATGCTGGCCCATTCGAATCTTGATCCTCAAATTGTCGAGCTTTGCGAGACGATTGAATTTGGCCAATGTCTCTGTGGCTGTGCTGCCGAAAGCGGGGAAGTGCAGTTCGCCGATTGCGTCGATGATCGCCATGAAAACAGAGTGGTAGGTATGCAGCCCCACGGCCACTATAACGTGCCTATCATCTCTAAGGATCATGTACTGGGTGTGCTGGCGCTCTATCTCAAAGAGGGGCATATCCGCAGTCAGGATGAAGAGTCATTTTTGCGTGGTGTGGCCGATACCTTGGCGGGTATTATCGAGCGGGCACGCACCAGCAATCAGTTGGCGCTGGCTCACGAGCAGAACAGCCGCCTGTTATCTTCATTGACCTCCATTCTTATCGGAGTGGACAACCGGGGCTGTATCAGCCATTGGAATGAACAAGCTGCACAGACTTTTGGCGTGGTGGCTGAACAGGTGCTTGGTGAGCCGGTTGCCAACGCTCCGATTGGTTGGGACTGGTCGCAGGCTGTGAACAGTATCCTCACCAGTCTGGGTAGTGAAAAACAAGCTGACCGTTTTGAGGTGCGTTGTAAACCGATGAGTGGAACCAATCGGCTGCTTTCGGTCTGTGCCACACCATTCATAGACGAGAGTGACGACAGTAATGGTTTTTTGTTGATCGCCGATGATGTCACCGAGCAGAAGCAGCTCGAGTCAGAGATGCAGCAGATGCAAAAGCTGCAGTCGATTGGACAGTTGGCGGCAGGTATTGCTCACGAGATCAACACACCGATACAGTATGTCGGTGACAATATACGCTTTCTGCGAGAAGCCTTTGAGGACATTGCCGAGATCATCAACGATGAGCATGAGGTTGTCGACACTGCACGTAGCGGGTCAGTACCAAAGGAACTCTTATCCCGATTGGACGATAAGATTGAAGAGGTGGATTTGGAGTACCTGCAAGAAGAGGTGCCCAAGTCGATCCAGCAGACGCTTGATGGTGTGGACCGTGTCGCAACTATTGTACGGGCGATGAAAGAGTTCTCGCATCCGGGTTCGGAAGAGAAGACACTGACCGATATCAACAAGGCAGTCGACAGTACCGTCACCGTGGCGCGCAATGTCTGGAAGTATCATTCAGAGATGCAGCTCGAGCTCGATCCCTCCCTGCCCCAGGTCCGCTGCATACCCGGGCCGATCAACGAGGTCATTCTTAATATTATCGTCAATGCCGCTCATGCCATTACCGACAGGATGGGGGATAGCGGTAATATGGGATTGATAAAGATCACCACGGGTCGTGAGGACAACTGGGTGGCGATCCGTATCGCCGATAGTGGAACCGGTATACCCGAGGGTGCACGAGAACATGTTTTCGATCCATTCTTTACCACCAAGGATGTGGGTAAAGGGACTGGCCAGGGACTCTCGCTGAGCCACAAGATCATTGTCGATCAACACGATGGTGAACTGAGTTTCGAGACAGAGATGGGTGTCGGCACGACGTTTATCATCAGGTTGCCCTTAGAAGGGTAGATGGCATGACCGGATCAACAGAAAAAAAGAAAATTCTCTTTGTCGACGATGAACCGAACGTCCTTTCGGGGCTCCGGCGCAGTCTGCGAGCTCAGCGAAAGGTATGGGATATGGAATTTGCCGGCAGTGGACAGGAGGCACTGGCAAAGGCCGATGAAATCCGTTTCGATGCCGTCGTCACCGACATGCGTATGCCGGGCATGGATGGTGCTGAACTTTTGGATTGTATCGCGAAGGGATACCCGCATGTGATTCGTATTGTACTCTCCGGGCAATCTGACCAGGAATCTGTGATGAAGACGGTGGGGCCTGCTCATCAGTATCTGAACAAACCCTGTGAGATCGATATTCTGAAAGGTACCCTGGCGCGCGCTTTTTCGTTGCGTGATCTCCTCGGTGAGAGTCACCTCAAGTCTCTGGTTTCCGGTATGCGTACGCTGCCGAGCCTGCCCGCACTTTACAGCGAATTGATGAATGTCATTCAGGATCCTAATGCCTCGGTTGCCGATGTAGGGAGGTTGATTGCCAAAGATCCGGCAATGACCTTAAAGGTTTTGCAACTTGTCAACTCGGCCTTTTTCGGCCTCGGTCGCCACGTCTCAAATCCTGTCGATGCAGCTTCTTTATTGGGTCTTGAAATACTTAAACCGCTGGTTCTGTCAATCGGTATATTCAAACAGTTCGAGGCGGACAAAATCAATGTGAAGGAGTTTTCGCTGGATGCACTTTGGCTCCATAGTTCACGGGTTGGTTCTCTTGCCAAGTTGATCGCCAGCGAGGAGGGAATGCAGTCTCCCGCCATTGAGGATAGCCTGCTTGCCGGCATGCTGCACGACATCGGTAAGCTGATCCTGATAGTCAATCAGCCCACCGAGTATCTGCAGTTAATAGAAGTGGAACAAGCTGAAATGGATAAACGGGTCGCTGCAGAGGAGGCAATATTTGGCTCCACACATGGAGCGGTGGGCGCATATCTCTTAGGCCTGTGGGGATTGCCACAGTCGGTTGTGGAAGCGGTAGCCTTGCATAATCAGCCGGCATTGCAGGGGGTAAGAGTATTCAGTGTGCTCAGCGTGGTTCATATCGCGAATGCATTCGTACATGCCGAAGCAGAGGGAACCGCCTTAGACGCTCTGTTGGATCTCGACTACATCAATTCCATCCAGGTGACGGAAGAGCGTATCGAGATCTGGAAAAGGCTGGCCAGCGGATCAGATGCCAATAGCAATTAAACCCATATGGGCTGTCCGTTTTCTGCTGCAACAGAGTCGATTGCATAAGTATTAACCGGGCCGTTTAAGCGCGTCTATCAGCCGATTTGAGCAAAATGGCCTCGAACCCATCGGCCACCAGCGGTCGACTGAACAGGTAGCCCTGATAGCCATCGCACTGTCGCGCCCGCAGAAACTTCAACTGTTCTTCCGTTTCAACTCCTTCGGCGATCGCGCGGAATCCGAGTCGCCAGGACATCGCGAGTATGGTTTCGACAATGGCGTCATCGTTGGGATCGATGCCGATGTCGCGGATAAATGAGCGGTCTATCTTCAGAACATCAACCGGCAGCATCTTCAGGTAGGCGAGAGATGAGTAGCCGGTGCCGAAATCGTCGATGGAGATTTGAATTCCGAGTTTCTTCAACTCCACCATTTTCTTCCTTACATCATGAACGTCTTCGACAAGGGAGCTTTCGGTCAATTCAAGTTCCAATCCCGTAGGGTCCACTTCGGTATCGGTAATTGTTGATATGATCTGCTGAATGAAATCCTTTTGCTGAAACTGTTTGGGACTGATGTTGACGGAAATCCGGCCGAAGGGTTTTCCCTTGAATCGATGCTGCCATGCCTTGATCTGTAAGCAGGCTTCCCGCAACACCCACTCGCCCAATTGCAGTATCAGACCGCTCTCCTCGGCAATGGCGATGAATTCACCGGGCAAGAGCAGGCCCTGGGTCGGATGCTGCCAGCGAATGAGGGCTTCGGCACCCAATATCTCCTCTCTCCTCGAGATCGCAACCTTGGGCTGATAGTGCAGTACCAGTTGATTTTGGGTGATAGCGCTGTGCAGGGCGTTTTCCAATTCGAGTCTTTCCGAAGCGAGCATCTGCATGCTGGGCAGGAAGAAACGGAAATTGTTGCGGCCATACTCCTTGGCCTGATACATGGCGGCATCGGCCTGCCTGAGGATCTCGCTGGCATCGTCCGATTCTGGCGAGATCAGGGCGATGCCGATACTGGGCGTTGAATGCAGGGTGTGGTTACCGATTTGATAGGGCTGGGCGAGGGCATTCAGCACCTTTTCCGCCACGTTTTGCGCCTCGATGGCTGTAATCTCGGGATCGGTATGCAGCTCGGCCAAGAGAATGACGAACTCGTCACCGCCGAGACGGGCTACCGTATCTTCCGCACGCAGCAGGAAGCGCTGTCGTTCCGCGACCAGTTTCAACAGCTCGTCACCGATGCTGTGGCCGAGTGAGTCATTGATATATTTAAAACGGTCCAGGTCCAGAAAAAGTATGGCCCCGGTGAGCTCGTGTCGTTTGGCGTTTTCCAGCCGTTGTTCCAGGCGGTCCATGAAAAGTGCCCGGTTCGGCAGGTCGGTCAGGATGTCGTGCAGCGCCGAATACTGCATCTTCTCCGACTGGATACGGAACAGTCGATTTCCCAGAAACAGACCGATCATGCCGAGTATCCATAGACCACCATGCCAGCCAGCAATATTCAGGACTCGCGTGTCTGCCTGGGCCTGCAATTCATCCAGCGGTATACGCACACTGATGCCGCCCATGATCTCTCCCGGCGCGGCAATCTCCTCCGGATGACAATTCATGCAGGAGGCCTTCGCCAGCCTGGGTTTGATCATACGTAGGTAGGGCTTACCATCGATCAGCGTCTCTTCACTCCACTCGGGCAGGCCGCTACGCAGCTTTTTCAAGCCTCTAAGTTCCCAGCTGTCAGGTGCATTGAGTGGCCTAAGCGGATTCTCTTTGGTGGTATGTCCACGTACTCCATCAGGCGCCATCTTTGCCTCCTGGTCGTGAACCAGGCGGGTGAAGTAGGAGGAGTTGACCAGCGTCAGTTTGCGGCCGTCGGTGGTGGTCACATCCCGATCGGGTAGGTGGGCCAGATAGGGATTGGGAATGATGCCTTGGTCTACCGGCATATAGATGCCACCAACGCGGGAGACCACACTACGATAGATCATATCCTTCTCGATGGCGGCACGGGCCTGAGCGCTGGCCCGTTCAGGCACCATGCGCTGGTTCTGTTGCAAATTCCATTGGAGCGAGAAGATGAACACTGCACTCCACAGCAGGGCTGCCAGATAGGTCCACAGGCTTAAGTTTTTGTTGTTGAACTTAAATCCTTTTTTCATCGGGGTCTGTTGATTTGTGTCTATCCGTTGGTCTGTTGTGGTGTCATCGAGACGCTGCCGCACCAAATATCCCTGATCAATGATTTAGCATAACGGCAAATACGCGACCGACTTAAGGATTTAACCCCGACTTGCAAGATATTCACACTTACAAAGAGCTGTTGGTTCACAACAAAGCTATTGTGTTAGTGTGAACTGGTCCTAAGTTACGGAAACATATCTTATTGATGCTCAAAGGAAGGCAGAGTGAGCAACGCTGAGATTATATCGGGCATTGGCCATTATGTCCGGGTGCCGTCATCTTGGTCGTACCGGCGAATTGTCCGTGCTACGTCTTGTCTGACGGACTCTCTCACTCCGGTTTCACACGCAGCAGATACTCCTGAATTCCATTACGCAGCAACATCGAGCGTGCAACACGCAGACCGCTCGCATGTTTATCCAGATCGCCATAACTGTAGCGCGGAGCCTTGCGCTCGGGTGGATCGTGATCAAAGCGCGCTACGAGGTCATCTCCCAGTACGGAATAACGCTGTGGCCGTCTGGGCATGACATTGTGCGCCGAGTGAATATACGCATGCAGCATGCCGGAAGGTGCCATTATCGCCGCCAGACGGGCGGTGAAGGCGTTAAATAGTGGCAGACTCAGATAGTTGAGCAGGTCCCAGCATAGCACGGTATCGATCTTTTCGACCCCGGCGTCGTTGATCAGCGGCTCCACCTGGTGGAGGAGAAATTCCGTCTCCTGAGGTTTCTCGCTGAGCCTATTCAATGCCAGGGCTGCATCGGCCACCAACAGACGGCACCTTCTACCTTGCAGCAGTGCCAGGATGCCCGGGCTGACGGATCCTGGTTCGAGAATCACATGACGTGTGGTGTGATCGAACCGCGCCATCGATTCGTAAAACAGCGGTGAGGTGAAAGGTTCACCGTGACCTCCCTGCATTGGTTGATTGGGTGAAGCCAAAGTGACCAATGTTATCGTGCCATTTTATCGATCGCAGCGCTGTCAGGCAGGGCCTGCCGGTTCTCGGAAACATCTTTCCATATGAACCGTCAGACTTATCCTGTGGATCCACTGTTGACTTTTTTCTCAGCTGCCGATGATTCACCGGTTTTGTTCGATCTGTTGATCTCAATGTTCTTGGATTTGGTGGAAGCGTGTTCCGGCTTGGTGGTTACTGAAGGCGTTGCCGATTTACCGAAAGCCTTGTTGATCGTTTCCTGATCCATATCGATACTGCCCTTGAAGCGGCATCCCTCATCAAGACTGACCTTGGGCGAAACGATGTTGCCGTGGACGTTGCCTGTTTTTCGGATAGAGACCCGTTCCGAGCCGCACAGATCACCATTCACCTTACCTTCTATGATGATGCTATGCGCCAGTACACTGGCGTCAACCTGACCCTTGGTGCCCACAGTGAGGCTTTTCTCCCGAAGTTGTATGGTGCCGGACACCTTGCCCTGGATGATCAAGTCCTCTTCACCGCTCAGGTCGCCGTTGATCTGAATCGATGGACCGATGACGGCCGCCTCACGAGCACGGTTTTGGGTATCGAACCTCTCCTCGGATTCCCTTGTTTCGGAGGTTGGGATGCTGTCGCTTTCGTCATGTGTCTCTCGTTTGTTTCTGTCAAACATATCCGAGTTCCTCTTATATTAACTGTCTGAGCCTGGTTATCGTGCCTGCAGCACTGGCTGTTATTCAAAGACTACATCAGCTGGGGCTGTAGAAAAGGGGCGTAGGTCTCATTGAGAGATGCACCCCGAATATCTGAAGAGATCCATACTTAAATATAGAACAGTTGAAGCAATGCAATGCAACCAAGATAGTAAGATTTATCTTCTTGATTAAGAAAGACTAATCAATGATTAGGGATATTGCGTTTTTCCAGGCACGGCGCTGGTCGTGGTCAGCAGTTCGAATAACAACCCGGCCTACGAGAGAGTTTCTATGTATTTAATGATCAATCGCCTGATCAACTGTATTTGATGTATTTGAAGCGCGGATCGTCGGGGGTGCCCTCGAGGGCGCCCGCCGCGAGTCCCGGCTGCCACATGATCACCTCCTCGATCTTGCGCGCCAGTTCGAAATCCTTGTTGGTGATGCCTTTGGCGGAGTGGGTCACCAGTTTGACGATGACGAACGCATAGGAGACGGTCAGATCCGGGTGGTGGAATGCCGCTTCCGCCAGGTGGCCCACCGTATTCACCACCATCAGGGTTCCCTTCCAGCCACTGGTTTTGTATTTTCGCCGGATCCAGCCTTTCTCCAGATACCAGTGGGGCAGCTCCTCCTTCAGCCGTGCCTCAACCTCTTCATCGCTGTAGGTCTCGTCGTGTTTGTGTGCCACGCTATGCCTCCTGTCAAGTGTTAACAGGCCCTAATTAGACTGTAGATGATGACCAAGTACGATCAACATTAAGATTTTTTGGGTTGTTCCAGGCAGGTATCCGTCAATATGCCAAAAAAGAAAAGCCGACCACATCGCTGTGGTCGGCTTTGTCTTGTACTGCTACTCCTTTGCGTCCGTAGGCTCAGGAGCAGGATGGTTTACATCATGCCTTTATCTTTCCAGAACTTGATGGCGCCGGGATGCCATGGGGTGACAACGCCCTGGGTTCCGGTATCGAGGCTCATGTTCTTGAAGGTCTTTTTCTGTGCCTTCATGTGGGCCAGGCCTTCATCGGTGTAGATGATGGAAAGCATGTTGTAGACAGTGTCGTCCGATACCTTGGAGTTGGCCACCCATAGGGCCGAGTCCTGGAAGGAGGGGCTGTCCTTCTCTACGCCGCGATAGGTACCGGCCGGTACCGACAGTTGTGAGAAATAGGGGTATTTATCGAAGAAGCCGCTATCCTGGGCGTCCTTACCCACATCCACCAATTCAATGTCATTGGTTTGGGCCGCCATGATCACGGCGCCGCTGGGGAAGGCCGTGAACAACCAGAAGGCATCCAGCTGATTGTTGCCGAAAGCCTGGGCGGCATCGTTGTAGCCCATGGCATTGCGTTCGACCTTATCCCAGACACCCATGTGGGTGAAGAAGAGTTCACAGTTGGCGAACGCGCCCGAGCCGGCATTGCCTACACCGACCTTTTTCCCGGCAAGATCCTTGGTGCTCTTGATGCCGGAGCCCTTACGCGTCACCAGCTGGGCAGGCGCGCCGTAGAGCCAGGCGACAGCCATGACGTCTTCATACTTCTTGGTGTCGTTTTTCATCTGGCCGTTGCGGCCGAGGTAAACATGGCCGGAATAGACTACGCCCATCTGGGCCTTGCCGGAGTTTACCTTACGCAGGTTTTCAACCGAGCCTGCCGAAGATTGTGCCTTGACCCGAAAATCCTTCGAGCTCTTGATGGGCTTGTAGACCTGGACGGCATTGGCGACGACCTGGAAGGTACCACCAGCCGGGCCACCGCTAAAAACCACTCGCTCTTTGGCTGATGCGGTGACAGGTAGCATCATGCCGGCTGCAAGTAGGGCTGTACCTGCGGCCAGTACCGATCTGCGTGTAATATTCATTAATAATCCTCCAGTTTTATGATTTAGTGATATCTAGATTCCGCCTATTCGGCGCAATGAATCGTATTCAGCAAAAGTCGGACCAGAATAGTCCGATTGGTCACTCCGATCTAAGTTAATGATTGAATAAACAAAATAATAAAACAAGTACGACAACTATCTTTTCGGATGGGTGGAAACTCACCCATAAGCCGCACATGCGCGTGTGAAATTCGGCCAAAAACCCCCGCCAATCAATCTATTTGTATAGGCGTTTGTCGAGGCCATACTTTTGCATCTTGTCATAGAGGGTTTTTCTCGGCAAACCGAGCAGTTCCATGGTCTTTTTTATCACCCCGCCGGATTCGGAGAGAGCCTGCTCAATCATCGCCCGCTCAAAGACTTCAACATGCTCAGGCAGGGTCAAGGGAACACATGGTGATGTGACGGATTTTTCATCCAGTTGCAGACCGCATTCATCGCCAAGCAGCACGAAACGCTCCGCGGCATTGCGCAGTTCCCTCACATTGCCAGGCCAGTTGAACGACATGAGTTTCTGGCTGATATTGTCCGGCATCGCCGGTGCGACCTTTCCGTAGCGCGCCGCTGCCACCAGCAGAAAGTGCTGGAACAATAAAGGTATGTCTTCACGGCGTTCGCGTAAGGGCGGGAGTTCCAGGGTTACAACGTTCAATCGATAGTAGAGGTCTTCCCTGAATTCGCCACGTTCAGCGGCAGCCTTAAGATCAACCTTGGTGGCTGCAACAATGCGGATATCCAATTCGATACTTTCATTGGAACCGATACGTTCAAGGGACCGTTCCTGCAATACGCGCAGCAGACGGACTTGAGCGGGCAGGGGCATGGATTCCACTTCATCCAGAAACACGCTTCCATGATTGGCATATTCGAATTTTCCGATACGCAGGGTCTCTGCACCGGTAAAGGCCCCTTTTTCATGTCCAAACAGTTCACTTTCGATCAGATTTTCCGGAATAGCGCCGCAGTTCACAGCGACAAAGTTCTTATCCCTTCGTTGGCTGTGTTCATGGAGCGAACGTGCCACAAGCTCTTTACCGGTACCGGTCTCACCCATGAGTAGTATGTCAGCAGCGGTATCCGCAAGTTGATTGATGGTGTTTTTCAGCGCCTTCATGGCTGAGGTTTTACCGATAATGCGCGGTCCCAATGAGTTTTGCGCATTCAGCTCGGTTTTTAAGGTTCGGTTCTCGAGGACAAGCCTGCGCTTTTCGAGGGCTCTGCGTACCGTATCCACCAGCCGCTCGGACGAAAAGGGTTTTTCGATAAAGTCATAGGCACCTTTCTGCATCGCATCAACTGCCATGGATATGTCTCCATGACCGGTAATCAAGATGACGGGTAGTGTGGCATCCATCTGTTGCAATCGCTGTAAAAGCGCAAGCCCGTCAAGACCGGGAAGGCGAATATCGCTGACCACGATGCCGCCGGTCTGGTTATCGATCAGCTTCAGGGCATCTTCAGCCTTTTCAAAAACCCTTACCTGGAACCCGGCCAGTTCAAGGGTCTGTTCGTTGGCTAGGCGGAGATCGATTTCATCATCGATAAAGAAGACATCAGGGCTTTTACTCATTTATCTTTTTCCGGCTCAGGTAGCGTGATAGTGAAGCGAGCACCACCCATGCTTAGATTTTCAGCGGATAACTTACCATTCATGCTGTCGATGATCCTGGCTGATATCGACAGTCCAAGTCCAAGCCCCGATTCCCGGGTCGTATAAAATGGTTCAAAGATCATCTCAAGTTTCTGCTCATCGATTCCCGGTCCTGTATCATCAACATGAACCATGATCCTTTTTTTATACCGCTCTGTAGAAATAGTGATAGTGCCTGGCGCATGACTGCCGATCGCATGAATGGCATTGTTGATGAGATTAATCAATACCTGTTCCAGTTGGATAAAATCAACATGGGCGATGATGTTGCCGCCTACCCGGTCGGTATCGATCGTGATATCCGTATTTTTGAATTGCGGTCTTGATATTTCAATAGCGGTTTGAATGATTGGAGCGATATTGACCGATTCAAGTAGGCCACTCGACTTACGTGAGAAAAATTTCAACTGGGAGCTGATTCTGGACATCCGGTCCGTCAGTTCGGCAATCCGTTGCAGGTTTTCATCAGCCTTGCCATCTTTATCGATGGATAGAAATTTCCGTGCATTGTCGGCGTAACTGCGGATTGCCGCCAAGGGATTGTTAAGTTCGTGACTGATACTGGCCGACATCTGTCCCAGCACGGCGAGCTTGGCGGTCTGAATCAGTTCACCCTGTGTTTCACGCAGGGTTTTTTCTGTCTGTTTGTGTTCATCTATTTCGTTCTGAAGATCGGCCGTTCTCAAAGAGACCTTCTTTTCCAGTTGCTTTTGTGCCTCCTGGTGAAATCGCTCACGCTCCTGATGCCGCCTGTTCCATTGCCAGACAAGCAAGCCGATCAGCATCATTGAAAGCGCCAACAACAGCATGGTAAATGCACTGACCAAGCTTTGCTGCCTCAAATCCTCCAGAGGGGTTAGGATTCGCATCGACCAGCCGGCTTCCAGCATATCGTGATAGTTTGTAAGAAACTCGTTCGTTGAGTCTTTCGTATTGATCTGGATAATACGACTGCTGTCGGATATCGTTTCCCTGTTTGCCAGCTTCAGGGCCTTGATGTTTGAATCCCCATAACGTCGACTTGCCTTTATACGCTCTACTGACTTTGCGGATAACGGAACGATACTGCTGTATAACCACTCAGGATTCGTGGTGATGAAAATAATTCCGTCCGGATCACTGACAATAAACTGTGATTGTCTCTCAGACCAATATTTTTCAATCTTGGAGAGGTCCATCTTGACGGCGATGACCCCAATCTTGTCTGCATTGTATATGATCGGGTAGGAGTAGTAGTAACCGCGCTTTTTGGATGTGGTTCCAAGCGCAAAGTAGCGACCTACTTTCCCCTGCATTGCTTCGGAGAAATAGGGGCGAAAACTGAAATTCTGTCCGACAAAGGGATTTTCGCCCCTCCAGTTGCTGGCGGCCAGTGTTAATCCGGATTTATCCATCAAGTAGGTGTCTGATGCGTCAGTGATTTCATTGATCTCTTGCAGAAAGAGATTGACCACATCAATCAGCGAATCATTGGTTGGGTCATTCAGCATCTCAACCAAAAGGAAGTTTTTTGCCACTAACTGGGGGATGAATTGATAACGGGATAATTGCGATTCAAGATGACCGACGAACTGCTCCAGTTGCTGCTGGTTATTGTAGCTCAGTTTGTGTATTCCGTTGTGCCAACTGATCCTTTGTGATATCCAGAAGGTCAGCGTAAGAATGCATAGGATGCCGATACCAACCAAATAGCGATTTTTGAGAATTTCAGGCATGAATTGTAGTTGAATCTTTAGAATCAGAACTTTTCATTCTCAATAAAATACGCAACCTGATTAACCGCTGCCTGATATTATTCCTCATCCGGTGTGCAAGGGTCTATGGGGTGTAAGTGATTCCTCTGGAAACCAAAGCGAATGCCAGGTGTTCCTGCAGGACCGAAACGGTACAAATGCTCAGTATGAAGATGCATCCATGCTGTTGTTGTATAGCCTGGACCTATATATCAACGGGAAATATGGTTGGAATCGCCGCGAGGATCTGGATTCCGGCATGCGCCGGAACGACAGGATCAGTGAAGTCTACTCATAAATTCTTCGGAGGATCCTATTATTCAGTTATGGATCATTTTCCGATCTCACGGGTGCAACACAAGCCCGGCTCCGCAATTGAGGATGCCGGGCTGTGAAATTCAGTAGACTGATGTGGTCGACAGGGACTCTGTAAACCCGTTTTATAGAGACAAGATCAAGTATCAGCTTAGGTAGGCTTTGGCTTCCTCGCCAGGATCGGGAAGTCCGGCGATACGCCAGATACTGAGGCAACTCCCGAATAGATTATGGACCTTCCAGCGGGGTATGCCTGTGGCTCGGCATACCTGGCGCATATTGGGCAAGGCGCCCAGACTCAGATAGCGTTCACGGATGTGTCGCAGCACCTGCCAATGTTGTTCGCTCAGTTCTCCCACCCCCTCCTGCTGGGCCAGATCGCGGGCAAGCTGTTCGTTCCATGACAGATGATCGATGAGATAGCCGCTCCCATCGAAAAGCGGGGGCGGGGAAGCGGTGTTGGTTGTCGGTGCGGCAGTCTGAGGCATGGCCTGGACCTCCTTCTGGATTTTAATAAGTAAAAACTGATTACCGGATAGTATGGTAGTCAGTTGGTTCTTAGTAAAAATGATAAATATTAATTTTGTATCATGATTTGTGATGTATTGGGTTTTTTGCGCAGGGTCGCGCCCACCACTTCGAATCCCAGTATTTCACCATACTCAATAGCATAGTCCTTTCTGAGCAGCTGACTCCGAGCGTCGCTGATTGACAAGCCAACATGCCGATAAACCACAATATTTGCAACGATGAAGGATCTCGAATTTGAGGTTATACATGCCCATATTTGAGGAGAAAACGGCACACCGGGGCCGATTATCCGAGGCACATTAGTCTGGTTGGAGATCTGAGCTGTGGAAAAGTGGCTGGAAGGTACGATAGTCGAGAAGCGGCATTGGGCTGACAAGCTCTACTCTATTCGCCTCAAGGCGCCTGTGGATAAGTTCACTGCCGGGCAGTTCACTCGCCTCGCACTGGAAATCGATGGTGAGCGGGTGGCGCGGCCCTACTCATTTGTTAACCCACCCCAGGATGAGATGCTGGAGATCCATTTCAATGAAGTGGAGAACGGTCCTCTAAGTCCCCGGCTTGCTGCCCTGGAACCGGGTGACCGGGTCTGGGTCTCAGCCAGGGCCAACGGCTTTTTCACCCTGGATCAACTGCCGGGTAGTGAAAATCTCTGGATGATCGCCACTGGAACGGCGTTGGGTGTCTATCTCTCCATTCTGCGTACCGAGCATTCATGGCGGCAATACCGGCAGATGGTTCTGGTACACAACGTTCCCTACAAGGATCAACTCAGTTACAGCGAGGAGATCGACAATCTGAAGCAGCGTTATGGTGAGCGCTTCCGCTATCAACCGATCACAAGTCAGGAGCGGGTGGATGGCGCCCTGCAGGGACGTATTCTGGCAGCACTGGAAGACGGTCGTCTCGAGAGTCATACCGGAGTCGTACTTACCCCGGAAAAATCACATGTGATGCTTTGTGGCAACATGGGTATGATTCGGGAGGTATCTGCCGCCCTGGAGGCTAGGGGCATGCGCAAGCATCGCAAGCGGGAGCCGGGGCACTTCACCACTGAAAAGTATCACTGAATAGTCCGGGCCGAGCTGATTGGATTGATATCAACTGGCCCCGGTGAATAGAGAATCAGTACCGACCGGCGGTGACCGCCAGTATTGCGGCGGTGCGATGACCTGGCCACCCAGAGTGGCGGCCGCATGCCAGGGCCAGCGGGGGTTGTAGAGAATACCGCGGGCCAGTGCCACCAGATCCGCCTGTCCGGAAGCGACGATCCCTTCAGCCTGCTGCGGCTCGGTGATCAGCCCTACCGCAATGGTCGGCACACCAACCTCATGCCGGATGCGTTCCGCAAAGGTCACTTGAAAACCGGGTACCGCGGGAATCTGCTGCAGTGGGGAGAGGCCTCCGCTGGAGACATGGATGAAGTTACAGTCAAGCTGTTTCAGTGCTTCAGCCAGGATAAGGCTCTGTCCGATATCCCAGCCCCCCGCGATCCAGTCCGTGGCCGAGATACGGATGCCTATCGGTACCCCGGATGGGATCGCCTCACGCACTGCTTCAAAGACCTCCAGTGGATAGCGCAGACGGTTTTCCAGAGAGCCACCATAGGCATCGTCACGCTGATTGGACAGGGGCGACAGAAACTGATGCAGCAGATAGCCATGGGCGGCATGGAGTTCGATCACCTCGATACCCAGTCGGTGGGCGCGTATGGCGGCGTCAACGAAGGCCTGGCGTATCTCTGTCATGCCTCGCCTGTCCAGTGCCACAGGTGGGCGTTGTTCTTCGCTCCAGGGTAAGGGTGAGGGGGCGCATGTCTCCCATCCACCCTCTTCCGGTGAGATCTGTCCACCGCCGGTCCAGGGGAGAGCGGTGGAGGCTTTTCGTCCGGCATGGGCCAACTGGATGGCGAGAGGCATATTCGAATAAGTGCGCAGACGCTCGATAACCCGCGCCAGCGCCTTTTCAGTGCCATCCGACCAGAGACCGAGGTCATTCTGCGAGATGCGTCCTTGCGGGGTGACTGCTGTGGCTTCGATGAAAAGCAGGCCGGCGCCGGAGAGTGCCAAGTGGCCAAGGTGGATCAGGTGCCAGTCTGTGGCCTGGCCCTGCAGCGCCGAATATTGACACATGGGGGCGATGACAATGCGGTTTTCCAGGTTTAGCCGGCCGAGAGCGTAGGGGGTGAATAGCTGGCTCATTCTTTTTACTCCGGTAACAGGTAGCGGGATACTCTATCCGTGATCCTGGCAATTGCGAAGATGATCCGTGTACCCAACGCCTGTAGGCCATCAATGCCAGCTTAATCCAAGCCTATCGCTGTCAACAGCGTAAAATGAAATGAATATATTTTATTTATCCCCTCGAGTCGATTAGATCGATGAGAGATCGGTTTCCGGCGGATGCCTTGACGATGGCTCGAATTGCACCATCAAGGTTTGGGTAGCGGAACTTGAAGCCTGTTTCTGCAAGCCGTTCCGAGACGATGCACTGTCCCGATGTCATTGCCTCGGCGCCTTCACCATACATCACCTTTAACAGTGCAGTCGGGACGCGTAACGGTGTAGGCCGGTTCAACACCTTACCCAGGATGCGTGTGAACGCCAGATTGTTTACCGGATTGGGCGCGGCAAGATGATAGATGCCTTTGCAATTTCGGTTATCCAGCGCCATCAGATAGGCGTTGACAAGATCATCGACATGGATCCAGGAAAAATGTTGTTCTCCGCTTGCGACCGGCCCACCCAAGCCCAACCGGAATGGCAGTAAAACCTGTTTCATCAAACCGCCATCTGCACCAAGTACCAGGGAGAGCCTGAACACGACGACGCGCATACCGAGGGTTTCTGCCTCCCAGGCTGCGGATTCCCAGTCAAATGAGAGTTCACCCAGGAAATCTGCAGCATTGGCGACATCGCGCTCTGTATAGCGGCCATCTGAAGTGAAGGCGCCCATACCTGAGGTTGAGATGAAGGTTTTGGGCCGTTTGGAGGTTTGCGAGATTGCATCCACCAGCATACGCGTGGTTTCCACCCGGCTGGCGATGAGGGTACGCTTGTAGCCAGATGTCCAGCGACGGTTGATCGGCGCGCCGGCCAGGTTGATCACTGCATCGCAGCCATCAACGAGTGTCGAGAGATGTCGGGTTCCACTATTGAAATTACGTCGGCCAACAGGTATCACGGTATGTCCTTGATTGCGCAGCATACGGCTAAGGTGGGTGCCGATAAACCCGGTTGATCCACTGATGGCGATGTTCATGTGTGACTCCTGACCCTACCAGGCATAAACGGCGCAAGGCCCGGATGGCTGAGCCATTGACGCGCTTCAGGAAATTTTCGCTGAGATGATTCATAAAAGGCCTTCGATTGCCTGGATCAGTATCGAGCTCCCGGGTTTGACGGAGCTGTTGTAGCTTCCGACAAGTTTACCGTCACGATCGATAAGGTATTTGTGAAAGTTCCAGCGTGGCGGAGTGCCCGCTGCATCGGCCAATGCACGATAGAAGGGATCCGCATCATCACCCGTGACCCGTGACTTGGCATACATGGGAAACTGTACACCATAGGTGAGTCGGCAGAACTTTTTGATCTTTACCTCGCTACCAGGTTCCTGATTGCCAAAGTCGTTGGATGGAAAACCGAGCACCACCAGTCCACGGTCACGATAGCGTGAATAGATCTTTTCCAATCCGTCGTATTGATCTGTGAAGGCGCAACGGCTGGCGGTATTGACCACCAGCATCACCTTTCCCCTGTAGGTCTCACACAGGTTGTCGATACGTTTGCTGTCGAGTTGCCGTTTCGAGTAACTGCTGTTATCGCTACATATCAAACCGGCATCACTTTGTGCATGGCCGCTAAATGGAATCAACAACAAAAGTGCAACAAGCGGGATGGTTAAATCGACTGGAGATTTCCGGCGTAGTGTTTTCATCTTATATGACCCGGTGTGCGGCGGCAGGCGACTGCCTTGCCGCCCTGGTGGCTCATCACCCCTCGTCGATACCCTCAGTGACGGGATTGTGAATGATTTCGTGCAATCGGCTCCCAGGCACAACAGAGTGGAGCACATTGGGGTCCTCCTTTTCGATCTGCTGCATCAGTTGATCGTAGCGGCGTTCAGTCTCAAGTATCTGCTTTTCGTAACCTGACATCTCTCTCTCCTTTGTGTTGTACAAACTGGGCAGAAATGGCCTCAGTGATGTAAATATTAGACAAAAAATTGTAAATGTCTAGTACATAAATTTGATTTATCAGATTCAAGCGCTATATTTGGCATTTATGTATAGTACAAAATAGGCGAGGGCATAATGAAAATAGCAGTGATCGGAAGCGGGATTAGTGGCTTGTCTGCAGCCTGGCTGTTGCATGACAAACACCAGGTAACACTGTTTGAAGCGGCGGACTATCTGGGCGGTCACACCCATACGGTGGATGTCACCCTGGAGGGTAAAACCCATCCAGTGGATACGGGATTTCTTGTCTACAACGATCTTACCTATCCCAATCTGATCAAGTTGTTCGATCACCTGGGAATAGAGACCCATGCAACGGAGATGTCATTCAGCGTCAGTGTGCCTGAGGCGAATCTCGAATGGGCAGGCAGCAGCCTGGGGACCCTGTTCGCCCAGCGGCGTAATCTTGTGCGTCTGAACTACTGGCGCATGTTGCAGGAGATTGTCCATTTCAACAGTCGGGCACAGAGCCTGCTAGCTTGGTCCGAGCCGCGTCGGGTATCGCTGGGTCTCTTGCTGGATGAGCACGGTTATTCGGAGTGGTTTCGTTCCTGGTATCTGTTGCCGATGGCGGCGGCCATCTGGTCCTCTACTCCGGCTGAGATTCTCGGCTTTCCCGCAGCCACATTCCTCAGGTTCTGTATCAATCACCGCCTGCTGCAGATTGAAGGGCGGCCGCAGTGGCGCACTCTGATCAGGGGCGGAAGATGTTATGTTGAAAAGCTTGCGAAACCCCTCGATATCCGACTCGGCACACCTGTCAAAAGCGTTGTTCGAAGGGGTGCTTGGGTCGAGGTGGAATCGGCGCTTGAGCATTCTCTCTATGATGCGGTGATCTTCGCGACTCACGCACCCGATACCCTGCGGATGCTCAAAGATGCCGATGCGGAGGAGAGGTTGCTTCTGGGTGCATTCACCTACCAGCCCAATAGGGCGGTGCTCCATACTGACCGGCGTTTTTTACCGACAAGGGAATCTCTCTGGTCAGCATGGAATTACCGCTCGCTTGGCGAAATGGATCAGTCGGCCTGTGTCTCCTATCTCCTCAACCGACTGCAGCGGTTGCCTTTCGAGACGCCGCTCATGATTACCCTCAACCCCGACAGGCGGTACATGCCGGAAAATCCGATTGCCACTTATCGATATGATCATCCGGTTTTCAACCAATCCGCAATCGATGCCCAAGCCCGGTTGAGTGAGATACAGGGCCGCAATCGCGTCTGGTTCTGCGGGGCCTGGTGTGGTTATGGGTTTCATGAGGATGGTCTTAAGTCGGCGCTGAGAATCATTGGCGACTTCGATGCGGAGGCACCATGGAAAGCAGTGCTCTAAGCCGCATCGTTGTTGGCCGGGTTATGCATCGCCGCCGTTTGCCGGTGGAGAACAGATTTGTCTATCCGGTCTTTTTTATTCTCATCAATCTTGAGCAGTTGGAAGGGCAGCGCCACTGGTTGTTGGGTATCAACCGACGGCGCCCCCTGGCGTTTCATTTCAAGGATTACGGGGATGGCAGGGATCCGCGCATCTGGGTGCGTGAGCGCCTGGTCGAATCCGGGATCGATGATTGCAATGGTGGACTTTGGCTACAGACCTTTCCAAGGGTTTTCGGTTATCTCTTCAATCCGGTGAGTTTCTGGTATTGCCAGCGCAGTGACGGCACTGTGGGTGCGATTGTTGCGGAGGTCAATAATACTTTCGGTGAACGCCACTGTTATGTGTTGCAACCCAAGCCGGGGGATGGTTCGTTCACCGCAGTTGAGGCCGTTAAGCGGCTCTATGTCTCACCTTTCTATCCGGTCAGCGGCGGCTACAGATTCCATTTCAATGTCGATTTCGACGCACCCAGGGTGCGTATCGATTACTACGACCAGGGCCAGCTGAAATTGAATACTGCAATCTGGGGAAGGTCGAAGCCGCTGACCGACGCCAATCTGTTAATCGCCCTGTTAAAACAACCTTTATTGACCCTGGGTGTCACGGTCCGCATCCATTGGCAGGCGCTGCGCTTGTGGTTGAAGGGGGTCTCACTGAGTCACAGAACATCATCATCGATCGAGGAGGCAACCAAGTGAACAGTATGACGACCGTCCTGGATGCGCAGGCACTACCTCGGCAGGTCAGGTCCCTTATTTCCGTGCTACGCGGGATTCGCGCAGGTACGCTGACACTGACAACTCCGGAGGGGTATCAACTACATTTCGGTGACGGCTGTGCGCCACATGCCGATATACAGTTGGAAACCTGGTCATCACTGAGACGTATCTTCCGCGGGGGCGACATAGGATTGGCTGAATGCTTCCGGGATGGTGAAGTGACCAGCAGTAACCTGACCTTGTTGTTGCGTATCGCACTGCAAAATCAAACAGCCTTGATCAAGGCATTTCAGCGCAATCGGTTGTTTAACCTCTTCTATCGCATGCGTCACCTGCTGCGACCCAACAGCAAACGGGGAAGCTCGCAAAATATCGAGGCCCATTACGATCTGGGCAATGATTTCTACCGGCTTTGGCTGGACGACTCCATGACCTACTCCAGTGCCCGCTTTGACGATGATCTGCATGGTGATCTGCAACAGGCCCAGGCAGTCAAATACCGACGCATGATCGATATGGCGGGCGCCACCCGTGGCAGCCGCGTACTGGAGATCGGTTGTGGTTGGGGCGGTTTTGCCGATTACGCGGCGAGACAGGGCGTTACGATTGATGGTGTCACCCTTTCACCCAGTCAGCTGAGCTATGCCCGTGATCGTATATTTGAGGCGGGGTTGCAAAAACAGGTGAGTTTGTCACTCAAGGATTATCGTGCGCTTAACGGCAATTATGACCATATTGTCTCCATCGAAATGTTCGAGGCGGTGGGGGAGGACTATTGGGAACGCTATTTCAGAAAGCTTAATGAGCTTTTGAACATGGGCGGCAGGGCTGCGATTCAAACCATTGTCATTCGCAATGACCTGTTCGATCGTTATCGCCGCAGGAGTGATTTCATCCAGCAGTTTATATTTCCCGGTGGGATGCTCCCATCGCCAGAGCGCTTGCATGATCTTGCACGAAACCACGGTTTCAAAATAGTCACAAAGGAGTGTTTCGGCGCTGACTATGCAGAGACCTTGCGACGCTGGCGGCAGAATTTTCAGGACAAACGGGAACAGGTCCTGGCGGCTGGTTTTGATATGCGTTTTGTCCGGCTGTGGGAGTTCTATCTTGCCTATTGCGAAGCTGGCTTCGATGAAGCGCGGATAGATGTCATGCAGTGTGCATTGGTAAAGGTAGAGTCAGCATGAAAGCGTTGCCGAAGTTCGTTGGGCCGCTTCTGTTACTTTACCTAACGTGGGGCGACGTCAGCGCAAGGATCAGTCCACTGGCCGACTATCCATCGCTGCGCAGCGTGGGCAGCGGTGTTTTGACCTGGTGGGGCATCAGGGTCTACAAGGCAACCCTTTATGCACCACAGGGAGAATACCATCCGAACATGCCGCATGCCCTGGAAATCGTCTACCGCATGGATATCAGCCGAGAACGGTTGGCGAAAACCTCGCTCAAACAGATCGAAAAGATCCGGGGTCATGCGCTGGCGGACAGAGACGCGGTACTTGATCAGTTCAAGGCGGTTTTTTGCGATGTCACCCCTGGGGATGTGATAGTGGGTGTTCATCTGCCGGGTGAGGGCGCACGCTTCTACTGCCGGAAAGATTATCTGGGCAGGATCGATGATCCCGAACTGGCGGCGGCTTTTTTCAACATATGGCTCAGTCCGGCAACAGCAAAGCCACGCTTAAGGGCGGCGCTCCTGGGTGAAGACCAATGACCTCGAGGCAACGGTTCGCCTATGGTCTGCTGGGTGCCCCGATGGCGATGGCCGCGCTCCCTGTCTACATCCATACGCCCAAATTGTATGGTGATGAACTGGGTTTGGGATTGGCGTTGACCGGGGCGATCCTGCTGGCTTCCCGCGCCCTGGATACCTTGCAGGATCCATGGCTGGGCAGGTTGGCCGATTTGATGCAGCGGCAGCACCGAGGATGGGCCGTGCTGGCCGGCGTGGCTGCGTCCGTTCTGGTGCTTGCCTACACGGCACTGTTCAATCCGCCGAAGATGTTGCAGTGGCAGCTTGCACTCTGGTTTGGTGTGGCCCTGGTGCTTGTCTATACAGCCCATAGCGCACTCAATATCACCTATCTCGCCTGGGGTGCTAACGTCAGTCATGACAGCCACGAACGTACCCGACTGGTGGCATTTCGCGAGGGTTTCGGACTGTTCGGTGTGATCCTTGCCAGTCTGCTTCCGATGCTCTTTTCGTCCTGGTTTCAAGACGTCAATCCCTGGTTGCCCTACAGTTTCGTATTTTCACTGTTTTTACTGCTGGCGATCTGGCTGTTGTTGTATCGGTTTCCGTTGCCGACAAAACATGGATTGACTGCTCAGGGTCTGTTCGGTCCCTTGCGGCAATCACCCTTCCGCCGACTGGCGACACTCTTCCTGCTTAACGGTTTTGCAGTGGCGATCGCCGGGACGCTGGCACTCTTCTATATAGCGGATGTGCTGCAGCTGGAAGCCTACAGCGGTCTCTTTCTTGCCACCTACTTTATCAGCGGTGCCGTCTCTCTTCCTTTGTGGCTGAGACTCTCGCGCAGGTTGGGCAAGAGTGTGGCTTGGGCGGTCGGTACCTTGGTGGCCGTGGTCGGTTTTGTCTGGGCAGTGCAGTTGGGTGCCGGCGATATGCTGCCTTACCTTCTGATCTGCCTGCTGTCGGGTGCGGCGCTCGGCGCCGACCTCGCGCTACCGGCGGCGATAGCTGCCGACATCATCCCGCAACAGGATAGGGGCAACACCGGTGGCTACTTCGGTATCTGGAGCCTGATCAACAAAGGGGTACTGGCGCTTGCGGCGGGTTTGGGGCTGCCGCTGCTGGCAGGCTTCGGCTACCAGCCTGGCGGCGGAGGGGGCTTGACCGCCCTTGCCATCCTGTATGCCGGTGTGCCTTGTCTTATCAAACTGATCTCGGCAGGTTTGCTGATGCGCTGGCGAAGATCCCTGGAGGTTCAATATGTCTTTTAAGCCGATGGCACTGCTTACAGTGGCGGTCTTGACCGGGTGCGCGGGGGTTGATGTCAATCACTATGAAGATGAACGACCGCTATTGAGACTGGAGGAGTACTTCAATGGGACGGTCGATGGCTGGGGGATGTTTCAGAACCGAGATGGTCGTGTGGTGAAACGTTTCAAGGTCGTTGTCGATGCCAGCTGGGAGGGGGATCGGGGTGTGTTGGATGAGCATTTTACCTACAGCGATGGCACCAAACAGCAGCGTATCTGGCGCTTGACCAAAACCGGCGGGAATGATTACACGGGAACGGCAGATGATGTAATAGGCCGTGCAAGCGGTCGTGTTTCGGGGAATGCACTGCAATGGATCTACACGCTCAGCCTGCCGGTGGGAGAGAAGGTCTATCAGGTGCGCTTCGACGACTGGATGTACCTGCAGGAGGATGGTGTTCTGCTCAACCGATCCGTGATGCGTAAATTTGGATTCCGACTGGGCGAAGTTCTACTGTTTTTCAAGAGGCGTGATCAATGAGTTTGAATCCACGGATAATCGATTGGCGCGGAAAAAGGGTCTGGATCATTGGCGCCAGCAGCGGCATTGGCGCTGCACTGGCAGCTGCAATGGGAAGGCGTGGCGCCCGTCTGGCCGTCAGTGCCAGAAGAGAGGAGAGCCTGCGGGATATCTCCGCTTCTGAGACGCTTGTGATGCCGCTTGATGTAACCCGGATGGAGTCACTGACCAGGGTGCGTGATGAACTGCTGAATCGTTGGGGAGGGATCGATATGGTCGTCTACTGTGCAGGGGTCTACACGCCCATGCGAAGCTGGGAGCTCGACTTGCCGACGGTCAGGCAGGGTCTCGATACGAATCTTCAGGGCGCCTACAATGTGTTGGATGCGGTATTGCCGCTCTACCTTCAACAGGCGGGAGGGGCGTTCTGTCTTATCGCAAGTGTGGCAGGTTATACCGGTCTGCCTAAGGCGCTGGCCTATGGGCCGGGCAAGGCGGCTTTGATCAACCTGGCGCAGATCCTTTATACCGATCTTTCCGCACAGGGCATCGATGTCTATCTGGTCAATCCCGGTTTTGTGGAGACCCGCCTGACTGAGCAGAACGACTTCAAGATGCCGGCCCTGATCAGTGCGCAGCAGGCCGCTACAGAGATTCTGAAAGGATTGGGGCAGGGGCGATTCGAAATCCACTTTCCAAAACGTTTCACATACTGGATGAAACTGCTCGGTTGTCTGCCCGACAGTCTAAGATTCCCGTTGTTGAAAAGGGTGGTGGGATCATGAAGATCGACAAACTGGTGGATTGGTATCAAAGGCTCTCACCATCATCCTTAAACAACATCGGTGAGTTCTATCATGAATCGGCAAGCTTTCAGGATCCATTCAATCGTGTGCAAGGATCAGCGCAGATTGCCGCTCTCCTGCAGCACATGTTCGATACCACGGAGAGCCCCGGTTTCATTGTGAAACAGATCCATTTCGACGGTGATGTGGCCTGGATCAGCTGGATCTTTTGTTGTGGCCTGCGGGGGAGAAAGCTCACCATCGAAGGGGCCTCGCAACTGGTATTATCGCAAGATGGACGGATCATCCGGCATCGCGATTACTGGGATGCCGCGGATCTTTACCAACAACTGCCGTTGATAGGTACAATGGTCCGCATGTTGAAAAGAAGATTCAAGGTCAAGACAGGATACCCTTCATCTGGAAAATAGTTGCATGAACGATAGTCATACCATCAGCGACGTCTCCCGAATTTCGGGTATTCCAAAAGATTTGCTGAGGATGTGGGAGAGACGCTACAACTATCCCAGGCCGGCACGGGATGACAACGGCGACCGAATCTATAGTGATGATGATCTGAATAAGCTTACACTCATCAGGCAACTGGTGGACCAGGGACGCAGGCCCGGTAAATTGATGGCGCTGGATCTCGCAGAGTTGACGGTGTTGTTGAAGCAATCCAGTGTTGAATTCGATTTCGATCGTCTGATCGATCTTCTGAAGGCGGACCAAGCCGTCGATCTGCGCAACTGGTTGTATCAGCAACTTCAGCATCTTGGTCTGCGCGCTTTTATACACAGGGTGATGGTTCCCGCGAATCAGAAAGTCGGTGAAGCCTGGAGAGTGGGCGATTTGGCTATATACCAAGAGCATTTATACACTGAACTGATCAAGAACCTGGTACGCCAATCCCTGGCGGATTATCGTCGCACGGCGGGTAGGCCGCGGGTAATGTTGACTACCCTTCCCGGTGAGATGCACAGCCTCGGTCTGTTGATGGTGGAGGGCCTGCTGAGGCTGGCTGGCGCAGAGGTGATTTCGTTCGGTATCGAAATGCCTTTTCGCGATATCAGGGAGGCTGCCCAGCGCCATCAGGTCGATGTGATAGGCCTCTCATTCAGTGGACACTTCAAACTTGACGATGCCATAGTGATGTTGAGCGGCTTACGCAATATGATCGACGCGAAGACGGAAATCTGGGTCGGGGGAGCGGCCTTTGATGGTGCTGCTGAACTTCCCGGTGGTATAGATCTGCTCGATGGCCTGCATGGTGTGGAACAGGCCCTGGCTCATTGGAATCGACGCTTGAATGATCCGGCTGTCTGAGCGGATTGGCATCAGAGCGGTTTAGAGGGGACACCGGTAACATCAGGCGGTCGATGTTTACTCATGCGATCAGGTTTTGATATAGGTCCCCATCAAGATTGCCTCCTCTATGATATGTCCTGCCATTGCCTCTTCCACTTCGCGTTTGCGAGGCTGCTGCAAACCATCCAACACGGTATCCAGGGCATACAGCTTGTGGAAATAGCGATGGCGACCGATCGGTGGGCAAGGTCCGCCATAACCGGTACGATTCCAGTCATTGATCCCTTCCCCCGTTCCTTGAGGCAGATCTGTGGGGTTAACCGCCTCCGGCAATTCACGGGTCTCCGGCGGCAGGTTGAAGAGCACCCAATGGACCCAGACCATTTTCGGCGCCATGGGATCGGGTGCATCGGGGTCGTCCACGATCAGAACCAGACTTCGGGTGTTGTCAGGTACGCCGTCCCACTGTAGCTGGGGCGATATATCCGCGCCTTGGCAGGTAAACTGGGCAGGTATTCCCCCTCCATCTGAAAATGCGCCGGAGAGCAGAGTCAATGGCATGGCTATCTCCCGATCTGGATCTTTGATGGGATTAAGTGTAGCCGATTCCTGGCGGCAGACTGGTAACTTGCGGTCCATCCGGCAATTTTATCGAGATAGGATTTGGGGACGCAGTTTTTTTACGCAGGGACGTCGCCGGATAGGGCGGTGCATGTCCTGACGTCTGGTTGAAATGAGCAATTGAAACGACATATAGTTTACTCCACTGAACTCGCGGTTTTCACATAACAAAAAATGGTTCAGCAGGATCTCTAAGGACCATCTGCAAACGGAGGGGCAAGTCGATGGTATATACCCACAAGCATCCGGCGCTACTGATAATGGGCGTCATTTTCCTGATTATCGGCGCAACCGCCCAATTCGGCCTTCAGGAGGGGCTGATTGGCTATCTGAAGACCTCTAAATACCTGGGTGAGATGACCGGCCTTGCCTACACAGCGGGTGTAATCGGCGTGGTTGTGGGTCTCTGGCATCTGTTCGGAACCCACGAGGAGGGGAATCTGGACTACTACCTCTCCACCGTAGCCGGGGTCATCTTCATTCTCCTGGTGGCAATGATCGTTCGCTGGTATCTCGCTCCGATCGTGGCGGTCCTGAGCAAGGGCCTGGGCACGGTGATGGGCGCTAAATATCTGCACCAGGTCCTGGGCCTCAACTATGTGGTGCTGGGCATTCTGGCCGGTATTCTGATCGTGAATGTGTTCAAGATTCCCGAATGGGCCGATAACGGTATCCGCATGTCGAGGCTGGGGCTGAAGACCGGCGTTATTCTTCTGGGCACGCTCTACAGCCTTGCCGAACTGGCCCACCTTGGGCGTCTCTCGGTGGTGCTGATCGGCTTTTTCGTGCTCGGCTCCGTCGGCTTGGTGCTCTGGTTTGCCCGCCGCCGCAACCTACCCAATTCAATGGGTGGCGTGCTTTCCGCCGGCATGGGGGTCTGTGGGGTTTCGGCGACGGTCGCCGCGGCACCCGTCGTGCAGGCCAGATCGGTGGAGATTGCCTATACCATAGGCACCATTCTGCTCTGGGGCGTCGGTTGTATGTTTATCTTTCCGGTCATCGGTCAGCTGTTGGGTCTGGGGCATATCCAGTTCGGCGCCTGGGCCGGCACGGGTATCCTCAACTCGGCCCAGGTGGCCGGTGCGGCATTGGCCTACCAGCCCGACGGCATCGAAACACTCAAGGTGGCGGAGATCTTTAATATCACCAGGGTGTTGTTCCTCCCCATCATCGTGCTCTGGCTGGCACTCTGGTATGTGCGTCGTGAAGAGGGTGCGGAAGCGGTCAATACCGGACGTGTGATATTCGAGAAATTTCCGGTCTTCGTGATCGGCTTCATTCTGATGTTCGCCCTCTCTTCAACCGGCATTTTCGCACCCGCCAATCACTATAAAGGTAAATACTTCGACAATGATATTGCCGCAGAGAAGCTGCTGAAACCTGAGCAGGTGGCAAGCCTGCAGCAGGCGTTGCCCAAGGTCCAGCGCGTGGATCGCCAGCAGGCACTGAGACGATTGATCGAGAACCGCAAGGTGATGAGTATCGATGACGATGCCACGCTGCGCGGTTTGGTCAATGCGCAGGTGCTCACGAAAGATGCCAACAAGATCCTCAAAGGCGCACACAAGGCGGTTCGGCATACGGCCAAGAAGATCAAGAAGTTCAGGCAGTGGATCACCCTGCTGTTTGCCTTCGGTCTGACCGGTCTCGGTATGCAGATCACCGTGGCCTCGATCAAGCAGGCGGGTGGACAGCCACTGGTGATCGGTGGCGTGGTGGGCACCGCCAAGGCGGTGCTGTCACTCCTTGTGATCATGCTGTTTGTGCATGAAACCATCTAATCCGGAGGAGAATTTCCATGACCGACCAGCATAGTCAAGACATCGACCTGCAGGAAGAGGCAGGGGCTAAATTCCATCGTGGTTCAGCGCTCTCGATCTTTGCCAGTGACCGGCGTGAAGACTTTGTCGCCCTGATCCTGGCGCTGTTGATTGCGCTGGGCGTCTACTTTTTCAGTTGAGCAGGCCCTAGTCTACTGACTGGTGGCAATAGATGGGATCAGAGATACATATTGGAATGAGACATCGCATTGGCCTGCCGGGCCGTGGTGAAAGGCATTGATGAATCCCAAGCGAATACTTTGTGCCAGCCACGGCACCGATGGTGCCCGCGCAGCTGAAGAGCAGGCATTGCACTTGTGTCACAATGACATCGCCCTGCACCACCTGATAGTGGTTCCGGAGTTCTGGAAGGGAATGATGGGTGATGACTGGCTCAACAACGCAGTAACCCGGGAAAGGTTTGGGAACTATCTCGAAGGGCAGCTCGACAGTGAAGTCGCGGAGGTGGTGGAGCGGTTGGATAGAGCCGTTCAGGAGACCGGTGCCGAATTCAGTTGTGAGTCCCGTTTCGGCAAGCCGGCAGAATGCCTGGTTGATGCAAGCAGGGGTAGGGCGTTCGATCTTGTCGTCATCGGTTCGCCACGACCCAAGGGCATGCATGGCCTTCGCTCCCGAATGGACATCGGGACGCTGGTGCGCGAGCTCCGAATCCCGTTGTTGATCGTACCCCATCCAGGGTCATGAGTGCCATTCCATCCGAAGATGCTGCCTGGGTAACTATCGAGACACCACTCTCCCCGATCCAGTTGCAGAAATTCATTGGCGACTTGGAGCGCCTGTTACGTATCAATTCACTGCTCGAGTTCGAGCGATGGGAGTCTGTGGGCGATGGTCGGATCTGCTTCGAAGCAATCAATCTCAGCAACGGCAGGCATGTGAAAACCGAGCTCAGCGTGGAACATATCGATAGGGGCTTGCGGATCAGCTACGATCGGCTGCTCAAAAGTTCCACCAGTATCCAGGTTGAGCCATCAATAACGAGTGGCAGCAGTCTCATTATTACCGATGACTACTCCGGCGCCGAGGAGACGGAGCGGCGGCGGCGACTGGACGAGGTGGATCGCAGCCTTGAGCAGTGGGGACGGGACCTGCACGGTTATCTGCGGTTGTGGCACCGCTGGTCCTGGCTGCCGCCCTGGCGTTGGTATATGCAACGGGTTTGGCAGCCGATGAAACCCTCGGCACGGCGTATCACCCGTTGGATAGTTTGGATCACTTTCGCGGAGATGGCGGTTGTTCTGCTACTGATCGTGATTCTGGTTATAGAACAATAGCTGCCGGTTGATATAGACCTGGGATCAGATCGCGGAAATAAGGAGCAGTCTCGTTTTCCGAGTCCGGTTGGCGGTGAGACTTTCCCACGGTACCGAGATGCCGGCCAGGGTGATTCAGCATTTGCGGATATGTGTCAAAATTCCGTTACGAAATGTGTCTAATTGTGAATTCGGGATTCCAATATATGAATAGGCATAGCAATATTCCTGATTTCAACCAGACTTCAATGAAATAAACGTTGTTATTTTAAGCTGTTTAGGGAGACCAATAAGTAGAGGGATAGACAGTAGAGATATTGGGGTAGGTGATGAACAATCACCATTGGCTGTTAGCATTGTTGGCACTCCTGCTGCTTGTGCCGTTTCTCGAAACGCGGGCCTTCGAACAACAGGCCCCTCAATCGGTCATCCTTGAAAATGGTTTCAGCTATGCGGATTTGACCGACAAAATCCAAATCCTGATTGATCCACAGCAGCAGCTTGGATTCAAGGCAATCAGTTCCACCGGTAGACAAAGAGATTTTCGCTTAAATAGTGGAAAGATTGGATTTACTGATGCGGCTGTTTGGATACGATTCTCATTGGAATCTCGTTTCACAACCAAACAACCTGTCATTCTGGAAATCGACTTCCCATTGATCGATAAGATTGAATTCTACGAAATGGATGGGAAAGGGAATTACAGACTCCGTTTTGGCGGGGATTCCATTCCCTTTAATTTGAGGGAGATAGAATTTCGCAACACCCTATTTAAAATTGAGCTCGAACCAGGCCAAACTGCGACATACTACATGAAATTTACCTCACGGGGGCCTATCCAACTGCCTCTCAGGATATGGAATTATCAGGCATTCACTGAGCACTCCACCTCATCACATCTATGGCATGGTCTATATTTCGGTGCCATTCTTATGTTGATAGTCGCATCAGTTGTCGGATATAACCTGTTCAGGGCATCTTTTTTTCTTTGGTATGCCTATTATCTCTCTTGTTACGGGTTGTTGAATTTTACTTTAGTCGGCTTTGCCGGTCAGTTTCTATGGCCTGAGACACCAATCCTGCAACAATATGCAACAAGCTTGTTAGTCAATCTTGTAATTATCGGTGCTGTAGTCTTCTCTGGAAAACTACTTGATATAAGAAAATATAGTCGTGCCTATTTTCTTATTTTTCGCACCCTAATAATTTTAGCCCTTTTGGGCATTGCGATAAGTCTCGCAGGCCGTCTTGAGATAGCCAATCGAATTGCTTCTCTTTCCGGCATGGCGTTGGTGCCTATCCTGATATCGGCGGCTATCGTTACCTATAGAAAGGGTAATTTTGCCGCTCGATATTTTCTTGTTGCTTGGGGTGTTTTTCTGATATTTGTTTTTATATCCGGGCTTTATTACTGGGGCATGCTTCCTTATGGTTTCGTCACGGCGCATGCCTTGCAGATAGGTTCAGTGTTTGAAGTGACCATGCTAGGTGTGGCTACGGCTGACCGTGTACGGCTGTTGAACAGGGAGAAGGAGGAAGCCGACAGATTGGCGAACAAGTATCTGGTATTGCTGAACGAAAAGCTTGAGGATCTCGTCCATGAAAGAACAGTGGAGCTGGAGGAAAGCAACCGGAAGCTACATGAGCTGGCGACGCACGACAGTTTGACATTACTCCTGAACCACAACGCGATTATTCATGCACTGGAATCTGCAATCAGCGCGGTGGAGAGGCATAGGCAGCCGCTCAGTATTGCTATGGTCGATATCGATCGTTTCAAACAGATTAATGATAGATTTGGTCATCAGGTTGGGGATGATGTTCTGGTTGCAATCGCCAATACCTTCACCAGCAGTCTGCGTGGTTACGATATTATCGGTCGATACGGCGGCGAAGAATTCCTGCTGATTTTGCCGCAAACAAACACGGAGGATGCAGGTGAATTGATTGAGCGATTGAGACAGAGCATTGCTGATTTGAGTTTTACTGGAACACAGGGTAAAAGGGTGACAATCAGTGTCGGCATGATTGCGTATCTACACGGCATCAAAATAGATGCGGATGCAATGATCAGATGTGCTGATGATGCGCTGTATCGGGCCAAGGCGAACGGAAGGGACCGAATAGAGTGGGGAAACTGCACTACGATTCTTAATAAGACCGGTTGCGCCGGGAGCGAAGACGGTCAACGATAATCCGTCCAGTAATTTAGTGACAGTGATTTACCAGTTTTGATCCTGCAACTAATTTCAGTATCGATAAGCACTGGCGAGAGTATCGAATGGCATTCATTTTATACCTGAGATAGTCATGAAACCCGTCTCTTTTATCGATACAATTCAATCGGCATACTGAATGTCCGGTTTGTAATAATTATGTTCGTGTAATGCCAACGACCCAAGGACTGAAAGGCCCTGCTCAATCGCCTGTTCAAGTCCCTCCAACAAGCTATAACGATTCCGATACATGGATCTCTTCCTTGAGATGATGTGTGTCAGCGGTTTTCGTACGGGGTCCAGGGGTAACTCAAAAAAAGTGCTATTACAGCGGATACCGCTACGATCTGACCAGACCTCATCATAGTTGAGACTTGGTTGGTTATGTTTGTTATTCAAGCAGTAAAAATGGTGTCTATGTTGCCTGTGTGACTCTGTGACGGCATATATCTTTTTTACGCCCAACGACCTGCACAGAGTTTGAAAAGCCTCGATCATTAGATCCCTCGGTCTGATGCCGTAAGTTCTTTTGGTCATATCACGATAGAGATCGGTGATACTGTCCATTCTACGGCCTTGAATCGCGCCGGCAATGGCGCAGATTTGATTGGCATTATTTTTATACAGCGAAAATGCCAGAGTGAAGATCCGTTCATGGCCAGTAAATAGATTGAGTGTAATCATACCCTCTCTCATAAACAGATCATTCTTGTCAATTACAATCCGGAGCCTGGGATAGATATTGTCCGCATCCACGAGGGTGCACTGATGGTTTGCCAGGTAGTCGATTTGATGTCTCAGCTCGGGTAGAGTCATAAAATGATTGTAAAGATAATTAACTCGATCAGATGTATCCCAACTGATACATTGGTAGGGCCAGAAGATGCTGGGAATGGCTTCGGGATGTGCCTCAATCAAATGCTTGAAATGAGACTGTGTTTTTTGGTCCATACGGAATATATCTTTGCTGTTGAGGAGTGCCATGGCGAAATAGAGGCTCCGTCCCAGGAGCGGACCATACTTGAGGGGACTTAGTTTTGTTCGCCGATGTTCTGGATCAACAGTAATCTTCGATGAAGACTGTAAGATAAGAGATAACTGTTTGAACATAATCGGATCTCTTTAAAACGCCTCTTCACAAATCCAATCTTTATCATATAACACGCCATGTCCGATCTGTTATACGCGGCTGTCAATATTACTCGTTTTTTATGTGAATAACTGCAAAGTACAGGGTTTCTTAACGTTTTGACAAGTTCTTGTTATATTGCGGTATATGATACAGAAGTATGGCTGTATCTGGTGATTGTCAACTATGGAAGTGGATCGCTTTACTGTAGTAATGATTGAATATACATTGGATGTTGTGAGATATGTGTAAAGACGGAACCACATAACGTAAAATTTAAACTCAATTTATTTATATAATAAACAGTGATCATATTAAGGAGGGCATATATGCCAGCTGCAACGATCAGGATGCGTGCAGCGCATTTGTACTATTTGTTGTTTGGTGCTTTTCAATGTGGCACCGTATCCGCCATCGATCCCGGTTACATAGAAGCTGTTGAGGCGGATGTTGCGGAGTTCGCATCAAATGAGTTCCATCCTCCTGTCAGTTCAGGTTGGATGGGCAATGTAGAGGACGGTTCCGTACACTTGATGGATCTGAATGGATTTTCAGAATATTTACAGGAAAAGTCTCCCGGTAGTTTTATCTTCTACAAAAACCTACCCGGCAATTTCAAGGAACGACTACACAGGGACTATCTGGCAACAGGTGACATCGATCGTGTCAAAAAGGATATTTTCAAATACACACGCGAATCGAAAGATTAGTCACGGATATAGAATGAACGGTACATGGCAAGTTAGAGGAAAGGTGTATGAAAAGAATGGATCTCTTTTTAAAAAACAGTGTTTATTTATGCTTTTTTCTAGGCTATGCATTGAAATCACAGGCGGATATAGGCCGAAATCTGGTCTACCCTTCTCACGATATGGAGATCGACGCGGTTGAAGTAGCTAAACAGGTCTATTTCGCCAACCACTTCTATGCCTTTGATAACTTCTCCATAAAACGCCGTGGTAGCACCCTGAGCGTACTGATCAACAAGTCGGCAAACGGTAGTCCGATAACCACGGCTGTAGAGCGTCATCTAAATAATAATTATGAAGAGGATGATGCCATCCGCTCCCGTGATCTGGCGATCTTCCATTCCGGGAATCTGCGCGGTACCGGCATGCTGATCACAGAGTACAAGGATGACAGGAAGAGTCATGATTACATGGTATGGCTTCCCAGAGTACGCAAGATCAGACGCTTTGCCCAGCCGCGCCAGAAGGACGCCTGGGGCGGCAGTGTCTTTACCTTCGGTGATGTCACTCTGCGTAAACCCGATGATGAAACACACGTGCTATTGGGTAAGAAAAAGATGCGTACCTGTCTTGGTATGATGAATGAACTTGAGGGGAAGATGTTTCGCTATACAGAGCGAATACCTGAACGTAGTTGCCGTCATTTGGGTAGGGTAGTATACGGCTTGAAAAGTACGACAAAATCCAAAAATTGGTGGTATGACTATCGAATCAGCTATGTGGATACGGAAAGTTTTGCCGATTATCGGACCCTATATTATAAAAATGACAGATTAATTAAAATTATTGACCGAGATTGGGGCCTGGTGAATGCAGAGGGAGAAGGTGATCCGAGAGCATTGTTCTGGAAGTATTGGTACGGTATCGACCTGAGAACAGGTCAACAGAGCCTGGCTGTGATACTGCGCAAGGTAGTTGATATGAACAGTGATCGAAAAAACAGTTTCTGGACAGAGAGGACGTTGCGGAAAATCAAGCGATAGCGGATTCATGAGCCCTGGCTCCAAAGAACCATTTTCTAATTTCAACAATCATATGATTGTTATTATTTAGGAAAAAGGATAACTTCAACCCGTCTTGTTTTTCGTCTGGCATCGATGCTTTCCGGTCTTATACCACCGTTATCTACTGGATCGACCGCGGCAACGTGCAACCGGTTATCGGCAATGCCGCGTATGGTGAAATATTCCTTTACCTCTTCTGCACGCTTCAGTGACAGGCGATAATTGTAGTTGCCACTTCCTTGGGCATCGGCATAACCGGTAATTTTTAAAATATTGTTCTCATCAAGCAGCATCTTATTGCGGATGGATTTCAACAGTGGTTTATAGTCAGAAGATATGTCGGAGGTGTTGAAATCGAAATAGACAATATAACGCTTGGCCAACTCAATATTGTGAAACGAGCTGATATCTGATTTACCTATCTCAAGAGGGATAACTTTAGAAGTCACTATTTCACTGGCCTCGTGTTTGGCTTCCAAAGCATCGATGATTTTTGTCGATTGTGGATGTGCTGTTGACTCGTTATTTCCAATATGTTGCAAATTCATTGAAAAGTCATCAGGCTGATCAGTTTCATGAACTTCTGTACTACTTGCTTCTTGAACAACGGTTAGATCCTGTTCGGGTGGGGTTACAGGCGTCACTTTAACTTGTTTTACAGTCCTGTCCAGGTCTGGCGAATTGGAGGGCGTTTTGTCTTGTAAGTTCTCTTGTTTCAAAGGGGGTGCAACTTGCTTTGAGATATCAATCAAGTCTGATTGTTGTATTTCAGCTTCGTTGAAAAAAAGGCTGATCCGGTCAGGAAGCATTTGCACTGCCAGCAATCCCATCAGACCGATGGTGACCAACGTGATCACGTGAATGAAGGATCGTCTCAGAGTTGCGACCTTGTCGGGTACCTTTCGAGGCTGATTGGACTCTTCATTGCCAGTGACAGTGATATCCGGAGAATCCTCAACCCAGACTGCAGGCATGCTCAGATTATCTTCGTCTGCGATACTGTGATCCAGCTTCAGTATCGACCTGTCCGGCAGTGTGTTATCTGATAGCGTGGTTGCACACTGATGTAGGTTTTTGTTGGGTTGTATTGTGCTGTTGCCGCTGGACATGAACCAGACACCTCCCCAGCGGTGCTCACTATCCCTGAAGACTTCTCCACCAACAGGCTGAGTGGTTGATTGCAGTTTGGATGATTCAGCGGTAATGATTGATTCCTGTTGCCGATTACCGGGAAAAAGTGTATCCATATCCGAAGACTTAATTGTTCCGTTCCAGATTTCATCGGCATTGGGGAGTGTTAGCTCGGGTCCAGGTCCCTTGCCATGAATCCCGGATTCCTCAGTTTGCACATTGCAATAGTGCGCTTGATCGGATTTTGGTGTATTTGTACCTGTCGCCGGATCGACTTCTTTTACTGTTTCTCCTGGTGTGTCATCACGCCACAGAAACCATTCCGATTCAGGTTTCTTTAGTTCAATGTCACTCTCAGGAGTCATCTTATCGTTTGCCGGAGTGAGGGGCTTACTGATGGATTGGTTGACTGTGATAAAGTTTTCTTGCTGCTCAATGGGCCAGTGATCACACTCCTGCGGCAGGGAAGCCCCCGATGTATTGGCGACGGCATGGTGTGTTATTTGCTGCTGTTTTCCAGCGCGATAATTACTAACAAAACGCTCGAAGCTCACTTCGCCGGTCAAGTTAATGCGCTGCTGGTCAACCAGTTCTTCTATGACGGTTAATGCATCTTCGTCGGTCAGTTTATGTTTCTCTTCAAGATAGGCTAAAAGCAACAGGTGGCTCATCAAGTGGTTGATGTTTCTGGGTACACCCTGAGAAGCCGCGTGAATTAGATGAAAGACCTCATCCTCTATCTGTGGGTCACTCTGCCAGCCCGCATGCTCAAGTCGATGAATAATGTACGCCTTGGTCTGTTCCAGGGGTAGAGAATCAATCTGGCAGATTGCAATCAGCCTTTGTTGGATATGCTCCATATCCGGACTCAGCAAGAGTCGGCGCAGATCATCATGGCCGGCCAGGATTACTTGCAAAAGGGAGTGCTTTCCCTGTTGCAGATTGGATAGTAAACGCAGTTCCTCCAATCCGTTCGGGGAGAGATTTTGTGCTTCATCGAGGAATAGAATCGACTGTTTTCCCTTTTCGTGCAATGTTGAAAGGTGTTTATGTATAATGGTCAGCAGTGTTGCCTTATTGTAGCTCTCAGCAGGAAATCCATATTCCAGCGCCACCTTCCTCAGGAGTTCTTCTGCTTGCAGCTGGCTGGTTACTAGGTTGAGAGTGTGGTATCTGGTTTCATCGAGTTCCGAGATGACATCCCTGATCAAGGTCGTTTTACCCGAACCGGGTTGACCGGTTATCAAGACGAATCCTTCACCTTGTTCCAATGCATAGGCGAGATGGGCAGAGGCGCGGAGATAGTTTTTGTGGGCATAGCGATACGTCTCATCAGCACTTAGTCTGAAGGGTGTATCCTTGAATCCAAAATATGACTCGTACATTTCGCCAGTTATCCACGAATGTTCCATCACTCCGTCAAACTCTGAGTCTACGTCATAGCGGCAATGCTTGAAAAGACCATATCGGTGAAAAAAGCCGTGTTGGAATGTTAATTCTTTATAACTTCAGTGGTTTAAATCGGTCGTGGACGATACGGAGTGGATAAATCCAAATGGGTCTTTATATTGTGATCGGCATCACAACAACTGGCCTGTCTGAATGAGCAGGCAATATATGAAAGGGTAAAGACAAACGGCGATCGATTAATTTGTAGCCTCATTGTATGTGGATGGTTGATCTGTTTATTCCGCAGACTTTGACGAGCTGAAATAACAGAAACATGAAAAGTTGCAGGTCGAGCTACTGATTTAATTGATTGAATATACTGTGAGCGTCGAGTATTTCCTGGGCGAGTTCGATCACTCTTCGGCGCTCCGACCGCGCTTTGCTGCGCAACAATTCGTATGCACTGTCGCGATTCAGGTTGTAGCGTTCCATTAAAATGCCGATAACGATATTAATTGCTTTTTCTGCCTTTAATGACTTGCTGCATCGTTGTTCTTCCTCTTGCAGATATCTGATCTGCCTGGAGCAGGTCAAAGCTGATTCGATACCGGAAAGCAGTATAGTGTGGTCATCACTGTTGACAAGAAATCCTAGAGATCTCTGGCTCTCATCAAGCTTTGACTGAATATCGTTAAAATGCTGCAGAAGAAATACATAGGCAGATCCTGAGTCCAGCAATACACTCGTCAACTCAATGAGCGAGTGTTCGGGGATCCGTATATCCAGAATGACCAGATCAGGCTTTTCATGGAAATTGAGTTGTGCCGCAATTTGAATATCATCTGCTGAGACTATCCTGTAGCCTAATGACTTCAGTGTCACCGCCATAGCATCGGATGATGATTGATGTTTGTCGACTATCAGCAATTTTGCCTTATTGTCCATCCTATTTCAGGCCTAATCGGGTATATCGAGAAAGCCTGGCTCCATTGTAAAAAATGAATCTACTATCTGTAGTGAAGGTTAACCATGACGTCTGTCAGTTGCCGGTACGATTTTAAGATTATTTACACATTATTCTCCTTGAAGGATCTGTAACTTAATCTACATTGTGCGTGTCATACCAATGCCTGGTATTTCCATAAATAATCTAAATTTTATAGATTGAATCAGTTTCTTTACTACCCATCCGAATTAATGGCGTCTGTCCCGGAGGTTGCCGCGCAAGCAGCTTCTCCAGCTCCAAACCGTTCAACGGATTGCTGATGTAACTGCCTTGTGCAAGATCACAACCGAACTCTTCCAAGCACTCCAGCTGCTCGGCACTTTCTATACCTTCTGCAATGACTCGAAGCGAGAGGTTATGTCCCATATTGATGATGGTTCTGACCAGCAGCCTGTCGCATTCGCTGGATTTGATGTCACAGATATAGGATCGGTTAATCTTTATTTTATCGATGGAATAACGCTTGATATAGTTTAGTGAAGTAAAGCCGGCGCCGAAATCATCGATAGTGAGTCGTACTCCAAGTTGACTGATTCTGGAAAGTGACTTATGTGCTTCTTGCATTTTTTCAATGAGCACGCTGCCGGTGATTTCCAATTCAAGTGAGGACTTCGGCAAATTGTATAAACTCAGTGCACGTTGAATTTGTGTGTCAAATTTGCCTGTTGAAAGCAGGATGCCTGGAATTTTCAGTGCAATACGCAGATCGATATCAAACTTATGGCGCCAGGCAGCCAATTGATTACATGCTGTGTCGAGGGTCCAGCTGCCAAGTTCATGTATCAAGCCACTCTCTTCCGCAATGGGTATGAATTTGATTGGAGGTATGACGCCCATATCATGATGCTGCCAGTGAGGCATCACTTCGATGACATTGATATGGTTGTCAAGCAAGTCGATTTGCGGCTGGAATAGCAGGCTCACGGCTTGTTCACTAAGCGCCCTGCGAAGTTCATCCCGCAGATAAACACGATTATTATGCAATTCACCCATCTCTGAGGTGTAGAACGCGTAACAGTTTTTCCCTTTATCTTTTGCCTGATACATTGCAGTGTCGGCATGTCTGATCATATTCTCGCAATTATCCCCATGTTCCGGAAACAGGCAGATTCCGGTACTGGTGCTGATGTATATATCATGGTTGTCTATCCTGAAGGGCTTTTTGAAAGTTGCGATAACTTTTTTGGCGACGTTCTCAACCTGTCTTTTGTCCGAGATTCTGGAAAGAATAACAGTGAACTCATCACCGCCAAAACGGGCAATAGTATCCGATTCCCGTAGAGTATCCGTTAAACGGCGGGCTACCGCACTCAATAGTTGATCGCCAATGGTATGGCCAAGCGAATCGTTGATATCCTTGAAATGGTCCAGGTCGAGAAAAAAGAGTGCGACCATCAGTCTTTCCCTTATTGCCTGGGAAATACTCAGTTCGAGTCGATCTGAGAAGAGCTCCCGATTAGGCAGGCCTGTCAGGTTGTCGTAGTAAGCCATATGGTGGACCTGATTCTTGATCGCTTCCTGGTGGCTTATGTCGGAAAATATCCCCAGATAGTGGGTCGGTTCACCCCGCGTGTCTGCAATGGTTTCGATCGAGAGACACTCGGGGTAGATCTCACCATTTTTTCTTCGATTCCAGATGATTCCCTGCCAATGGCCTTTTTCATTCAAGTCGTCCCACATCTGACAGTAAAAGTCTCTGCCATGCCGTCCCGAAGAGAGTATACGAGGCGTCTTGCCCAAGGCTTCATCTCTGGTATATCCCGTTACCCTGGTGAAGGCTTGATTGATCTCCACGATATTCAATTCAAGGTCGGTAACAAGGATTCCGTCCTTGAATAAGGTGACGATACGCTCAGCCAACCCAGTATCCGACTGGGTTGCTTTAGGTTTTCCTCTGATCTGGGGCCGACCTTTGCCTGATCGCCCTTTGGACCGACTGAGAACCTGTGTCCGTTTTCTCATCCACTATCTCCGTGCATCCTGTCCATCATCCACTCGAATACCGCTACCAATGGCACGCACACGTGCGTATCCAACTGCCTGTATGCCTCGTTGTGGTAAGCAATTTATCTATCGGCGGGGTAAAGGCCGTGAAGTGGGGAGCGCCCGTCTGGGGCCGTCCCAAAAGAATCTGGCGGGGATAAGGCCAAATATATCTATAGAATCTATAGTTTTAGGGTAACTATGATTATCTATAAAATAGTAGGGCTATTTCAAGTCTCAGTTAAGGTGAGAGAGCTCTGAACAAGCCAGGGCGAGCCAAATTGTGAAAAAACTTCCTCTCCAAGGCTTTAATTACCGGTCTATTGTCGAAATAAACGGCACAGGGGCGCTACTTCTGACCGTTAAACAGCCCACCATGAATTGTTAAATATCTGACAACATTCGTGGATCATTTGGTTGAGGTAGTACAGGGGTAAGCGGAGTGACGCGCCATATCCTGGGTGAATTCAATACACATTAGCAGTTTGCTTGCCATAGAATGGATTAACGCAAAGCTGTATTTCCATGCAGATTATCCATGCCAACCAACCCTGGGCCCTAAAATGAACACACAATCCTATAAATCCCTTGATTTTGAGCTGATCGAGCAGGGAACCTACCTTCTGACCTTAAACCGGCCCGCCAGCCTGAATGCACTCAACACTGAAATATTCAGGGAGTTTGCGCTGGCACTGGATGAGGTTGCGGACGATGCTGAGGCGCGGGTGCTGTTGATTACAGGGGCGGGTGAGAAGGCATTTGTCGCGGGAGCCGATATCAGTGAAATGCGAGATAAATCGGCAGTGGAGGGGATGGCCTTTTCTCAAACCGCTATGACGCTATTCCGCCGGCTCGAGATGCTGCCAATACCGGTAATCGCCGTCGTCAACGGCTACTGCCTCGGTGGCGGTTGCGAACTTGCCATGGCTTGTGATTGGATCATCGCCTCGGAAAATGCCGTGTTTGGTCAACCGGAAGTCAATTTGGGGATCACTCCCGGTTTTGGCGCCACCCAGAGATTGTCCAGACTCATCGGTCCCGCCAGGGCCATGGAAATGATCGTCAGCGGTCGCCATGTCGATGCGAATGAAGCCCTGACCTGGGGCCTCGTCAACCATGTCTACCCGCAGGATAGGCTGATGGATGAGGCCCTTTCCATAGCTGGCACGATCTGTCAAAAAGGCCCGCTGGCGGTTCGTTTGAGTAAACAGGCCATCGTCAGGGGAGCGAGCCTCGACCTGGATAGCGGCTGCCAGATCGAGAGCCAGGCCTTCGGTCTCTGTTTCTCTTCCGCAGAGCAGAAAGAGGGCATGGCGGCCTTCCTGGAAAAACGCAAACCTGAGTTCAAGGGGGCGTGATGAACCGCCTGGCGGAACTACAAGCCGCCGGGTGACATCCAGGGTGCCTCAATAATAAGCTCTTTACTAAAGATTTGATTTGTAATGTCGATTATAGAGATGTCACGTGTATCTCTGAGCCGTCAGGCGCAAGTTCAGGATTCCAGGTAGGGAGGTTTTGATCACAGTGAAGTGAAAGTATGAGTCAAGAGTGAACTGGCGACTTTCAAAAATTCACAAAGGGTGATTGCAATGTCATTTCTTCATAATCTTCCTATTAAACTACGTCTCTATATCATGGTCGGTTTGGTGCTATGTGTGGCGCTCTTCGTGGGACTGCTAGGTCTCAATGGCATGCGCAACGCCGCTCATGCCATCGATGAGCTGTACAACCAAGACATGGCGCATATACGAGCCCTGGGGATTATTCTGGAAGCGGCCGAGGACAGCCGGTCGCAGGTCCTGCTCTCGTTGCAGCACGACCCAAACTCCTCCTTCTCCTCGATGCATGACCATCCCGTGTCGGTGCATCTTGAACAAATCGATCATAACATCAAGGAGATCGACAAACATTGGGCGGAATTCATGAACTCCCACCTGGATGCCGAGGAGAAGCGGTTGGCGGCTCTCTTCCAGGCTGAATTGGTGAAATTCGAAAAGGAGGCGATAGAAAAGATCGAGGAAGGCATCAGGACGGGACACTATCATGAGGCTGAAAGCCTGGTATTGAGTGTGGTTAATCCTGTCATGAAGGAGATGAAGGAAACCATTGAATCCCTGGTCAACCTCCAGGAAGAGGAGGCCGCAGCGTTCTTCACCGAGTCCGGTGAGAACTACCACTCCATGATCACCTGGGTTGTCATCAGTTTGGCTATCGGCGCGATCATCAGTCTAGTGCTTGCCTATCACACGATCACCACGATTACACAGGGCGTCAACCAGATTGAGCTGAAGGCCAAACAACTGTCAGAAGGCGATCTGGGAGCGCGGGTGGAATATAGCAACAAGGATGAACTCGGCCGCATCACCTCTGCTTTCAACAAAATGGCGGATAAATTCCATGACACCATCAATGAGGTCAAGGATTCGGTATCTCAGCTTGCCTCGGCGGCTGAGGAGACCTCGACGGTGACTACCCAGACTACACAAGGTATCAGCCAGCAATTAACAGAGACCAGCCAAGTGGCTACGGCGATGAACGAGATGAGCGCCACGGTGCAGGAGGTAGCGCGTAACGCAGTCGATGCAGCTGAGGCGGCCCGTGAGGCGGATAATACCTTTCACCAGGGTAAGCAGGTGATCGATAAAGTGATCGACGCTATCGGTGAGTTGGCCAAAGAGGTGGAACAGGCCGCAGGTGTGATCCAGCAGCTCGAATCCGAGAGTATGAACATCGGTTCGGTGCTCGATGTGATCAAGAGCATCGCCGAACAGACCAACCTGCTGGCTCTCAATGCGGCGATAGAAGCAGCTCGGGCCGGTGAGCAGGGACGTGGTTTCGCCGTGGTAGCGGATGAGGTTCGCACCCTTGCCGGACGTACCCAGGAGTCTACCCAAGAGATCGAGGAGATGATCAGCAAGCTACAGTCCGGTGCCAATAATGCGGTGAAAGTGATGGCTGAGGGCAAGGAGATGACCCAGGTCGGTGTGGAACAGGCCGCTGCCGCCGGTGAAGCGCTACAGACCATAAACACCGCCGTGGAGCAGATCTCAAATATGAACACCCAGATCGCCAGCGCGGCCGAGGAGCAGAGCTCGGTCACCGAAGAGATCAACCGCAGTATCGTCAGCATCAATGAGGTGGCGGAGCAGTCGGCAGCCGGTGCCCAGCAGACATCTCAGGCAAGTGATGATCTGGCTAAATTGGCCGAACAGCTCAAGGGGCTGGTAGAGCGATTTAAAGTATGATCGGTTAATCATCAAGCCGCATTCGTACTTTTCGGATGCGGATCCCGTCATCTTAATTATTAGGGCCTGTTAACAGGCCCTAGTATGCAATTCAACAATTTGTGCTTTATTGAGCATGATTGTCAGCAAAAATTTGCGGTCATCTAAGTTCATAGGCGGCTAATTAATTTCTCGTTTCATGGCTGAGCTCAGAAAATCCGGTTTAGACCGTTGAGGGCTGCGACGCGGTAGGCCTCGGCCATGGTCGGGTAGTTGAAGGTGTTTTCCGCGAAATAGAGCAGGCTGTTGGCATCTCCCGGCTGGGCCATGATTGCCTGGCCGATGTGGACGATCTCGGAGGCTCCTTCGCCGAAGCAGTGGATGCCGAGGATCTCCAGGGTTTCCCGGTGGAACAGCAGCTTCAGCATGCCCACATCGTGACCGGTGATCTGTGCCCGGGCAATGGTGCGGAAGGTGGCGTGACCGACCTCATAGGGTATTTTCTGTGCAGTCAGTTCCCGTTCGGTGCGGCCGACCGAGCTGATCTCGGGCAGAGTGTAGATCCCGGTGGGAAACTCATCGATCAGCTGCCAATCGGGATCTCCGGTGGCGATCTGGGCGCCGACGAAGCGGCCCTGATCGTAACTGGCGCTGGCCAGTGCAGGGGGGCCTACCACATCGCCCACGGCATAGATATGGGGCTGGGAAGTGGCGTAGGTCTTATCGACCTCGACTTGACCGCGATGGTTGATCGATACCCCGATGTCCTCCAGGCCCATGGCCTCGGTGTTACCGCTACGGCCATTGGCCCAAAGCAATACATCGGTTTTGAATTTCTTTCCCGATTTGCAGTGCAGCACAACACCGTCATCCTGGGCCTCGACCTGTTCGTACTCCTCATCATGGCGGATCACCGTACCCTGATTACGCATGTGGTAGCTCAGGGCATCGGTTATCTCGTCATCGAGAAACGAAAGCAGGCGGTCCCGGGTATTGACCAGATTCACCTTTACATCGAGATTGCAGAAGATGGAGGCGTATTCGCATCCGATCACACCGGCACCGTAGATGGTGATGGAGTCGGGTGTGCGATCCAGGCGCAGCACGGCATCGCTGTCGAGAATACGCGGATGGCTGAAGTCCACGTCCGCGGGGTGATAGGGACGCGATCCGGTGGCGATGACAAATTGTTGCGCTTCGATCTCTTCGGTGCCGCCACCCGCCTGCACGACTTCAACCTGATTGGGACCGCTGAAACGGGCACGGCCGTGGATTACCTCCACCCGGTTGCGGGCATAGTGGCGCAGGCGGCTGCGAACCTGTTCATTGATCACCTTACCGGCAGCCTGCAGCAGGTCCGAGTACTCCACCTGAATCTGATCATGGGTGTGCTGGAACAGGGGATTGCGGCGGAAGTCCCGCAACATCTGAATATTGTGCCTCAGCGCCTTGGAGGGGATGGTTCCCCAATGGGTGCAGCCGCCGCCGACCTTGTCGAAGGCCTCAACGATCGCCACCTGCTTGCCCGCTTTGACCAGCTTCATGGCGGCGCCCTCGCCACCCGGACCACTGCCGATTACCACCACATCATATTGCTTGGCGCTCATTGCTACTCCGCATACCGTTCATATTGGCTTAAAAAAGAAGGCAGTTTAGCAGAATTTATTTCAAGGAGAGACAGATACTTATGGAAACACGCGCATAATTCCGGGCAGGTGCCTATCAGCACGGACACTCAACATGGTTAGACCTCAATGGCTGACTTATAATGTGTGTGATCGCTTAGAAAATAATGGGGATGACCGAGGAAATAGGCTGGCTACTCCATCTCGGAAATCGAAGTGTCAGTCTATATAGCTATTATACGAGAAGCTTAAAAATGGAAGTGACAACGGATATCGGGCGAACTGATCTTAACAAAATTCAATAGTGCTGTTTTACCAGGAATGAAAACGACCTATGTCACTATTTTCTCAATCACCGCACGGGGTCTTTCTGGGAAAAGGCACATAATCAGCCATATCCTGTCGGAGCGAAATATGGCACGGCTTATTAGCGACAATAGCAGAATTATGCAATGAAAAGAAAACCATTGGGAATACTCAGCAGTACACTTAGCAACATAACTGCTACGAGTGAATTGGATTATGAGACTAAAGAGATTGTCGCGGAACTTAAACGTACAAAAACACCATACACGATTATTGATCCCGACAAGCTCTGCATAGGAATCGAGCGCAATAATCCGGTGGCAAGATTTACAAGTAGCGATGGGAGCAGCCGTGCTGAGGACCTTCAGGGGTTGTTGGTGAGACGGACTCGTGGAAAAGAGGAATATATCTTGGACTTCTTGGAATACTGCAAAGCGAGTTATCCGGATCTCTGCATGTTTGATGAGTTGAGTTCATTTAAGCGACCAACTTCCAAAGTAGCTCACCTGTTGCCGAAACTAAACCTAACGGCGCAACCGGACACCCTTATTACAAAAGGATATCTGCCAGATGCCTGTTCGATTTCCTTGCCGTTCGTTATTAAGCCATCGCATGGATTCAAGGGTGAGGGCGTTGAACGATATCACAGTATAGATGATGCGCAAAAACGCTTATCGAAGCTCCCTGATGAAGATAATGCGCTTGGTTATGGGGTAATACTGCAAGAAGAAATAACAAAAGTTAAAGAGTTTCGAGTTATGGTTATCGGGGGAAAGGCTTTAGGCGTTACCGAGAAGATTGTGAACTCTGAAGATGATATCGCGCTTAGTGCAGACAAGGGACATGATTTCAGGAAGTACGAAGGTGATCTAACAGAAGATGTATGTTCGCTCGCGCAAGAAGCGGCAGATTTGGCATCGCTTGATTTTGCAGGCGTAGATATAGTTTTTGATGGGGATCAGCTGATTCTCCTGGAGTGCAATCGAAATCCGCAATTCTCGGCCTTTGATCACGCACTTCACATTCGCTCAGCAAGAGCCATGGTCTCCCTGATGCTCGAGCGCATGGCAAAGGCGGAGAAAAGCAATGATAAGGAGGAAGTGCAAGAGGGGCAACCCCGAATCATCCAAGCAACAAAACCGAGAGTGTTCATAGGATCTTCCTCTAAGCATCTGTACATCGCGGAAGCCTTGCAGCAGGGGTTGACACAATCAGCTGATGTTGAGGTATGGAATCAAGGCATTTTTGCAGCAAGCGAAGTCGTTTTCACCAAACTCACCGAGGTGGCGAAAGAGTTTGATGCTGCAGTTTTTGTATTGTCTCCCGATGACCTGGTGGTTAAGAAAGAGCGGGAATTGAATCAGCCGAGAGATAATGTTCTTTTCGAGATCGGGTTGTTTATGGGAAGTCTTGGCGCCAAGAATGTTTGGTTGGTGGTGTCGCGTAAAGACAAGCTGGCCTTGCCGTCTGACTTCGATGGTCTGAATCCGATTACCTGGGAAATGCAGAAATCTGGAAATCTTCGGGCATCAATCGGTGAGGCATGTACGGAGATAAAGCAACTGTTAACCAAGCAGCCCCTTGAGCACTAAAGGAGTCAGTGTCCTTTAGGGAAAGCAACAGGTGCGCTTGTCGTCTTAGTGCATCACGTTCAACGAAAAACCGATACATACAAAACTTGATTCTATCTGCTGTGGAGGCGTCCACATTGCAGTGTAATTTCCAGCACGAACGGGAATTATATTCCCAGTATTTTTCCTCGCCTAAAATAATATAAGCCAGTAATCGAAATATATAAAAACAGCAACTTATATAAAGACCAGTGCTCAACTTAACATAGGTCAAGGAAAATACAGGCTGATCGGGATTAGTGTCTGCCAGTGCTGTCCGGTCAAGTCAGATGGCCTTTGTTTCCAAGGAAGTGCATATGTGTCGCCAAAAAATATGTTTCCTCATCCTCTTAAGTCTCACGCTTTGCATTCCACTTGGTGCTAGCGCAGAACCCATCGAGGATTATGGAGAAGCGATTAATCAGGCCGGACGTCAACGCATGTTAAGCCAAAGGATGGTTAAGGCGTTCGCCCAGATCGGCCAGAGGATTTTATTTGCCAATCCAAGAGAACAGTTGACTTCAGCTATTCGGCTTTATCAAAAGCAGTTGAACAACCTAAAGTCCTTTGCAAGATCGGATAAAACAAAGCGAGCTTTATTGCACGCGGAGACTGGATGGAAACGCTACAAGAATGTCGCCGATGGGGAGGTCGATATCAACAGTGCGATCAAGCTCAACGGATTGAGTGAAGAACTTCTTCAGGGCAGTCAGAAAGTGGTAGAGGCTCTGGTGCAGGAGGCAGGAACGGAAAAGGCGCATATTGTCGATATTTCAGGACGGCAGCGAATGCTCTCACAACGGATGGCGAAATACTATCTGCTGTTGTCGTGGGGCGTGGAAGATTCGCGATTTCATGGCGAATTCAAGAAAGCGGAGATGGAATTTTCACAAGCATTGGCGGAATTAAACGGTTCATCCCTGAACACGGCGGAGATCAGTGAGGTCCTCGAAAAGGTGAATAAACAGTGGCGTTTCTTTCAATTAACAAAATTAATGGACAAGGGTAAGTACCTGCCATCAGTGGTTGCACGTACAACGGAGTCGCTCTTACAAGATATGAATCGGGTTACCGGAATGTATGCGAAGGTAACGGTTATGTAACGTCTCTATTGAACGAGAAATCTGCTGGCCGAACCTACGAAATTATCATGATAGCGTCAGCAGTTGCATGAGAGGCGTATTTTTACCAATCGGATTTAGAGGGTAGAGGATTATTATTTAAAATTTAACAATTTAGGCCTTAATTTAAGAATTAACCTATTAAATCTTTACTATGCGGTGCCGCTACATGCTCCATAAATAATAGGTACTGTCAGATAAGTTCAATATACGATCATGGCATGTGGGAGTGAGGGTAGAGCAGACCTGTATCCGTTTATACGGATAGAGCGTTTAAATGTAGGAGTAAGTGTACCCCATCAATTGCCTTGTGCGTGACTGAACATGTACTACTTGATATAGATAGTGCCTAGAACGACAGACAATTGATATGCGTGGCCACTTTTTCCATGATGTACCGGGGAAATATTATGAAGACCACAAGGTATCTATTAACCTTATGCCTGACCGCATTTCTGTGCCTTTCTTTTTCCGCCAATGCAGCTGATATCGAACTTGCTGAAGCTGTCAACAAGGCAGGAAAACAACGCATGCTTTCACAAAGAATCGCAAAAGCTTACTTTTTTCTGGGTGGAAACGTAAGACGAGATAAAGCGAAGCAGCAACTGCAGAGCAGCATTATTGAATTGAAAAAGAACCATACTGAGTTGAAAGCTGAAGTAAAAAGCAAGGATGTGCAGCAGTTACTGGTATTCCTGGATATCGTAATTGACGATTATGAAAAATTAGTCAATCAACCCTACACTCGGGCAGATGCCACCATGGTGCTCGACATGAGCGAGACCATTCTAGAATTGAGTCAGGATGTCGTTGTAAAGATCGAGGCCCTCTCCAACCGGAAAACGCCCAAGATCGTCAACCTTTCCGGCAGACAGCGCATGCTCTCTCAACGCATAGCGAAATACTACATCGCTCATCAATTGGGATTCAAGGAACAGGATTATGTTAATCAGCTGACAACCGCGGTTCGAGAGTTTGAGTCAGCCATGGCTGTTCTGAAGAGCGAAAAAATAAACACACCTGAGATTACTGAAAAGCTTATCAGAACCACCCGCCTCTGGCGTGTTATCCGCCCATTTTTTATGGATGTTGAGAAAGGCGGCCTGCCGGTCACCATTTTCGCTACCACAGACCGTATTATGGAGTTCATGAACACCATTACCGGCATGTACGTAAACGTCTCTGCCTGACAGCGTTAAAGTATCAGTTGTGCCCGTGTTATGGGTGAATTAGATGGTAGTCGGACATGTGATAATTATCACATTGGCATGGTGTAGACGGGGCCTATTGTTGTCGGTTTATTTCCTCTCTTCTTTCTTTGTTGGTTTGTATCAGGGTTTGCTCAACATTTTCGGCCTTATCCATAACATCTCTATACCCTTGAAAAACTCCTGCATCTCCTGCTGTTTTTTTACTGTTATTCTCCTCAGAGGAACAGCCGGTAAATAAACTGACGACTGAAAATATCAACATATAGCGTAATATATTCATATCAATCCTTCTATCTTGCGCATGATGACCGATTAAAAAAAACTTCTTCTTCCCTGGTGTTGCAGTGTATACCAAAATTTTCTGATTTGAATTGGTATTAACAGGCCCTAATTTCTGCCGATATGTTCGAGACAGGCATCGATACACTGCCTGTGCATGAGGATCTTCTTGTGTCCCAGCTTTTCAGTGGTTAGCAACTCAGCTTTGGGAGCGATCTGCATCAACTTTTCGGCATGACTGTACGGGACCTCAAAGTCATGCCTGTCGTGTACCAGCAACAGGTCGCCGGTTACTTTTTCGATAGTATTCACCGGTGACAGCTGCGACCAATCCCAGGGTGTGTCGAAATGGTGGGCAAAACGCCGCATTGCCTCTTCGCGCATGGCCTCGACGACCGGCTCGCTGATCGAAAAGGCATCGGCGAACCGTTCTGTGATCCAGTGGGTGTCGGTGAAACAGCTGAACAGTATGACTTTGTCGGAAGGGAGCCGGTACCGGTCGATGGCAAGGAGTGCCGTGCCACAGCCGAATGAGTGGCCGATCACAGCCGATATCGGTTTTTCCTTCTCCGCAATGGCGGCAATGGCACGGGCTACCTTCAGCATATTGGTACGTTTTCCCGAGGAGTCCCCATGGGCCGGTGCATCAAAGGCGACGGCGCGATAGCCGGCCGCCGCCAGTGCTTCGATCAGGGCGAAGAATTGAGTGCCCCGACCACCCCAGCCATGGCACAGCAACACGTGCGGGCCTTCTCCCCACGATCGTACTGCGATCTTCTCGCCATGAATATCATGCATCGTCAGAGTGGCGCTTTCGCGGATGTTTATCTCCCGACGTGGTATCGGAAACTTGGGTGGCGTCATGAACAGCCGCAGTGCCAACACGCCAGCCAGTCGGGGCGACACCCAGCCGGTCACCCGGAACACTATCCTTGCGGCATTCAGGAACAGGCGTACGCCCAACGGCAGCTGCTGGTGGCTAAAGGGGTTGTTTTCACTGGCCTGGATGTTACTGCTTTCGTTCATGAGAGTTCCCAGATCATCTGTCGCGTACCGCTGAAGTGGAGCATGCCGATCACCATGCAGATCAGCGAGCTCAGGATGAGAAAACTATCGACAGCTTGCGGCATGAATAGTGCCAACGGCAGCAGCGCCATGCCACGTATAAGATAGACCGCCGTGATAAGCATCAGGATTGATTTGAGCCAGGGTAAACGGTGAACCAGGCCTGCCCCCGCAAAGGCGTACAGGCTCCAGAGCAGCAATATCAGGGCGATAACGGCTGTCATGGTGTCGGGTAAGGGTGAACCCTGCTCGGCCAAACGGGCAAATTGTTCTCCCGCACCGAAAAACCGGTACCAGGCCGGACCGCCGATGATAATCGCTATGTGAAGAAAAGCGGCCAGCAGGCTCAGCGTGCCGCCCCATAGCAGAGGCCTGTTCAGACCAGCCATTGATGCTCCATATCGATGCATGCGCCCATCCGCTCAAAGATTTGGTAGAGACCGAAAAAAGTTCGGTCGAAATAGATGAACTCGTTGGCAAGATCGTTGATCTTGTGGACATTGGTAAGCTGCTTGAACGATCGCCATCCCTCTGCGGTGTAGGAGGTCTCGCGCCTGGAAAAGTCGAATCGGCCCGCCTTGAAGGGTTTGGTCAGCCAGTCGCCAAAAGGTTGCAGGGTCTGATCGTAGAAGGTTTGCAGCTCTTTCTCTGTCATCGCTGCAACCATGCCGAGTCGCTGATAGGTTGAGATGACTTCGTCTGCATCCCGCGTCATATAGGCATGCAACAGCACCGGCATCAAACTGACGAAATCGGACGAATAGTAGCGGACACATCCGAAGTCCAGCAGACCCAGGGTGCCATCCCCGGTAAACAGATAATTGCCTGGATTGGGATCGGCGTGGAGTGCGTGCAGCCGGTAAAAGGAGTGGACAAAAATATCGTACAGCAGTTGGCCGAAGTGATCCCGTTCCTGTTGAGTGGGATTAGTGTGGAGCCAGGCTTCCAGGTGGTCGCCCGACAGCCGCTCAGTGGCCAGGATGCGTTTTGACGAGTAGTCCCGGTAGACCGCGGGAATGTTGACACCGGGTATCCGAAGCCGGGTTTTGAACCATTCGTTGTTGTCCGCCTCGTGATGGTAGTCGACCTCTTCATGCAGACGCTGTTCAATCTCGTCGATGGATGAGAGCAGGAGCCTTGCATAACGGGTAGGCTTGATCAGACTGCGCAGCAGTTGAATATCGCTGTCGATGGTGACATCGATGCCGGGGTATTGCAGCTTCACTGCCAGATTCTCACCCTGTGCGCCGGTCGCCCCGTGGACCTGTCCCAGGCTGGCTGCCGCAAAGGCTTTCGAGTCGAAATAAGCAAACAGCTCTTCGGCCGGCTTGTTGAACTCCTGCATGATCAGCTTGCGAATCAGCGGCCGCCCCAGGGGAGGGACCTGATGGTAGGACTTGGCCATCTCGCGGCGAAACCACTCGGGCATGAGATTGCTCTCCATGCTCAGCATCTGTGCAATTTTCAGGGCGCTACCGCGCAAGCGGGTGAAGGTTTGAAACAGGATGCGCGCCGTTTCGTCATCGAGCTGCTGTTGCTGTTGGTGACGCGCGGCCTCACTCAGAAAGGGACGTTTGGCGGCATGACGGAGATGTCGACTTCCCGCCTTGAGCATGGCGCTGCCGGCGATACCGGTGCGCGCAAGTTTCCCGGTAGGGATGGAATCAGCCATCCCCGCCATCCATAAAGCGCCGCTTGGCCTGTTTCCAGGGTGCGGTGTAGTCACCCAGTTTCTCCAGATGGCGGCTGATCTGGCTGCGGAACATGAAAGAGAAGAGATCGAGGGCCTTGCCGATCAGCGCCGTCTGCAACACCATGGCGATCATCTCCACGCTGCGGTCGACCAGCTGGGTGGTGTTGGCGTAACCTTGTGAGTCATCCTTCAGCCAGAAGGCGAGCACGCCGGTGAAGTAATCCCAATAGAGGGGGGCCAGCAGCTCCCGGTAGGGCTGGTCCGGTATCTCACCCACTTCGATGGCGGCATCGATCATCTCCTCCACCATGTGATTGAACAGGCGTCGTGTCTCTGCCAGATTGACGGCGCCCGCAACCGGTGCGGAAAAGGTCAATGTGAAGACCTCGGCGAGGAACTCCCGGTCCGGTAGCCAGAGGGCGAGTTCGGTCTCGGTCAACTGCTGCAGCTGTTCGCGCAGGGTATATTCGTTGAAGTCATCGATCATTTTCAGCGCTTCGGCCACCTCCCGCTGTTTCTCCTCGCAGTAGCCGTAGAGAAGGCTCTCCTTGGTCGGGAAGTAGTTGTAGATGGTAGCGTCGCCCACCTCGGCGCGGCGGGCGATTTCTCGCATGGAGGCTGATTTGAAGCCTTTTTCACTGATCACATCAACGGCTGCGCGCAATATCCGCTTTCGGGTCAATGCCTTCTCTTGCTTACTGACTTTCATGGATCAATCCGCTTTTAAAGTGAAAATACTATACATAAAATATAAAATAGAACTAAATAATGTGAAATACAAGTTGATAATGAAGGTGGATATGGAATTCTTTGTCTACTTTGTGGAGTGCTACTTCAGTCAACCACTATCTGGCCCGACTCTGTTGAGGGCTATTTCTGCTCATCAAGCGCCCTTTCGTAAAGGGTGTGCAGACGCTTGGTGAAATCATTGATCCGGTACTTCAACCAGCTGGCGTTGTGCCGCATGCCGCGCACGGCGTAGCTGCTGATCGATTCGTGATGGGTGGCTATTTCGGCAAGGGCCTCGCAGAGCCTTTCGCAGCGTTGGTTGAACTCCGAGAGATCATCGCAGTAGTGGCGCAGTTCATCGCTGAGTGAATCCGTTTTCTTCTCTCTTCCCTTGAGCATGAGGTTCTTCCAATGATTCGACTTTTCCGCTTTGTATCAACCGGTTTCGGATGCTGAGACAGTTTCGCTTAGGCTTCCGGGTAGAGATCCGGCCGCAGTTCGTGCCGGGTCAGTTTGCCGTTGGAGTGGTGCTCCAGGAGGAGTGTCAGACGTCCGCTGGGTTTGCGAAAACCGGAGGCGATTTGGGTGAGGTAGATATAGTTGGTGCCAGACAGAAAGGCCAACCGCCTGGCTGCGTCGCGGCCTTCCTTAGCGATATAGGTCTTCATATCCATGATGGGTTCGATGGTAGCACCATGCTAAAAATTTAGCAAGTTGCTCATGGCGAGGGCTATAGCAAATTGCTATGATTCAATGATGGTCAACATCAGGACAATACGGAAGTCGAATCTGCTGGCACAGATAGACCGTTTCGGCTCCCAGCGGGAGTTTGCGGAACGGGTGGGCCTGGCCCCTGCCCATGTCAGTCAATTGGTCACAGACCGGCGCAATATGGGTGACGAGGTGGCGAGGCGGATCGAGAGGAATCTTGATTTGGCGGATGGCTACATGGATCTGCAACATCCCTCCCGGGATTATCCCAGTCATCATTACTCAGGTCATCGTGACCGGGTGGCCGAGACAGACAGTGAAACGCTTCAGGCGCTGTTGTTGAAAGCCGATCAAATGCAACAGAGTCTTCCGGCGAAAACCAAAAAGGTTATTCTCAGGATCGAACGCGCCGCGATGGAGGGCAAGCTCTCCGACGAGGATTGGGAGATGCTGGAGCGCCTGGTGGACCGGTTTGAAAAAGGCTAGCGCCTATCGGATTACATCAGGGCGCTGAAGGGCTGAACAATCACTTTATCGCCGTCTTTCACGCCTTCGCAATCCTCGGATAGCAGGATAAAGCAGTTGCCCCGGCTCATCGAGGTCAGGATACCGGATCCCTGTCGACCAACGGGATCGACGCTGAAACTGCCATCCTCCCGCTGTTGCAGGAATCCACGTGCAAATTCGAATCTGCCGGCCCGTTTGCGTATGTCGCGGACGCTTTCGGCCAGTAGGGTGGTGGGTTGGTAAGGTGTGCCGGTGGCGAGATAGTGCAGGGCGGGCAGGACAAACTGGTAGAAGGTGACCATCACCGCCACGGGATTCCCGGGCAGGCCGAAGAAGTGGCTGTTACCCAGTCTGCCGAATGCCAGGGGTCTTCCGGGTTTCATGGCGATCTTCCAGAAGCGCATATCCCCAAGCTGTTGCAGGATCTCCTTGGTATAGTCCGCTTCGCCCACCGAGACACCCCCGGAAGTGACGACGATGTCCGCGGCTTCGTCAGCGCTGTCAAATGCCTCTCTCAACGCATCGGGATCATCCTTGACGACCCCCAGGTCGAGCAGCTCCACATCCGCTCTTTGCAACATGCCGTAGAGGGAGTAGCGGTTGCTGTCGTAGACTTCGCCGGTCCCCAGGGGCTCTCCGATGGAACGCAGCTCATCACCGGTGGAGAAGAAAGCCACCCTGGGGCGTCTGCGAACGCTGACCTCAGCGAAACCGAGGGAGGCGAGGATACCCAGATCGGCGGGGGTCAGGCGTCGGCCGGGATTGAGCACCACGCTACCCTGTGCGATGTCTTCACCCGCCTGACGGACATTCTGCCCCGGGCGCTGACCTTGGGCGATACGCACCTGCGATTCGTTGATGGGCAGGGATTGTTCCTGCATCACAACGGTGTCGGTGCCTTCCGGCATGGGTGCGCCGGTCATAATGCGGACACACTCACCCTTGCCGCAGGATTGATTGAACGGCGCACCTGCGACTGCGGTACCGATCAGTTTGAAGTCCCGGTACTCCTGTTGCGGCAGATCGCTGCCCGCCATGGCAAAACCGTCCATGGCCGAGTTGGTGTGGCCGGGTACATCGAAAGGCGAGATGACCTCTTGAGCAAGTACAGCATTCAGGGCGTCTCGCAGGGGCAGACGTAAGTTTGTCCGGATCGGCGTGATATTTGCGAGGATCGCCTCACGGGCTGCCGCCACGGTGAGCGTTGAGGGTGCCTCCGGGTCAGCACAACTGACGCTGGAGCCGATGGCTTGGCTGGTCATTTAATCCGTTCTCTCCGTAACGATGCATATATTGACGAATGAACCCGGCTATCTCCTGCGGATCATTGAGGTTCAGTATCGGCAGGCAGTGCGGAACACCGGGGATTGCTTCATCGGTTGCGACCGCGATGATATAGGGATCAGTATGACATAAAAGGGGTTTGCCCAGGGCGGGACGGTGCAGCTCAATTTTATAGATCGCCTCGTTCTTGAATCCCTCCACCAGCACCAGGTCCAGATGGGAGGTATCGAGATAGTCGAGCATCTGCCCCAATCCAGGCTCCGGCAGCTTGGTGTCGGACTCCGAAATCAGGGCCATGCGTCCGCGGGCACTCACCAGCATCTGGCTGGCCCCCGCCTTGCGCAGTTCATAACTGTCCTTTCTGGGATGATCTATCTCGAACAGGTGGCTGGCGTGTTTGGCGACTGCGATACGCAGGCCCTGCCGTTTCAGGATCGGCAGCAGCCGGGTCAGCAGGGTGGTCTTGCCGGTGCCGCTGAAGGCGCTGAATCCCAATAATGGGATGGGGAAGTCGATCATGCCGCGCTCCCCTGGAGGTTGTCCCGCTCCTGCAGGGTATTGACGTTGATGAAGGTGCGGGGAATATCGGAAAAGTCGGCATGGGCGACCCGGTGCTCTTCATACCAGAGGTCGATCTTGCGATCACCCCGGTCCAGATAGCGCTGCAGGCTGTCGGCCAATCGCTTGGGAATCAAGGCATAGACCGGTTGCAGCCGGTCGCCGTCATGGGCCACGGCGATATCCGCGCCGGCCGACTGGCGTGCTTCGTAAAGACGCGCCACCAGGTCGGGCGGCACCAGTGGTCCATCACAGGGGAGGGTGAGCATATCCTCAGTCTCTACGGCTTGCAGGGCGGCGATAAAACCGGCCAGAGGACCCTGGTAATCGAGTAATGAGTCGGCGATCACCGGATAGCCGAATGCCGCATAACGTTCCTGGTTGCGATTGGCATTGATCAGGATAGTTGCAACCTGGGGCTGTATCGCGGAGATTACATGCTGCACCAGGGGTCTGCCGTTCAGTTCGATCAAACCCTTGTCCTCGCCGCCCATACGCCGGCCGCGCCCGCCGGCGAGAATAACGGCGGTGACCGCGGGTTGCGTACTCATGCTGTACTCCTGAGTGTGTTGTCAGTCGGAGATGAAGGTATGGACATCAGTTTACTATCCTCAATCATCACCAGGCGTCCTTCGTAGAGGTGGAGTTGCCGATCTATCAATGAAGAGAAGTGTAGTGGATCGTGGCTCGCGAGTAACAGGGCAATACCCTTCTCTTTGAAGGATTTAAGCAGATCCAGGGTACGTTCTTTCGCCTCCTGATCCAGATTGGCTGTCGGTTCGTCCAAAAGCAGAATGCTGGGATTTCTCAACCAGGCCCTTGCCAGTGAGACCCGTTGCCGTTCGCCCCCCGAAAGTGACTTGGCCGGTGTATCGGTCAGGTGATGAAGTCCGGCCCATTCGATGGCATTGTCAATCATCTCCCTGCGTGAAGGTTTGTCCAGATCCGTGGGCAGGGCATAACCAAGATTGTATCTGACCGAGCCTTCGAACATATAGGGTTGCTGGTGCAGATAGAGAACCTGTTGATGCAAATCCTTACGGCAATGACGCCAGGTTCTGGGTGAATCCGAAGCGATGGTTATCTGGCTGCTGTCCGGTTTTTCCAGGCCTGAAAGGATGCGCAGCAAGGTGGTTTTACCGGCGCCGTTACCGCCGCTCAACAGCGTGCATTCTCCCGCATGCAGGGTCAGCTCGATCCCGTTCAGCACCGCTCTTCTGCCGAAGCGCTTGTCCAATCTGGACACATTGAGTATGGCCGACTCGCTCATGTTACTGGATGTCCCTTGCCCTGAATGTGTTGCAGCAGGGCGTTGAGTGAGAATGCGAGGGTCAATAGTACCAGGCCCAGGGCGATTCCCTGGGCAAACTCACCCTTACTCGATTCCAGGGCGATGGCGGTGGGTATATTGCGCGTATAGTGCAGAATGTTGCCGCCGAGCATCATCGACGCGCCGACTTCGGCGATGATGCGGCCGAAGGCGGCCAGCAGCGCCGCCATGAGTCCGAAGCGCGCTTCGCGCATGATCGTGATCAGGGCGCGGATCGGGGTGGCGCCCAGTGTGCGGGCCGTCTCCCAGGCGCGAATGTCGGAGGCCTGTAAAGCCGAATGCCCCATCGCCACCAGAACCGGGAAGGCGAGCGCGATCTGCCCCAGCACCATCGCCGTTTGGGTGAACAGCAGTTTCCATTCCCCCAACGGACCCTGTCTGGAGAGCAGGATAAAAAAGGTCAGGCCGACCACCACGGCCGGGACGGAGAGGAATGTGGAGTTGATCGATATCAGGAGACGACGCCCCGGAAAGCGTTTATAGGTCAACAGAAACGCCGCCAGCAGCGCCGGTGGCGTCGCAACCAGGATGGCGATCCCGGAGACGCGAAATGAAATGGCAATAATCTCCCACAACTCCCGGTTACCGCTGACCAGGAGGTATAGCGCCGCTAAAGTGGTGTCACCCAGTGATTCCATCAACGTGGCTGATCGAAAGAAGCGAACTCGCCGGCATCGGCGGATGGGGTAAAGAGCTGATTTTTACCGATCCGAAAATTGCCGATACGTTCTTGGCCGTCAGGTGATATCAACCATTTGATCAAGGCATTGGCGCCGTCATGGTTGATATCCGGGTAATGCTTGGGATTGACTGCAATGATGCCGTAGGGATTGAACAACAGGGGATCGCGCTCAAAGACGATCTTCAGCGGCGACTTGGCCTGATAGGCCAGCCATGTACCCCTGTCGGTCAGGGTATAGGCATCCATTTCCGAAGCGATCTGCAATACTTTGCCCATTCCCTGGCCCACTTCGAGATACCACTCTCCGGCAGGTTTTGTATGGCTCATCTTCCACAGTCCAAGCTCCTTCTTATGGGTGCCTGAATCATCGCCGCGGGAGATGAAGCTGGCCGCATGCCCGGCAATACGCCTGAGTGCGGTAATGGCATCCTCTGCCTGGCTGATGCCGGCGGGATCATCGGTAGGGCCTACCAGAACGAAATCGTTATACATCACCCCATAGCGTTTGACCCCATGACCCTCACTGACAAATCTATCCTCTGCCGCGCGGGCATGCACCAGGACCAGATCGACGTCGCCGTCCCTCCCCATGCGTAATGCCTTTCCCGTTCCAACGGCAATCACGTGTACAGGGTAACCGGTCGCTTCGGTGAATGTTGGCAGGATATCTGCAAGCAGACCGGAATTGTCTGTACTGGTTGTGGTTGCCAATCGAATGGTCTGTTTTTGAACAGTTTCAGCAACACTGTTACCGGCAGTTAGCAAAATGGTAACAATGAGCAAGCGTATGCTGGAGCGAAATAGGCGATTAATCATAGGTAATAGGCCTCTGGTTGTTGTTCTATCCTATCTATCGTCTGCAAAAGAAGTGCCACAATTAGGCATTGCCGGGCAGCGTGGACAGATGCAGTAGTCAGTGGATTTCTTTTGTCTACTATGTGAGTGTTACCGGGAATAAAATGAATAAACGGGTGTTCATTAGCCATCGATCATACTTGCATAAGGCGATCGTGTGCCGATTGTGAGACAAATGGTCGCAAACCGGCGATACAGGGTTTAGTCATTTTGACCCATAATCAACCTGATCGTGTGGTATGAAATTCAGGTTAATGAGTAGCTTGAAGACTGGAACAACACAATGAATACAAATGCAGAAGAACTTGCGGAGAGGATTGAGGAGAAACAGGCCACAATCAAGGACGGCGCCCCCGTTCGCATGGCATCCGTACTCATCGTAGATGACGAGCCGGGAATACGCAGCTTTCTCCAGAAGGGACTGCGCAAGTATTTCGGACTGGTTGAAACAGCCGAGGATGTCGCGACCGCCGAGGAGTTGAGGCGACACTGCCATTTCGATCTGATCATTACCGATATCCGGCTTCCGGGACAGACCGGCGGCGTCGAATGGGTGAAAGAGTTGCGTGCGCAGGACGGTGTCACCGGTGTGATCTTCATGACCGCCCATGCGGATATGGCGACGGCGATAGCGGCACTGCGCGCCGGCGCAGAGGACTTTATCCTCAAACCCTTTCGTATGGAGCAGATGATCGCCGCGGTGGAGCGCTATCTTGAACGGCAAAAGATGCAGCGTGAAAACTTCGTACTGCGCCGCCAGGTCGAGCAGATCTACGATAGCGCGGGCATGGTGGGAAAGTGCCGGCAGATGCAATCCCTGTGCGAAGTGATAAAGCGGGTCGCGCCGATGCCTTCCACGGTGCTTATCGAAGGCGAATCGGGCACCGGTAAAGAGCTTGCGGCCCGGGCGATGCATGAAATGAGCAGAAGATCGGGCAGCTTTGTGCCGGTCAATTGCGGCGCCATGACAGCGGAGCTGCTCGAAAGCGAACTCTTTGGTCATGTCAAAGGCGCCTTTACGGGCGCCCATCTCTCCCGTGACGGGCTCTTCACCTACGCCAGCGGCGGTACCCTGTTTCTCGATGAGATCGGCGAGATGCCGCTCAGCATGCAGGCCCATCTGCTACGCGCATTGGAGGAGCGGACCATCCGTCCTGTCGGTTCCAATCGTGAAGTGCCGGTGGACGTGCGCATTATTGCCGCCAGCAATCGCGATCTTGAACAGGAAGTGCGCAATGGTGAATTCCGGGAGGATCTCTATTATCGCTTGAACGTTCTCTCTTTACGTATACCGGCACTGCGTGAACGTAAAGAGGATATCCCGCTACTGGTGCAGCACTTTGTCGAGATTCTGTCGGCGGAACTGGGGATAGCGCCACCGCAACTGGGGGAGGGCGAGCTGGTCAGATTGCTGGATTATGACTGGCCAGGCAATGTGCGTGAACTGAAAAACGTGATCGAGCGGTGCCTGTTGCTCAACAAATCCCCCAGTCTATGCCTGATGGGTTCAGAGGCTGCGGGGAGTCAGGCAACACCCTTCGATCCGAGTAAGACCATGCTGCTCGAGGCGATTGAGAAGCAACACATTCTCAAGGTCCTGGATCTGGAAGGCGGAAACAAATCCGCGGCGGCCCGTGTGCTGGGTATCTCGCGCAAAACGCTGGAGCGAAAGACCCAGGCCTGGGGTGTCAATTAGGGCCCTTTGGATGAGCGTCAACAGGCCCTAAGCGCTTGAACCGGCCATTCAGGATCATCGAGGCGATACGCGGCAGCTTGCGTTACAAGTTGTTGGTGCTGGTGCTGTTTCCCATTCTGCTGATCATGCCCATTGCATTGGGGCTGGCCATCTATTGGGGATCCCAGTTCAGTTACGAACAGCTGTTCATCAAAGTCAACACCGACCTCTCCGTGGCGGAGGACAATTTCCATCGCCTGCAGGAGGACTATCTGAATACCCTGGGCCGGCTGGCCGAATCCTATGCCTTCTACACCGCGTTGGAATCGAAGAGCGGGCTGGTCGTCAACGCGCAGTTGGCTGAACTGCAACGGTCGGCCGGTTTCAGTTACCTGCATCTGCTAGGCGTGGACGGCAAACGTCTCTTCCTGTCATATGGCGAAGCCGAGAAACGGGGCCACTCGTCACCGTCGTTACTGGTTGCACTGCAGGGCCATCCCCGTGTGGAGATAGAGATCTTCAGTGCGGAGGCGCTGGATGAACAGTCTCCCGGTTTGGCCAAGCAGGTTGAGCTGCCGCTAATCGATACGCCCCGGGCAAGGCCCACGGTGCAGCGTATCGAGGGCCGCGGCATGATGATTCGTGCCCTCTATCCGGTTAAAAACTCCCGTGGGCAGGTGGTCGCCGTGCTTGATGGCGGGGTGTTGTTGAACGCCAATTTCAAGTTCGTCGATACCATACGCGATCTGGTCTATGGCCCGGGCAGCCTGCCCAAGGGAAGCATCGGGACTGTCACGGTGTTTCTCAACGATGTCAGGATCACAACCAACGTACCGCGAACCCCCAACCAGCGGGCCCTGGGCACCCGGGTGTCCGATGAGGTGCGTACGCAAGTGCTGGATGATGGCGAGAAATGGATAGACCGCGCCTTTGTCGTCAACGATTGGTATATCTCCGCCTACCAGCCGATTATCGATGTCAATGGTGAGCGGGTCGGCATGCTCTACGCCGGTTTTCTGGAGTCCCCTTCGCGTAATGCCCTGTGGCAGGCATTGGGTGTTTTGATTCTGCTGTTTTTGGCGCTGATGCTGTTTTCATCGATCCTTTCGATCAGCGGCGCCAAATCGATCTTCAAACCCCTCGAGATGATGATGGCGGTGGTTCGCGCCACCCGCGAGGGTTATACCAAACGTATCGGGAAGATATCATCCATGGACGAGATCGGGGTATTGGCAAACGAGTTCGATCTCCTGCTCGATCTGCTTCAGGAGCGTAATCTTCAGGTGCAGCAGTGGGCCGATCAGCTGGAAGAGAAGGTGGATGAAAGGACTGCGGAACTGAAACTGAAAAATCAGAAGCTGGTGACCACGATCCAGATCCTGCGTGAGACACGGGCGCAACTGATTGCCGCTGAAAAGCTCGCGGCATTGGGCGAACTGACCGCGGGTATGGCGCATGAAATCAACAACCCCACGGCAGTCATGCTGGGAAATCTCGACCTGCTGGTCGAGGAGCTGGGTGACAACGCGACGCCGGTGAAGGGCGAGATCGATCTGATCATCGAGCAGATTTTTCGTATCAAGGATATCATCAACAATCTGTTGCAATACGCCCGTCCCGATGAGATCACGGAGACGCCATCGGTCATCGACGTCAACGAAGTGGTGCAACATACACTGGCGTTGGTTCGCTATCTGCGTAAACAGAAACAGTTCGAGATACGTCTCGATCTGAATGCCGCACGGCCGGTCAAGATCAATCCTCACGAGTTGCAGCAGGTCCTGGTCAACCTGTTCGTCAATGCCGTCCATGCATTGGACAGCAGTGCCGGCATCATCTCCCTGAGTACGGATGACTGGGATGAGAAGGGGGTCGTGATCAGGGTTGAAGATAACGGCATGGGGATCGAAGAGGAACAGATTGAAATGATATTCAATCCCTTCCATACCAGCAAGCGGGTGGGAGAGGGTACCGGTCTGGGGCTGTCGGTCAGTTATGGCTTGATCAAGAAGTATGGCGGCGATATCACTGTCCGCTCGGATCAGGGGCAGGGCTCATTGTTCAGCGTGTGGATTCTGCAGGAGCCGGATTTGATGGAGGAGGAGACAGCTTTGATGGAGCAGTTTCAGCCGACGGAGCAACCGCCGGAGGCAGCATCGTCGTCAGTCGGCCAAAGCAAACAGAGCGCCTGAGCGGACAGGTGAAGGGTGGTATAGTCTGCTTTATCGAATCAGTGATCATTAAGTCAAATGAATAGCCTGGAACTGAGACAACTGATAAAAACCCTGGCATTTGCCACCCAGAAACATCGTCACCAGCGGCGTAAGGATATCGAGGCGTCGCCCTATATCAACCATCCGATCACCCTGGTGGATATTCTTGTCAATGAGGGTGACATTACCGACCCCGATACCCTGATTGCCGCCTTGCTGCACGACACCATCGAGGATACCGATGCCACGGTGGAGGAGATCGAGGCGGAATTCGGTCAGGCCATCGCAGAGATAGTGATGGAGGTGACCGATGACGGTAATCTTCCCAAGCTGGAGCGTAAAGCCCTCCAGATCAAGCATGCGCCCGCTCTCTCATACAAGGCAAAGCTGGTCAAGCTGGCGGACAAGATCGCCAATCTGCGCGATATCGACAGAAGCCCGCCTGCCGGCTGGACACTGCAGCGAAGCCAGGCCTATTTCGACTGGGCTAAGGAGGTAATCGACGGTTTGAGAGGAACCCACGAAACCCTCGAGGCGATCTTCGACCAGGCCTATGAAAAAAGGCCAATGGGATAAGTCCGCAAATAAACGCCAATGAACGCAAATATATCTTGTAGGGTGCGGCTTGCCGCACCATAAATGGCCTTGATTCCTCTCCCGTCTGCTTCTTGTTTTTTCTCATTCCCATGCTCCAGCGTGGGAATGCATACAGTACATAAGTCGTAGCAAGTTGCATCCCCCATAGCATGATGCCTACTATAGATTTTCTAGCAGTGTGCGGCTTGCTTACGTTCTGTGTAGGGTAATGGCAAGGCTGACTGAGAAAGGAAACTGACAAATGGGCACAATCTTCATCTCCTACGCCAGAGAAGACAAAAACCAAGCCATACAACTTGCCCAGGAGTGTGAATTCCGCGGTGCGGATCCCTGGTGGGACAGAGCGTTGAGCAGCGGCGAACGCTACATCGAGTCGATCCTGCGCCAGGTTGCACAGGCTGATCACTTTGTCCTGCTGCTTTCGCGCGCCTCTGCGGAATCCAATTGGGTGGCCTTCGAGGTGGGTGCGGCCCGCGCCAGGGAGTTTGCCATGGGGCGGGATTTTCTCAAGATCGCCAGGCTGGATGACTGCGAGATCCCCGGATTTCTGGGGGAGAGAAATGCAACGGAGTGGACAAACAACAACTACGATGGATTGATCGCCTTGTTGCGTTCCCTGGACCTGCCGGAGGATATCGATTACAAGCCTCCAGCCGGAGATCCTGACAAGTCGTTGACCGTGTTTCGCGCGGGCGGACAATGGATGGAGTTGATCATCAGTCACCGGGGGATGGAGTGCGTGCTGGTGGATGTCGGTGAACAACGCTCCAGACTCCAATGGCAGATGTCCCGTGAAGATGTGATCAGATGTGTCGAGCAGAATGGCATTCATGTAGACCCGCCACGCAACGATCGCAGCTGGTCGCTTTTCAACTTGGGATTTGGCGGTTGGCGTTGGTCACCAACACTCTTTACCCAAGGGGCGGATGCAAACCCCAAAGAGGTTTTTAAAGCAGAGGTCATGCAACACCTGTCATCGATCTACGATTTCTAAGCAAGACTTTTTCTGCTTCCCACGCTCCTGTGTGGGAACGATACAACACGCTAAAAACTGCTGGGTAATTGTCTCTATATCTATTGGTTTTTCATCCGCCGCAATGCGGATAAAGTGTTGTGCCTACACAGGCCTCCAATGGAGAAAATCAATGAGTGAAGATAGACAATTCATACCCTTGAATATCGCGGTGCTGACCGTGTCGGACACGAGAACGGCAGAGACCGACAAGTCGGGCCTGAAGCTGAAGACGCTTCTCGAGGAGGCGGGGCACAGGTTGGCTGACAAGGTGATCGTACCCGACGATATCTACCACATCCGCGAGGTGGTATCAAAATGGATTGCGGATGCCGATGTGCAGGTGGTGATCACCACCGGCGGCACCGGCCTCACCGGCAGGGACGGCACACCGGAAGCGGTATCGCCCCTGTTGGATAAAGTGATCGACGGATTCGGTGAAATGTTCCGGGTGCTCTCCTACGACACCATCGGAACCTCCACCCTGCAATCGAGAGCAGTGGCCGGTGTGGCCAATGGCACCTTCATATTCTGTCTGCCCGGATCGACCGGCGCCTGCATGGACGGCTGGAGCAAGTTGATTTCCAGCCAACTCGACTATAGGACGCGCCCCTGCAATCTGGTGGAGCTGATGCCCAGATTACACGACAAATAAAAAATGTAGAGTGCGGCTAGCCGCACCGCTATCGGCCAGAAGTGGATATCCAGAATAGCCATGCAGCCAGGTCCCGGTTACCCAAAGGCGGACTTTTACTTCCCCTTATCCAATTCTATCCAGCGGGCTTTTTACCCCCTGGCTACCCAGCCCGGCAACATGGGTATAGATCATCGTCGTCGAGACATCCGCATGGCCCAGCAGCTCCTGCACAGTACGAATATCCGTACCCGACTCAAGCAGGTGGGTGGCAAATGAGTGCCTTAGGGTATGACTGGTAATCCGCTTGAGTATGCCTGACTTGGTGGCGGCCCGCTTTATGCTTTTCTGAATCACTGTCTGATGAATATGATGACGACGAACAATGCCGCTTCTCGGGTCCTGGGAAATGCGACTGGCCGGAAACAGATATTGCCACCCCAACTCATAGGATGCATTTGGGTATTTTCTGGCCAAGGCTTCCGGTATAAAGACCGAACCATATCCCGCGGCAACATCCGTATCATGGATCTGCTTGACGACTGCAACCTGCTTCCGTAAATCACTCGCCAGCGCCTTCGGCAAGGGGACGCACCTGTCCTTCTTGCCCTTGCCGGCGCGTACCGTGATCTGATGGTATTCAAAATCCAAGTCCTTGAGCCTGACGCTGACACACTCCATGACCCGCATACCGGTCCCATACATGAGGCGAATCATGAGCCTGTTGGTGGGCTCCAGGGCCCCCAGCAAGCGTTGAATTTCATCGGGACTGAGGATGGTCGGCAGCCGTTTCGGTTTCTTTGGGCGCTGATAGGGGCCTATTTGACCCACTGGTTGTTCGAGGATGCGTGAGAAGAAAAAGACTAAGGCATTGAGGGCAAGTCCCTGTGTAGCCCCGGAAACCTTGCGGTTTATCGCTAAATGTTCTAAAAAAGAAGCCAGTTCAATTTCTCCGCAGTCACAGGGATGCTTTTCGGAATGGAACACAAGAAAACGGTTGATCCAAGCGAGATAACTTTTCTCGGTATTTGGGGAGTAATCAGCTATTCTCATGGAAATCAGGTATTTCCGGTAAATATCCGGGAATTTCTTGCCCAATCTGTTTCTGGGATCTTTCACTGCCTTTTCGATCATTTCGTAACTTCTGGCCACGGTAGGATGATCCTTACCAAGTGCTTTTGCACCGGAGAGCCAGTGGTCCCACTCAATCTGGTCAGCCCAAGGCAATTTCAGGCAGTGACAAAAAAGGAGCCTGAGCGAATCGACTTTTTGCCGGAACTGCCATTCATTGACATGGGGATTTCTTCCCAGACTACTCAGCCAGGCATCAACAGTTGCAATGGAATGTTCCTTAAGTCGCGTATTGGGATGGTCGGCGATGAAGAACTCGATATGCCGTCGATACCAGGGAATGGACCGCTCGGGGATGCGAAAAAGTTTCAGTACATCACTGTATCTAAGCCAGAAAATCTCAATTCTGGGATCTGTGGAAGATTCTCTTTTTTCCATAAGACAAGCCGCTCCATGCGACTAGACCCGATAGAGAACAAATATAGAACATCTGGCGGCATAACACAATATTTGGAGCCGGCGGCATAACGCGATAATAAGAGCCGGCAATATAATCAACTGTTAGCGTAATAATATGGATATGAACACTGAGCTTTTGAACGAAATAAACAACGCATTATGGATACTGGTTTACCTGGTTGGTACAGCCATCACCCTACATGTCATAAAAACAACAATTCTCTCCATCAAAGAATATCGAAAATTGATGGAGAATAAGTTTTATGAAACAACAAATGCTTTCTTCGAGAATGGTGACTATGCTGAAGTCACTCGGTTATGCGAAGAACAAATTCGGAAAAAGCCAAAAGACGCTTACGGATATTGGTTTATGGGCAAGGCTCAGTATGAACTGGGTAATTACGAAAATGCACTTTCTAATTTCAAAGCAACATTAGAAATACACCCTACTTGGGAAAAAGACTGGGTTCAGCCATACTACGAGAAAATAGAACATGCAAAACAAAACGCTAATCGGGTAAGGGCGGGTCTCTAACCCGCCCTCCCCACACCACCTAGCATGCGGGTCCGCACTAGGCGGTTCATCAAGCATAGTGAAACTTAATCCATAGCTCCCTGACAGAG
>NZ_MARB01000024.1 GCF_001715975.1 Candidatus Thiodiazotropha endolucinida | reverse complement strand
TTCATCGATCATCGACTGTGGTTCTCCTACAGGGGACTTCCACCCCATCAGTTCATGCCCATGCTGGGCGTACACAATTAGCTCCACAGGACAAAATACTCGCTGCGCTCGCATTTTGCCCGTGAGCTAGGCGTTAGATTTTATTGTGAATAGCGTTCAGCATCAAAATCGGGCGCCTGCTGTATGCAATCAGTGCGGATTTATATTTCCCTCCCCTTTTAGTCTGGCCGGATCAAGAAACTCAGCGGTTGTGGGTTGTGCCACAAATTGTCCAAAGTGCGGCGGTAGTGCTCGCATTCTTGATAGCTTTACCGATTCTGCTGGGCGCCTTTACGTAAAGGATCTATTTGACTATATCCAGAACTATCGTAAACCACAGAAGCTTGAAGAATTAAAGAATAATTTGGAAGCGGCAAATGACGAAATAACTGCCGGAGAGCTTGCAGATACTCTTGCAGAAATTGAGCCTGGATTTCGTCGATTTTCAGATTTAATTAAATCTCTACCAGGATCGGCTGTTACCAATTTAGTCACCATTCTTATTTCCTTAATCACTTTAGTAATTACATACCAAACATGGGTTGGAGGCGCGGAAGAACATGAAGAAAAGATGGAGATTGAGCGCGCACAATTAGAGATTGCACGTGAAAACCTTGAATATCAAAAGCAAAAGGATAAAGAGCAAGAGAACCAGGATAAACAAGCTGAACTAGTAAGAGAAAAAATTAAAGCTCAAATTGAGCAATTAAAGTTGAATTTCGAGAAAAAATTGAAAGACGCTGCACGAACACAACCTAGCCAAACCACTCAAATTCCGACAAAAGGCAAAACCCGAATAAAAGGTAATCAAAGAAATAAACCGTGCCCTTGTGGAAGCGGTCTAAAGGCTAAGAAATGCCATCCCAATGGTTTTCTAGGGTAAAATCTAACAAGAGCATGCAGCCAGACAAAATTGCTCGCTAAGTGCGCAATTTGGCCGCTGATGCATGGCGTTAGGATTCAAATGAACGACGTTCTCTTACCATTGAGCATTAGAAACTCCAAGGTTGTCCATATCGATGATGTGGCAAATGGACTAGCCTGCGGATGTTCATGCCCTGTGTGTGGAGGCGCCCTAGTCGCAAAAAATCGCGGTCAAAAACAGCATCACTTTGCGCACCATTCTTCTGAAGAATGTTCTGACGCACTTGAAACAGCACTGCATTTGTTGGCCAAGCAAATCCTCGTCGAATCAAAATGCATCTTCTTGCCAGAACTTAAGGCAAGAGCATCAAGCAAAGATCGAGTAGGCAAAAAATATGTTGAAGAAGAATTAATTGTTTCTCCGGGCTTGTATCAGCTCGATAACCCATTGCACGAAAAGAAGATCGGCGATGTCGTGGCAGATGTCTTTGCAACCCACAAAGGTCATGAATTGCTGATTGAGGTTTCGGTTACCCATTTCGTCGACAAAAAGAAAAAATCAAAAGCATCAACAAAGCCTGCATTGAAATCGACTTATCGCAGCTAACTAATTTTTCCGTCGAATATGTAAAAAAAATGGTTCTGGAAGTTGCTCCGCGTGAGTGGATTTGGAGCCCTAAATACCAAAAAGTAATACAGCGATTGTCCAAGTCAGTCGACGCTACGGCAGAAGCAGCCAATCACATCCATCAGAACCAAATCGAAATTAGCTCGTATCGCAATCAGAAAGTGCTGGAAAAATATGCTGGCGAGTATTTAGGTTCAACAGGGCATGACAGGAAGAAGTGGCAATCCTAACAAGCGACTGTGGCGTCAACCCCGCGATTAAAGATCAGTAAGCCCAAGCAACTTGATCCCTTACCATGGCATTCAACATGGTAACAAACTTACGCATACATGCCGTCAAGGCAACCTTCTTATGCTTGCCTTGATCAACGAGTTGTCGGTAAAAAGCCCGTATGACTGGATTACATTGAGTGGCGCTCAATGTGGCCATATAGAGTGTTGTGCGAACGCCAGCTCTACCGCCTTTGATGCGCCGCTTACCACGTGACATTCCACTATCTCGGTTTATCGGTGCAACACCGACCAGGGCAGCAACCTGTTTGTTGTTCAGTGAGCCTAACTCGGGGAGATCTGCCAATAGCGTATAGGCCAGGGTATCGCCGACACCCGGTGCCGACAGTAAGAGGGATTTACGCTCTGCCCACTCAGCCTGTCTCTCGACTAACTGGTTGAGTTTTTTCTCGATCGAGCAGATTTCCGCATCGAGACATCGCAAGATACGGCGGCAGGAGGTCTCAAAGGCCTTACCCATGATTTGTAGACGATTGAGTTCCTGGGTGCGCATCTCCATCACTTGTCTCCGGCGAGTTAATAAGTCTTTGATCATAAGGAGATTGCGGCTGACTTTAGGCGTAGGTTCCGACTGAATGATGGCCGCATATTCGGCGATAACGCGGGCATCAATCTTGTCGGTTTTGGCCAATTGTTCTACCACACCGGCATAGCGACGAATCGACAGGGGTTTGACGATACAAACCGGCAGAGACTTTTGGTAGGCAGCCGCTGCTAAAGCTAGCTGATATCGCCCTGTAGCCTCCATGACGAGTCGTTTAACCCGATAGTGGGCGAGGCGTTTGAGTATCCTACTGACACCCTCTGGGGTATTCTCATCCTGCCAGTGGATATCTTTCTCATAAATGTGAACGTCGAGCATCCATTTCCCCACATCGACCCCCGCATTGACGGTGGATTTTCTCTTTTTAAGGTTTGTCATCTGTGCTCTACCTTGCTAAATTCGGGCTTGAAGCCCATTTGACTGTTCGAGATAAATCGGGTCGGTTCAGTGCCCCCGCTTGTTAACGGTCTGTGAGACCCTGGCATCATCGGGCTACTGAACCGGTAACTTGCTGCTACAAGTTACGGGCTTCACTTTACTCCTCTCTTAGGGATCTGGTCATATGAAGGGAATTGAACCATACAAGGCAAAGCAGCGGATCGTCGCTCTGCGTGCTCCTCACCGCTGTTTACGGCGTTAAGTGTCAAAATGAGCAGGCATCAAGGAAAGCAAGAAAAGCAAAAAAAGCGAGATTTTGATGGGGAGGAACGCCTGACAGAATTCAAGTTATTTCGCGCAAAGATAATGTATATTGAGGACAAGTCCGAGGGCCTAGAGGGTAGTGCACGTATTGGTCGAGTATATTTCTCAAAAACTGGAAGAACACTTTATTATCGAGGCTATAAATTTCAAAGCCTTAAGGGTAGTGGTTTCAAGGCAAACTACTTCGAAGTAGAATCCGGAAAACACTATTGGATATCGGGACCGCGTAAAGATCAAAAAGATCGTCTTTATGGAGGTAATAAGGGCGTTGAAATCGACAGTGATGTTTATGAAGAGTACATCCAATACATCAACACTTAACCAGTCATTACAGCGGACAAGCCGCTGAATGCGGCGTTAGGTTGATGAACCTGCGAATCAGAGGGGATAATCAGTGAGGCGACTTGTTGATGCAACAAAGTGGGTTTCTAGCCACCAATCCATCACAGGCTTTGCAACGTTGGTTGGAACAGTCATCGGTATTATCGCTGCTCTGCGCAGTCAGGACACTTGGATACAAGTCTCGGGTCTATTTCTTGCGATCTTTGCAGGTCTTATTTTGCTATCCGTATGCTTCCCGTATATTGTCATGATAAGCAGGTGGTTGACTTGGAAATTTTCTTTGGGTCTCGTTATTGGCGCGGTTGCTATCGCTTTCCTTTTTCCTGTCGTTGCGCCAGTTGTCGATCAGATGATTTCACAACCTGGTGAGATCGAAGTAACGCATACCGTTCCAACATCAAATTCAACGCTTAAACGTGCATCGGATTCTTTCGATGTATTTTTTTCTACCGCTATTAAAGGAAGAGACAAGCGCAAAGTCTTTGTGTCGATCGAACCTAAATACCCAGTGAAGTGGTTCTGGATTATTGATATCTTTGATGAGATCCATGAACTCAACATAGAGCCAACAAGGTATTTTCCGAATGAGGCTGTACCGCGGTTCGAATATGGTAAAAAATACACTGTGGAAATCACTGGTAGTCCTTTGAAGGAAAAGGTGGTTGTTGTATTCCACACTCCTAAAAAGCAAGAAGATTAGCGACTGACTGATCAACCTAACAAATTGCTGCTCCCGACGCGGCTCCGCCGCGCCGGAGAGCATGACGTTATACCACTGATAAATCGAAGCTTTTATCCACATTGACATGTACACGAATTGTACATACACTTAACTCATGGACTTTGAGTGGGATCCAAGGAAGGCTGCTGAAAATCTCCGTAAACACGGAGCCGATTTTGCTGATGCAGTGATTGCCCTGAAGGACGAAAACGCTCTCACGATCGAAGATCGCGATCATCCAGAACAACGCTTAAAAACATTGGGATTAGGACCAGATCTCAAAGTTCTTTTTTTTGTTCATGCTGAGCGTAAAGAAAATTTAATTCGCATTATATCTGCCCGGTACGCGGATCGCAGTCAAACCAAACAGTATTATCAAGGCCTGAGCTATGAGTGAAAATTTCAGTAAAGGAAAGCGTGGCGCAATTATCAAACCCGACCCAAATAAGGTTCGTATTACTATTCGTTTGGATGCCGATATTATCGAACACTTCAAGAGCCTGGTACATGCTGCAGGAGGCGGGAACTACCAATCTCTCATCAACGAAGCATTGCGTGAGCACATCAAAGCACACGATAAATCTCTGGAAGATGTGTTACGTAAGGTCATCAGAGAAGAATTAAAGCAAGCGGGGTGAAAGGTATAACCATGCGACCCAATCCGACGCAGCAGAGCCGCGCGGCTGGCCTTAATCGTTAAGAGCATAAACATGTACCAAGCATTTAAGGAAATGCCAACTCTCTTAAAATTCATAACTGCGCATGCCTTGTTTTGCTTTATGTTTTTCATGGCCGTTGTAATACCAGGAATACCTATAACATTTAAAGGAGAATTAATGGAATTCTATGATCTTTGGGAAGGAGGTTTACCTACTGCCGCAATGGGTTTGTCTATGCCTGTTGCTGGTGTGTTATTGCTTAAACGTTGGCAGTATGCTCGGCACATTTATTCGCTTTTGTTTATATCCGTTATGGTTGCTCCATATGTCTATTGGCAACAGTTGCCAGCAATCATATTCGGCATAATATTTTCTTGCGGAATAATTGGTTATCTGTTTTTAAATAGGAGTGCCCGCGAGTATTTCAGCTCTTAACAGCCGACCGCTAAACGCGGCGGCTGATTGAAGCGTTATGTGAAAGTAGGTTAATAAAATGGAAAATTACTGCAGGGAAGGTGCGTGTTGCTACTAGCAACCAAAAACGCTCTGGGAAATCAGGAAGTGGCCACACTTAATATATCAGACATTATGTTCATACACTCAGAAAGGCCGTAAGCATCCCATACTCGATTGTTGATGCAATTGCACGGTAAATTTCACTTTGTAAGGCTGACATGGTCTTTCTACACTCGATTTATATTCCTGTGTACGCTCTCCTAAGTCGTCGCAAGCTCGGCGCCTCTGGCGGCTCATAGGGAAAGGATTTCCGACCTCGGTTTTGCATAACCTGTGGGGTATCTTAGACCCGGCAAAGGAGCAAGCCAGTCAACATGTCATCGATCTCGGATTATCTCGAAATTTCATGGTTGTCTGAGGGCAAAGAAAACCGAGTATCAAAAGTTTTCTTACGAGGGACGTTGGAAGGATGCTTATTTGTTCCGGATTTTCAACAAGTTTGAATGTCCTGATACATGGAGGAGAGCGATGAAACACAGTCTCGAAGCAGATCTGAACGCCACGATTACCCGCGACGATGACGGCACCATACGGGCAATCACTTTTACGGATAACGGCTCGGCAACACCGAACAACACCTCTGCGAAATCACATGTCCGCCGGCTCGCCGGCAAAATCGGCATTGACATCGAGGAGCTCGGCGAGCTTGACCGCAAAGCGACCTATCTGGAGCCCAAAAAATCAGGCCCCTCCTTTCACCTTGCCGATGAAAAAACCTTCTTTGATACCACCACCTACGTCTATGCCCAGACCTATCTCGACACACCGGTCTGGGGCGCCGGGATCACATCGACCATAAATGACGAAACCGGCCGCATCATCTCGATCGTCAACACGAGCACAGCGGGCATTGACGCCGAGCTGCCGCCAACCCGCAACATCAACCGCTACCACAAACTCTTCTCCGCCGGCGAGTCAGGCCCCGGCGCGGAGAAAAGCACATCGAAACAGGCACTAGGCGCCGCATCAAAGCAGCTCTCCGACATTCTCGGCTCATGCCTCGACGGGCCCGACAAGGGCAAGGACCGTGTAACGCCTGAACTCATCTCCGGGCGCTTCTACGTCTACCAGCTCGACCGCGCGCGGCGCCAACATGACCACCCGGAAGCAAAGAAAAAACAGGAGAACTATCCTCAAGAGCCGATCGAGGGAGAACACCTCCCAACCCTGCCCCTGGCAACACTTCCCGACTCCCTCGAGGACGGAAGCTGGCATCTCGTAGCCGAACTTATCGTCCGGCTGCCCTACGAGGGGCATCTGATGAACTGGCGGTTCCTGGTCAGCGTCGCCACGGGTGATGTTCTCTATCTGCGGGCGCTCACCTCCCACGTGAACGGGCTCGTCTTCACCTACGACCCGATCATTTCGACAGGGGACACGGCAAACGATGCCAGCCAAAGCAATGCTGTGCTCAATCCGTTGCGGGACGACGTCGAGCTTCTCGGGCTGGACCCAGCCGTAGCCGGCACACAATCGCTTTCGGGTGAATACGTTCAAGTGATAAATGTGCACAACCCCAACATCTCACCACCCACCCAGCCTGAGGGTGTGGATTTCGACTACGATGTGCGCACCGACGAGTTCCTCGCCGTCAATGCCTACTATCATAACGACCGATTTTTCCGCCTGGTCCAGGATCTCGGCTTTCCCCTCGATACCTATTTCGACGGTACGAACTTTCCCATCAAAGTTGACCACAGGGGGTTCGGCGGCAGCAACAACGGGCATTGCATCGGCGACGGGGACGGGATCGACCATACCTGCTACGGCCGGATCGACAACACCGGCGGGGCACCCACGGGCAACGCCTCGGACTGGTATCTGGTGCTGCACGAGCTTGGCGGGCACGGCATCCTCTACGACCATGTGAACTCCGCGAATTTTGGCTTCGCACACAGCGCCGGGGACAGCTTCGGCATGATTCTGAATGATCCCTATTCCGGATGGCACGATGGCGGCAACAACGACCGCTTCATGCTCTGGCCCTATTCTGCCCTGGGGCGACGCTCAGACCGCGACCCCGCCGCCGGCTGGGGCTGGGGCGGTACCAATGATGTGGGCAGTTACTCATCCGAGCAGATCCTGTCGACGACGCTGTTTCGCGTCTATCGCAGCATCGGCGGCGATTCCACGGCGCTGACCCGACGCGAATTCTCGGCCCATCTCATGTCCTATCTCATGCTCCGCGCCGTCAGCACCCTATCGCCTGCCACCAACCCAGGCTCCCCGGCAGGTTTCCTCGACGCCTTGCTGACCGCCGATGCGGGCGACTGGACGACCCGCGGCCTCTCAGGGGGGGCCTACGAGAAGGTCCTCGAATGGTCCTTCGAGAGACAGGATCTGAACGACGGCGACCCACCCCTTGTCGATGTCTATATCGACGACGGGCGCGGCGGTGAATACAAGTATCTCGCTGACCACCGGGCCACCCCAACCATCTGGAACCGACACCAGCCCGATAGCGGTGGCGCCCACCAGGATCCGGTGATCGGCATCAACTACGCCTATGTACGGGTCAAAAACCGCGGCAGCTCGATCGCCAACCTGGTCAATGTCCGGGGCTTCCACTGCAAGCCCCTCGCGGGACATGTCTGGCCCACGGAATTCAAGCCCATGGACACCCCGGAGATCGGCGCACCCTCGATCCAACCGAACGACGGCGAGGAGATCATCGTCGGCCCCTTCGCATGGGTTCCGAATGCCAACGAAGACGGCGATGACAGCATGATGATGGTGGTCTCTGCCGAGGGTGATCCGGACAATGCGGACAAATACCATGCGGATCGCACCATCGAGGACTGGCGGCTCGTACCCAACGACAACAATATCGCGGTCCGGACTGTGCAACTCCGCCCACGGCTTGTCACCGTGCTGCCCGACGACGGCGCCTTCATGAATGTATGCGTTGGCACATCAAAGGTCATGATACTGACCCTCTCCAATAGCGGATTTGGCATGCTCTCGATCACCAACATCGCTTCGAATTCGGGGGAATTCGTTGCGCCCGGCGTCAACGACTACCCGATCGTGATCGCCTCGGGAGACAGCATCGACATCCCCATACGCTTCCAGCCCACCTCCTTCGGCAACAAGACGGCGCTGATCACCGTCTTCTCCAACGACCCCGACGGGGCTCGCGTGCTCAGGGTCTCGGGCAAAGCGGCGCCGCCACGCCTGGTGTCGGCAATCGCTGACAATGGGGATTTCGGCAAGACCTGCGTCGGTGACTTCAGCGACCGGATGCTGACCCTTTCCAACAGTGCCCCCTGCCCGCTGACGATCCAGAGCATCGCCTCGTCGAGTACCGAATTTGTCCTTCCAAGCGTCCTGAGCTTCCCCATCGTGATCGGCCCGGGCGACAGCCTTCAAATCCCGATCCGGTTTCAGCCGTCCGGCTTTGGCGCCAAGGCGGGCACGCTCAAGATAAACAGTGACGATCCCCAGGGACCAAAGACGATCCAGGTCACTGGCACTGCGCCTCAAGGCTCTCTGTCGATCACCGGCTCGACCTGCATCGGCGGGGTTAAGGCCTGCTGCGCAGGAGAGCGGACACTCACCCTCACGAACATCGGCCGCTGCCCGCTTCACGTCACGCATGTCGGACTCGTTCGGCCGAGTAAGTACTGGAAGCTGGTCAACAACCCCTTCCCAGCGACTCTCCATCCGGGCACGAGGCTCGACATCCTGATACGCTACAAAGCCGAGGAGAAGTGCCCTCGCGCCCAGGGGCTCGTGATCAAGTCCGACGATCCGGAGCGCCCGGAAATAACCCTCGACCTGCTCGCCTACACTGCCTGGGAAAAGACCCCGAGTAAGGAACGATGCGAGTGTGGCTGCAATGAGTGCTGTTGCGATCGCGGTTGTACGCCCCAAAGCCTCGATGCCTGTTGCTTCGACGAGGATTGCGCTGGGGAAGACGACGCTTGTTAATCGGCTCTGCGGGGACCGTATCTACGCGGTCCCCGCTGCTCAGACATCATCCGTTACTCTCTATGGCCCTATCGCAGTTTCATTCTATGTCACCGTGATAGGGCCATGTGCTCATACACAAGCTGTGTATATTAATTTCATATGCCGAGGTACAACCAACCACGAAAGACGTGGTGATACATGAGGGATCAGCACATTCAATTGTTGCACCTTTGTCATTATTTACTTCTGATGAGTGGCGGACATCTCAATTTTGTCGGCATATGGCCCGCCTTGGTCGCGAAAGGGAAAAAATATGGAATCTGGGAAAGATAGTAAATTTATAGTCACAGTCCGACCAAACGACGACATAAATTAAAGACAGGAAGCAGATTCGATTCAGCTGCGATTATATTAGACTTTACTCATACTCCTGTTTGCGTTAGATTGCGCTCGTTATGAATCACTAATCTACATAAGCGGGTCTACAGCGGCTTCTTTTGTCAAACAAAAGTAGGTGGCTGCTGCCTACCCATGCCCGCCAAATTCAACACAACAATTTATTTGCTGAATTATGAAGCCACCAGGCTTTAAAGGATTTCTATTATGTATGATTTTATTCATGACATTTCACTCCGTCCTGTGCCATTTTCCAGATACACGGCCAAAGAGTTGTGGACGAAACCGCATCTGTCCAGGCAAATGCTCAAATATCATCTGAGCCAGGAGACTGAACTTGCATCAAGGCGCTTTGAGACTATTGATGGCGTTGTCGGTTGGATCGACCAAAAACTCAATTTGCCTGGAAAGCGTTTGTGCGATTTAGGTTGTGGCCCTGGATTGTACACAAAGCGTTTTTTTGCACAGGGGGCTGAAGTGACGGGAATAGATTTTTCAGAATATACTCTGGAATACGCCAAATCCGAGTCACAGGGTGATATCAGCTATTTGTATGCTGATTATCTGACTGACAGTTTGCCTTCGGGATTCGATATCATCACCTTGATCTACACGGATTTATGTGTGTTATCACCAGAACAAAGATCGATTTTACTAGGCAGGATGCGTGGTATGCTCAAACCAGAGGGGCATATAGTTCTTGATGTCGCCGGCATTGGGCTCTTACAAGGTAAGAGAGAGGTTACTCTAATTGAAGATCGACTAATGGGTGGCTTTTGGGCTGAAAATGAATATGTCGGGATTCAAAAAACCTTTATCTACGAAGATCAACATCTAGCATTGGATCGTTACGTAATTATTGAGCCAGGTGAAACTTGGCAGATATATAACTGGTTTCAGCATTTCTCACCGCAGATGATCGAGAGTGAACTGAAGGATGCAGGTTTCACTGTTGTAGAAATAGCAGGCGATCTGACGGGTGAGCCATTAACAGAAAATGGGAATCTGCTGGGCATAATTGCGACGCCTTCATAGCAATCAACTGGGGTGCCCGCGTATTGCGGATAGCCCCAGTAAGGGGATTCTATGCAAAAAAACAAACCAAGCAGGACGGCCTATAAAGTTGCACTGGGTATTGTTACTTTGGGATCGAAACCGGGGATGGATAGACTCCTCCCCCCCGGCATCGTGGAAGCTACGGAGAAATTGCTTGTTGCTTCCGGTGTGGTTGGATCAAGAGCTGTACAGTGGTCCCGTTCCAAACGAATGGTATCTGTCTACGAGGCGTTCGACTGGATACTACCTGGTCAGTTCGAGGCCTTAGCCGAGAGAAAGGCATTCTGCGAACACCAAGTAAGAGAGGGTATAGACCAAGGCGCCTCCCAGATCCTTGTTATCGGGGCTGGTTACGATACGATTGGGTGGCGCTTAGCGCCAGAGTTCCCTGGTGTAAATTTCTTCGAAGTTGATCACCCGGCAACGGCCCGCCTTAAAGTGCGAGGTATTGAGGCCATGGGACAAAGGGATAACCTTCTCTTAATTGCAGAAGATCTCGGTGAACGAAAACTGGAGGATGTTCTAAAGTCAAACGAGCTATGGGACTCGAAGGCGCGAACCGTCATCATAGCCGAGGGCCTTGTGATGTATCTGCACTCCGATGCGGTTCGGAGTTTGTTTTATCAGTGTGCTTTGGTCACTGGGGTCGGAACCCGGATTGCGTTTTCATATATCCCAAGTGGTGCGGATGGTCGGCCCGATGCCGGTCGATGGACGGGATTGATGCTATGGCTTCAGAAGGTTGCTGGGGAACCATGGATCTGGAGCATAGCCCCTGAAGAAATTGGAGAGTTCCTGGAAAACACAGGTTGGAAATTTGCTCCTGGTTTGGCGGGGACGAGCCGAAAGTACGGTGTGGAATTCTATGCTGTGGCCACAAGATGAACGTTCAGATCGACCAGCAAGGCTGAGCCAAACACTACCGAAGATAAGTACAAACAGAACAATGCCATGTCGCACTCAGTCTCCGGATTCGTTGATCTGTACCAGACTCACTCCCTGAAGCACTAAGCCATCCCGTCCTGACTCTGATTCGATCACTCAGCTGGAAAGCTGAAGCTGATTCAGGGCCGTACCGCTGGTCCAATCGTGAATGGATACTCATAATCTGTAAATGTCGAGCTATCTGAATCCCAATTTAGACCGGCATAGCGAATTCCAGCCCAGTCCCATATACTTGACACTTCGGTTCTCTGCGTATCTATTCAGATTCTTCCCATTATCTGGTTAGAATGTAGGCTATAAATAATCAATCCTAAGAGGTGGATTTTCATCATGACCACGAAACATGACGGCGCCGTTCGCACAAGCAATCGTAAACTTTTGGCTTGGGTTGATGAGGTCGCTCGGTTATGTGAACCGGACCGTATTTACTGGTGCGATGGTTCTCAGGAAGAGTACGATCGTTTGTGTGACGAGATGGTGAAAAGCGGTACCTTGATTCGCCTGAATCCGGAGAAGCGGTCCAACAGTTACCTGGCCCGTTCCCATCCGAGCGATGTGGCTCGCGTTGAGGAGCGAACCTATATCTGTTCTAAAAGAGAAGAGGAAGCCGGGCCGACCAATAATTGGATGGATCCCAAGAAGATGAAAACGATCCTGAATGGATTGTTCAAAGGCTGCATGCGGGGCAGGACGATGTATGTGATCCCATTCAGTATGGGACCGCTTGGCTCACACATCGCTCATATCGGTATTGAAATCTCCGACTCTGCTTATGTCGCGGTGAATCAGCGCATCATGACCCGCATGGGGCAGAAAGTGCTCGATGTGCTGGGTGACGATGGTGAATTCGTGCCATGCGTGCACTCGGTTGGCGCACCCTTGGCACCGGGGGAAGAGGACGTCCCTTGGCCCTGCGCCGGCAACATCGAGGACAAGTGCATTACCCATTTTCCCGAGACCCGGGAGATCTGGTCCTTCGGTAGCGGTTACGGCGGCAATGCCCTACTGGGCAAGAAGTGCTTTGCGCTGCGTATCGCCTCGGTGATGGGGCGGGATGAGGGCTGGCTCGCCGAGCATATGTTGATCATGGGCGTGGAGACCCCCGAGAAGAAAAAGTTCTATGTCGCGGCAGCCTTTCCCAGCGCTTGCGGAAAGACCAATTTTGCAATGCTCAAATCGCCAGAGGGGTTCGATGGCTGGAAGGTCACCACCATAGGTGATGATATTGCCTGGATTAAACCCAATCCTGAGGATGGTAAGTTTTATGCCATCAATCCGGAGTATGGACTGTTCGGCGTCGCTCCGGGCACCAATGAATCATCCAACCCCAATGCGCTTGCCGCATTGCGTGAAAACTGTATCTTCACCAACTGCGCCCTGACGGACGATGGTGATATATGGTGGGAGGGGCTGACGGAAGATCCGCCGGAGCACATGATCGACTGGCGTGGCGATGATTGGAACATAGGTTGCGGTCGCCCGGCGGCCCATCCCAATGCACGTTTCACCGCCCCCGCCGCTGCTTGTCCTTCAATTGATCCGGAATGGGAGAATCCGGCCGGTGTTCCAATCACCGCTTTTCTGTTTGGCGGGCGCGTCAGCCACAACTTTCCTTTGGTTTTTCAGAGCTACAACTGGGAGCATGGCGTCTACATGGCGGCGACCATGGGCTCAGAGGCAACCGCAGCTGCCATCGGTCAGGCCGCCATGCGGCGCGATCCCATGGCCATGTTGCCGTTCTGTGGCTACAACATGGCGGACTACTTGAAACACTGGCTGCGTATCGGACGTAAAAACGTCGCGACACCGCCTGCAATATTCCGGGTGAACTGGTTCCGCAAGGACGAGCACGGTCGTTTCATCTGGCCGGGCTTCAGCGAGAACATGCGGGTGCTCAAGTGGATAGTCGACCGTTGCACCGGCTGTGGTCGCGCTGTCGAGAGCCCCATGGGCTGGGTTCCCTCCCATGGTTCCATCAACTGGGACGGGTTGGAATTCGACAAGGCTGACTTTTTTGAAATCATGAATATCGATCGGGAAGTGGCGCGCCACGAAACCATTGATCAGGAGGAGTTGTTCACCCGTTTTGGTGACCACCTTCCCCGCGAAATGGAGCTTGAACGCGAGCTTCAGCTGGCGCGGTTGTATCACTCTCCAAAATATTGGGATTTGTCTGCAACCTGTGATTGAGCAATGTGAGGTATAGGCCACAGAAACACCTTGGTCCTCATCGATAACCTGTTCTCACCCCTCCGCATGACCGACAGCACCGCCCTTCGGGGTGGTGTCGGTCGGTATCCTCATTCCAAGCCATGATTTTAATAAAAGCATGTCCATTTTTTTTACCTGAGGTGCGGCAAGCCGCACCCTACGTGCTTGACTTGGTTCACGCGCTCCTGCGTGGGCGTGCATACAGCAGACAGCGCAGCAGGTCGGGGTCTGGGTTCCCGCGGGTGACCCTGGGGACCTTCAGATCTGGCCGAACAGGGTCATGATAAAAAAATAGATAACGAAGACGGCTCCGACGATGAGCCAAAACCTGTTCCATTTTTTGTGGCGCAGTTTGAATTTGGCTGTCTGCGTATCGATAAAGGATCTGTCATTCTCGCCCAGTGACGGATCGATCCAAACCCGGGCATGGTTCAGGTCATCGGCTTCGACGGCGGCGATCGCCTGGTTCAGATCGATGCGATAGATGTGGTTGTCCAGATCGACCAGGTTGTTGTGCAGCATGTTGTGCAGATGCATCTGGCCCGCATCGATGTCGTTGAAGCGGGCGATATAGCGGATTTGGGAGCCATGACTGGCTTCCTGGGTGTTCGGCAGTTCATCCTTGACGATTACACGCACCAAATCCAGATGCTCAGGGTGAGTTTCCAATGTGAGATAGCCGGTCTTCATGGCTTTAGTTTAACAGGCTATCTATTCATCCCCCCATACCAGTTCTCCCGCTTCGCGCAGGTCATAACCGGACAACTGTTTTGCCATGGCCTTGCATTCGGTTGAACGCAGACGCGCTATGAGATCTTGAAACAGACGCCGAAACCAGATGCTGCGGGGCAGTGTCAGATCGAAGGATTCCCAGCCGAATGGGATGAATGCCAATCCATATTCATTGGCTGCCGCGCGTGCTCCCGGGGCTACATCCGCCTGGCCCATGGCGATATTGGCGGCGGCCTCACGTTCCGAAAGGGCGGTGGCGACACAATTCAGCTTTTCCGTGCTGGTGCCATAACCGCTGAGTACTTCCATCAGGAAACGTTGAGCGCCGGCGCCGCTCTGACGCATGGTCCAACGGAACTCGCGGTCGAAAAGATTTTCCGGCTGCAGTTTTCGTTGTTCGATCCGGCGGCTGACCATCAGTCCCTGTTCGCGGCGAAACAGGCGAATCAGCACCCACTGGCGAAATTGCGGGTATTGACGCAACAGCGCCGGGTGGCGCGTATGGCTCTCCTGATTCGGTCCCCAATGGATACCACAGGCATCGATACGATTGGCCTGCAGCAGTTCCAGGCCCAGCCGGGTGCCGGTGGGGGAGTAACTGATCAGGGCATGAGAGCCGGTCTCATCGGCAAAGGTCATGATCAACCGATAGAGCAGGGGATCGTCGCTGCCGGCGATCACCAGCCTGTTGGTCATCAATCCACCGTGGGCGGAGTCGAGCATCCAACGATCGACCAGCTCTCTCGGAAACAACCACTTGCCGGTTATCTTGGTGGCGGGAATGCGCTCTTCGTTGACCAGGGCGTAGATCTTCTTCTCATTCAGATGAAGATATTCCGCGACCTGTTTGACGTTCATAAAGATATGTTGATCCTGGGACATCACCGCTACCATAACTTCCCCCCGTTATCGGCTTTTGCTCTGACCGGCCTGTCTTGCCCCGGACTTTTGCGGGCGAATCTCCGGCACGGCATCGAAACTGATCTGATCCGCTCCGTTGTAGACCAGGAAATGTCTGCCCTTGGCGCGGGCGATCAGGGTGACACCGACCTTTCTGGCCAATTCCAATCCCATTTGCGTGATGCCTGAGCGGGAGAGCAGGACCGGTATCCCCATCTGTGCGACTTTGATCACCATCTCCGAGGTGAGCCTGCCGGTGGTGTAGAAGATCTTGTCGCTGCCATCGGTTTCTTCGAGCCACATATGACCGGCGATGGCGTCGACGGCGTTATGCCGCCCCACATCTTCGATGAAGAGATGAATCTGCTCTTCACTGCACAGGGCACAGCCGTGTACCGCTCCAGCCCGTTGATAGACTTGGTTGTACTCATTGAGTGTGTGCAATAGTCTGTATATCTCGGACTGACGAATACGCCTCCGGGGCAGTTCGATCTTCTCCAGGTCATCCATCAGATCGCCAAACACTGTCCCCTGGCCGCAGCCGGTCGTCACCGTTTTACGCGCCATCTTCTCCTTCACACCCTGTATGCCCTCAAAGGTGGTGATGGCTGCGGAGTCGGTCTCCCAATCGACCTGGATCGCTTTGATCTGTTCGATATCCCGGATCAGTCTCTGATTGCGCAGCCATCCCAGCACCAGCATCTCGGGGCGGGTGCCCAGGGTCATCAGGGTGACCAGTTCCTGTTTGTCGAGATAGAGTGTCAGGGCGCGTTCCGCGGCAACATGGCCGTTTCTGATATCGCCATACTCATCGATCGCGACAGCCTCTACCGCGGCACTGAGTCCCGCATCAGTCATCAGGGGCCGTTTTGCATTAGAGAGGGCGTCCATGGGGCCTACCTAACCACCGGTTACATTCATATGGCGGAACAGCACCGGTTTGGCCGTAAGATCGAACTCGTGGCCCTTGGGCTTGATCTTCATGGCATCGATGATCGCCTGGCGCAACGGCTCGTCGTCCAGTGGATTGGCCCGCACCACCCGGCGCAGGTCCATGGAGTGTTCCTGACCGAGACAGAGCAGCAGGCGCCCTTCGGCGGTGAGGCGCACCCGGTTGCAGTGATCACAGAAGTTGTGGCTGTGGGGCGAGATGAAGCCGACCCGGGTGTTACTGTCGTTGATACGGTAGTAACGCGCCGGTCCGCCGGTCGTATCCGTGGTGGCTATCAGATCGTAGTGCGGTTGCAGATCCTGCAGTACCTGCTGGCTGGAGTAGTAGAGTTCCGCCCGGTCGTGATCACCGGTCTCTCCCAGGGGCATCTCCTCGATAAAGCTGATATCCATGCCGCGTTTTTCGGCGAATGCCACCAGTGCGGGGATTTCGTCGTGATTGCGGTTTTTCAGGATCACCGAGTTGATCTTCACCCGCTGAAAACCCGCCTCGAGGGCGGCATCGATTCCGGTGAGGGTACGGCGAATGTCACCGATCCTGGTTATTTTCCTGAAACGCGCTTCCTGCAGTGAATCGAGGCTGATATTGACCCGCGTCACGCCCGCGCGCTGCAACGTCTTTGCGTAGCGATGAAGCAGGGTGCCGTTGGTGGTCAGCGTGAGATCGTCCAGTCCATCCAACTCGCCGAGGGACTCGAACAGCTGCATGACACCGCGTCTGGTCAGAGGCTCGCCGCCGGTGATGCGGATTTTTCTCACCCCCATCTCCACGAAGGATTTACCGACCCGAAACAGTTCTTCCAGGGTCAACAGCTGAGAACGGGGTACGAATTCCATATCTTCCGACATGCAGTAGATGCAGCGCAGGTCGCAACGGTCGGTGACAGAGATCCGCAGATAGTTGATGCGGCGATTAAAGCGGTCGACCAGGGATGATCGGGTCTGCTGTTCGGGGCTCTCTCTGTTCACACTCGGCCTCTCGGGTTGGATCTCCTGTCTTATGAGCAATTACCGTACCCGATGAAACCGATCATGAGCTTGTTAAAGACCGGGAATAGTTCAGGTTTCACTCAACGGTTACCGCTCAAGGATCGCCATATTGACGCTAATCCCTTGTCTGGTGGGGGCTGGCGGCAAGCGGCGCTGCATCTGCGGTGCAATGACAAGGGAGGATCAGTCTGCTCGCATTCATCCCATGGCTGGGTAAGGCGGATAGGGTTACGCCCCCGTTACACCTGTCGTGATGCCACATCGGTGTAGCAATATGGTAAGAAATGTCCCACTTCAGTGATTCTAAACGGGACATTTTGCCCTGTTTTTCCGCTGATCCGTTTTACGGATTTTTTTCCCATTGCGACTCTCTTCTGAATTTTACTGCCCTGATGATCGTTTGGTATGCAACTTGCGACGCATGATTTGGATAAGCACCGGATATCAAACCATGACGGCAACGAATAGCGACCATAGAAGGGACCATAACCCTTCACAATTTAATGTTTCTGTGATCATCCAGCAGTCACCCAGTGATTCCCGATGGTTGGAAGACCGCTGGGAGGCCGTTGGCGTTGTTGCCACCCTGGAAGAGGAGAGGCTCGATAGGGCCGGGCCGAGCCTGATCCACCAGGAGGGGCCGGTCAGTCACTATCTCTATCCGGGATTCACCCTGCGCCTGCATGAGGATGAGTGTGAAAGCTACTACTACAATCTGCTCTCATCTCAACCCCACTGTTATGTGGTGGCGAATTTGGACGACCAGGGCAAGCCGAACCCTTTTCTTGTCAGCCTCAGTTATGACGAGGCCCATGCCTATCTAGAGGGCGACGATACCGTCTACACCGTACCGGTACCTGCCGAGTTGTATCGTTGGACAGAGGCCTTCGTGCTGGACCACTACGCGCCGCAGAAAAGGACCAAGCGCAAGCGTGCCGACTGGAAATCTGCAGCCCGCGGGCCCGGCGATCATGAAGCCTGAGGATTCCCCGGAAACAACCGTTCAGCCAGACGCCGGCTTCTATCGTCGCTGGTCTGAAAAGAAACAGGCTTCCCGGCAGCCCCTGGCGGAGCGGGACGAATCCGACGAAGAGCAACAACAGCCTGGCGACGAGGATATGCCTACGTTGGAGAGCCTGGATGAAAACTCCGACTACAGCGGTTTCCTCTCCCCCCGGGTATCCGATCAGCTGCGCCAAGTCGCATTGCGAAAGCTCTTCCACAGTGCGGCATTCAACGTCTGCGACGGCTTGGATGATTACGCAGAGGATTTCACGAGTTTTGAAAAACTCGGGGATCTGATGACAGCGGATCTGCGTCACCGGCTGGAGCAGGAGGCACATAAACAGCAAGTAGAAGCGGATGAGTCGGCCGAGCGCGATGCACTGGAGAGTGACGCATCAGAGGATGAGGCGAGTGATGGGTCGGCGACAGCTCAGACCGGGCAAAACGAAGATCCAACCAACGAGGCGGAAACATGAGTGAATCGAACGCCACGGCCGTGTCAATGGTCAACCGCCGGGCGCGGGATCTGGCGTTGCAGGCGATGCGGGAAACCGGCGTGGAGGCGACCAGTCTGGTCAACTATCAATCCCGTGGCCGGGTGGCGGTAATTGGGGATCAGACGGCGCTGGAGATCGCGCCGCGGCTGAACGATAAGCTCAGTCCGATCGTGGTCTTGACCCGGGGTGCGGAAGAGCCGGGCGCTCCGGTTGTACCTGTGGGTGGACGTGACCTTCGCATAGAGGGGTATCTCGGGGCTTTCAAGATACATCTCGGCGAAGCCGGCCGCGCCAATGCGGAGATCCTTGCGGTGGATCTGATCCTGGATCTCTCGCACGTGCCTTTGATGGATCGGGAGATGAATCCTCCCGGTTACTACCACTCGAGTATCGAAGAGGATCAGCTCTCACCGGTACTCGATGAAATGGCTCAGATGACCGGTAATTTCGAGAAACCCCGCTATTTCGACTACGATCCGGCGATCTGTGCCCATGGCCGTTCGGGTAAGCATGCCTGCACCCGTTGCATCGATGCCTGTCCCGCCGATGCGATCACCAGCCTGGCTGAGACTGTTGAAGTGAACAGCTATCTCTGCCAGGGAGGCGGCGTCTGCGCCAGTGTCTGTCCCAGTGGGGCGATGCGCTATCTCTATCCATCGGTCAGGGACACTTTGCAACGGCTGCGTCAGTTGTTGCATACCTATCGTGAGCAAGGAGGGAGTTCTCCGGTGGTGGTGTTTCATGCCGCTTCGGATCAACCGTTGCCGAACGAGATGCCCGCCCACTATCTGCCGGTCATGGTGGAGGAGTTGGCCAGCATCGGCATGGATGTCTGGTTGACGGTACTGGCTTATGGCGCCAGGCAGGTGTTGTTGGCGGATGACGGCGGTATGCCGTCGGCCGTGAAGCGTGCGATGCAGGAACAGTTCGCCGTCGCGGAGGAGATTCTGCGTGCGATGGGGTATCCCCAATCATCGATCCGGCTGATTGCACATGCTGAACTGCTGCGGGATAGCAGTGAGGGTATGCCTGAGATCCCGCTGGCGGGATTTTCCGGGATCGGCAGCAAGCGGCAATCGATCTATCTTGCCATCGACCACCTTTACGATCAGGCCGAGCGGCCCAAACCGATGGCCAGCCTTCCCGCGGGCGCTCCCTTTGGGACCGTCTATGTGGAGGAAAAGGCCTGTACCCTCTGCCTCTCCTGTGTCGGCGCCTGTCCGGGCAAGGCATTGCAGAGTGGCAGCGAGGGTATGCCACAGCTTCGTTTCATCGAGGCCAACTGTCTACAGTGCGGACTCTGTACCCGCACCTGTCCCGAGGACGCAATCTGGATCACGCCGCGCTTGCTGTTCGATGCGGAGCGTCGTAATCAGACCCGTACCCTGCGGGAGGAGGAGCCCTTTCGCTGTACCGCCTGCGGTAAACCCTTCGCAACCCGCTCGGTGATCGAAAAGATGCGAAGCAGACTTAAAGATCACTATATGTTTCAGAGCGAAAGGGCGCTCAAGCGGCTTACCCTGTGCGATAGCTGCCGGGTGGTGGATATTGTGCAGGACGCGGAAGCCATGGGCGGGGATCTGGATGGGCGGCTGCGACAATAGAGCCCCATTTTGACCAACCATTGGGAGATGCCGATTCTGCGATTGGATCCGGGGGGAGTGAGGACTTGGTCGATTTCAGTCCAATTTGTCATTTCTTTCCCATGAGAGCTGGTCCGGTGCTTGCAAACAGTATTTGTCTGAGGAGAGTGTGATGACCGAAATGAGCCAAGCCTCCAGGCTGACAATGAGTGCGCGGAAAACCCGTTGCCCGGTTCGGTGGCTGACACCGTGCCTGCTGTCGATCTGGATCGGGAACAGCACTATCGAATCGGCGCCTACGGCATGTTGGCTCAACTGTTGCGGAAATCCCCGGATCAACTGATGCTCGAAAAGGTCAGCGGTTTTGCGACCGTGGAACCGACCAGGGACGAGTTGGCGTTGGCGATGTCCATGTTGGGTCTATCCGCATCGGATTCGCGGCCGCACGCGGTGGAGCTGGAGTTTCACGATCTGTTCATCGGCATGGGTCGCGGTGAGTTGGTGCCCTATGGCTCCTGGTATCTCACGGGGTTCCTGATGGAGAAGCCCCTGGGCAGGCTGCGGGACGATCTGGCGATGTTGGGATTTCAACGCCAGGACGGTGTCACTGAACCGGAGGATCATGTTGCCGCACTGTGCGAAGTGATGGCAATGATGATCGGCGAAGGTATCGGTTTCCATCAGCAATCACACTTCTTCGAATCACATATGGCTGGTTGGCTGGAGCATTTTTTCGCTGATTTAAGTGAGGCGAAAGCTGCAGTTTTCTATCGCGCGGTGGGGCGCTTCGGCGCCTCATTCGCCGCGATGGAGAAGCGTTACCTGAGCATGCCCGTGTAGGGCTTTATGTGTGTGGCCAGACCGAATATTCCATGACTGAACGGTGAATCCGAGCGGAGGATGATTTCATGAAAAAACAGCTTAAGCAGAAACCGGATCCGAAACGCAGGGCGTTTCTGCGCGGCACAGCGAGTGCCGGTGTCGGCGTCGCCGTCGCCGCTAGCCTGCCCGGTCTGACAACAGCCTCCATGGATGAAGCTTCAAGCGAGTCGGCCAAGACAAAGAAGGGCTATCGCCTGACACCCCATATCGCGGCCTATTACAAGTCCACCGTGAGTTGAGTTTTTCGAGGATACCTGAATGAAACTGCATAAAACCTCCGATCTGGTGAACGACAGCAGTAAAGCGTCGGTTATACCCGAAAGATCATCCGCCGGTCAGACCATGAGCCGTCGCGACTTTCTGCGTAACTCAAGCCTGATGGCAGGCGGTGCCGCATTGGCCACCGGATTTGCCCCGGGCATGATGAAAAAGGCCGAAGCGGCAACAGCCGAAAAGGGTCAGGCGGAGCAGATCAAGACCATCTGTACCCACTGTTCGGTCGGTTGCGGCATCATCGCCGAGGTCCAGAACGGCGTCTGGACCGGTCAGGAGCCCGCCTTCGATCATCCCTTCAATCTGGGCGCCCATTGCGCCAAGGGCGCCTCGGTGCGTGAACACGGGCATGGCGAAAGACGGCTGAAATATCCCACCAAGCTGGTGGATGGCAAATGGAAGCGCATCTCCTGGGAGCAGGCGATCAACGAGATCGGCGACAAGATGCTCGAGGTGCGCGAGCAGTCGAGCCCCGATTCGGTCTATTGGCTGGGATCGGCCAAGCACAACAACGAACAGGCCTACCTGTTCCGCAAGTTCGCCGCATTCTGGGGCACCAACAATGTGGACCACCAGGCCCGTATCTGTCACTCCACCACAGTAGCCGGTGTCGCCAACACCTGGGGCTACGGTGCCATGACGAACTCCTATAATGACATCCATAACTCCAAGTCGATTCTGATCATCGGCGGCAATCCGGCGGAGGCCCATCCTGTCTCGCTGCAGCATGTGTTCAAGGCCAAGGAGCAGAACAATGCCCAGTTGATCGTTATCGATCCTCGATTTACCCGTACGGCAGCCCATGCCAACCAATACCTGCGGCTTCGTCCCGGTACGGATGTACCCGTTGTCTGGGGCATGCTCTGGCATATCTTCAAAAACGGCTGGGAGGACAAGGAGTTCATCCGTCAACGGGTTTACGGTCTGGAGGAGGTGAAGAAGGAGATCGCCAAATGGACGCCTGAAGAGGTGGAGCGTGTCTCCGGTGTACCTGAGAACCAGGTCTACGCAGCCGCCAAGACGATGGCGGACAATCGCCCCGGCACTTTCATATGGTGCATGGGGGGCACCCAGCATACCATCGGCAACAACAACACCCGGGCCTACTGCGTCTTCCAATTGGCCCTGGGCAACATGGGCACCGCAGGTGGCGGGACCAACATCTTCCGTGGCCACGACAACGTGCAGGGCGCCACCGACTTCGGTGTTCTTTCCCACACACTGCCGGGCTATTACGGTCTGTCTAAGGGGGCCTGGGGACATTGGTCCAAGGTCTGGGATGTGGATTACGACTGGCTCGCCGGCCGTTTCGAACAGGCCAGCTACGAGCAATCCAAGGGCAAGGATGCAATGGTGATGAACACCAAAGGTATTCCTGTATCACGCTGGATAGACGGCGTGCTGGAAGAGAAGGCGAATATTGCGCAAAAGGACAATGTGCGGGTGATGGTGTTATGGGGACATGCACCCAACAGCCAGACCCGTGGCCAGGAGATGAAGAAGGCCATGGAGAAGCTGGATATGATGGTGATCATCGATCCCTATCCGACCGTCTCGGCGGTCATGCATGACAGGACCGATGGTGTCTATCTGCTGCCCGCCGCCACTCAATTCGAGACCTATGGTTCGGTGACCGCATCCAACCGCTCACTGCAGTGGCGGGACAAGGTCATTGAGCCGATATTCGAATCCCTGCCGGACCACACCATCATGTATCGCCTGGCGAGCAAGCTTGGTTTCGCTGACGAGTTGTTCAAGCAAATCAAGGTCGAGAACGACGAACCCTTGATCGAGGACATCACCCGCGAATTCAACAAGGGCATGTGGACTATCGGTTATACCGGTCAGAATCCGGAGCGCATGAAAAAGCAGCAACAGAACTGGGGAACCTTCGACTACACCAGCTTGTTGGCGGAGGGCGGTCCCTGCGACGGTGAATACTACGGTCTGCCCTGGCCCTGCTGGGGTACCGCGGAGATGGGCCACCCCGGCACACCGAATCTCTACGACACCAGCAAGCCGGTGGCCAAGGGCGGCCTCAACTTCCGTGCCCGTTTCGGCGTCGAGCGCAATGGTGAAAATCTGTTGGCAGAGGGATCCTATCCGGTCGGCAACGAGATCAAGAACGGTCATCCTGAGTTCACCGCCGAGCTGTTGAAAAAACTGGGTTGGTGGAATGACTTGACCCCGGAGGAGAAAAAACTGGGTTGGTGGAATGACTTGACCCCGGAGGAGAAAAAACTGGCCGAGGGCAAGAACTGGAAGACAGACCGTTCCGGCGGCATCCAGCGTGTCGCCATCAAGCATGGCTGCGCGCCCTTCGGCAATGCCAAGGCCAGGGCTGTGGTCTGGACCTTCCCCGATCCGGTACCGGTCCATCGTGAGCCCCTTTATACCAACCGGCGTGATCTGGTGGAGAAGTATCCCACCTACGAAGATCGCAAATCCTTCTATCGCCTGCCGACCCGCTATGGCTCGATTCAGGCCAAGGACTACTCCAAGGATTTCCCCATCATTCTCACCTCAGGTCGTCTGGTCGAGTATGAAGGCGGTGGCGATGAGTCCCGCTCCAATCCCTGGTTGGCGGAGCTGCAGCAGGATATGTTTATCGAGATGCATCCGCGCGATGCCAACAATGCCGGCGTCAGGGATGGCGAAGATGTCTGGGTCGAGGGCGCCGAGGGTGCCCGCATCAAAGTCAAGGCGCTGGTGACACGGCGGGTGGCGGCTGGTGTGGCCTTTATGCCGTTCCACTTCGGCGGCCACTTTCTGGGTAAGGATCTGCGCAGTAAATATCCCGAGGGCGCGGATCCATACGTTCTGGGCGAAGCCTGTAATACGGCCATGACCTATGGCTATGACTCGGTCACGCAGATGCAGGAGACAAAATGCAGTCTCTGTCGCATCAGCAAGGCATAACCGGGTTTTAAACAGAGGACACTAACATGGCACGAATGAAATTTTATTGTGATCCGGAACGTTGCATCGAGTGCAATGCATGCGTAACCGCCTGTAAAAACGAGAACGAGGTTCCATGGGGCGTGAACCGCCGCAGGGTGGTGACCATCAATGACGGCGACGAGGGTGAACGCTCCCTCTCGGTGGCTTGCATGCACTGTTCGGATGCGCCTTGCGCCACGGTCTGTCCGGTGGACTGTTTCTATACCACCCAGGACGGTGTTGTACTGCATGACAAGGATATCTGTATCGGTTGCGGTTACTGTTTCTATGCCTGTCCCTTCGGCGCACCGCAGTTTCCCGAGGATGGCGCCTTCGCCACGCGAGGCAAGATGGATAAATGTACCTTCTGCGCCGGCGGACCGGAGGCCGACAACAGCTCCGAAGAGCATCGCAAGTACGGTTCCAACCGACTGGCCGAAGGCAAGCTGCCGCTGTGTGCGGAGATGTGCTCCACCAAAGCGTTGCTGGCGGGAGATTCGGATACCATCTCCGAGATCTATCGCAAGCGCATCATCAATCGCAGTGCGAGTGTGATGGCGCGGGGTGTCTCCTATCGCGATGCCTCGTTCCGCGCACCTTACAGTGCCGCCAGCAAGAGCAGTGCTAAAGAGTGATTGCGGGCTAAAGGGAGAGCTGAGGTTCCATGTACAGGGTAAGCAACCTTTCTCAGGCCGGTCTTGGCCTCAAAACAGGGGTTTTACTGTGGCTGCTATGGTTGCTTCTCCTGCCGTTGGAAACTGTCGCTGATACCAAGCAGCCGAAAGGCATGCCATCGACAATGGTGCTCAATCCTGCCGCGGAATTGTGGCGGGATGTGCGTCAGCGGGATATGCCCATATCAGGTACCACCCAGGTGAAGGGAGTGGATTCGGGTGTGCTGATCAATGCGAATGGCGATAAGTGGCGTAAATTCCGCATGCAGCAGTTGATTCCCATCGGCGGTTTCCTGCTGCTGGGTATCCTTGTCGGCCTGGCGGTTTTCTACATGGTACGCGGCAAGGTGAAAATCGTCGGCGGTGAATCGGACAGGAAGCTGCCCCGTTACACCAGCTATGAACGATTGATCCACTGGTTCATGGCATCGATTTTCCTGTTTCTCGCCATCACCGGCCTGATCATATTATTCGGCCGCCCGCTTTTGATACCCATCTTCGGCAAGGAAATCTTTTCCATCATTGCATCGGCCAGTAAGGAGGGTCACAACCTGATGGGGCCGCTGTTTATGGTTGCGCTGATCCTGGTGTTTGTGAAATTCGTCCGGCGCAATATCTACCAGAAGGGGGATATGAGCTGGCTGTTACGGGGTGGAGGCATCATCGGTAAGAAGCATGTTCCGTCCAACTTCTTCAACATGGGCGAGAAGAGCATGTTCTGGATGCTGGTGCTCGTGGGCTCGGTGATCGTCGTCTCCGGACTGGTATTGATATTTCCCGTTTTCGGTCAGAGTCGGGAGTGGATGGAGCTGGCCCATGTGGGTCATGCCATCGGCGCGATCCTCATGATCGGTGTGATCCTCGGCCACATCTATATCGGCAGCATCGGCATGGAGGGCGCCATCGACGGTATGACGACCGGTTACTGCGATCTTAACTGGGCCAAGGAGCATCACGATCTGTGGGCGACACAGATGGAAAAACGGGGTGAAGCGATAGCGAATGAAGAAGTAAATCGATTCAGCGATCCCGATACCAACGAATACCTTGGCAGAGAGTTACGGGAGGCCGACAAGTGATCGCTCAATTCATCGATGGTCCCCTGTGGATCTTCTCACTGAGCGTCTTTTTGATAGGCGTCACCTGGCGTATCGTGACGATACTCATGGCGGGCAACAGAAAAGATCTGGCCACCCCCAGGGGAAGTGCTTCCGCAGGCGCCATTCGCACCGTCTTCACCCGCTCTGTATATGAGCGCAGCGCGGCCACCCGGGGACGGCTCCTGCTGGTCGCCGGTTATCTGTTCCATATCGGACTCTTCGTGTTGCTCTTCTTCGCCCAGCCCCATATCGATTTCATCGCCGAGCGGATCACCGGTCTCAGCTGGACCGCGATACCCCATTGGGCCTTCATCCTTTCCGCCGAACTTGCATTTCTGGGTCTGCTGTTGCTGTGGATACATCGTCTGCTCAGTCCGGTGACCCGTATGCTCTCCGACCTGGATGACCACTTGGGCAGTCTATTGGTTTTTTTGGTCATGCTGACCGGCTGTCTGGCATTGGCGCAATCATTCGAAAGTCTGCGCCTGATCCATCTGCTGCTGGCTGAATTGCTGCTGATCTACTTTCCCTTCAGCAAGCTGATGCATACTTTCACCTTTATCTTGAGTCGCGGTTATACCGGCGCAACCATGGGGCGCAAAGGTGTCAACGCATAGCCCGCATTTCTCACGCCCAAGGATCCTCCCGCTACGACCGGGTGTGAGTAATGTGGATTAGGGGGGGTTATGAATGAACAGTTTGAGCAGGGCGTAGAGGCGCTGCGCCAGCAGATAGACGCAAGGATCTCATCCTATTTCTCCAGTTGCGTCCACTGCGGACTCTGTGCCGAGGCCTGCCTCTTCTATACAGAGACGCAAGATCCCCGCCACACACCGATCTACAAGGTGGAACCGATGAAGAAGCTGTGGCGGCGGGAGCATACCTTCTGGGGCAAGTTGGGATCTGTCTTCGGTTGGGTTGAATCCCTGACCGAGAAAGACTTCGCCGATTGGGAGACGCTGGTCTATGACAGCTGCACCTTGTGCGGACGTTGCTCCATGGTCTGTCCGGTGGGCAACGACATCACCTACATGATCAGAAAACAGCGGGAGGGCTTTTCGGTTGCCGGCTATGCGCCCGACGGTATGAAGGAGGCGACCCGGCGGGCGTTGAAGATCGGCAGTCCCATGGGCGTAACGATCAAGACCCTCAAGGCCGCTCTGGCACATGTGGAAAAGGATACCGGACTGAAAATTCCGATAGACAAAAAGGGAGCTGACTATATGACCCTTTTCTCCTCGATGGAGATAGTCAATTTCCCGGAATATATCGAGAGCATTGCACGTATCTTCGATGCGGCGGGGGTCTCCTGGACCATCAGCAGCAAGGCATTCGAGGCCACCAACAGCGGTATCCAGATCGGCAACAAAGAGGCGGCCGCAGAACTGGTCAATCGGGTAGTGATCGCAGCGGAAGAGCTGGCTGTCAAGTATGTGATCAGTCCGGAGTGCGGGCATGCCTATACCGCAATACGCTGGGAGGGACCGAACCTGGTCGGTCGCCACTATCCCTTCGAGGTGATCCATATACTGGAATTGCTGGAACAGCTGAAAACCGAAGGACGTCTGCAACTGGATTACAAGGACAGCACACCGATGACGCTACACGATCCCTGCCAGATCGTTCGGCGCGGTGGTGTGGTGCAGCAGCCCCGTGAATTGCTCAACAGCGTGGCGGAAAATTTCGTCGAAATGAAAGACCATGGGGCAATGAACTGGTGCTGCGGCGGAGGCGGCGGCGTGAGTGCGAATGAACGTGCCGAGCCGTTACGGTTGCATGTGTTTGACCGCAAGAAAAAACAGCTGCGGGAGACCGGAGTAAATACCATTGTCACGGCATGCGCCAATTGCCGCATCATCCTGGAGGAGGGCATAGAACACAACGATATGGACACCGAAGTGATCAGCCTGACCGAATTGGTTGCGGACCATTTGACGGCTTCGCCCGAGAAAAAATAAAAAGTCCGCAAATGAACGCGAATAAACGCAAATTCTAGGGAATACTAATTTAAGTTATCTCGTTCCCACGCTCTTGCGTGGGAATGCATATATCAATATAACTACAGAACGAGGTATGGATTCCCAGGGAAGACCCCGGTAACTAGAAAATTTCCTTAAATTTGCGTTTATTCGCGTTCATTTTTAGACTATTTCAGCCAATCTTCTACAGCGGTCCACGCTTGTGAATTGCCCTTTTTTAAAGGGTTATAGATGTTCAACATATGCTGTACTTGAACTGTCTTACATCACAAGGGAGTCACTTGGCTGTCTGCAGCGAAATCGACGAGGGCTTCCGGTCAATAAGTTAAAAATCCAACAATATCCTGGGGGTCATCATGTTCTCTCGTATGAATAAATTATTTATTGCCATGCTGTGGCTTGCACTCTATGCGCCGCAGATCAATGCCGGCACTCCGGCGCCAGACGGCGTCATGCTCTATATCATCTCGCCGGCCAACGGTGAGCAGGTGAACAGCCCGGTCACTGTACGTTTTGGATTGAAAGGCATGGGTGTCGCGCCCGCGGGTATCGAGCGCGAGAAGACCGGTCATCATCATCTGCTGATCGATGTGGAAGCGATGCCGGCCATGGATAAACCCTTGCCTTCGGATGAGAACCATCGCCATTTCGGAGGCGGCCAGACAGAGGTCACCCTCGATCTTGCCAAAGGTAGCCATACCCTGCAGTTGGTGTTGGGCGACAAGGATCATATCCCCTTCGATCCGCCCATCCTTTCCGAAAAAATCACCATTACGGTGAAGTGAATAGGGTTTGCAGTTTGCGGTAAAAAATAGAAGCCGCAAATGAACGCGAATCACCGCGAATATTCGCGAATGATAGAAAGGTATTCTTCTGGTTCCCACGGTCCTCCGTGGGAATCCATAACATGTCCTGTTGTTACGCTGATGTCTGCATTCCCACGCTGGAGCGTGGGAACGAGGACAACTGTTTCTCATTGCAACAACAGATCAAGGTATGGATTCACACAGAGGGCCTTGGGAACCAGCGAGTCTGCATGTAAGCAATCCATCAAATTTGATTGGCGCATATTCGCGGTGATTCGCGTTCATTAGCGGCTCAACTCTTAAGGCAGAGCCTTTTCCCCGTTACGTCTTCGTAGATATTCAATCGCAATCCCTACCAACAATCCCAGGGCAACATTCAGCAGCAGGCAGACAAGTCCGGTGATAACAATAACCGGCAGGTTTTCCCGAGAACCTTGTGTCAGCTCTTTGCTCATCGCGAGATCCAATCCGGCGAAAACCAAAAGCGCGCCAACCGCAGCAAGGGGAATCAACAACAGCAGTTGCAGGGCGTTCGGCCCCAACAGCAGACCGAATGACAGGCAGGTGATACCGAATATTGCCGGCGCCAGGCCGGTGCGGGCACCGAATCTGTGTTGTACCACCAGGCCCCCCGCGCCGTGGCACATGGGAAAGGCGCCGAGTGGCGCCAGAAGCAGATTAAGCACCCCGGTACTCATGCCAAGCTGCCGGGGGGTAATCGGTCGCGCTTGATCCTCAAAAAGACGTCTTGCGATAGCCGCGGTTACGATCATTGCGTTGGTCAGGGTCAGGGCGAGTTGTGGCAGCAGAATCGTTTCAGCCGGTGTCCAGGCATCGGACCAGTCGATACTGACCCATTGGGGCAGATAAAAACCGATGGTAATCTCCGGCATCTGGCCAGGTCGGTCAATGCCGCTCCAGATGACGCTGCCTAGAATGACCAGGATGGCGGCAACGGGTTTGAACCGTGTCGGCAGCAGCAGGAGTAAAAGAACCAGTGACATCAGGCCGATCATGGGCTCCTGCAGTATCAACCCGGCCCCGGCCCAGGCAAGGATCAAACCGACCCCCAATTGAATCCCGGTGAGTACCGATTGAGGTATCTTTTTGCCGATACGCGAGACAAGTCCCGTGAGCGTCAACAGGAGAACCGTTGCACCCAGAAGCAGACCGGTGACGGCGATGGCGCCGGCTGTGAGATTGTCGGCGATGACAACGGCCGCTGCCGCTTTCATCGGTTGTACAGGGATAGGGCGACGGTAGATCACGGCGACCGAAAGGGCAAACAAACCGAAGCCAATGAATAATCCTGAAGGATCCATCAAGTGCAGCGTGAGTACGGCGATTACAATGGGCAGGAAAGTGCCAAGATCGGCGAATGCGCCGGATAGTTCACCGGCTACCTGTTTTGTTGTAAGCGTCTTCAATGTGTTGTTGCTTTTATAAAAACCGGTATATTTTGCTCATTAAAATATAATCGTAGCAGTTGTGTAGTGAAACGCAGCCTCATCGGATCCAGGTGGATTCAAAATGAGCAAGGTGCTGTTGTATAAGCTGACGACTTGTTCCAGGTATCCTCAATATCAGGTTAGGGTTATCCTATATGTATCGATGTAAGATGTTGGCCGTTGCACTCGTCACCCTGGCGTTTTCCGGTCTGGCCGAGTCGGATGGGATTGATGGCTTCAATTTCACCCCCCTCGACGCGTCCGCCAATTCCGCCGATTGGAAACCGGCTTCTCCCTGGAAAGTGCCAAAGGGCTTTAAACAGCGGGTGGTTTCCGACGAGACCGATCTGAATATCTACGATGGCGGCCGCAATGACTGGCATGACATGAATACGGTGAATGAGACCGGACCTGAGAAGGGCCGGTACCTCTACCGAACCCATGAACTGCGCAACCCGAACAGCCAACCGGAAGGCGGCTCCGTCAGTGTGGTCGATCTGAAGACCGGCGAGACTCGGATTCTGGTCCAGGATTCGGGCTATGACGCTCTCGATGGTATCCGTTGGACTCCCTGGGGCACGATCCTGTTTGCCGAGGAGATCACCGATGGCCGTCTGTTCGAGATCTTCCTGGAAGATGATCGGATGACGGCCAAGCGAGTGGTGGACAGAGCGGCGGTCGGGCGTATTGCCCATGAAGGCATAGATCTGGACCCGGACGGCAATCTATACGTCATAGACGAGCATCACGGCCGTACCTCGGGCTGTAACGGTGACGTACCTTGCGGCGGAGGCGTCTATAAATTCGTACCCGATGTTGCGGGTGATCTCTCGGCCGGCGCGCTCTATGCCTTGAAGGTGAACGGCAGGGATGGTGTCGGCCAGGGCGAATGGGTGGGTCCCATCGATCCCTTGAACGTCCGGGAATCAGGCAGTGCCGCCGGTGGTCAGAGCTACCAGCGCCCCGAGGACCTGGAGATCATCGGGGATACTCTCTATGTCGCCATCACCGAGGGACCCAGAGACACGAAAGTCGACAGGCGCGGTCGGCTCGTCTTCACCTCCGAACTTTACGAAGGTCGAGTTATCGCCATCGATCTTCACACCCTGCAGGTGACCAATTTCGTCAAGCCGGGTGTGAATGCGCCGGTGGAGATCGGCAAGCCGGGTGAGGAGGGGCACCAGTCGGGTTTCGACAGCGTGGACAACCTTGCTGAAGCGCCGAATGGGGATCTTGTGATGATCGAGGACAATAATCCCTCGGATATCTGGTTCGCCAGTCAAGTGACCAATGCGTTCGGTGCATCCCGGTCCGTCACCCTGTTTGCTTCCCTGACCGACCCCGGCGCGGAGGGCACGGGTATCTACTTCAGCCCCGAAGATCCCGACACCTTGTATGTCAATGTACAGCATTCGGCTGCGGACGATGGCGACGGCACCTGGGCCATCAGTCGTGAAGAACGCAAGGGAAAGTAGGCAAAGAATGACCAGCGCAAGAATAGTCAAAGAGATGATAAATAACAGTAATGACAAGGATGTGCGTTCTTGACCGAGTGAAGACTCCATCGTCGGGACTGGGGAGTTGATTTAGCCGCGAATGGACGCTAATCACCGCAAAATTACGCAAATTTATACGGGACAATTTTAATAGTCATCTAGGGCCTGTTAACACTAATCCAATGCGCCCTGTTGTGTCTGAAAAAGCGCCAATCAAGGCGCGAGGAGAGAAGTTTGGTTATTCCAAATGAACGACGAGCAACGCCGAGTGGCGCTTTTTCAGGCACAACCCGAAGGGCTGGGGCTGTTTTCGCCCCCAGCGGCGTTATCATTCGCTCATGTAGAATAACTACACTACACTCATTCTGCCTTGCTGGGCACAAAAACAGCCCCAGCAGGGCGTATTGGATTAGTGTTAACAGGCCCTAAATTGTAATCCCTCTCTATTTCGGCTTGCCGCGATGTATCAATGAGAGCAAATAAGCCATATCTTCATGGCGTCGATTTGCGGTGATTAGCGTCCATTCGCGGCCTTTTCTTCCCAGTTCATAGCCGCTTGATCAGAGGAAGAACCGATGGGATCACGACTGGAAGAGGGCTCATCCACCCATTCACACTAAATTTCACACTGCCGTCATGAAGGTGTGGTAGTTAGCCAAGGCGGATTCGCTCCTGCTGACGTTGTGATGGGATTCTGATTGCATAGCCTGCATGATGGGGCTTATATTAATCATGATCAGCCATGGGATGGCGGACAAGAACACCAGGATTAGAGAAACTAGAAAAGTCGAGAACAAAGCGAACCCATCAATCCAAAACCAATAACTCAACACTCAGAACTTTTTTTAGAACTCGCTTATACGATGGCTGAGTAAGGTGGGTAACCAGGAAAACTCTGACAAATCTTACCAAGGGGGCTTCTTTTGATAGCGAAGATTGGCATAAACGGCTTTGGCCGTATGGGGCGTCTCGCGCTACGAGCCGGCCGGAATGAGGATTCGCTGGCGTTCGTACGCGTCAACGAGATCGCCGGCGATGCGGTCTGCTCGGCCCATCTGCTGCAGTTCGATTCGGTGCATGGCACTTGGGATGTGGCGTGTACGGCCCAAGGGGGAGACGTTGTCGTGGGGGAGGAGCGGCTCGCTTACAGCTCGAATCCGGATATCGCCACGACCGACTGGTCAGATTGCGACATCGTCATCGAGGCCACCGGCAAACACCACAAGCGCCCCGAGACTTTGCAGGCCTATTTCGATCAGGGTGTGAAAAAGGTCATCGTCGCCGCGCCCACCGAAGGGGCGCTGAATATTGTCTACGGCATCAACGATGATCGTTACGAGCCGGACAGGCACCACTTGATCACCGCCGCGTCCTGCACCACCAACTGTCTGGCGCCGGTGGTCAAGGTGATGCATGAAAAGGTGGGGATCGAGCAGGGCTGCATGACCACCATCCACGACATCACCAACACCCAGATTATCGTCGACAAAGGGCACAAGGACCTGCGCCGCGCCCGCGCCTGCGGCCAGTCCTTGATCCCCACCACCACCGGTTCGGCGAAGGCCATCACCAAGATTTTCCCCGAACTCGAGGGCAAACTGAACGGCCATGCGGTGAGGGTGCCGCTGCTCAACGGCTCCCTCACCGACTTCGTCTTCCATGCCGCCCGCGATGTCACGGCGGAGGAGATCAACGGCTACTTCAGGGCGGCGGCGGAGGGGGAGCTGAAAGGCATCCTCGGTTACGAGGAGCGGCCACTCGTCTCCGTCGACTATGTCAACGAGGCGCGTTCATCCGTGGTCGACGCCCCCTCCACCATGGTGGTCGACGGCTCCCTGGTGAAGATCTATGCCTGGTATGACAACGAGTGGGGCTATGTCAATCGGCTGGTCGACCTGACACGCAAGGTGGTGGGCCTCCTCTGATGGAGCAGGGACTGCGCAACTATCTGGTCGTCACCGGCGGCTACTGGGCCTTCACCGTCACCGACGGCGCCATCCGTATGCTGGTGGTGCTCTATTTCCACCTGTTGGGCTACTCCCCCTTCGAGGTGGCGATGCTGTTTCTCTTCTACGAGTTCTTCGGCATCGTCACCAACCTGGTGGGCGGCTGGCTGGGCGCGCGAATCGGCCTCAACCTGACCATGCACATCGGCATGGGGCTGCAGGTTGTAGCGCTATTGCTGCTCACCGTGCCCGATCCCTGGCTCTCGGTGCCCGATCCCTGGCTCTCGGTGCCCTACGTGATGTTCGCCCAGGCCCTCTCCGGCATCGCCAAGGACCTGAACAAGATGTCGGCGAAGGCGTCGGTGAAGACCATGGTGAAGGACGGCAGCGAGACCAAACTGTTCAAATGGGTGGCGATGCTCACCGGCTCCAAGAATGCCCTCAAGGGCGGCGGTTACTTCATCGGTGCCGCACTGCTGGAACTGGTCGGCTTCCGCGGCGCATTGGCGATTCTGGCGGCGATGTTGCTACTGGTCCTGATCGTCACCGCCTTTCTCCTACCCAGCGGTCTCGGCAAGATGAAGTCGAAGCCGAAATTCACCCAGGTCTTCTCCAACATCGCCGCCATCAACTGGCTCTCGGCGGCGCGCTTTTTCCTCTTCGGCTCCCGCGATGTCTGGTTCGTGGTGGGCCTGCCGGTCTTTCTCTATCAAGTGCTCGGCTGGACGTTCACCCAGGTGGGCGGTTACATGGCTCTCTGGATCATCGGCTACGGTATTGTCCAGGCCAGCGTACCCAGGCTGGTCAAACGCAGCCACCACGGCCAGGGCCCGGGCGGCGGCACGGCAAGGCTCTGGGCCTTCCTGCTGGCCCTGTTCCCCATCGCTATCGCCGCCGGATTGAACATGGGCTGGCCCGCCGACTATGTGCTGGTGATCGGCCTGATCCTCTTCGGCGCGGTCTTCGCCGTCAACTCCGCCGTCCACTCCTACCTGATCCTGGCCTACTCCGATCACGAAAAAGTGGCGATGAACGTAGGCTTCTACTACATGGCCAATGCCGGCGGACGGCTGTTGGGTACGGTGCTCTCGGGGCTGATCTATCAACTCCACGGGCTCACCGGCTGCCTCTGGTGGTCGGCGGGGTTTGTGCTTGCGGCGGCCCTGCTTTCGTTTGGGTTGCCGGAGGTTAAAAGGGAAGTGGCGAGGCAACAGTCGTAATATCCGGCTGGCGTGACATTTATTATCGGGGAAGCCTCTCAAATAGCTGCATGAGGGCAAGCATATCTTTACTTCATGACTTTGTTCAGAGGACAACTTTGTCGGCTGACATCACCCTGTTGAGCTTCAAATACTTCATAAGGATGAGGAGTATTTTTATTCCTAATACGACTTTAAAAAAAATTGCTGAATCGCGTGATAGGAGGCAACTTGCACGCCTATTTACTTAAATAGGCGAGTAATAAGATAAATTGTCTTCTACTTAAATGTTATGCGATATGACAAATTTGCAAATCGGGTCCTGTAACATTAAGCAGAAATTATCTTGGGGAGAACTACTTCAAGATACTAGTGCTTTTTTCATTGGGCATTACTTATAAGTGGTAGATTTAGATACAACTTGGGTGCTGGAATGCGCTGAGCTAGGCTCGTCGAGGTTTGGATGCTATGTATATAGAGAGCACATAAAAGTGTATAACGATACAGAGGGTTTCGTTAAGACAACTGTTAGGTTTCAAATGAGGTCGTAATGGATAGCGTCACATACACCTACTTCGTAGCCGGCCAGAATCCGTTTATGCGTGCCGCGATTGATGCAATAGGCTCGGAGCTTGATCCGGTATTAGCCAATACCGATTGGCAAGAATCGAGTGAGCCTATGAAGTCCAATAAGGCCTTGCATCTGGATACTCGTCCGACTATGGATGCTGGCATGGGATCCGGCTTGGTTATTGGCCTATGTCTGTTTGTCGGAGGTTGGGCTGGCAACAAGCTGTTAGATGAGATCTATCAAGAAAAGTTAAGAGAGCCGCTTCTGCGCTTACTTAGAGAAGCATTTAAAAAGGCGGAGCTTCCTTCGAATAAGCGGCTTGAGTACCAGCATGTAGTTACATTCAACGACATTGGTGTAACGATTCTTATTCGCCTTCTACTGAATCACGAAGATGAGATATCTGAATCACTAGGGCAGATGACCCATGTGCATAAACTTGCGAGCGAATGGATAGAAAAAAACGGTAAAGGCGCTCCGATTCATTGCTATGTCGTAGCCGATGGTAAATGCAATGTTGAACCGCAATTTTATAATTCATTAGAAGAAGTTAAACGCGAAGAACGCGATCGCGTTATTAGAAAGATTATGGGCGATCATGAAACCTAAAAAATATTATCGAGACAGGGTCATATTTCCATTTTGTTAGACGGTCAGATCAGACCCCTTTTTCTAATTTATCCAGCCGATTCCAGGGATCATTCATCTCCCCTTTACGCCGTCCATGCCCCTTTCGACGAGGCTCCTTGTCGGGTTCGAATCTTATTAACTCACGGCGATCAACAATCTTTCTACGCTGCTCAATGCGTCGTTCGGGTCCAGAATATGTCGTTTGATAGGTCATCCCTAAACCCCCATAAAGTATTGTTCAGTAATTATAGTCTATCAGTAGGCGTGCTGATAAATGTTAATCAATGTGAATAAAGGGGGGCGGTGACAAGGGTTAACTATTGGCATTTCGAGTTCTTTCTGAACAAGTTTGAGGTGTAACCAAAAGGATTTGTATAATATTAAATTCGCAAGAACGACATTAGTCACAAATTATTATTATACGTCATAATCTTTGGCAGATGGCCTTGAAACATACTCTAGGTACAAAAATGGTTCTGATTAAATGAGGCATCGTATGGGAGAGCAATGAATGGAATTTGTCACCGACTATAGCCTGTTTCTGGCAAAATCGATCACCGTGGTATTGGCCATTCTTGCTGTTGTTGGGGGGATCATAGCTCTCGCCGGTAGAGGTAGGCCCCGGAATAAACAGCGTCTTGAAGTCAAATACTTGAACCGGGACTACGATGACCTGGCCCATGCCCTCAAGGCGGCGATGCTGCCAAAGAAGGCATTTAAGCAGATTCACAAAACACGTAAGCATGATCTCAAGAAATCCCGGAAACTGGGGCCCGATGCCCGCTCAAAAGATAAGAAGAGAGTATTCGTGCTGAATTTTCATGGTGACATCCGTGCTTCTGCGGTGGCCTCCTTGCGTGAAGAGATCACGGTCATCCTGTCCGTAGCAAGGCCAGAAGACGAGGTCGTGCTGCGTTTGGAGAGTAGTGGCGGTCTGGTCCATGCCTACGGCCTGGCGGCTTCCCAGCTTACGCGACTCAAGGACAAGAACATACGACTGACAATAGCGGTGGACAAGGTTGCCGCGAGTGGTGGATATCTGATGGCCTGTGTGGCCGATCATATCATTGCTGCACCATTTGCTGTGGTCGGTTCCATTGGTGTGTTGGCGCAATTGCCAAATTTCAACCGTTTTCTGAAACGACACGATATCGATTTCGAGCAGTTCACTGCCGGTGAATATAAAAGAACGGTCACCCTTTTTGGCGAAAACACTGACAAAGACAGAGACAAGTTTCGTGAGGAGATCGATGAGGCACACCGTCTGTTTAAGGCATTCATAAAGACCCAGCGCAGCGAACTTGATATCGAAACTGTAGCGACCGGGGAGCACTGGTACGGGACAAAAGCCCTGGAATTGAAGCTTGTCGATAAATTATGCACCAGTGACGATTACCTGCTGGATGCCAGGAAAGCAGCAGAGCTTTACCAAGTTTCCTTCAGACCTCATAAACCCCTCATCGACCGATTGTCGTCCTTGGCATCGATATTTGATAAAGGACTTCTGGGACGGGGGAGAAGTGGGTTTGGGGTGCACGAAATAGAGTAACTATCGCACCTGCTCTGCTGAATATATTAACGCTTGTTGCCATCTTTATATTTGCTTCCACTGCTGTTCAAGCAGAGGAAAGAGAAATTGATGTTCTTTTTACTTCTAAAACATTGACACCGGACGCAGCGCTAATGGTTGCCAAGAAAGCACTTGAAAGCTGTCGAGCGTCTGGATTCCAGGTTTCGGTAGCTGTGGTTGACGGTGGAGGTAATTTACAAGTGGTACTGAGAGATAATCTGGCGGGGGTTTCATCACCTGATGGGGCAATATTAAAGGCAAAAACATCCATCAACTATCGTTCTGCAACAACTTCACTCTCGGAGGTGGTAAATTCCAATATCGAAGCATCGGGTATCAAACAGCTGCCGGGTATATTGATTTTAGGCGGTGGTGTCACAATCCAGGCCTCTGGATCAATGGTGGGAGCTGTTGGTGTCGCCGGCGCGCCTGATGGTAAATCTGATGAAAAATGTGCACTGGACGGAATTGAAGCCATACAAGAGTTACTGGAATTTGCAGATTAATCTGCCATGGCAAAAGTTAAAAAATTGTCGGTGACAATTGATGATCAATTTTATTCATGGATAGAGATAATTTAGTTCAAGGGGGCAGAGTTGTTGAATTAGAACAAGAAAAAAACGTGATGATGTAAAACAATAGGGAAGACCCCTTTGCCGCGACAAGCCAACATGTGGTTTTACATCGTGTCTGCCAGTAGATATCGGATGGCTTCCAGGATGACAAATGCGGGAGTTTGATGAGGCAACATAAACCGCAGATCGCCCTCCGGTGTGATCAGGTAGGTAACCGATGAGTGGTTGACCGCATAGCCGAAATCAGATCCTTCAAGTGCAACTTCTTCGTATTGTGCGCCATAGCGCCTGGCGACCTCGGTAACTTCACCTTCACTGCCGGTTACACCTACCAAGTTGGGGTGGAAGTGTCTGACATACTCATCCAGTACTTGGACATCATCCCGCTTGGGATCGACACTGATAAACACGCCATGTACCGATTTCAACTCTTCCTCGCTGAGCTCATTCAAGGCTTGGGCAATAATGGAAAGGGAGGTGGGGCAGACATCGGGGCATTTGGTATAGCCGAAGTAGAGCAGTACCACTTTCCCTCTGAATTGTTTCAATGAGACCTTGCCTTGGCTTGAATAGAGAACGAAATCTCCGCCGGGTGACTCACTGCGGGAGCTGAGTATCTCGTCTTTTTGGGCCATTTCATCCGATGCGGCGGATGAGAATAGGATGAGTAGCGTAAAAGAGAAAAAGATTATCCGAAACATCGTGCCTCATGGCTCCTTGCCTGACTAATCAACAGTTTTGTCCAACACCAATCCTCCCACAATGTGCCGTTGCTGTCAGATTATTGGCCATATATGTGGCTACTTCTCTGTTATCGACATAACCGTCGAAAACCGCAGGTTGATCGAGGCCTTTTTTGGATGAACTTATTTGGAGATTGAGCGGCCGGTCAAAATTAAGACAATTTCTTCCTAAGAATGAGAATGAAAATCCTAATACGGGGTGAATAATCGAATGAAATGACTATAGTGTACTCGCTCAAGACCAACAAAAAAGGAAGGTTATTTTGCGCTATCAATTCATATCCAAACTGCTGTTTCTGACACTGTTACCCATCACGACACAAGCGCTGGAGCTCTCCTGGGTAGGCTGCGGTATAACCCGCAACGCGTTTATGGCCGATCTCGCAGCTGCCTACAAGGATGAAACGGGTGTAGATATCACCATCGCCGGCGGTGGTGCTACCAAAGGGATCCGCGAAATCACCGCCAATCAGGCAGATATCGGTGGCGCCTGCCGATTCAAGCTGGATTCAAGTCGGGTGGAAGCCAGCGCCAATATGATTCCCGTGGCCTGGGATGCGCTGGTGGTTGTGGTGCACAACTCCAATCCCATCGAGTCGATCAGCCTGGTGCAGCTGCGTGAGCTCTACCGGGGTAAGATCACGAATTGGTCACAGCTGGGCGGCGCGGATCAGCCATTGGAACTGCTCATCCGCAAGGGGAAGATCTCCGGCGTCGGTTACACCCTGCGTCAGCATCTGTTCGAAGATCCAAAGGCCAGTTTCATCAGTAAGCATGAATTCCCGTCTTCCGGTCCTTTGGAGAAAACGGTGGAAAAGAATCCCAATGCGATTGCGGTCACCGGCATTGCAAGTGCGCACAAACGGGATTTCAAGATTCTCAAACTGGAAGGCAAGGAGCCGAGCTTCGAGAAAATCCGCACGGGTAACTATCTGCTCTACCGCCCACTCTATCTGGTGCACAACAGGCACTCCCCCAACAGTCGGGAGTCCGACCGCTTCATTCAGTTTGCCTTAGGGCCCAAGGGCAGGGAGATTATCCGCCAGAATGATGTCGTGCCTTACTTCGACGGCATGCTGTTGTTGCAGAAACGAATGGAGCATTGGAAGCAGTTCGTCAGAGAGGCCCTCGCCAAGCAATAAAATAAAAGCGGGCGTCCAGTAACCGCTTCCTGTCAACAGAGCGAACGCCTCCCCGAGGCTGTCGCTCCAATCAACCGGCAGATCACGCATTGCGCACCTGTCTATCTGTCGCGTCATCCTGTCGTTATTTATTGGATGAATAGATAAGTTATTGTTTTTAGGGTCATCCCAGGTGCGAATTCTCCTCAATTTGACTTATGTCTTTGCCATCTCTTTCGCTGTAAAACAAAATATCACCCTGAAATGATTGATGACGAAGATCCGAGTATCTATCCTGCATCTTTCCGATTTGCACCTACGGAGACATTCATGAAACGTTACGCTTTTATTCTGGCTATCAGTATCACTGCACTTCTTATTTCCGCTTCGGTCACGGCCGGCAGTTCGAGTCAGTGTCCCGATATATCTCAGGCGCAGAAGATTGGGGATTGCCCCACGGAAGATGACATGAAGCGCATGTTCAAGATCCATTGCGGCTTTGAGCGTGATCCAAACGCCAAGAAAAAGACTGAACTGTGCGACAGCTACGGAGAGTATAAACGTCGCAAGTACAATGCCCTGTGGGAATCCTCAGACAAAGAATTCATGGGCTACGTAAGCTGTGCCGTACCCCCAGCGGAGATCAAAAAGGGTCAACCCACAAGTATCGCGATATCACAAAAAAACGGCCTGTATAAAATTACTTGCAGTTATCAGAGTGGTGCAAAGCTCTCTATGCGTACCCGCAGTGTATGCCGTGTGCCCGGTGTGAAGAATTCATTGATGGTCATGCGTGCCGAATGTGGCGCCAATGGTAAACCTTGCAAGTTTGAGTGTGACTGAGACTTGGGATGTCAGATACCAGTACAGGCAATGATGTCGGTATGTTTCGTTGAGAGAATTCCAACGTAACAACACATCTCGATATTGGCCGTAGCAGATCTGGTTGCTTGATACGGGTGCAGTACCATGAATAAAAACAACTTCCCCTTTGTCGCCTTGGGTATCGGCCTGTTTTTGATGCTGATCGTGATGAAAGGCAGCGTCACCAGTGATGATGGGACGACTGCCATACCGTTGTTGACCCTGCTCGTGGTGAGTGAATTCGCTTTTTTCGTGACCGCCGTCGGGGCCTACCTGGGCGTCATGCAGATATTGTCGGTCGGTATCAAGCCACTGATCGCAGTCGTCACGCTGTGCTGCATCGTGCTGTCGATCGGCTTTATGTGGCTGGGGATAGAGTTATGGCCGTTCAGCGGCTGATCTCTCCTCTCTGAGTTTCTCCCTAACCGCCATCAATATCTTGCCGAAGGTGTTGTGGCCGCGCCCGTCTCGGCCGCAGCCCCAGTAGTAGTCGAATTGACTGTTCTCGATGATCTTCTGCTCGTTAGTGGCAAGCAGGGCTTCGGCGACTTCATGATGGGTACGGCATTTTATGTAGATACCGCGCGTCATGATGGTTTCCTTGACCTGTTCCCAATCATTGCGTGCCGATTTTTTGTTTTTTGCCGCGAGTTTTTTCGCCTTGGCGGGATGATCCGCATCACGAATGGTGGTGCGCAGCCAACCGGGTTTGAATTTCATGCCCTGGTAGTAGTGTTCAACAGAAGGCCAGACATCGCCGTCAAGTTCAAACCCATGCTTGGAATAGCTGGAAAGAGGATTAAGAGGATCTGTACGGGACACATAAAGCGGTGTTGGTTCCGACTTTGAAAAACGCATTCCTGAATACCTTTGATCTGCGGACATCGGTTGAATTGTCTCTTAACCGGGCTCTCTGTCCAAGTCAAGACTAAGTGTGATGTCATCTATGCCTTAGAGGGGAGTTGATAGTTATCACCCAACAACATAGGCAGTAAAAATTCTATCGGCTAAACTGCACTATCCAGGTGTTTTATGAAACGACGAGTCAGGATAGGGACGGGACCGGGTAGATGAAACTGCTTAGCATGATTGCCACGAACACATATCTGAATTTGCTGGTCGGCATTCTGCTTTTATATACCAGTGCTTTATAGGCCTGGTACGAATTACAAACCATCGAGCAGTTTCGTATGGGAATGCGCCATGGCGTGCTACTGTTTGCGTTGCTGCATATCCTAAAGACGCTGCCCGATCTGTTTGAGGGGTTGGAGCACATCAATCAGGCAAAAAAAGAGATGAAACAGCGCTCACTGCCGACCGTGAAACTTAACTGATCTCAAGTTCGATACTGCCATCGATCAGCTCAGTCACGCCGGTCGCGAACTTCGCACACTCTCGCGCCATGGTTTGGCGTAACCATATCCGATCTTGTTGAGATGGGTGGTTCAGGCGAAATTTCCTGATCTGGAATGGCGTCATCACCAGACGCGTCACCCGAGCGGCATGCGGGTCAAAGGTGAGAAAATAGGCCAGCGTCAGATCGTCCCGAAACAGATCGTATTTACCGATCCCCTCATAGTCGTTGAGAAAGTCGCCACAGCCGTAGATGATGGGAGCACCATGATAGAGTTCTATCCCTTTCGGGTGGTGGGAGGAGTGACCATGAACGATATCCACGCCCACCTTGTCCACCAGCCAATGGGCGAAGCGGCGATGTTCGGGTGGAATCCCATAGCCCCAATTGCCGCCCCAGTGGATGGAGAACAGAATCAGGTCACCGGTCTGTTTCCTGGCAGAGATATCAGCCGCCAATCGGGTGATCTCGGAACTGCTGAACGATTTCAATAGCGCGATACCTGGCCGGTTTAACTCGGCCCGCCAAGCCGTGGGCACGCCGCTGGAACGATGGGCAAAGGCATACAGAAGAATCCTGCCTTTTCCCGGGAGATCGAAGATCAAGGGTGCTTCAGCGCTGGCGCGGTCATGCCCGGCGCCGGCATATTCAATATTATGGTTCTTTAGACTGGTGAGGGTTTCAGCCAGGCCTGCATAACCCCAATCCAATACATGGTTGTTGGCGAGCACGCAGGCATCAATTTGTGCCGCGTTGAGGCAGGGAGTGTTTCGGGGGTGCATGCGGTAATTAATACCTTTACGTGGCCAAAACTCCTCGCTGATGGTGATGGCTGTTTCGAGATTGATGATCCGCAGGTCCGGATTGATTTGCTCAAGCTCGGTCAAGGCATCGCCCCATATGTAATCGAAGGGAACCTGTCGGGGAATATGGCCACTCTTGTTTTCGGCGATCGCCACATAGTCCCTGGCGCTCTTGAGATGGGATTCGTAGATAGCCGGTTTGCCGGGGTAGGGCAGTATCTGGTCGATGCCGCGCCCGGTCATTACATCGCCACACAGGAACAGGGTGATGGTGTCGTCCGATGTATCGGTTTTACCCTGGGCCGATGTGTCGATGCCGAAGCTCACAGCACCCAGCCCCAGCATGTGGAGAAATGTTCTTCTGTGCATCAGACACTCCTGCCTGCCGCAAGAGACTATCCTTGCCTGATTTCTAGTTTAGTCCGAAATCGGTACGGCAAATCAGATGGCGGAGTCAGCCCCAATCGTGCAATCACACACAGTGTTGCATGGCAGAATCCAACCATCCGTTCAGACCGTTAATCAGTCTGTATGTGATCCTGATGCCGCAGGCTCTGTTCATTGCAATGACGGGCGATCTCCTCCCTCGCGGCGGTCTGAAGGCGAACGGCCTCCGCCCAATCATCTCCCTGCGGTTCCAGTGGTGGTGAGATGATGATCCGCACGGCGCCATGGTGTGGGAAGTTGGAGTCGGATTGCAGGATGGCGCGGGTGCCTCTTAGGGTGACCGGTAATACCGTCGCGCCGCTTTTGGCTGCCGTGACAAAGGCCCCCATGTGGAACGGCAGCAAGCCCGGTTCAGCCCGAAATGTGCCTTCGGGATAGATGGCCAGGGAGCGGCCGGCCGCGAGCTGTCTGGCGAACTCCTCGGTTGCGGTGGCGCTGCGCAAGGTATCGAAACGCTCCACGAACACCGTATCGAGGCGTTGCAGAAACAGCCTGGAGTAGAACTTCACCGCCAGTTCCTGCTTGGCGACATAGATGAAGTCCCGGGGTATGCCGTCGATCAGCGCCAGGGTGTCGAGATAACTGGCGTGATTAGCGACCAGGATGACGGGGCGATCGGTTGCTGGAAGGTGCTCCAGGCCCTCGACACGAAGCGGTGTGGCGGTAAGGCCGCGCAGGATTCGAATCGCCTTACGGATCACTCTCCAGCGCCAGGGGAGGCGCGGCAGCAGCACGACCGAGAGCCATACCAGCGGGACCAGGGTATAGAAAATGATCCAGGCATAGAGTGCAAACAGGTAGCTTGCTGAACCTTTAAGGATCGTTCGCAGCCGCTGCGCCATGCCCGACAGCAGCAGATTCATCACCTGTAACGGCAGCGGGCGCTGTCCCCGTCCCAGGCGTCCCTGTTCATACAGTGTCCGCATGGCGCCCCGCCGCAGTTTACCGCTGGAGGTTTTGAGTACGGTATGCGGGGGCGCCAGCAACAGATCGTCCGGCGGCATCCCGAGCAGGTCGATGGTCTTGTCACGGATTGCCTGTCGCAGGGCTTCCAGGCGTTGCGGGTCCTTCTCCCGGCTCTCCGCCACGACGACCAGTTGTTCGCTGCCGTTGGCGGAATCGATGCTGGGGAATGCCGCCACGCAACCCTTGCGGATGCCGGGAAGCTCACCGACCAGCTGCTCCAGTTCGTAAGGGTAGATGTTGCGTCCGGCACGAATAATCATCTCCTTGATACGGCCGGTAATGTAGATGTCGCCGTCCGCGAGATAGGCACGGTCGCCGGTATCCAGCCAGCCGTCCCGATAGAGGCCTTTGGTGGCTTCGGGATTGTTGAAATAACCGCGGGTGGCGGAGGGTCCCTGAAATTCGAGCCGTCCCTCGTTGCGCTCGGGGAGTGGCCGATCGGCCTCATCCACCACCTGCACCCGGTAACCGGGCAGTGGTCTGCCGCACGCCACGATGGAGAGGGGATCGGGGTCGTCCTCCGCGGCGGTAAGGGCCTCGCCGTTGAGCATGAAACGGTCTCTGTTGATCCGGTCGATGACAGGCCCGCGCCGTGGTGGCGGGAAGGCCAGCCCCACCGCCACCTCGGCCAGGCCGTAGACCGGCGCCAGGGCGTCGGCGTTCAGGCCATATGGCGCGTAACGGCGGGTAAATCCCCGCAGCGTGGTGGCGCTGACGGGTTCAGCGCCGTTGAAAGCGAAGCGCCAGGAGCTGAGATCCAGTCCCGCGATCTCATCTTCCCCTATCTTGCCGAGACAGAGCTCGTAGCCGAAGTTGGGCGACCCTGAGAGGGTTCCCCGGTGGTGGTGAATGGCCCACAGCCAACGGGAGGGCTGGGCCAGGAAATGCAGGGGTGACATGATCACAAGCGGCATCGCGAAATAGAGGCTGCCGAGCCAGGCGCCGATCAGGCCCATATCGTGATAGAGGGGTAGCCAGCTGACGAAGACATCCTCGGGCGTGACCGCCACCGCCTTCCCCATGGCGCGGATGTTGGCCAACAGGTCGGCATGGCTGAGCATCACGCCTTTGGGATCGCCCGTGCTGCCCGATGAGTATTGCAGAAAAGCGATATCCTGGCTGTTCCTGATGGTTGCGGGAGGCGTGCCTGCCGTTTTGTCGAGCTCGGACCAGTCGACGATGTGCTGTAGGGAAGGCACCTGGGTTCTGAACAGGCGGGCTACCCTGTGCGCCTCCTGAAACGTGATCAGTATGTGTACACCCGCGTTTTGCAATATACGTCCATGGCGGCGCATATGCTCTTCCAGCTGCGAAGGGCGTGTGGGTGGATAGATGGGTACCGGCACGGCGCCCGCCAGGAGAACGCCGAAAAAACTATGGAAATAGCTCACGCCGGTGGGCAGCATCAATGCCACCCTGTCGCCTGGCTGCACCGATCGTTCCCATAAGCCTGTTGCCACCCGGGTTGCACCCTGCCATAGATCCCGGTAGCTCATCTCATCGGGTTCGCTGTCATTGCCGTAATGTAGGATATGTGTCCTCTCCGGTTGCTGATCGAGATGCCAGGCCAGGACCTCCATCAGGGTCGAGGCCGCCGATGGGAGCATTGACCTGTCTGTTGGCAATACCTTCGGTGCCGCTGTTGTCTCCACTTCCGGCATCCCGGCTGCTTGTGTGAGCAGGGTCATCAGTGCACGCGGTGTTTCGGCAAGCAATGCTTCATCCGGCAGCAGGATTGCGAAGGCTTTGTTGATGCGCGCCACCAGTTCGGTACGGGCGAGGCTGTCCAGCCCCAGGTCGTGCTCCAGACGGCAATCCAGGTTCAAATCATGTTTTAAATGATCGCCGTCCGGCGACTCATCGATCAATCCTTGAATCACGCTTAGCAGGGCATCAGCGGTGATCTCGGTCTTGCGGTTATCCTTCTGTTGGTTGAGTCGATTACCCATAGGCTTGACCCTTAGGATATGAGAGGCGGTTTACCTGCCTGTAATCATGACTGCAGCCGGATTTGTCAACACGAATGGTCATGTGATCGCCCGATGTTGCGGGCCATGGTGATGTGATCGTCGGCGCTCTCCTTAGACTTGGCCCGTTAGGCTAAGTCTAGAAGATAAAATAAGAACGCACACCCATGAGTGTATGAATTCTATAATCCTCAACAGTGCAATGCATGATAACAATCAACTTCATGTGATTAATCTGCAGGGGTGTACTGCATCTTGTTCAGAATCTTATCGTAAAATCGTCCGAACCGCTGTTTGAGATCTTCAGGTCTTGACAGGATATTGCCGGATGCTATGCCGTCATATTTATAGTCAGGATCGTCAATAACCGCATAGCGGACGACATCGTCTATCAGGGTGTAGATAAAGGTCAAGATCCGTGGATTGAAAATATCGTTATGGCCTGCCATTACCGTTTTATCGGTTTTAATAAACTGCAACGGATAGTCTGCAGGGAGAGGGCCTATTGTCGGGTGGCCATCAAGCGTTGTCAGTCCTTTAGGCACGCAATCATCCGGTACCTCATCACAGGGCAGTAAAGAAGGATAAGGTGTATCGCCCGACCTGTTCATGGTCAGTCTGTGAGTCAGGTAGGGTGCAAAGTTGCCGGTGGTTGCCGCATCGAGATGTTCTTCCCGCAACACCAGCTTCTCATCGGTGAGTCGGTCGTAATAGTAGGATCTTTGCAGATCCTTCTGACGCCAGGTAAATAACAGGCCGATGGTTTGGCCAATGGGAAAGAGGTAGTGGGTTGCGCTATCCGCATCGCTGCTGATTGAGTAAAAAAGTGGATTTCTCAGGCTGGTATTTTGATTGTCTACCGCCGCCTCAACCATACTCAATGATTGGTTGGCTTCTATGGCCGGATTAAGCACGATGACCGCATCACCGATCCTTCCGCCATGCTCCTGTCTGTCGTTGACTATGATTTCCGTCAGTACTTCCGACGTTGCGCTAACGGTAATCGCACCGCCGAAACTGTGTCCCACGATCGCCAAAACGTTTCTTTTGTTTTCACGGTCGATCTTGTCCAGTTCCAACAGTAGCCGGGTTACGCCACCCTTGCCGACCTCTTGAGCGACGGCCTTGCGATCCCAGAAGGTCAGTTCCTTGAGCAGGGGCAGCTCGATGCTGCTACCGCGCCATCCTATGTAGACGCCGACCAGGCGCCTGTTGATAAGCTGCGCGGATTCAGCAAGCAACTCCAGGGTTTTTTTGAAGTCTTTGAGATTCTCGTCGTTTTCGTCGGCATTGTGCTTCCAGCCATGAATGAAAACAATCGTCACCACACCCTGTGTCCGCTGGCGCTCGCCTATTTTGGCCAGTACCTGTTTTATCCAATCGTCATTAAAAGCATTGCCGCGTTCGGTGAATTCGGCGAATGCCAGATCATACTTTGAATGCTCCTGGTAATAACTCTGCTTGCAGTCGCTGCTGTCGGCGTCAAGGCAATTACCGTCGGTCCATGCCATAGAATGATAGGGATCGGTAGTGGCACACCCCGAGACCATCAACACGAGAATCATTAAGCCGATCAGTACTGAACCAGTTATATTGCGATGTTTCATCTTGGTGCCTCCCTGTTATGTTTTATGATTCTAGATGGCCCCTGGAAGCAGGTGTTGGATGGTATGTTTATGCACTCCGCAGTAATAACTGTAGGTCACTCTTTCTGACCTTACAAAATCCCTGTAACTGTCAGTCCTGTTGTTTGGGCGAACGCAATATCACGATCAATTCAGTCGGTCCATGCACACCATACGCCAGGGTCTGCTGAATATCGGCGGATTTGGATGGACCCGATATCAGCAGGGCATTGGTCGGCATCTGTCGCGCCCACTGTTCAGCCTCGACCACTTCGGCAAAGGTGTTGTAGAGCTTCGCGCTATCCACCACAACGAAATGAACAGGCGGCACCAGGGACCAGGTGCGGGGTTCGTGTTCATCAGGCCATAGGATAAGGCTGCCGGTCTCGGCAATGGCGGCCCTGGCTGAGGTGACTGCCGCATCGGTGTGATAGAAGATTTGCTCCTTCCATTCATCGATCGGGCGCTCGTTATGAACAAGCTTGGGTAACAGCGTATCGCCCCAGGCAATCTCGATGGCTTGCGCCAACGGTCCCTGTTTCGCATACAGCAGGTTGTCGATCTGTTTTTCAGTGGCTACCGTTTTCAGGGTGTCTGTCCAGCTGTCGGGAGCGACGATATGGACTTCGGCGCGCACCGATTCGAGCATCGATTTGAAGCGGGCGATACGCGCCTCCATTGGCCATGTCGGGTTCTCTACGGCAACGGTCTGGCTCGGAGTATCAAAGCTTGGTTGCTTGTTGCGCAGTCGCTGCAGGATGGCCTCTCTGGCTTTAGCGGTCATTGAAGCCCTCCTCGCGTGCCTGTTCATGCAGGGTTTTGGCGGCGATGCGGGGTCTGGCGCGGACCCGGGTCCAGGGCTCGAAACCGAGGGGCAGGATTTTCCGCAGGCGCGTGACAAGGGTCATGGCCAGGCGATAGAGCGCCGGATTTCGGTGTAGCCAGCTCCAGCCCTTCCATGTTGTGGCCTCCATCAATCTACGTCCGCTCCCCTGTCCATGGGTGGTACCGTCATAGTCGGTTCGTACACGCTCATAGCGCAGCCGATTGAGGAGTGTGGGTATCGGGATACGCACCGGGCAGACTTCGGCGCAGGCGCCGCAGAGGGTGGAGGCGACAGGCAGTTCGCCCAGATTGTCCAGTCCCGCCTTCTGCGGTTCCAGAATGGACCCGATGGGGCCGGGGATGGTTGTGCCGTAGGCATGGCCGCCGATGCGGGTATAGATCGGGCAATGGTTCATGCAGGCCCCGCAACGGATACAGCGCAGGGTGTTCACCAGCTCGTTGTCTTCATAGATGCGCGATCGGCCATTGTCGAGCAGGATCAGATGCACCTCTTCCGGTCCATCCTTCTCCCCCGGCTTGCGCGGGGAGCTGATCATATTGAAATAGGTGGTGATCGGTTGTCCGGTGGCGCTGCGGGTGAGCAGTTTGAGCAGGGGGGGGACATGCTCCAGCTTCTCCACCACCTTTTCGATCCCTGTCACCGCGATATGCACCGGCGGCACTGTTGTGCACATGCGGCCATTGCCCTCGTTCTCCACCAGGCAGAGGGTGCCGCTTTCGGCAACGGCAAAGTTGACGCCGGAGAGGCCCACACCCGCGCGATAGAATTTTTCACGCAGGATGCCACGGGCGCTGCGTGTCAGGGTGTCCACGTCGTCGCTGTAGGGGATATCAGGGAATTTTTCGTTGAACAGCTGGGCGATCTCCTGACGTGTTTTATGAATGGCTGGCGCGACGATGTGTGAAGGGGGTTCGCCGGCGAGCTGCAGGATGTACTCGCCCAGGTCCGATTCCAGGCACTCGATTCCGTGGGATTCCAGAAAGCGGTTCAGATCCATCTCCTCGGAGACCATCGACTTTCCCTTGATCAGCAGCCCTGCCTGATGGCTCCGCATGATTTGAAGCACAATCCGGTTCGCCGCATCGACGTTTTCCGCCCAATGCACCTGGATGCCGTTGTCGATGCAACGCTGCTCCAGCTGTTGCAACAGTTGTGGCAGTTTTGACAGTGAATTGGCACGGATCTGCGCCCCCCTCAGGCGCAATGTCTCCAATTCATCGGCATCGGGAAAACACGCCTTGCGGCTGGCCATCAATCCATCCATGGCGGAGCGCAGGCTCGCCTTGAGTTGGGCATTGTCCAGGGCCTGCTCGATACGGGTATGGAAATCAGCGCTCGGTTGCATCGGTGCGCTCCCAGATAAAGCTGGCGATGTGGCGGCACTCGATCGATTCGTCCCGGTAGTCGAGATGTCCGCCGATATTCATCAGGCAACCACAGTCGCCGCTGACCAGGATATCCGCACCGGTGGCGGTGATGGCGTTGGCCTTGTCGCTGACCATCTCTGCCGAGATGGCCGGTTGCTTGACCGCAAAGGTGCCGCCGAATCCACAGCACTCCTGTTTGCGCGCCTGTTCCAGGAGCTCCACATTCGACAACTGCTCGAGCAGTGCCTCATGTTCCCCGCCGACCCCCATCTCCCGGCGTGCTGAACAGGAGGTGTGGAGGGCGACCTTGATCGGCGGTCCCAGATCCTTCAAGTCGATCCTGAGTATATGAACCAGAAACTCGGTGAGTTCATAGACACGCGTGGAGAATTGATTGACCCGATCACGATCGCCGCTCTCCTGAAACATCCTCGGGTAGTGGTGACGCATCATGCCGGCGCAGGAGCCCGAGGGCACCACGATGGGGTAGTCTTCGGGAAAGCAGGCAAGCTGCCGCTGCGCCACCTGTAGTGCTTCGTCGCGATAACCGCTGTTCCAGGCCGGTTGTCCGCAACAGGTCTGATCCTGGGGAAAGACGACTTCGACGCCATCTCTGCGGATCAACTGCATACCGGCAAGCCCGGCCTCGGGATAGAGCAGGTCCACCAGGCAGGTGGCGAAGAAATAGATCTTCTCAGGCTTGGCAGGGTATCGCTTCTTTTCGGGCATTGTGTCTCCCCGCAGTGGCTCACCTCCATAGTATGGCGTATGGGGTTTCGACAAAGCCGTCGATGGGTGTGCTCAGAACTTCTTTATAGTTAAACCAGGGTTACAAATAAAGCCACAATTTGTCCGCCTAACCAGGCGCGACATCAATTACCCCTGTTTTGTGTCACTCATCTGCAGCTGTGATTATATGTCCATAGGTATTCAACCGGCATCTGTATGAATAGTCGTATCCATAGCGTGAATATCAAGATAATTAGCGCAATGATATTGACGAGTTACCTGCATGCAGCAGCCGTATTATTGAATCTTCTGGCAGAAGAGTTTGAGTGAAGGGAAGCAAGCTCACCCCATTGCCCAGCAATCTCCGGCTAATTTTGTTAACATGGGGTTAAAGTAAAATAAGACAGGAGCCTGGCAATAACCTAATCACTAACGGATCTGCGCCAGGCCAAACGACAACCAATAACCTGAAAGGATGTATCCAAGGGTTGCTTCATATCTGTAATACGCTATGTATATCTGTTTGATAAGCGTGCACGGCCTGATACGCGGACATGATCTTGAACTCGGGCGCGATGCCGACACCGGGGGGCAAACCAAATATGTGGTCGATCTCGCCAGGGCGCTGGCGGAGTTGGACGCGGTTACCCAGGTAGATCTTGTGACACGGCGGGTGGTTGATACCGATGTCAGCGATGACTATGCCGAGACCATCGAACCCCTCTCATCCAAGGCGAGGATCGTACGCGTCGATGCGGGCCCCGACGGCTATCTGATGAAAGAGACCCTTTGGGACCATCTCGACAGCTTCATGGATAACCTGCTCAGCTGGCTGAATGAACAAACACACATGCCGGATATCGTCCACAGCCACTATGCCGATGCCGGCTATGTCGGTGTCAGGCTCTCCCACCTGCTTGGCGTCCCTCTGGTGCATACCGGACACTCCCTGGGGCGTGACAAGCGGCATCAATTACTCGCCAAGGGGCTGTCGGGACGGGAGATCGACCAGCGCTACAACATGGACCGGCGCATCGAGGCCGAAGAGGAGCTGCTGGCCAACGCGGATCTGGTCATAACCAGCACCCATAACGAGATAGAAGAGCAGTACAGTCTCTACAACTACTATCAGCCGGATAATATGGCGGTGATTCCACCGGGTACCGATCTGACCCAGTTTCATCCACCCGACATCACCGCCGACGAGATCCCCTTTGCCAAGAGCCTGGCACGTTTCCTTCAACAGCCTGAAAAACCGATCATCCTCGCCTTGTCACGTCCCGACGAGCGTAAGAATATCCTTACCCTGCTCGAGGTGTATGGTGAATCTAGCCAGCTGCAGAAGGCGGCCAACCTGGTGATCGTGGCCGGTAATCGTGATGATATTCGGGATATGGAGAGCGGCCCGCAATCGGTGATGACCGAACTGTTGATGATGATCGACCTCTATGACCTGTATGGCAACGTGGCGCTCCCGAAACGCCACCTGGCCAAAGAGGTGCCCGATATTTACCGTCTGGCGGCGTTAACGAAGGGTGTCTTCATCAACCCGGCCCTGACCGAACCCTTCGGGCTGACCCTGCTAGAAGCGGCCGCCAGCGGTTTGCCGTTGATCGCCACGGAGAACGGCGGACCGGTCGATATCATCGGCAATTGTAACAATGGATTGTTGGTTGACCCCCTGGACAAGAAATCGATCCGCAGCAGCCTGCTTAAGATTTTGCATGACAATACCCTGTGGCAGAAATATTCCCACAAAGGCTTGACCGGAGTACGCAAGCACTATTCATGGAAGGCCCACGCCAGGAAATACTTTTCCAGCATCGAACCACTGCCATCGGGATACGATCGGCTGCCCACCAAACCGCCGAAGCATGTCAAGCATCGCTACCGGGATCGGTCCATCTTTACCGATCTCGATCAGAATCTTCTCGGCAATCCCTCGGGACTCAAACAGTTTATCGAGGTTGTACGGCAAAACAGAAAGTGCGCGACCTTCGGTATCGCCACCGGCAGGCGCCTGGATGACGCCCTCTCGGTGATGAAGAAGTTCTCAATACCCATCCCCGATGTATTGATCACCAGTCTCGGCACCAAGATCCACTATACCCAGGGGCTCTCCATCGATGACTTCTGGATCGAGCATATCGATCATCTGTGGCAGCCGAAGAGTGTGCGCCGGGTGTTGGCGAACCTGCCGGGAATCAAGCCGCAATCCAAACAGGAACAGAGTTATTTCAAGATCGCCTATCACTACGACCCCAACAAGGCGCCCTCGGTGGATGAGATCAATACCCTGCTGCACAAGGAGGAGCTGACCTGCAATGTGATCCACGCCTTCGGGCAGTTCCTCGATATCCTGCCGTCCCGCGCCTCCAAGGGACAGGCCCTGCGCTATGTGGCCCAGCGTCTGGATATTCCGCTGGAGCATATCCTGGTGGCGGGTGGCTCCGGTGCCGATGAGGATATGATGCGGGGCAACACCCTGGCGGTGGTGGTGGCCAACCGTCACCATGAAGAGCTGTCGCATATGATCGATCACGAACGGATCTATTTTGCCAGCCGCGCACACGCGTTGGGTATCCTCGAAGCGATAGATCACTACGATTTCTTTAAACGCTGCAACGTACCAGAAGAACAATGAATCAAAGATTATTAATCTGTACCGATCTGGATCGAACACTGATTCCCAATGGGCCGCAACCGGAGTCGGAAGGGGCCCGTGAGAGATTCAAACAGCTGTGTGCCAGCGAGACCGTTCTGTTGGCCTATGTCAGTGGCAGGGATCAGTCATTGGTGCGAGATGCCATCGCCGACTATTCGTTACCGCAACCGGACTATGTGATCGGCGATGTGGGTACTTCCCTCTACCACGTCGATACCCCGGATGACTGGAGCCATCAAACGAACTGGGATGAGCATATCAGTCAAGACTGGCGGGGCAGGTCACATCAGGATCTGAAACAGCTGTTTGTCGATATTACCGGCCTTCGTCTGCAGGAGGAGGCAAAGCAGAACCGCTTCAAGCTCAGTTACTACGTCTCCCCGGACCAGGCGCATCAGCCGATACTCGATGAGATGGGTTTACGCCTGCAGCGGGAAAAGGTGGCTGCCAGTCTGGTTTGGAGTGTCGATGAGACAGTCAATATGGGATTGCTCGATGTCTTGCCTGAACGGGCAACCAAGTACCATGCCATCGATTTTCTCAGAGAGTCGTTGGGTTATACCCTCAATGAGACGGTCTTTTCCGGAGACAGCGGGAATGACATGGAGGTGCTGATCAGTCCGATTCCAGCGATACTGGTGGCGAATGCGCAACCGGAAGTCAGGCAAAAAGCACAACAGCTGGTGGACGAAAAAGGCAATGGCGACAGCCTCTACATGGCCAAGGGTAGCTTCATGGCCATGAACGGTAACTACAGCGCCGGTATTCTCGAAGGTGCAGCTCACTATCATCCGCAGTTGATCTCCCGGCTGATTAATGAGTGAGGCCATGGCCAATAGCGCAATCGCGATATTTGGCGAGGTGCTGTTTGACTGTTTCCCCGAGGGGGAGCGGGTATTGGGTGGCGCGCCATTCAATGTCGCATGGCACCTTCAGGCATTCGGCCGATCTCCTCTGTTTATCAGCCGTATCGGCAGTGATGAGGAGGGTGACGTTATCCTGCGGTCGATGGGGCAGTGGGGAATGGCGACCGGGTGCCTGCAGCGTGACGAACGGCATCCCACAGGGCGAGTGACGATTACACTCGAGGCAGGGGAGCCGAGTTATGAGATTGTGGCCGATGTGGCCTATGACTTCATCGATGCCGCCGGGGTGGCGGATGTCCAGGCGACCACCCTCTACCATGGCAGTCTGGGATTGCGAAACCCGATTGCAAGGGAAGCGCTGAACAGGCTGAAGGCCAACAATCCCCAACGGATCTTTATGGATGTCAATCTGCGTGATCCCTGGTGGCAGCGGGAGTCTGTCCTGAATTGGGTGACCGAAGCTGACTGGGTCAAGCTTAATGAGCACGAACTGCTGCAACTCCATAGTGAGAGCGATGATCTGTTGACGACAGCAACCAGCTTCAGACATCAGTACAAGCTTGAGGGATTGGTGGTGACCCTTGGTGAGCGAGGTGTGTTGGCTGTGGCTGCCGATGACCACACCTGTGAGATCAAACCAGAGCTTAATCTGAACCTGGTGGATACAGTCGGTGCGGGGGATGCCCTGACCTCCGTGCTCATCCTTGGCCTGGAACTCGATTGGACGCTTCAACTGACCTTGGAACGCGCCCAACGCTTCGCTTCGGCTATCGTGGGGCGGCGCGGGGCCGTTGTCGATGATCCTGCCTTTTATCAAAGTTATATCGATGCCTGGCAGCTTGCCTGATCATTATTGGATAGATATCGCAGGGTACGTCGATTTCTCGATCACTCATCGAAATCTACCAAGTGTGTAAATATATGCGGAGCGGTTTCAAAAAAGATTTGGCGTTAAAGAGGTAAAAAACAAAAATAATTAATTTCGCTTGTCGCATACTGACAATTACAATCTATTCGGTTGATTTACTCATGGTTACTGGAGCATTTTTATTCTGTTGTGGAAAGTTCAGACTTTCCGAGGTGATAACACAGAGACATTGTTTTCCTGCTCCGATAACAAAAGGGCATAAGCCTGTTGGGCTGTCATTGGTTTACCCAGAAGATAACCTTGTCCAAAACGGCAACCGGTAGATTTAATGAATGCCTTTTCCTGGGGCGTTTCCACTCCTTCCGCGACAACCTCCATGTTCAAGTTACGTGCTAATTCGAGCATGCTGAGCATGATGGCTTGTGTTGAGCGGCTTTTATCAATATCGTGGACAAAGCTGCGATCAATTTTCAATACCGTGGCAGAAAAATTCTGCAGATAGGACATCGACGAATAGCCAGTACCAAAGTCATCGATTGCTATTGAAATGCCTATGTTCGTCAGCTTCTCAAAGAGTTGCTGGGTGTGATTCATCTCCTTCAACATGGCAGACTCCGTTATCTCGATTTCAAGTTCATGATTGCTGACACAGTATTCTGCCAAATGCGAAGCAATAATATTTGTAATGTCTTTACGGCTGAAGAGTGCCGCTGAAAAGTTTACGGCTATCTTCCCGGCTGGAAGCCCCTGTTGCTTCCATTCCTGTTGCTGACGGCAAATGGAGTTTAAAACGTATAAATCAATTTCTTCTATCAATCCTGTATCTTCAGCTACGCGCATAAAGCTAACTGGAGCCAGCAACCCCTGTTTTGGATGTTCCCACCTCACCAAGGCCTCGAAGCCTACAATTGAATCATTTTGCAATTCATACTGAGGCTGGTAGTGCACGGTAAACTGGTTCTCTTTAATCGCGTTATGCAAATCATGACCAATCTGAAGTTCTTGTGTCACTCGGTTCTCGATCTCCCGAGAAAAAAAACAGAAGCTTCCGCGATTGTTTTGCTTGGCCTCGTACATGGCATGATCAGAATTTATCAGCAATGCATCAGCCTCGCTTGCGTCAATAGGGTATATGGCTATACCTATACTGGCGGATAGGTCTACTTTCAGACCACCAATATCAAAGGGTTTGGCGAGTTCCAGCGATATATGTTCTGCTACTGAGCCGGCCGCCGTAGCAGCTTTTTTATGGTCATCCAGGTCAGCGAGAATTACTGTAAATTCGTCGCCGCCGATGCGTGCCACAGTGTCATCAGATCGTAAACATTGCTTTAGCCGCTTGGCGGTAAGCTTCAATATTTCATCACCTCGAGCATGTCCCAATCTATCGTTGACATTCTTGAAGCGATCCAGGTCTATGAACAATACTGCAACACAGTTTGATTTTCTTCTTGCATGGCCGACGGCCTGATCCAATCTGTCAGTAAAGAGTGATCTGTTGGGAAGTCCACTGACGGTATCGAAGTACGCTAGATAATCGAGTTTCGTATTCTGTGCCTCAATTTTCTTGCTAGTTTGCTCGATTTTATGTAAGTGCTGTTCGCGTTGCATTTCAAGACGGTAAAGGATAATGGCGAGTACGACACCCGTAGCAGCCAAGATGGTCGTTAGAAACACTGCAGTTTGCTTGAATTTGCTTAGTTCAAGCGCGATAGACTCCTGTAGCAGCGTTTCGACTTGATCAGCTTGATCAATGAAACCGGCAAAGATTCGATCGAACTCCTGATCGATACCTGATCCGGGCAGAGATGCTTCATAGTTGGAGAATCGTTGCTCGGCGATTGTTCGAAACTTGCTTAGAGAAACACGAACTGACTCTATTTGTCGTCGCATATTTATAGAATTTAGCGGTACAAACGTTCCCTCATCGTTCTTGCCTCCTTCCAACAGGGCTCGGGCATACCAATCAGATTCATCCAGATATGACCAGACATCATCGATCTGCTCGTATCTGTCTCCGGAGATAATTTCTTCGAACCTCAGGTGAGCGAGTGTGGCATTGACCTTGATCTCCATCGCTGCATCGATCTGAGGCGTGTGCCTGCTCACCATTTGTTCAACAGTCATTACCAGGTAGCCGACAATCCCAAGCGAGATTGAAATGACGATAATGAAACTGGCGGAGAGGTGTCCGATGCGACGTGTTCGCATACTATCGATTTCCTTGCGTAATAATTTTGGTTTGACCGCCTGGAAGCTATGGCCTATTAAATGCGATTGTCATGTTGGTCGTGCTCTTTTGTACCAAGGTTTGTGATTTGTGAGTAGACATGAGAGATATAGTACAGTATCTCTTTTGTTGATTTTCAATGTCATCAGGAAAATTACCTACTTCAGTTATTGCCAGTAAGCTGCAGATGTATGGCAAATTTAAAACCTGTGCGGCACCATATTTTACATCTAACCTTTTGTAAGTATTGAATATAATCAATATTGACCTCAACGGTTTCTATCTCATTATTTGAAATATTTTGATTGATTTGCCGCCTGCGGCTGAAGCACAAAAAATTTATGGAAATAGGACCTGGTTCAGGAACAGGTAACAGTCTTCAGGTGCATCTATCGGTGTGTGATTTTGTGCAGGATTTATCTATACCCTCACTGTGGGAGAGGGAGTTAGCAGGGCAGTAACGCTCTTCTCTAATCTTTGTCCATCACATGTCTACCTTCTCTCGCTCAACGGTGTAAACTCCTACAGCAGGCAGCCGATATAGCGTGTAGTCCATTTTTCAGGTTCACAATCATGTATGAACAGGTATCCCATTCTCTGTTGAATCAGATACTCGACGAGATAAAGCCCGAGATACGGGAGCGTGACCTGCGCCATTTCTACACTCGTCTGGGCGCCAATTTCTATGTCATACATCAGCTGTTTCACTATCTCTACGGCAAGCGGGAAGACTTCAAGAAGCAGATGATCCACCTGGTGGAGGTGATGGCGACACGTTATATCCAGCGCCACATCTCACTCAAGCAGCTCGATAGTGAAAGGGAGAGAGACCATAACTGGTTCCTCAGCCAGGAGTGGGTCGGCATGGCGCTCTACGCAGACGGTTTTGCCGATGATCTGCAGGGTGTCGAGAAAAAGCTGCCCTATCTGCAGGAGCTGGGTATCAACATGCTGCATGTCATGCCGGTCATGGTATGTCCGGAGGGGGCCAGTGACGGCGGCTACGCGGTGAGCGATTTTCGAAATGTGGATCCACGAGTCGGTAACCTGGATGCCATCAATATCCTCTCCTCATCCGCGCGCAAGCGCGGCATGCTGTTGATTCTGGATATGGTGCTGAACCATACATCGGATGAGCATGAGTGGGTGCAGCGCGCGCGGGCCGGGGAAAAGAAGTATCAGGACTATTTCTATATCTTCGATAACCGTGATGTGCCGGATATGTTCGAAGAGACCATGCCGGAGATCTTTCCCGAAACCTCACCGGGAAATTTCACCTGGGATGAAACAATGCAGAAGTGGGTGATGACCGTCTTCAATCACTACCAGTGGGATCTCAACTACAGTAATCCTGCGGTGTTTATCGAAATGCTCGATAACAATCTGTTTTGGGCCAACCAGGGGGCGGATGTCCTGCGCCTGGATGCGGTGGCCTTTTTATGGAAGAAGATAGGCACCACCTGTCAGAATGAGCGTGAGGCCCATTTGATACTTCAGTTGATGAAGGATTGTTGTCAGGTTACCGCGCCGGGTGTGCTGTTCATCGCCGAGGCGATTGTCGCGCCGGTGGAGATCACAAAGTATTTCGGCGAGGACGCGGTTATCGCCAAAGAGTGCGAGATCGCCTATAACGCCACCTATATGGCCCTGTTGTGGGATGCCGTTGCCACCAAGAATACGCAACTGCTCCGGCAGGGTATTCAAAGCCTGCCGACCAAACTGGACCGCGCCACCTGGCTCAACTATCTGCGCTGTCATGACGACATCGGACTTGGCTTCGACGATGCCGACATCGTTCGCGCCGGTTATCAGCCGGCCGCCCATCGTCAGTTCCTGGTCGACTACTACACCGGACGATATAACGATTCACCTGCCCGGGGCCAGCCGTTCGGAGTCAATCACAAGACCGGGGATGCGAGAATATCCGGCTCGCTGGCCTCGCTGGTGGGATTGGAAAGCGCAATTGAGAGTAATGACGATATCGCTATCGAGCGCTCGGTGAAGGTTATCCTGCTCATGCATAGCATGATCTGCTCCTTTGGCGGCATACCCCTGCTCTATTACGGTGACGAGATCGGTACGCTCAATGATCGCAGTTTCCTCAACGATGAGAACAAGGCCGGTGACAATCGCTGGCTGCAACGGCCGAAGATCGATTGGGAGAGGGCGGAGCGCCGTCATCAACACGGCACTCCGGAGCAGCGGATCTTCAATGGCCTGAAGAAGATGATCGCCGCACGCAAAGGAATCCCCGCCTTTGCCGACTTCAACAATCGGGAGTTGATCGATGTGGAAAATCCCCATCTGTTCGTGTTCTGGCGCACCGATCCCTTTGTCCCGCTGGGATCGGTATTGGTGGTGTGCAACTTCGACGATTCGCCTCAATACATGGAACTCTCCGCATTGGGTAACAGGGGCATGTTCGAGTATGGCAACCTGAAAGACATCTATTCGGGTGAATCGCCCAGGCTGTTCAAGGACCAATTGGTCGTGCCGCCGTTCCAGTTCTATTGGCTGACGGATGAACGTCCCGATGTGGGTTTTTGATTCCCGCAATCCGGGCCTGGAAAGACGATCTCCATCGATCGTGATCCATTTGTGAGAATTCCGTGAACAATGCGCCAACAGTGTATGATGGAATCTGGAGTAACTGCTGGGGGGAAGGCTGATCTCATGCGCCGTAAAGTACTTATCGTTGAAGACGAGCCCGATATCGCTCATCTGGTACAGACGCACCTGAACGATATTGGCTGCGATGCCGACATCGCCGGCAATGGCGCCGCGGCGATGAATCTGTTCAACAAGGGCGGTTATCATCTGGTGGTGCTCGACCTGATGTTGCCCGACACGGATGGCCTCACCCTGTGCCGCAACATGCGTGCTGCGGGTGACTATGTGGCGATTCTGATGCTCACCGCAAAATCCACCGAGCTCGACCGGGTGGTGGGGCTCGAAATGGGGGCGGACGATTATCTCACCAAACCCTTCAGCGTTCCGGAATTGCTGGCGCGGATCAAGGCACTGTTTCGCCGCATGGAGGCACTGCCGAGTGGCGGTACGACAAGCGGTAAACAGGAGATCATAGAGCGGGGCGGCCTGTCGCTGGATGTGGACAAACGTAGCGTGAAGATCGACGGCAAACTGGTGGAACTGACGGCAAAGGAGTTTGATCTGCTGCTCTATTTCGCGCGCAATCCGGGACGCGTCTTCAGCCGGATTCAGCTGCTGGATAAGGTGTGGGGATACAATCACGACGGATATGAGCATACCGTCAACTCCCATATCAACAGATTGCGCTCAAAGATCGAGACAGACCCAGCGGCGCCGCGATATGTACTCACAGTATGGGGAGTAGGGTACAAATTCAGCGAGGAACAGGAGTGAGTGTTGTCCGGCATACCCACTCAATGAACGCATAACTCAACAGATAACGATTAAATGTTTCGAACTCTATACTCCCGGCTATCCCTTGCGTTGATCGGTCTCTTCCTGGTGACCGGGCTGCTCTATGCCTTGATAACGGCCGCGACCACCGAACGCTACCTGCAGGAGATCACCCAGCACTTCAACCGCGACCTTGCCGCGAGAATCGTGGCTGACCGGGGATTGGTGATCGATGGTGAAATGGATGACAAGGCGCTGAAAAAGACCTTCAGCGTCTTCATGGACATCAATCCCAGCATCGAGATCTACCTGCTCGACAAGGTGGGCAAGATCCTTGCGTTTTCCGCCGATCCCGGCAAGGTGAAGCGTAAGCGGGTGGATCTGCAACCGATCCAGGCCTTCATGCGCGGGGAGGGCTTTCCTCTCCTTGGCGACGACCCGCGCTCCCACGACCGCCGCAAGGCCTTTTCGGTGACCCCGGTGCCTGCCGGTGACATGCCTGCGGGCTACCTCTATGTGGTGTTGCGTGGAGAGGAGTACGACAACGCGGAGCAGGCGGTGCAGGAGAGCTATGCCCTGCGCTACAGTGCCAGTGCCGTGGCGGTCAGTCTGGGATTCGGGCTCCTCTCCGGTCTGCTGCTGTTTTTCTGGCTCACCCGGCGCGTACAGCGCCTCTCACAGGTGATGTCGTCGTTTCAGCAAAGCGACTTCACCCGGCACGAACAGTTCACGAAGACTGATACAGGCCCCGGCGGTGACGAAGTGGATCGACTGGGGGCCGCCTTCGATGAAATGGCAAGCCGAATTATCGATCAGTGGGGCCAGCTCAAAGAGCAGGACCGGCTGCGCCGGGAGCTGGTGGCCCAGGTCTCCCACGATCTGCGCACCCCCCTCGCCGCGCTGCACGGCTACCTGGAGACGGTCAACATGAAGGGCGAGGATCTCAACGAAGCGCGCAGGGACGAATACCTGGGCATCGCCCTCAACCAGAGCGAACGGCTGAAGCGCATGGTGGAGGAGCTGTTCGAATTAGCCCAGCTCGAAGCCCGGGACACCAAGCCGGTCTGCGAACCGATGCCGCTGGCGGAACTGGTGCAGGATGTGATTCAGAAATTTCAACTCCGCGCCCGGCAGGCGGGGGTCACCCTGGACTGGCAGATCCCTGAAACCTCACCCTTCGTGAATGCCGATTTCGCCCTCACAGAACGGGTCCTCGACAACCTCATCGCCAATGCCCCGGATCATGTGGAGGAGGGCGGTAGGGTCACCCTGCAGATCACCGAACAGGACCGACAGGCAGTGGTGAATGTCACCGATAGCGGCAGTGGTATCAGCGAGGATGATTTACCTCATATTTTCGATCCCTTCTACAAAAAACGCGGGACAGGCAAAGAGGGTGGTCATGCCGGATTAGGGCTGGCCATCGCACAGCGCATGGTTGAACTACAAGGTGGTCACATAACCGCTTCCAACAGTGAAGGCGGTGGGGCTTGTTTTAGTTTTACCCTGCCACTTGTATAGAAGACATGGATATCCCAGGATTCCGCCTGCACCCTCTTACTGGGAAGCTTGAGGGTCATTGGGCTATAGACGTTAACCGGAACTGGCGCATTGTTTTCAGATTCGAAGATGGTGACGCTTATGTAGTCAATTACGAGGATTACCACTGATGACGATTCGACCATACAATCCACCACATCCGGGAGAGCTGATTCAGCGAACCTACATTGACCCCTTCGATGGTGTCTCTATAGCCAGTGTGGCCAGGGAGCTTGGCGTGGACAAGAGTACCTTTAATCGCTTGGTGAACTGCAAGGCCGACATTTCTCCTGAAATAGCAGTGCGCCTATCGGCTGTCCTGGGGCGTACTGCTGAAAGCTGGCTTGCCTTGCAGGACCACTATGATTTATGGAAAGCCCGTAAATCAGTAGACACGGAAAAATTACACCGATTGCAATATGAAGTAGCCTAATTTTATAACTGAATCAAAATACGGGAGCCGACACGTTAGTACAGGAAACGACTACTAATAGCTAAACAGCTTCTCCACCTAGTAATAAGATGACTGCTCCTGATAGTTTTCAGATATACCTTGGATGAATGGAAATGTCTGCTTTGATTAGAATTGCCTTTGACCCCCTTTCTGCACAAGATGTCCGCTATGGTCGTACAGCGGGCCCTAATCTGACACTCATTGCTTGATCAAGTCTGAAATAACACAGCAACACTATAATGAGCCTGATGCTAAGAATGCATCGTTCATCCAACTCTCTATGCTTTTTTGTCATCCACCACAATCAATGCTAACAAGGCACTGTTGTCGGACAAGTTCTATATAGTTCCTACAGTCCTCTGTGGGAATCCGTATCTCGGTCTACTCCTTTGGCTTATCAAAATACATTCCACACAGGAACTCGGGTGCGATACGAAAAGGTTTTAAACAACACGGCAACCTAGCTCATAAATGAATCTGCTAAAAAAGTATCAAAATACGCTACTAATAGACCATCAAAATAGAGCTTTTCATAACGCAGTTTAAATATCTAAGCCTCATCGCTACTGTTGTCTTATCTCCGTCACGGAGAGAAACACATTAGATTAATGGAGCTTTGTCATGTTCACTCTAATAAAACAGGTTAAATACTTGGTTGTAGGTATCTCGCTGCTAGCCGCCCAAAGCGCATTTGCGGCAGGCCTGATGACCCCTAAATCCGGAAATCTCCCTCAATTGGAAATCAGGCAGCACCATGTTGAGGTCACCATCGAGGATGGTTACGCTGTGACCTCTGTCGAACAGGTTTTCTACAATCCCAACGACGCTGAACTCGAGGCGATTTACTCTTTTCCCGTACCGGAGAAAGCTTCTGTAGGAGAGTTCACCTACTGGATCGAGGGCAAACCGGTTACAGGAGAGGTGTTGGAGAAACAACGGGCGAAGGAAGTCTATCAACAGGAACGCGATCAAGGCAGGGAAGCTGCCCTGACAGAGCAAGACAGTTACCGTACGTTCGACAGTTACGTCTACCCGGTCAAGCCTCAGCAGGATGTCAGAATTCGACTTGTCTACATCCAGCCCGCGCACCTGGACAGTGGCATTGGACGCTATGTCTACCCCCTGGAAGAGGGCGGTGTGGATGAGCAACGTCTCGCCTTCTGGAGCTATAACGATGTTGTCACTGAAGCGTTCAGTTTCGATCTGAAGTTGCGTTCATCCTACCCCATCGATGAGATGCGGCTGCCTCAACATCCACAGGCAACGGCGAGTTCTCTATCCCCTCAAGAGTGGTCTGTTTCTCTGCACAACGGTCAGGCCGGCTCGGAGCAGGAATCGACACAAGCCCCATCTGCTGTTGTCCAAAAACTGGATAGGGATATCGTGGTCTACTGGCGTCACCAACAGGGTCTGCCCGGCAGTGTCGACATGGTAACCCATAAAGAGCCTGGTAAAGAGCGCGGCACCTTTATGCTCACGGTAACCCCGGGTGATGACTTAACCTCAATCAACGAAGGTCGCGACTGGGTTTTCGTCCTTGATCTCTCCGGCTCCATGAAAGGCAAATACCAAAGTCTGGTGGAAGGGGTCCGCAAGGGGCTGGCAAATCTCTCCGATCGGGATCGTTTCAAAATCGTGCTGTTCAAAAATCACGCCCGGGAACTCACTTCCGGTTATGTACAGGCAACTGCGGACAACGCCCGGCGTTTTTTAAACAAGCTTGAAAACACCGGCCCATCGGGCAGCACCAATCTCTATGCCGGTTTGGAACGTGGTATCAAGGGGCTCGACTCAGATCGTTCAAGCGCCATCATTCTGGTCACCGACGGGGTCGCCAATGTGGGTATCACGGAGAAAAAGGATTTCCTCAAACTTCTAGAACGTTATGACGTGAGACTCTTCAGTTTCGTCATGGGCAACAGCGCCAACCGTCCGCTGCTGGAAGGGATGACCAAAATCTCCAACGGTTTTTCCATTAGTGTCTCGAATAGCGACGACATCGTCGGCCAGTTGTTGCTGGCCACAGACAAACTCACTCATGAAGCGCTGCATGATATCGATGTGAAGATACGGGGCGTGAAGGTCAAGGATCTAACCCCATCACGAATCGGTTCCCTGTATCGAGGCAGGCAACTGATCCTGTTCGGTCACTATTGGGGTGACGGTGTCGCCGATGTCACCATCAGCGGCAAGGTTTCCGGCCAACCTGCGGAGTATTCATCCAGGTTTGAATTTCCCGGCCATAGCACACGCAATCCGGAAATTGAGCGTCTCTGGGCATTCGCCACGATAGAAGACCTGCAAAACCAGATCGACTACCTTGGGGAAGACGCCGACAGTCGTCAGGCAATCATCGATGTGGCCAAAGAATTCAGCTTGGTCACTGACTATACTTCGATGGTGGTGTTACGCGAAGAACAGTTCCAACACTATGGCGTCGAGCGCCGCAATCAGGTGAGGGTTGCGAAAGAACAAGCAGCCCGGCAACAACGAAGCACAGCACCCGTCGTCGACAACAGAGTGGATAAACAGCAGCCCATGTACAGCACGCCTCGCGCCTATCCCTCCTCTGGAAGCAGTGGCGGTGGAGCCTTCGGGCCGTGGTTGTTGCTACTCCTGTTTCCGTTGTGGAAAGCCAACCAACGTCGCCGTAACGCCAAGTGACAACCGTCACAATCTCCGGCCAGGCTGATGCCTGGCCGGGTATGGGAGTGTAAGATGATATTTCCCAAGCTAACGGTTGGTGCAGTACTGATTACCGCAGTTCTGATGGCCATGCCTCAACACCATGGACACTTCTATTTTGATCTGTCACCTGTCATGTCAGGAGAGTGGTGGCGGCTGCTGACCGGTCATCTGATCCATTCAGATTGGGAGCACTGGTTCTGGAATGCCGCAGCACTTGCGGTTCTCGGGAGCTATCTGGAGCAACAGTCAAAATACCTGTGGTTTCAGGGTATGCTGGCAGGCATGATCAGTGTCAATCTCTTGCTCTTGTCCGATTGGTCCCAGATCACCCGATATTGTGGGCTTTCGGGTGCACTCAATACACTGCTGGCGGTTGCGCTCTTTCACTATTGGCGGGAAACCCGATCAGCTTGGGTCATCGTCGCAGCGCTGGTCTGCATGAGCAAATTGATGATTGAACTCTTGTCTGGAACCTCACTGCTTACCCAACTATCCTGGCCACCCTTCCCCCCCGCCCATCTTGCGGGAACACTGGCCGGAGTGATTCTGATCATAAGCACAAAGCACTTCTGCCCAAAGACTAATAGCTGTGTTTAGATTGAATTGCATATCATTGACAGATTTTCATAACTATTGAGCGAACCAGAAAGTTGAGTATTACCGACCAACCCACTGCCGATCCATGCGCTTTTTTTTACCCCTTTAGGGTCCCTTCGCGGAGCGTCGCTGACCACAATGCCGATATTGCGGGTATTCCATTAAGTATTCTGATTACTATCATCAACGAGCGTGAAGTACCAAATATATGGTGGGGGGTCTTTTCGAAATGACAGGTCAGGATGCCCGGGGCGTCCTGCTACAGATCGCAGATCAGCATAGTCACCCGTTCGCCAGGGAGAGCGACCTTTTCAGAGTACTGGCTGCAAGCGGCCGGTTTTCTAGCGCTTGCCCACTTTATACTTTTGCTTGATGACTCTGCTGGCAACCTTGTCGGACGCATCGATGGAGAGATCGGTGGCGATACCGACAGCGGCTACGATGATGTCTTTAGGGTCCGACGCTGACAGCAGAAGTTCCCAACCGTAACCGAAACCTTTTTCCAGCCACCCCGTATTGGGTTTGCGCGCCTTCAATTCGGCGAGTGCCGCGGTATAAGTCTTGTGGGCCTTCCGACCGTCTTTGACCTTCGATGCGAGTTCTATGGTCTTCTCGATGATCTTGTGGACTGTCTTTTCGAGCTTCTCGATCTCTCCTATCCGTTTCGGTTTCAGCTTTTTGAGCTTTTCTGTTTCGGTCAAGACCTTTTCCAGCTTCTTGGACAGCTCATGAGACTTGAGATCGATGCCGTTGAGCTTGTCGTGAAACTGTCCGGTCATCCGGTCGCACTCTGAAATGGTCGTCTGGCTTGTGCCGAAAACCGTCCTTACGGCTTCGTAGTTCAATTCAGTCGCCATGACCGTCGCCTTCGACCTGCCGGGGCCAACCTTTTTGCCCTTTATAATATCCAGATAGCGTGCCTGGAGTTTCTCCAGCGACTTGATGATTTTTTTCTGCACCGTGTCGGCCGAAATAGCCAGGTTGTAAATGTCCTTGCCCAGACCGACCGACGATTTCAGGATACCGATGATGCCTAGAGTCAGGCTGGCCCAAGTCCCTACAGCAGCCGCGCCTCCCGAGGCGACAGTTGCCACCGTCGAGCCGACGGTCATGCCGACACCGGTCGCTAACCCGGCCGTTCCGGCGGTGAGCTTTGCGCCTGCAACGATCTTATATTTTCGGTACTCGGCTTTGGTCCGGGTCAATTCCATCCACACTTTTTCCGCCTGCCGGGCTGCCATGGTTGAGGCGGAATGGGTGTATCCTTTGGCGGTCTCCTGAAACTTATCCAGGATCTTGAGCATCTCCTCCATGTCGTCGATCTTGGCCGCAGCCACGGCCTGAGGGTCGAATTTATTCACCACGTTGCCAAGGTTCCTGACAACGTTTCCGGTCATATAGGCGCGGATTTTGTCCTGCAGCTTCTGGTACAAAAGCGGATCCTGTTTGAAGGCCGTCTGAAGCTTGGGATTGTTGGGGAAGGTTACTTCGACCAAAATCTTGTCGATAGTCAACATCTTGGGCCTGAACTGCTCCTTGACCCGTGGCCAAAGGTCCATCTGGAAAATCACGATCCCGGACATAGACACCTCCATTCACTGTAAAGGACGAGGATAGAAAGATCATAACCCGGACCCACTCTTCAGGAACAGCCCTTTAGGTAAATTATATAACGGTGTTAAACATGTGATGTATGCCACACTCTTATGTAATCCTTTTCTGAAAAAAGCTGGCAGTTATCGATCGCCTGTTTCATTACCAGACTAATTATCGTTACTCTTTTGTCACCCAAGGAAGGGAAGCAGCAAAAAGGTAACAGGGACATGAAAAGATCGACGATCATTGCATACTCGGTGCTATTTATCCTTGCACTGTCACTTCAAGGATGCGGTGACAATGGCAGTTCTTCTGGTAACCCACCGGATATTGGTGACCAATTCAACAAAGACCATACTGCCGAATATACTGCGCACAGTTACACGGGCAGTAAAACCCAAACTGTCATCAACGAGGATCTCGCCCTATCCGCCGTATCCGGTGTTCTGTTCGGTATGTATCTGACATAGATGGCATAGTTCAGGAAATATCCAACAGTTCGCAGTTTGCGCTAGGTATAACTTGAGCAGGCATTATTTCTTCAGTCATCGCATCAGTCCGAAGTGTCAACTGCCTATATTAAACGATGCTGAGGATAAAAGGTTATCAGGATGAACAGTAAAACCATTAACAGGGAGTCAGGACAGGCGCTGCCACTTGGTATAGCCTTTCTTATGTCTACAATCCTATTGGGTCTGGTGCTTTTCAATACAGGTCAGACGGCTTCCGAACGATCACGTCTTATCAATACAGCAGATGCTGCAGTCTACAGTGGTCTTGTCTGGCAGGCGCGCGCGCTCAATTTCCAGGCCTATACGAATCGGGCGATGGTTGCCAACCAGGTTTCTATCGGTCAGTTGGTGAGTCTGACATCCTGGACGCAATACGCTTATATCCTCGCTCGAAACATCGATTCCATTCTTGATTATTTTCCGATTGATGAACTCTCTATCGAGGCTGCGGAGATAATAACGGAGACGATCGACGATGTTGCAGTTAATATCGCTGAGACCTTCATCCCTATCATAGACAGTATAAATGGAATGTTGAGCAGGACACAGCAAGCAGTCTATGTGGCGAGTTTTGCAGCAACCCCGGCCATTGTCAGGGAGGTGGTCGAGGAAAATGATGAGCGTTACAACACTAACACGGCCTATGCAGTGATAGGTTTGGGCGAAAATGCGCTAGGCTGGCAAAATTTGGTGAGACGCTATGACGATGAGGATGGACTGCTGCGTAAAGCGGATGTGGTCAATCGGTCAAAAGATGAATTCACCAATGCAAGAAATCTTGGGACTAGTCAACTAATACCTAATGCACCGGATGTATTGAATCTTGGTATAACTCGACTATGGCTGAGAAAGGAAGGTAGAACAAACCTTGTTTCAGATGCTCAAGACGGCTCAATGCAATGGGAGTGGAAGGGTAAAGATACGTTTTCCCTGCATAGAGAGGACCTGGAGTTTACACGTAGAGGTCCAAGATGGGTTCATGGGGAATTACCCCTGGGCTGGGGTTCGCGTCATGTAAACGGCGATTTCGAATGTGAAGAGGGCCAAGATCGTAGCCGATGGTGGTCTTGGCGATATTCGGATGATGGCTGCCCGCGTTATACGCAGCAGAACAGACGGGCGGAAATGATCGCCAACCTTAGTCAGGAAGCGCTGGACGCTGAGTACAACGGCATACGTGCCTACAATGACTTGAGGAACTTAAGCCGGCAGAATGGAGATCCCCGCCTTGCATTGCGCTTGGAGGTGGAACTGCCGCAAAGTGATGTCAGAACCGCATCGAAGATCGATGGCCTGGGGTCTGATTCCGTGCCTGAAGATGAGCTGAGGAGCGGCATGGGCGAAGGCATGTTTGGCACTGAGGATCAGATGGCGGGAGAAGGCATGGCAATAATCGCCAGTGGCGAACTCTTCTTTCATCCTCCCGATGACTATGTTCCTGCCAGAAGGAGAGGCCGGTATGAAATCGCCAGTCTTTTCAGTCCCTATTGGGAGGTGCGACTGACCGATACGCCTCTGGAACGTCGTTTCATGGCCTGGACCTTGCGGGATGAAAACCTGTTGACTGAAGGCGCATCAGGTATTTCATCCGGTGTTGAGCACTATATCCATGAACGGGAGGAGGAACTGGCTCGACTGCGCGGCTTGGAACAGTCACTTCAGGATCAGTTGAACGATACAATAGACGTTACCCGTCGTGCAGAGTTGGAAACAGAGCTTGTTGCTGTCGGCTCACAGATAACACACCTGGAATCAACCAGTGGTAATGCCCTGATGCTGACCGATGGCCTGCAGCAAGAGATGGCTCAGGGTGTCAGTGAAGCGGCCCAAATTCAGGTCGGCCAGTACGAACATATGTTGCAAGAGTATGCCGAGCAAGGGGGAGAAGAGATAGTCGATCAGTTTGAAGATGAGGTAGTGGATCAGATAACGGATCAGATGCAGCAGACCCTTGAAGCGGCTGCAGAGGAAGCTGTCGAGAGTACCTTAAACTCAATTATTATTATTAACTGAGAATCTGTTGGAAATTTCCGGGATCATAGTGGGTGGGTAATCAAAACGGATCCAGCGGTTGATTATGAGCATAAAGCGATAAAGAAGGGATATATCACCGATAAAAGAAGTGGTGGTCAAAGCGCGACGGTTGAATTAGGAGAACCGGATGCAGATCAAAAGGAACTTGATCCGACTGTTCAAAGGGCAGTGCGGGGCGGCGATGACAGAGTTGCTGGTCTCACTGCCGGCACTGTTGCTGATGGGGCTGGGTGGACTGCAGACGGCGCTGCTGTTCGATGCCAAAATCATAGTCAATAGTGCAACCTTCGAGGCGGTGCGCAAGGGCGCGGTCAACCACGCCCAGAGCGACGCCATGCGCCGGGAGCTGGGGCTGCGCCTGGCACCCCT
>NZ_MARB01000023.1 GCF_001715975.1 Candidatus Thiodiazotropha endolucinida | reverse complement strand
ATCAATCGCTAGATTGAGCGGTAATTACACCGCCAAACGAATTTGACGGCTGACGACGGGTAAAAATCAACAGCCTGCTAGTTCATCATTGATTTTCTTGAAATGATCAACATCCATAATAATTAGTGTGAATGCAGTATTTGTTCTATTAGCTTGATGTATCGCCTGTTCCAGAGAGTCTTTAAGAAGTGTTCTATTGTACACATCTGTTAGCTTGTCAGTAATCGCCATTTTTTGCAGTTCGCTATATTGAATGGCTATGATATGAAGAAAAATAGCAGAATATGCACTGACCAATGAGAATGTTACAGTGAATCTGATGGCTTCGTGTGTCTCAAAAAGGTGCCAGACTAGTGGAATATTAACCAGTGCAAATATAATATTTGATATCCATGCCTGACGTTCTGACATCATAAAGTAATATAAAATTAATGTTGAGTAACACCAATAGGTACCGGTTATTCCAAGCAAATTTGTTAGATAGGCGACAAACAAAGTTGTAAATGGGGTCAGCCAGACAAACGTATAGATGGTTTTATATGTTTTCTTATGACAGCTCCAGGCAACCAAGTAAAGACTCAACGAGGTGATCACGGCGCCTATACCAATTCCCACGTGTTGATGAGTCAGGTGATAAAAAGCAAAAGGCAATATCAGGGTTGCGGCGGTGACAGAAAGCCAGAATGTGGATTTAAGATGAAATTCTGTTTGATGCCGCGAGTTCAAATCATCCATATATTTGGAGGAACCTCTGATTAAATTAAATGTTCAAGCAATAATAGCATTTTTTGTAAAGACACCTGAATCTATAATGCGCCAACAAAGTTTTATGATAACAACTTCGAGAAATTCCGTAAAAAGACACGCGAAGAGCTGTTTCTTGATAATATAAATTAAATTATTCCTTGGCTAAAATTTACTGCTGCCATTGAATCTTTCAATCCCAATCCCAATCCCAATCCCAATCCCAATCCCAATCCCAATTCCAAGAGTGCAGGTTGACGTTTCGAAAACCTGATTAACCCTAAGACTGAAAGACTCCTTTCCCGATAAGGACGATACGCACACATTTCATAGCGTCCAGAAGAGAATCTTCTTTAATGAATATGCCGGATATACGGAAGCAATCCTGTCTCTGAACATAAGGTCTTACAATACGGATTGAGACCATATGTATGGGTTAATATATCAAGATAAAAGTGGCTTGAATTATTCAGGGCGGAATGGGAGGCAGACCTTTACAGATGTTGATGGACTGCGCCTCATAATGGTGCAAATCAAAGAATATTACTTCTCAAACCATGAAGATGATAAATGCGTATAAAGATAATATGAATAGGGACGATATTAGGTTAACTGATCAAATATAATGGAGGGAATTCACTGTGATCGGTAATTACAATAATGTTATTGCATCTCGTCCAGAGGGAGTTGAAAACAAGCGCGCCTATCTTGTCGGTGGCGGTATTGCATCGCTAGCGGCGGCAGCATACCTGATAAGAGATGGCCATATGGCTGGCGAAAAGATCACTATTTTGGAACAGCTCGATATAAATGGTGGTTGTCTGGATGGTAGCGGCAATGCCATCGACGGCTACATTATGCGCGGTGGCAGGGAGATGGAGGCTCACTATGAGTGCACCTGGGATCTGTTTTCGTTTATTCCTGACCTGAAGCGTAAAGACCCTGATGCGCCATTCACCAGCCCGGAGCCAGAACTTGCTTCCGACCAGGAACGTACAGTTCTAAAGCGGATTCGTGATGTCAACCAATGGGACCCCAACTCCTCCAAATGCCGTTTGATGAGTAACTGTGGCGAGCCGGATCGCGACCCTTCGTTAGGGCTCTCCCATAGCCATGTGATGGAACTGACGAAGTTGACCCTGAAGACTGAAGAAGAACTGGGTGCAACAACCGTGGAAGAGTTTTTTTCGGACTCTTATTTTAAAACCAATATGTGGTATTTCTGGACGTCGATGTTTGCCATGGAGAGATGGCACTCGGTAGTCGAGATGCGGCGCTATATGCAGCGATTCATGCACCTGATGCCGACGATGAGCAGGCTGGAACATATTCTGTTTACCACCTACAACCAATATGAATCCATGGTCTTGCCGCTGCAAATCTGGCTCAAGGATAAAGGCGTTAACTTTGATATGAAAACCCAGGTCACTGACCTGGACTTCGAGATCGTCAACGGTGAAAAGACCGTGACCGCTATCCATCTGCTGCGTGGCTCTGCAGAGACAAGCGAAACAATTGTCACAACAGCGGACGATCTGGTATTCGTTACCAACGGCTCGATGGTGGAGAATTCCACCACAGGCAATAACAATGAACCCGCAATTCTGAATCGGGAGCCTGGTGCTTGCTGGCAGTTGTGGAAAAATATTGCTGCAAAAGATCCTGCTTTTGGCAGGCCTGAGGTTTTTTGCTCAGACATCGACAAAAGCAAGTTTGTCTCTTTCACCATTACTGCGACAGACTCGCCGATTGCGGATTTGCTAAAAGAATTTACCGGCGTGGATCCCTATACCCACAAAGCTGTGACCGGCGGCATCATGACGATCAAAGACTCCAGCTGGCTCATGAGTGCAACCTGCAACAGGCAACCTCAATACAGGAGTCAGCCCGTCGGTGACTACCAGCCAAAACAGCACAAGGATGAGCCGGACAAAAACGTACTGGCTATCTGGGCCTATGGCTTGTTTCCAGACAATACCGGTGACTTCGTGAAAAAGAAGATGAGCGATTGTACCGGTGAAGAACTGCTTACAGAGCTACTCTACCATTGGGGAGCCAAAGACCAGATTCCCGCTATTATGAAGACGGTCAAAGTTATTCCTTGCATGATGCCATATATCACCAGCCAGTTTTTACCACGCGTCAAAGGTGACCGACCGGAAGTTATTCCTGAAGGAAGCAAAAATCTTGCGTTTTTGGGGCAGTTCGCCGAGATCCCTGATGATTGTGTATTCACCGTTGAGTATTCGGTCCGCTCGGCAATTATGGCTGTTTATAAGTTACTAGGTATAACGGACAAGACCCCGCCGGAAATTTACCCTTCAAAGGACGATGTGCGAGTGATCATCAAGGCAAGCGAAACGATGTACAACGGTGAAATCCCCGGAGAGCACCTTCTGAGCCACTTGTTGAAAGGTACTAGCCTGCAAGGCCTGCTGAAATGATTGGAGGTTATCTTTCCTGTGTCGGAACACCCGATTACCAGGGCCGATTAGATTAGTGTTAACAGGCCCTAATAACCACGCCGGAAGCAACGGTTCATGTTAAGCTAACTCTGGATAAGCTAATGAAAAAAACAATAAAGCCTTTTGTTCTATTTCTATCCGTTATTGTTTCAAGCATCTGCAGCACCGCCGGAAGAGCAGCGCAAGACACAGCAGAGCCACAAGCAGGAAAAATCATCATTTTGGCGATCGATGGAGGGGGAATCAAAGGCGTTATTCCCGCGACATTTATTCAGCATATTGAATCCTCATTAAAGAAACTGTCTTACCAGTTGTTCGATGTAATAGGAGGAACCTCTACCGGCGGCATCATCTCCGCTGCTCTCACCACACCCAGGAAAACCACTGGTCACCCTTACACCGCCGAAGATATAGTAAATATTTACAGCCATGATGGTGGCAAAATCTTCTTGGCTCAGGACTGTAAGGTTGAGCAGTGTGCAACCTACTACGCTGATAACGGTAACGGCGGCGGAGTTGAACCCTACATGCAGAAAATGTATGGCCCCGACGTATCACTTGTTAGTAGTCACAATAAAATGCAATCTTTAGCCGGTAACCGTGTAAAGCATATGTTCACCACTTCGTATATTGTAAACAACAGCCAGAACAAAGTATCAAAACCTGTTCGCGGCGATAACTTTGGTCCATATCTTTTTAACTGGTTTGATGCTGCCAATAGCCCTGCTACCGATAACTACTATGTATGGGAGGCCGCCAGGGGAACGAGTGCTGCCCCAACATATTTTCCGATTGCTAATGTGGGTGGCAAGAATCCCCTCAGGTCTGCAGCGGCCAACAAGTGGGTAGTTGACGGTGGAACCATGTCTAATAACCCCGCCACTTGGGGCGTTACGGAAGCCTTAAGAACAGGTATGGCCTCACGCCTGGAAGACATAATTGTTATTTCCCTTGGAACGGGAATATATGAAGGTGGTGCGGGCGTAGGCATCAATAGCAATGCGGTAACGGGTATCGTTCCAGTAGATGGTAATTGGAGCACGACCCCCTGGATGATCGAGAAGCTGGACGACCTTGAGGGCGCCGATCACAGCAGGGGTGTATTGATGAGCATCGTGCTTGATGCCGTTCAAACAGTCACAAACAGCCAGTTGACTGCCTTGAAACAAGCAGGACTCAAATATTATCGGCTCGAGCCTGAACTCACCTACACGCAAAGTCATATGGATAACATACATCCGCGCAATATTCAGTCATTAATTGCAACGGCTAATGCGTACATAGAGGGAGAAGGGGCAGAAACATTCAAGGCTATTTTGAATGAATTGCAGTAACGAGTAGTAACGCGAATACGAACACCGCGAATGTCAGGGGGTTCTTGAATCTCATCAGGGCTCGGTGCGTATTACGCACCATTGAGAAGCCGGATATATGTCTAAGACCGTATTTCTCTCAGGCCGTCATCCATTGGGTAAGTGGAAATAAATATGATCCAGTAATTTCTTGACTTACTTGGGGCGTACATGTATGTCCTTGTTTTTCTTATTTATTCTTTTTCTAATCCTACCCTTCCCAATTACAGGCTATAGTTGGAATTACTCGAGAGTAAGTATTTGAGAGGAGGAGAAAGAGATGCGGCAGTACACACAGGTTCTCACTAGTTTACTAATATTATTTACAGGAATCTTTGCTGTAAGCGGTGCTATGGCAAATCCCTATAAGCAGATGGGCGGGATGTATGGAATGCAACCTGCTGGCATGGCAGGTTATGGAAAGCATATGGGAAGCGATCGGGGTGGAATGCACCATGGGCATCATTATGGTCATCACGGTGGTCACAGTAAGCTGCTGAGCCCGCACTGGAAGACGACACTTACCCCAGAGCAGCGGTTTCGTATTGATAAGATGCACTTGGATTTCACAAAGGCGAAAATGACCCTGAAATCTAAAGTAAAGGCGTTAAAGACGGAACTCGCCATATTATCTACTGCCGATCAGCCGAATTCCGCGGCAATTGACAGCAAAATCGAAGAACTGCTGGATGTTAAGAAGAACATCATGCGTATCCGTTACTCACATATCGTTAACATGCGCTCGGTGTTGAACAACGAGCAGCGACTATCCTATGACCTGGATGTCCTAAAGAGAGCGAAGCTAGGCAAAAAAGGTAAAGGAAGACACCATTAGTAAACAGTAAAGGGGTGGAGCGAATGGTAATTATTATTATTCCCTCCGCCCCCATTTTTCTGCTTTCTCGTTTTTCTCTGAGTACCGCTCTTAACTCTCAAATGACGCCTTCAACATCGACATCGAGACCTGCAGTGCCTGCGGCGGCGCCATGAAGGTGATTGCCTGTATTAAAGATCCGATAGTGATCAAGCAGATTCTCGATCACCTGAAGCATTAAGCAGAAGCCAGTGAGCTGCCCAAATGCCGGACGCCACCGACTAAGTCGCACCACCATCCGTCAGCTACTGCTGGACCGGGGTGAAGTTATTCACCGTTATAGTGCGGCAACCACACCTTGGCACGCAGTCCGCCCTCCGGTCGATTCATCAGGCTAAGCTTTCCGCCATGGGCATACACGATGGTTCTCGCCACAGCGAGCCCAAGTCCGGTCCCGCCGGTTTCGCGATTGCGTGAGGCCTCCAAACGGTAGAAAGGAGTGAAGACCGCTTCCAGGCTCTCTTCCGGGATACCGGGGCCTGCGTCATCGATGACGATTTTGACCCCCTCACTGAGTTCATTGAGCCTGACGGCGACGGACGCACCATACTTCAACCCATTATCGATGAGGTTGTTCAAGGCACGCTTCAGTGCGATTGGTCGACAAAGAAAGACCAATTTTTCGGGGCCTGTGTAATTCACATCACCACCCAGATCGGCATGGTCATCCAACAGGCTTGTCAGCAAGGCAGCCAGATCGGTCGATCTGGCGGCTTCGTCCGCCGCCTCGTCCCGTGCAAAGCCAAGGGTGGCGGAGAGAATGGACTCCATTTCAGCCAGGGTGGCGAGTGTCTTCTCCCGCATCTCGTCATCTTCGATATATTCGGCCCTGAGCCGCAATGTGGTGATCGGTGTACGCAGGTCATGTGAGACTGCGGCCAGCATCTGCGATCGGTCGGAGATATGCCTCTGCAGGCGCTCCTGCATCTGGTTGAAGGCTCGTACGGTATTGCGCACCTCGCGTGGTCCCTTCTCCACCAAAGGCGGTTGCGCCTGACCGAGACCGAAACGGTTGGCCGCATCGGCGAGTTGTGCCATCGGGCGCGCCATCCTTCTTGAGATATAGAGGCCACTGAGAATCACCAGCACCAGCAACAGTGCCAACAACTGCAGGGTCTTGCCCGCCCAGGGCGGCGGTCCCTTGAAATTGTCTGTGTGGACGTTGAGCCACTCCCCCTCCCACAAGCGGATGGATATGCTGACACCGCCGAAATCGCGTGGGTGCCCCAGCTTATGCCGGCCATCCCGCTCGTCGCGGAATCCCCTCTCATGCCCATCGAAGGCGATACGCACCCTGACTGATGACTTATCGTCGAGATGAAGCCGGCGTCTCAATTCGTGTGAGATCCTGTGTTCCAACGGGTGTCTGGACGGCGAGTTCACTCGTGGCTGATCACCCAGCACGATATCGTCGCCCCTGCCGGCAACCCGCTCGATGATTCGCAGACGCTCCTCGTCATCCGCATCCTCCAGCAGGCGCGCGAGCGTCACCACGCGATCCAGTAGATGAAATCGATTGCGCTCGTCGAAACGCTCCCGGCGTTCGTCATGCAGCAGCCAGGCACTGCCGATGATCAACACCAGTGTCATGGCAATCAGGAGCGACAGCGTGCGCCCCGCCAACGTATCAGGCCACAGGTGCATGGCGCTTTACCTTGGGGACGAAAACATACCCGCCACCGCGAACGGTCTTGATAATCTGCGGGTTCCTCGGCGGATCGCCGAGCTTGCGGCGCAGGCGACTGACCAGGGTATCGATGGAGCGGTCGAAGGCCCGTGAATCCCGCCCTCTCGCCAGATCGAGCAACTGATCCCGACTGAGCACCCGACCCGGACGGGTGACGAACGCCATCAGCAGGGCGAATTCCGCTGTGCTGACCGGTACCAGGGTCTGTGCCGGATCGATCAGCTCCCGTGCTTTCGGCAGTAGCGTCCACCCTTGAAACTCGAGTCTCTCCGGCGCCTCCTGATTGACCCGCTCATGTGCGCCAGCGGTACGGCGCAGGATCGCCTTGATGCGAGCCAGCAGCTCTCTTGGATTAAAAGGCTTGGCCAGGTAGTCGTCGGCCCCCATCTCGAGACCGACGATACGATCGGTCTCCTCCCCCATCGCCGTCAGCATGATCACCGGAATGTCGGATTCGGCACGGAGATTCCGGCACAGCGACAGACCGTCTTCGCCCGGCATCATGAGATCGAGGACGATCAGGTCGATGGCGGCGTCGGCCAGCACCCGTTTCATGATGACGCCGTCCGCCGCCGTTGTGACGCGATAACCGTGGTCGCTGAGAAAACGCTCGATCAACTCGCGGATCTCCGCGTGGTCATCGACGACCAGGATGTGGGGCTGCTTATCCATGGTAGAGAGTCTACCGCAACTCATCGCGCCACCGTAGGGAACTTTGTGACCGATTATGTCAACCGGACCGGTTGACACATGTCGTCACAAAAAGGCCCTTTTCTGACAACTTCCGAACACACTTCAGGCGTGAAATAGCAATCGTCGAAGAGACACACCCACTACAACATGAGGATTAATTCATGAACAAGATTGCAAAATACACCGCTATTTCCGTTGTCGTCGCCACTACCGGACTGACTGCTTTTGGCGCCACCGCCGGTTGGGGAGATTATCGCGGCAACTGTGACCGTAAAGACATGGGCGACAAACACACCATGATGATGAAACGGATGAAAAAGAGTGAGTTGAAGGCAGATCGCGATCTGAATCTGACTTCAGACCAGGCCAGGACGCTGGTTGAAGCGCGACTGATCATGCGCGGTAACGATCGACTCAAGGTAGGCCAGATCAGTGAGAAGGACGAGGAGACCTATCTGGTCGATATCGTTACGGTAGACGACTCGCTGGTACGACAGATAGAGGTAGACCGGAACAACGGCCTGCCGCGCGGACCTTTCGGGCCCAAGCGTTAATTCTCAGGCACATCACCACGAAAACGACCCGCCTGGGCGGGTCGTCAGCTTTTTTGAAAAACAGACAAAAGATTTAGGGAACACAATGAACCGAATCAATACACGACAATGGTCAACACCCATCATTATCGGTACCGGCATTTTTGTCGCCATATCCGGCGTGTTGATGTTTTTAGGCGTACACAATCCCATTGAACAGGCCCATGAATGGATCGGCCTAGCCTTTGCCTTCGCCATTGTTCTGCACATACTCAACCACTGGCCTGCATTTAAAAACTATTTTACGCAGCGACAGGCTGTCACGATTGTCGGTGCTGTCGCGATGGCGACCTCTGTTTTCATCGGCTCGTCGATGACCCAGACTGGTAGCAATCCGATGATCAGCATGATTCGAAGCTATGAAAGCGCCCCGCTGACCGAAGTTGCCCCACTCCTCGATGAACCTGCCGACGGTGTGATGGCGAGATTCGAGGCAGCGGGTTTCAGTGTCGGGGATACGGATATGTCCATAGCGCAAATTGCGGCAGCCAACGGTGCCGATCCAAAAGCTTTGATGCGAATACTGTTTAACTAGGACCTGGTGACAAATGTCGCTCTAAGACAGAGGGATTACAGAAATCGATTGATCAGAGGATTCTTTACCGGGTTGAATCGTACTTACTCAATAAGTGGTCATGGTAAGGGTGATATGAGGATATTCTCTGATTTCATTCATCGAAATGGTGGGGCCCTGCCCCACCAAAACAGGTTAAAAAAACATATACGAATTCTCATACTGCAGATCCTGCCTCCAGTTTTCTGTCTTGATATGCAGGGGTGTTGCGGTTATTCTCCCTAAACTTTCCATTGGCCCTGATTACCTTGCCAACGTTTCGGGTTGCCTCAAGGTGGCGACCTGATTCTTGATCACCCTACTGGTTTAGTGGATTGACCTCTCCATTGGTTAGCCCCTGAAATATAACGAGAAAAATGTCGGGGAGTGCAGATAAGCAAGAAAAGGACATGTTGATTTTGTAGCCAATACAGTTCTGATTGTATGGAGCAGGCAATAGTATGAGCATACATCCCACCGCCATTGTTGATACCGGCGCTGAACTGGGTCGCAATGTTTCCGTTGGACCCCACTCAATAATCGGACCCGATGTGGTCATAGGTGATGATTGCTGGATTGGGCCACAGGTTGTCATCAATGGACCAACCAGGATCGGAACAGGGAACCGCATTTACCAATTCGCCTCAATCGGTGAGGCGCCTCAGGATTTGAAATACGCGGGAGAGCCGACACAGCTGGAGATTGGCGACCGCAACACCATTCGTGAATGCGCCACGATTAACCGCGGCACGGTTAACGGCGGCGGGATCACCCGGGTGGGGGATGACAATCTACTCATGGCCTATATTCATATTGCCCATGACTGCACGGTTGGTAACGGGACGGTTTTCTCAAACAACGCCTCACTGGCGGGCCATGTTGACATCGGAAACCAGGTGATATTGAGTGGTTTCACCCTGGTTCATCAATTCTGCTCTGTCGGTGACCACGCCTTTACGGGAATGGGGAGCGCCATCTCGAAGGATGTGCCACCCTATCTGATGGTGGCAGGAAATCCTGGTCACCCTCACGGCATCAACAGTAAGGGGCTTGAACGGCGAGGTTTCAGTCCGGAAGCCATCAGGGCGATCAAACATGCCTACAAGATACTCTACCGATCCGGACTGTCATTGGAAGAGGCGAAGCATGAGATCGCTGCCATGGCCGAGGAGGTCATGGAGTTGACCATATTTTCCCGCTTTCTGGGGCAATCCCGGCGCAGTATTCTTCGATAGTGATGTACACGCACTGTGGAATTTGAAAATAGAACCTTTTAGCCATTCGCCGCTTTACTTATAACATCCAGAATACGATCGATCTGCGCATCCTTCAACTCGGGAAAAACCGGCAGCGACAGGCACTGCTGAGAAATCCGCTCACTGACCGGAAGTGAGAGCCCCTGGCAATCATCGAAAAAAACCTCCTGCTGGTGAAGCGGGATGGGATAGTAGATGGCACAGGCGATCCCGTTGTCACGTAGAGCCTGCTGTATGGTATCTCGATTTTCCACCAGCAGGGTGTACTGATGATAGACGTGATGGCCGATCCCATCCTCATAGGGGGGCTTAATCCCTGGTATCTCTGCCAGCGCTGCGCTGTAACGGTGGGCAACGCGGCGTCTATTCTCGTTGTAGTTGTCGATACGTTTCAATTTCGCTCGTAAAATTATCGCCTGCAGTTCATCAAGGCGGCTGTTAAAGCCAATCTCGGAGTGATGGTACTGTTTCCAACTGCCATGGTTACGCAATACTCTAAGGTGCTCTGCCAGTTCGGCGGAGTTGGTGGATACCAGACCGCCGTCCCCGTATCCCCCAAGATTTTTACTGGGAAAGAAACTGAAGCAGCCGGCCAGGCCGAAGTTGCCGGTCTGCCTACCGTCAATATGGGCACCAAATGACTGCGCACAATCTTCAATCACCCGGAGATCGTGTCTCTCGGCGAGTGACAGGATGGTGTCCATATCGACAGGTTGTCCGAAAATGTGGACGGGCAATATTGCCCGGGTCCTTTCGGTGATAGCGTCCTCTACCTGGTTGAGATCCATGTTGTAGGATTGTGGATCGATATCGACAAACACCGGCGTGGCGCCTACATAACGGATCGCCTCGGCAGTTGCGATGAAGGTGAAGGGAGTGGTTATCACCTCGTCGCCTTTCTCAACTCCGGCGGCAATCAGCGCCAGATGAAGGGCATCGGTACCGGAGGCGACGCCAACAGTGTGGTCTACGCCCAGGTATTCAGCACACTCCTCCTCAAAGGCGCGCACATTAGGTCCGAGGATAAACTTAGTTTCTTCCAGTCCTGCCAGGAGGCCATTGTCGATCTCCTCCTTAAGATCGAGATATTGCTGCTTAAGGTCTACCATTGGGATCATGTTCTTCACCAGGTGGTATCAAGAGCCGAGCTGCTCGCTAATATCGATTGCCGTCTTTAGTGCCTCCCGCCCATCCTCGCCGGTAACTGGCGGTATGGAATTGTTCCTAATAGCATCGAGAAATGCTCGGATCTCGGCCATGATAGCATCGGAATTCGCAAAGACACTCTCTTCACTGATGATTTCAGGAATACCGGGAAATATCTCCTTTTCGCCCTTGCGATGAATGCTAAGGATCTTGTCCTGGAAATCGATCGAGATATAGGCATCAGGTTGAAAAATGCGCATTTTGCGCTGTGGCTTCAGACTCACCCGACTGGCGGTAACGTTTGCTACGCAGCCATTCTCGAATTTGATCCTGGCATTTGCGATATCGTACTCCTGGGTCAATACCGCCCCCCCCTTGGCATCTATTGACGCGATGGGAGAACCCACCAGATTTTGGATGATATCGATATCGTGGATCATCAGATCGAGCACCACATTGACGTCGGCGCCACGTAGAGTAAAGGGAGCAAGACGATGGGATTCAATAAATTGCGGATCCTTGAGTACACCTTCAAGCGCCAGTACCGCGGAGTTGAAGCGTTCCAGATGCCCCACCTGAAGTACCCGCTGTTTGCGTCGGGCAATTTCAATCAGTGCATCCGCTTCTGCAACGGTAACGGTTATCGGTTTTTCCAGCAGCACGTGGATACCGCTATCGAGGAATTCTGTAGCAACCTGATGGTGAAGCTGAGTCGGTACTACGACGCTGACGGCGTCCACCCTGTCCAAAAGCTCGTGATAGTCGGTTAACGCCTCTGTGTCGCACTCCTTGGCAACATTGGCAGCCGTATCAGGATCGATATCGACCACGGCGACCAGTTCCGAATTGTCCAGTGCGGCGTATTTTTGGGCGTGGTATCGGCCGAGATAACCAACACCGATCACAGCGGTTCTTATTTTATCCATTTCTGTGTGTGCGCTATCGTATGTTGATTTAATAAATCTAGCCTATTAAGCATACCAACAGGGACTGTTCCTCCCCTATTGAATAGGGATACTAAATCCAAGCAATGTGAAGAATACCGCAAAAAAAAGCTGAACGCTTGAGCAGATATTCTATGGACTCATGCAGGATACCAATGACAAAAAGAGGTTTCCAAATCGGCAAAACGGGTTCGAATCCCGTAACCCGCTCTAATATTCTTGTTTCTCAGCAGCGCTGGTTCCAAAACCCCGAGTGAACCTGACCCGGTTCCATGGCGTATTTGCCCCCAACAGCAAACACCGGGTTGATGTGACGCGGGCCAAACGCGGCAAAGGCCGTGCCCGAAAGGAAAACGAAGACAAAACACCCGAACAGCGTCACCAGGCCATGACCTGGGCGCAGCGCCTCAAACGGGTATTCAATATCGATGTCTCGGTGTGCCCAAAGTGTGGTGGTGAAGCCAGGGTGATCGCCAGTATCGAGGATCAGCAGATCATCGACAAGATACTGGCTCACCTCATGAAGAGAGGCGCATTACCGCCACCACCCGAGTTGCTGCCGGCAACGCGGGCCTCACCAGATTCAGACTGGTTTGCATAGCACTGGGATTTCATACTTCTCGACACGGCACAGCAGCCCAAGGATAGGTCGCCTGGCGGCCTGTTGTCTGAACCAAGCCGGAAGACCAGGAAGGCCGTGGAAGCAGGCGGATTCAGCGGGAAACCCGGGGAGTTGAGTAGATTTAAGGTCGGGTAGAGGGATAACTCAAGTGGTTTCTGCCACCTTGATAGGCGGGGGTGTTGCGGTTATTCTTTTTATACTTCGCATTTCCAGCATACTCCTCCCGATGGTGCTGGCGGATTTTCGCCCCACTGACAATGGCATAGTGAAACTGTCAGCAAAGTTTGATTTTGTGTTAATGAATGGATTTAGCTAGAGCCTATTAACCTATCTTCCACAGCCAATACAAAGCTTAAATGATCGTACGATGATTTCTGTAATAATCTTATTCGGGGCCCTGATACTGATCGCAGGTCTGATTATCCTGTTCAGCCCGGAAATTGTTTTAGGCTATTTAAAAGACAAACAGGAAAGGCCGGGGCTTCACATCTTGGCTGTCATTGGCAGACTGATCCTGGGAATACTCCTGATCAGCCAGGCAGCACAAGCAAAATTTCCCTTAATCATTGAAATCCTTGGCTGGCTCTCGGTTATTGCGGCCGTTGTGTTAACAGTAATTGGCCGCAAAGGTTTCCGCAGTTTGGTGTCCTGGTCACTATCCATTGCAAAAACTTATAGCCGGGTTGGTGGACTGTTAGCTTCTGCATTCGGCGTATTCCTGATCTATGCTTTTTTATAGCCATGCCTGCCAGCACCGACACTGAACACTTGAAGTTACTTGCCGAGCAGAATCAACATCAGTCCTGGGTCGATTATGGCACAGTCAAACCTACTCACCCCCTGCTAGACCGGTATATCGCCTGTTACACCTACTCCATAGGCTGCCTGCACGAGCAGCAAGCCAAACTGATCACCCGGGCCTACCCCACTGTGATGACCCAACTCTACTTCGAGTTTTATGGTGGCCTGAGTGAGATACGTGGCGAGGGGCACGGTTTTGCACAGCTTAATAAATCACCCTCAACCGCCAATAAACAGGAACCGGGAGTTGAAATTGCCAAACGCACTTACATCAAACTTGGTCTGGGTCAATGGTTCGATATCTACCAGCTAGCCAGCAATAGAGAGTCCAGACCGATCAAGAATCTGAAGGTTGATCTCTACCCGATAACCTTCTACGAACTCTTTCAGTACGCTCCCAAAGAACTTGACGGGGAGGACCTGCAACTTGCAGATCTTCTGGGACAGACCACCAGCACACTGATGCTGGAGGAGATGGAAGGCGCCAATACCGGTCAGGCCCTGATCACGATCGTTGAGCGATACTTTCTACAACACTTGTGGCAACAGATCAGTAATCAGCGCCTGGAAATTCGCAACCTCTCTCCATCAGATGGCAGCAACCACCAGACCACATCCACCAAGGGTTTCACACCCCCGCTTCCAAACCTTCGGCAGAGTCTGTCTGAACAGGCACAGATCTACCAAAAGAGTGAACGCTGGCTACAAAAACGTTATGCGGAAGTCTATGGCATGTCGTACAAACAGATTCAAAGCAACCTGAGGTTCAAACAAACCCATCAACAGCTTTGGCAGACCTTGTCGAAACGCCACTCCATCAACCTGACTGAACTGGCCTATCGGAGTGGTTACTTTGACCAGGCGCACTTCATCAAAGATTTCAAACGTTACACCGGCATGACACCCGGCCAATACCTTAAAACCAATTTTGACCAACAGAGCCAGTATCTCTGGTACTGGTAATAACCAGCTCTCTTTTACGCATGAATAGCGGCCACTGGTTACGGATAATCACCAGAGCAAAGAGTATCAGCACAACGGTCTGAACACTCTTTGTCTGTTGCGTCATACTCAGCATCTCCTGGGATAGATTGACAACAAAGTGAAACAGAATCGCCACCAGGATACTGCGCTGATTGATATGACAAATCCAGCTGATGATCACACCTAATACCGCAGTACTGAGGTAGAAATTCACAGCATACCAGGGGCTCAACTGATAGATCTCATATTGATATGAGTCATTCACCCATAACAGTGGCAGGTGCCAGACAGACCAGAGCAGACCAAATATCAGTGAAGCAGAGAGAAAACTTCGCCCCTTCTCAAGGCTCTCGAATCCATAACCGCGCCACCCCAATTCCTCAAACAGAGCTGCCAGGAAAAGCAGCAGTAAAACCGGTACAAAACCACTATTGAACGAAAAGGAGTCTGAGACCTGAAACTGTTCCACCGATCCACCAAACCCCAGCGAGACAACAATCGATAACAGCACTGAAAGAGGCATCAACGTCAGGGAGAGCAAAAACACACCAGGCCTGATCAGACTGAGACTCAACAGACGACATTTAAAATCCCTACGCAACGCGCCCTCCGGTTGCCGCCATATCAATACAACAGCAACCATCGCCGGCACCATCAACCCGAGTAACATAGGCAGCATATAGTAATCCACCCAATCAGGCTGGAAACTCATAACACCTCCCACACTCCAGAAGATTCCGGTACCTGCAAATACCGTCAGAAAATATTTTTTTGCTTGGTAGTTAAATCTGGCACTCATTGTCCGCATCCTCTTTATCCACAATCTCTTCAACTGGCTACCTTAGAAAACAGAGTTAAAACTGATAAAAAATGCCGGCATAGAGAGTCCACTGATCCTGCCTGGTGGTCAACGGACTATCATCGATCTCATCCGTCATCCATTGATAATCAGCACTGGCAATCAACGAGTATCTATCATTCAAGCGCTTCACGGCATTCACACCAGCAAACAGGCTATAACTCTCATCCGCCGTGTAGACTGGTCGCGACGAAGTCGACTCTTCCGGAGTCACACCAAAGTAGTAGTTGGTTTTCTTACGGCTCCAGAATTCTGAGCCGCCATACCAGTTGACCATGTAGGTTTTACCGTTCAGCAACGAACGCTCATACTCAACCCGGCCAGTGAATCCGTCATGAGTATTGGAAATATCGTGCATCAGCTTGGCTTTGGCCTGTCCACCCAGCAGATTCACCTCATAGACCAGACCAGCCTCCCAGGCCTGATCCCGGTTTTTCATACCTTCGAGTGCATCACTATCGTCGCTCTCATAACCATCGAAGGTACGACGAACCTCCACAGCCAGATTCTGGGTCTCCCCCTGAAAGAATCGATACCCGGCATTGATTCCCTGCAGATAGAAACGATCGTAATCCGCCAACAGAAGCGGCAAGAGGTAGTAATCCTGTCCCGCATCCTCATAAAAACTGCTATTCGCCGAGGCCACCACTCCGAATTCCACACGCTGCTCTGCGGCAAGGGAATCACTCATGGACAGAGAGACCAGCCCCATCAGGGCCAAGTGCATTTTCGGGCTTTGTAACATGACTTTTCTCCTTCAATTTTCAGATCATGAAAGAAGCATAAATCCGCACTGAGGATAAAAATTGTAAAAACCCGAACAGATGCGCAAAAATAAATTTGCCGCCCTGTGAGCAATCCCTACCGGGGATATCTCCAATACATATCCTTACTCAAGCCAGGATGGTTGAGCGTTAAGAGATCAGTTTTGGTATATTTTTTTAGTGATTCAGGGTGTCATTTAGTGATCATTTAAGATCACAAGCACCATGGCCAATGACAGGTATCTCCCGATGGAGAGCTATACAGCCAGCAGTAGATAAAAAGGGGGAGTTGCATCCACATATTGAGACAGAACATCAGTAAATGTCGAACAAAACTCAGATTTCTATCAACAAACCTTCCTGCGCCAATTCAAACTGGGGATACTCTCCACCTGAGCTACCAGCCTATGTTAAATCGATCACAGAAGGAAAAGCATCTTCGCCGATCGATGGCTCTTCATCGGCTAGTAATGTCTCTTCACCTATTACCTTAAGTGGCGGGTACGTTTTTATGGCACGCAGTCTTTATACATAGAAAACAATATGAGAACATTAGGCTCGCCATGGAATGGAGGACGTTATGCCGCAAGACGCATGGCCGAAAGCGCAGCGCTGCTGGTTGATGAGGTGTTACCAGAACAACCCCGTCCGTGGATGCTGAGCTTCCCATTTCAATTGCGGTTTCTGTTCGCCAGCCGTCCGCAACTGATTGGGCGGGTGCTGGGGATCGTTTACAGGGCCATATCGGCCCATCTTATTCAGAAGTCGGGATTTACTCGAAAAACTGCACAGACCGGTGCGGTGACATTGATCCAGCGATTCGGCAGTGCGCTCAATTTGAACGTGCATTTCCACATGCTCTTCCTTGACGGTGTCTACACCGAAACAAAATACGGTAAAACACGGTTTCATCGTACCAACGCGCCCAACCAGCAGTGATTGGTGGCGTTGGTGCATCCGATCAGCCACCGTGTGGCCGGATTTCTGGAGCGTGAAGGCATCCTGTAACGGGATGAAGAAAACAGTTACCTGAACCTGGAAGAGGGCGACGAAGATCCGATGTAACAGGAATTGGGCTGTTCGGTCAGCTACCGTATCACCATCGGGCCGCAGCAAGGACGTAAAGTGTTCACGCTGCAGACCCTCCCGGCCTGGGAAGACGATGATCGGTTTGCCCAGGTCGCGAAAGAATCCGGGTTCAGCCTGCATGCCGGGGTGCGGAGTCAGCAGGTTTATCTCGAGGCGGTCCATACTGATGGGGGTGATCAGTTTGGCGCCAGTGTAGCGATCTCTGGGGATACTCTGGTGGTAGGTGCTCCTGAAGAAGACAGCAGCGCAACCGGTGGCGAGGCAGACAATTCAGCGCCTGGTGCAGGCGCGGTCTATACCTGGCAGTAATCCATGAAGGCCAGAAATACAGATTTAATCCGACAGGTTGGGGATCAGGGTTAACAGCGCGGCAAGCTGCGTTCACGGACCGGTCGCCACACAGCCCACCTTATGAACGTCACCGACAGGAACTGACACTTCTCTACCAAATATTGGCTACAGAATAAAGTAGTAGATTTTGTAACTGAGCCATGAATTTCGGGTAGCAACGATGTACCGGGTGCTCAATGTCCATCCGAGTGGCTTCTATGCATGGTTCAAGAGCCCGTTATCCAAACGGGCCTGGGAAGATCAGCGGCAAACCGGTCTACACGGCACAGCAACTGAAGGATAGGTTACCTGGTGGCATGTTGTCCCAATTCAGCAGGAAGGCCGGGAAGTCAGTGTGAGGGGGTAGATTCAACCGGAAATACGGGCTGTTGAATCGATTGAGGCTGGATGGAAGGTTATTTCCGGTGTATCCTGCCTCCAGTTTTCTGCTTATATGCAGGGTGGTTGTGGTCATTCTCCTTATACTTCGCATTAGCAGACACTGCGCAATCCATTGAGGCTTGATGGCACTGATTCAGTACCGATACTGCACAATCCTGGTAAGCTGTCTGAGGAAAATTATGCGAATTTCTATTTTCCCGACTGCGGCTCTGAGCGGTTGTTCAGTGAAGTCGGCATAGCCACACTGGCCATACTTCGTGAAGTGGGTGCGGAGACAGTCATGCCACCCGGTTATCGCTGTTGCGGCTATCCACAAACCGCAGCCGGGCTGTACGACCGGGGACGCCAGATTATATCCGAGAACAGGATACTGTTTCATCGTATCGCCATTACCCTTAAATTACATGGGTATCAAGACAGTTCTGATCTCCTGCGGAACCCGTATGGATCAACGCTACCTGAAAAATGAAGTTACATTGAAGTATTGAATCAATTCAGGGATGGAGTAAAACAAAATAGTCGACCTGAGATATAAGACTGGATTGAAAACACAAATAATTCAATAACCCGAAAATGGGAGGCAAACATGGCGAACATAAGATTTCAACCATCCGCATTAGACAAAGGCGTTCCCAAGCATATCGTTGATAAGGTAAACGCATCCAAGAAGAAGCAGCTCATCGGCCCCCAGTATCCCTATGAAAAAAAATGGGTCGTGAAGAGTATGAAAAGGAAAAAGCAGAGCTTCAAGTGGAACTGCTGAAACTGCAAAAGTGGGTGAGGGATACCGGAGAGCGCATTGTAATGATCTTTGAGGGCAGGGATGCCGGTGGGAAAGGAGGCACGATCAAACGTTTCATGGAACATATGAACCCCCGGCAGGCTCATGTTATCGCTCTGACCATACCCAGTGAAAGGGAACTCGGCCAGTGGTACTTCCAGCGTTATATCAGTACACTGCCTACTAAGGGAGAAATCACTCTCTACGATCGCTCCTGGTACAATCGCGGTGTTGTCGAACCGGTAATGGGATTTTGTACCACGGAACAGCACAAGATGTTCCTGAAGCAGGCTCCGATCTTCGAACATATGCTTGTCGATGACGGTATTCGATTATACAAATTCTGGTTTTCCGTCAGTAGAGAAGAACAGTTCCGGCGCTTTAAATCACGTGAAACCGATCGCCTCAAACAGTGGAAGTTAAGCCCAGTAGACCAGGATGGCTTAAAGCGTTGGGACGAGTTTACCGAAGCGAAGAATATCATGTTTGAAAAAACGGATGTTCCTTGGGCGCCATGGACAATCATTCGATCTGATGGTAAAAAGCGAGCCCGCCTGAATTGTATGCGTTATGTCCTCAACAGCTTGCCATATGCGGATAAGAATAAGGAGATTGCCATACCTCCCGATCCAAAAATTGTTGGAAGTGTTGGAGAAATGTATAAGTATACATAGTGAGTGCAACAATTCTGGATACTTTGTTTGTAACATGACTGGCCCCTTAACGCGGGCCAGTCATGCTCAATTGCAGCACTTTCTCTCATAAACCCATAAACCATAAACCCATAAACCCATAAACCCATAAACCCATAAACCATAAACCCATAAACCATAAACCATAAACCATAAACCATAAACCGGGACAGTCACTATTTGCATGCCTGAGGCTGGTTATCGCACGATTGAGGAAGTGAAGTACCACATTACTGAATATATCATTGGATACCATAGCCAATTCAGGCCACATACTCACAATGACGGATTGGCGCCGAGGGTAGTTGAGCAACAGTATTGGAATGCATATAAAACCGTGGCCAAAAAGACTTGACCAATACAGTTGCGTAAAGGCTATCCTGTTTGGGGCCGAGCTCGGAAGTCATCTCGTCGAACAGGTCGCCTTGGTTCGCCAGGTGATAAGCATCACTCTCTCACACGCCTATGCCCAGCCCAATCAGTCTCACCGGTCGCCCTTCCCAATCTTCGACCCGGTAGAGTGCCCAGGCCTGTCGGAAGATCTCCAGGTCCACCGCGGTCGGTGTCGGCAGTGTCCGGCTACGGGTGTGAGTCTCGAATCCTTGGAATCGGATCTTGACGGTTACCAGGCTTCCCATGCGCCCCTCTTGGCGGGCAACATAGCCAACCTCCTGCGTTGCCCAATGACTATGTCTCAGCAGTCACCGATAACACCGGTAAAATATGCAGCTCAATGGGTTCAGCTTATCTACGCTTTACCAATTCGACCCGCCGGTTCTTTGCTCGTCCGGCTTCCTTGTCATTACTGCTCACCGGTGCTGCGGGTCCCACGCCAAGCGCGGTGAGTCTGCCGCTTTCGATGCCGGCGCCGACTAATTCCTCAACGACGGTTTTGGCACGTTTCAGGGAAAGATTCTGGTTGTATGCCAGGCTTCCGACATCGTCAGTGTGGCCTACCACGTAGAGTTGCAGGGTCTGGTCCGATTGTAGTGCCTTCACTATCTCGGTAATCGTTTCTTTGGACTCCGGGCGTAACGTCGCTTTGTCATGGTCGAATTGGATGCCGTACAGGGCCACGTGCCCAGACTCTACAATCTGTTGTTGCATTTCGGATGCGTCGACGAACTCCAGTGTCGCCTCGAAATTGCTGACTTCCAGAATTTCAACCAGCATCACGGTCCGTTGCTGGAAATTTTTATTGGAGTTGTTCGCGGCGATAACAGCGGAAAACACACCAACATGGTATCTGGCACTGTCTGTTGTCACGTCGCTATAGCGATATGTGGGCGATGTGAAATTGTGTGAGAATCCCAATAAATAAAAAGGATGGGTTAATCCCTTGGTTGGAATCATGGTATGCCGCGACCACAGTGTGTTTGCAAACAGATTGCTTTTACATCCTTTGTTTTTACAACTGTATATCTCGTTGGCATTCCCCAATTCACTTAAGGCAACAGCATAGTTTTTCTGCACCACCAGCGGCTTATCTCCCGGTTTTGCCAGGTAGAGAATACGCGTCCGTTTTCCTTCCGGGTTCACTACTGTTATTTTTTTACCCGTATCCGCTTTCAGAAAATTGGCGGCATCGTAGTCGTTGTAATCATAGCCTAGGATTTCCGAACCAGCCACACGTGGAAGTTTGGGATGATCACTGCTGCCCGGCATATCGCCCGCATAACCGTATGTGGTTGACAAGATCAATGACAGTAAGATGTAAACATAGCGTTGCATGAATCGATCTCCTTTTTGCGAGCGAGTATAGATCAGGATGACAAATTTATCTGCACGAAGGTGAATATTCACACATGGGGAAACAGGGATTCAGAGAAAAATCGTTTCTAATATTAGGGGATATTAATCTGACCCCTATTTTACTGTATTTCCTGAAGCGTGGAGATGCTTAAACCTCGTCAGAGCCCGGTGTTTGTTACGTGCTATATGCCTTATTTTTTTTCGGTGTTTACTGGATACCTTGGTTGATATGCCAATTGCGCCATTCTTACTAACGCGTGATACCCATCCGCGCCTGTCTGGATGTTATAGCCGCAGGCATCGGCGACCTGTTCAACACTCAAGCCTGTAGTCTCAAGCAGAACAATCACCATCGGCGACGTCAACGACGGCCGCGACCATCTCATTTCACAGAGGGACCACGCGTCGATCGGGCGGGGGGCTGCCAGGTAGGCCAGTAGCTGTAAACTGCCGCTGGACCTGGGTGAAAAGGGCGTTTATTCTTCCTAATACACGTCATCTCGCTGGTACGCAAGTCGGCGACATGTTCCACCAAGCGAATATAGCCGGAGCGGCAGCGGCCGGTACAGCATTATCACCGTTGTCAAGGCCGAGAAGGAGCATCCTAGTTACGATGCCTTGAGATAATATCGAGTGGTAAACTCTTAGAGATCAGGGAGTTTAGAAATCTTATTTTCAGCCCGATGAAATGGGCGCGGGGATTCTCCACTAGGAACAGCGCCATGGCGCATTGCTTTGTTGCTCCATCAATTGAGGACGCACTCAAATGTCGGAACAGACAATCAGAAAACACCTTTTGTCGTTACTCAACGGTCTACTGTTGCTGGCCTTGTCGAACGCCAGCGCAGACCAGGCTTCGCCATCGGACTGGTCGACAGCGGATGGTGCAGGGCATGGTACGGATCCTGATCTGCAACGCCTGCTCGCGATCGTCGACAGGTACACAGAGATCGCGACCAAGACGCGCCTGAATGCCGATTACGTCCCCGGCATGGTGACGGTACTCGATGGCGATCACCTGGTATCCAGCGGTAAGAGCAATGTCTGGGAGGCGCTGACCGAGGTGCCGGGGATCGAGCCGTACGTCGGAGCGCAGGGTGAGCGCACACTGATGATACGCGGCACCGGATTCATTTTTTCGTCCGGCAACTTCAAGGTATTGGTCAACGGTATTGCGCAGAATACAAACCTCCATGGCGGGGTGCGGCCGGTCATGAGTCTGCCAGTTGAGCTGGTCGAGCGCATCGAGGTGATCCGTGGACCGGGCTCCGCGGTGCACGGTGAGTATGCCTACACAGGTGTGATCAACGTGATTACACGCAAAGACGATAATCGGGCATTCGTGCGTGTCGGCGAGGATGAACGTTATAGCGGCGGGGCCGCGCTGGCGTGGGCAGGCGAAGGGAGCGATTGGCGCCTGAATCTGAATGTCTTCGCCGAAGACATGGCGGCCGGTGATGTCATTTCGGGACCTGACGGACTCACCCCCGCGCTAACCAACGCACCGGGCCCAGTCAATGATGCCCGTGATTCACACGCGGCGATCCTAGAGCTGGATCACCGCGACTTCGGCCTGAGTGCGCAGCACATCGAGAACAGGCACGGTGAGCAATTCGGGATCAACAACACATTGCCGGCGCCGGATGACCGGTTACAGTTGCAGCACGTCAATACGGCGGTCGACCTGCACCAGGGATTCGCTCTTAACAGTGGCTGGGATGCAACCCTGCGTCTCGGCTGGCTGCGCCATAAGCAGGACGTGGATGAGGCGATCCTCACAATCCTTCCGGTATTGGGTACTGTGCAAGCCAACACCGTTTATGAGGAGCGGCAGAGGTACGGTGGCGTACAACTTGAAGGACGGGTCGGGCAGCGGCACGAGTTGCTGATCGACCTGCAATACCGCAAGAGCGAGATCAGGGAGGCCAGAAGTGGCGGTAGCTTCACCGGGCCCGTCGACTTTCTCCTGCCGGAGAAGGATCGCCATCACCTGAGCCTGGCGCTGCAGGATCAGTTTCGTCTGAGTGACGACGCCATGATCACTACCGGCCTGCGTTACGATGATTACAATGACGCCGGCAATGCATTCAGCCCGCGCTTGGCCGCGGTGTGGCGCCTGTCCAGCCAGCACATCCTCAAGGCCCAGTACGCCAAGGCCTTCCGTCCGCCGACTTTTGTCGAACAGTACACAAGGCCCAATCAGATCCTTCGGGGCAATCCTAATATTGAAAACACCGACAGCACGAACCATGAACTCGGCTACATCTTCAAGGGGGCCGACACGACCGTGCGTGCGACGCTGTACTACAGCGAGCTCAATGACCTGATCTCGGTCGTTTCCGGTACCTATACCAACGGCGGCGATGCGCGTCTGCGCGGGCTGGAGCTGGAAATCGAGCACGCCGTTTCGAAGGCTCTTTCCATGCATGCCAATACCTCGTACACAGACACCGAGGACAGAGACACCGGCAATGATCTGACTGGCGCCCCGGACTGGCTGGCGAATCTCGGTGTGCACTATCGCCTGTCCCCGGGGGTGTTGCTGGATGCCCACTACCGCTATGTCGGTGACCGCGCGCGCGGCGCCGGTGACCCGCGCGCGGCACTGGAGGATTATCAGATCGTCGATCTCATCGCCAGTTTCGTCAATGTAGGGCAGAGCGGCATGACACTGCGCGCAGGTGTGCGCAATCTATTCGACGAGGACTATGCCTATCCGGCACCACCCGGTACCTATCCGGAAGACTATCCTCAGCGTGGTCGCCAGTGGTGGTTGCAGGGCGAGATCGCTTTCTGAGGTTTATTCGGCATTGAGTAGCATGTCTCCAAACGAACGACTCCTGGGTATCGCCATTGTGCTATGGCTGTGGTCGGCCGGTCTGGGGGCGCGTGAGGTCGAGTCGTTGCGCATCAATGCCGGCATAGACCTGTTCCCCAGCTTCCTCGCAGCGGATCTGGATATTGCAGATAAGACTGACAAGGACGGTGCGTTGTTACTGCTGTTGGTCCATTGGGATGCCGAACAGGAGGTGGAACACCTCGCCGCCGGACTCGCTGAGGTCGGCCACATTCGTGATCTGCCGGTTCGGGTGCGTACCGTCAGTGTCGAGGCGCTCGCTGAGTACCGTGATGCGCGACCGGCCGGGATGTTTGTCACCGAACGTCTTCCCGCGGAGGCGCTGGCCAGGATACTGGCATTCGGCCGGGATGCCGGTGTGCTGGTGATCTCGCCGCACAAGGGTGATGTCGAACAGGGCGCATCAGGCGGCATCTGGGTGGGTGACCGGATCCTGCCGTTCGTGAACATGCGGGCGCTGGATGCCGGCGGTGTGCGCCTTAAGCCATTCTTCCTGCGTATTGCCAAAACATTATGACGACTGAGCGTAAATTGTGGTTCGGCGCCTATCTGCATACGCGGATTACGCTGCTGACCGGTTTGCTTGTCGCGATACTGACGGGATTTGGCATCTTCTATTGGACCCATGTGCTTGAACCCCAGTTGCGTATCGATGCGCAGAGCAACGCCAGGTTCCAGAGCCAGGCACTGGCCAATCTGCTTGGTGATGTGCTGGCGCCGGGCATGGATGCGCACCAGATCGATGCCGTGGTCAAGGTCATGGATCGTGCGCTGCTGTTCCAGCACCCGGCGACTCAGACGGCGTTCATCGTTCGGATCGAACTCGAATTCGACCCGGATGTTGTCAGACTGCCGCCGGAACAGATCAGTCTGGCACGCGGGTATGCCGCCTGTGCTACTTGTTTCGTCACCGAGGTGCCTGTATACGGTGGGCCCAGCCGGGAACTGATTGCGATCGCCCGAGTTTTTGGCAGCGACGATTTTTTTCGCGATCTGCGCGACGATGTTCGCACCCGACTGATCGAGGAACTGGCCCTCCTGCTGGTGCTGCTCGGATTATTGTCGTGGCAGATAACGCGCCTGCTCAGACCGCTCAAAGAGATCAGCGAGCATGTGCGAGAGCGCGATATCGCCACGCTGAGTCCGTTACCGCCTCTCGATCGTGGAGCGAGTGCTGAGATCCGCAGCATCAAGGAGGCACTCGATGCCTTGTTGTACAAATCGCATCAGTACACCGAGTCGCTGCGCGAGTCGCGTGATCAGCTCGGGCGGCAGGCCAAGGAACGTGCCGAGCTGATCGATGAGCTCGAGAGCAAAAATGCAGAGCTGGAACGATTCACCTATACTGTTTCACACGACCTGAAGAGCCCGCTGATCACAATCAGCGGATTTATCGGCCTGCTCGAGACCGATCTGAAACAGGGTGACCATGAACGCGTCGATCAGGATCTTCGACAGATCGCCACTGCGGCCGATACGATGCAGACACTGCTCGATGAGTTGCTGGAGCTATCGCGGATCGGTCGGATCGTCAACCCGTCGGAATGGGTCGATCTCGGTGAGCTGGTGGACGAGGTGGTGGCGATGGTCGCCGGTCGTATCGATGGAAATCGGGTCGAAGTCTCTGTAGCGCCGGACCCGCCACGTGTATACGGTGACCGCAAGCGTCTATTAGAGGTGGTGCTGAATCTGATCGACAATGCGGCCAAGTTCGTCAGTACGACCGAGCGGCCGCGCATCGAAATCAGCTTTGAGGACCGTAAAGGTGAGGTGATCTGCCATGTCAGTGACAATGGCCCTGGAATCGATCCGCGCTATCATGAAAAGGTTTTCGGGCTGTTCGACCGCCTGGATCCGACTACCGAGGGTACCGGTATCGGTCTATCACTGGTGAAGCGCATCGTAGATGTGCACGGTGGCAGAATCTGGCTCGAGTCCGACGGCAACGGACAAGGCAGCCGTTTCAGTTTCTCTCTGCCCAAACCCGTTGAGGAGGCGACATGATTGATATGCCGGGGAAAGGTGAACCATTGGACGTACTCCTTGTGGAGGACAACGACGCGCATGCCGAATTGGTGATGCGCAACCTAGAGCATCATCGCGTCGCCAATGTCGTGCATCATGTCACCGACGGCGAGGCAGCACTCGACTACCTGTTTGGGCGTGGTGCATACATTGATCAGCAATCACACCAGCAGGTGAATCTGGTCTTGCTGGATTTGCGCTTGCCGAAATACGACGGTCTCGAGGTGCTGCGGCAGATTAAACAGTCTGAGGAGTTGAAACGCATACCGGTAGTCATCCTGACGACCTCCCGGGCTGAGCGCGACGTGGCAAACGCATACGAGCATAACGCCAACAGTTATGTCACCAAGCCACTGGATTACGAAAAGTTCTCCGAGCTAATGGATGAAATCGGTTATTACTGGCTCGCTTGGAATCAAAGCCCCTGGTTAGCCAAGAAGAGCTAGGGATGTCAACTCCCAGCACACAGGTGGTCAGTGCGGATGCCAAGACTATCCTGCTGATCGAGGACGACGAGGCGCATGCACTGCTGATCCGTCGCGCCTTTGAATCGCATCCCGAGGGCTATGTGATCGACGTGGTACGCACGCTTCGGGAGGCGCGCGACACCCTTGAGCATCATGTACCCGCACTGGTGATTGCTGACTACCGCCTACCTGACGGTGAGGGGGTTGAGCTGTTGCAGGTACAATCCAATACCGCGTCTGTTTGCCCGGTGGTCATCATGACCGGGCATGGCGACGAGCATCTGGCGGTCGAATCCATGCGAGCCGGAGCGATCGACTATATCGTCAAATCGGACGCCACCATGGGTGGCATGCCTCGTACTGCCGACCGGGTATTGCGTGAGTGGCATCACATCGAACAGCGACGTAAGGCGGAGCAGGCCCTGGCGCTGAGCGAGGAACGCTATGCACTGGCGGCTAAAGCAGTCAACGACGGGCTATGGGACTGGAATTTGGAGACTAATACGGTCTACTACTCACCGCGGCTTAAAGCGATGTTGGGCTTCGCCGAAGGAGATCTCGACGATACATTGGATGCGGCGTTTGGCCTAGTGCACGAAGGTGATGTAGGGTTATTGCGTGCGGCCATAGACAGTCACCTGAGTGGCGGTACGCCGCATCTGGAGTGCGAATGTCGAATGCTCAACAACAACGACAGCGATTTTCGATGGATGATGATTCGCGGTCTGGCGGTACGGTACTCTGATGGAGTCGCCTATCGGATGGCAGGCTCACTGACCGACATTCATGAGCGCAAACGAGCCGAACAGCAGCTGCATCACGATGCGTTACACGACGTTCTGACCGGACTACCCAATCGCGCATTGTTCATGGATCGTCTGAGTCGATGTCTGGAACGGGCACGCCGCTGTGACAACTACCTGTTCGCAGTGCTTTTTCTTGATCTCGATCGTTTTAAGGTTGTCAATGACAGCCTTGGTCACACGGTAGGTGACGAGCTGTTGAAATCGGTCGCTGATCGCTTGCTCGATAGCTTACGCGATGGCGATACTGTGTGCCGTTTTGGTGGCGATGAGTTTGGGGTGGTCCTCGACGGCATCGACCGTGAAGATGAGGCTATGCAGATCGCCAAGCGCATCGCTCAACGCGTCGAACAGACCTACCGGCTGAGTGGTGACGAGGTGTTCACCACAGCTAGCATCGGTATTGCCTTGGGGAGTAATGATGCCGACTCGGCGGAGAGCCTGATCCACAACGCGGATACGGCGATGTTTCGTGCCAAGGCGCATGGTCGCGGCTACGTGGAGTTGTTCAAAGGAACGATGCATATGGATGCGCTGCAGCAGTTGCACCTGGAGAATGACCTGAGGCGCGCATTGGCGCATGAGGAGCTGACCGTTTTCTATCAGCCGATTGTGTCGCTGGAGAGTGGCCGCATTGAAGGTTTCGAGGCGCTGGTGCGTTGGCAGCACCCAGAAAAGGGGCTGGTCTTGCCCTGCGAGTTCATCCCACTTGTAGAAGAGACCGGATTAATAAATGCGATGGGGCGCTATGTACTTAAACTCGCCTGCGCCCAGCTGCGCGAATGGCAGCATCGCCTGCTTCTGCCTGACCTGACCATCAGCGTGAACATATCCGCCAAGCAGTTCGTTGAGAGTGACTTGGCCGACCAGATTAAAAAAATGCTGCACGAGTACGCGCTGAAGCCCGCTTGTCTGAAGCTCGAGATCACCGAGAACTTGATCATGGAAAACACCGAGGATGCGTCACAGTTCGTCGAGGCGTTGTACGAACATGGAATCGGTCTGGCGATGGACGACTTTGGTACGGGCTACTCCTCGTTAAGTTATCTACACAGTATCCCGGTGGATACGCTCAAGATCGATCGCTCTTTTGTCAGCCAGATGGATACCGATAGTAATGGCTTTGAGATCGTCCGTACCATCATCGCACTCGCGCGCACGTTGAAGATCAATGTGACAGCGGAGGGTGTGGAGAGTATCGATCAGTTGACATTGCTGCGTGCCTTGCAGTGTCCGATGGCCCAGGGATTTTACTTTTCCAAACCGCTTGATGTCGCAAGTGCTGAGGCGTTGCTCATTAGTCGACCGAGTTGGTAGGGTGACGAAGATCCTTGGGCTACCGTGCCAATAGATGGGTGTAGTGGCAATGGTTACTGGGTATTGTCTTAGGTTGCTGCATCGGACGAATGGGTATCCGCTCTCTGGTCCACAAAGCAGGGTGAGGGCAACAAGCAAAAGCCATGGATGAAAAGCAAGAGTGAACCACTGCCGAACGCCGAGCCTCGATGAGTTGGGCACAAAGCCTGAAACGGGTATTCAGGATCGACATCGAGATATGCATTGCCTGCGGCGGTGCCATATTATCATCGCTTTCTACTTCGCTTTCTGCTTGCGATCTAGCCGACCTGTTCTTTAGTCTTCGTAGGAATAAGCCTTCAGAGATATTTGTTTATTTTATTTAACATTCGGATTTTATCGTCTTGGCTGTGGATCCGAACGGCACTAATCAACTATTAATCATGTGGTTGAGTTTGTCTGTCCTTTTGTTTATTTTCCAGCCAGCGAAAGAAGTACCCCCTGGCTTGTTCCTCACCCGTCACCAGGTAGTGAAGTGCGTAAGCGTTGTTTAATGTTGACCTGAGTAAACGCTCACTCTGCTCTGTACCGCAAAACAGGATCCTGTCTCCCGGACATACCGACTCATCGAGACTTGGCAGCATACTGGATTGCCCATCCCTGAAAATCATCAACGGTATACAGGTAAGGATTTCGTTCCTGTCAGAGGGGTGGTGCAACAGGTTCCCCAATATTATTTTTTGACCCTGTTCACTGAAATCCACCATAGCCAGTGCTTGCGCCCTATCCAGCGTGATACACCAGAGGTGTGGTTTTCTATTGCCAATGATAGTTTTTAACTTACCACTGATCTCGTTTGTGAGATGCTCTCCCTGTTCGTATAAATATTCAATCAATTGTTGAATATGCGGAGAGATTAAATATTTCAATATTCGGCGGGCGGTAGTCAGGCTGGATTGCAATATCAAATCCGCGTGGGCCGCGTCGAATGCAAGCTGATTCTCATGATGATTTTGGCGCACAATGGTGAACACTGTCGGATTCATTACCTGCGCACTCATCAGAATGTTCAGGTTATCTGAGTCACTGTCAGTACCCGCGACAATTCCGTTTGTATTGGCAAGGCCTGCTTTTTTCAGCGTACCGTGATCAGCATATCCATTAATGAACGATCCATCATCCGGCGCCTTGTCCATATTTGGATCGATGATAAGGGGATTAATATCATTTAACTTCATGTACTGATGCAGCCACTTTCCCATGCGTCCATAGCCGCATAATATCCACTTGTCATTAGGAGCCTTGAGAGGTTTGCCGAGTTGAACGCCCTTCGCCCTTACCAGCCAGCTGTTAAGATTATGTAGTCTCGGGGCTGTGATTGCCATGCTCAGCAGCTGAGCGAATATTTCAAATGGATTTATTATGGTGACGTTATGTAGTGGCGAAAGATGCTCTTCATGTTTGGGCGAAGTTGAGCGACAAATAATATGAACATCGGGGTTCATAAACCGGGCCATTACAGTGATTTTGAGGTTGACCTCCTCGTCGCCGGTTAATGCGATCACAGCCTTGCATTGCTGGTGTTTGATACCTGCATCCACCAAATGTTTAGGTGCGCTGGAATCACCGCACAAACCGGGCATTTTGATGTTGTAATCCCGCAAGGAAAGAGCCTTTATGCGTTCTGGATCCCGGTCAATTACAACACCGATGAGATGGTGATCACTTAAACCGCGCGCCAAGAGACTGCCAGTATCACCGAAACCGCATATGATAAAAAAGGGATCGGATATTTGTTTCACAATTCTCGAAAATCGATATTCACTCAAAGCCTGAACAAAGTGTGTATTTCTTATTAATCCGATAATAGAACCGATTGCGTAGAGCCATGCTATGACACCTATATTACAGACAGAATATGGCCCATAGACGTTGTTCATCGGTAAACTCATTCGGGATCTCCCCGAATCCGGTGGTCGTGGCGGTATAAGTGAAAAAATAGAACGCATGAAACAAACTCATGTACTCGGTATTGCCGTCCGCGGATTTTCCCGGAATGAGAGCCATGCCCGTTATTCCGACCGCATAAACAAGGATAAGCACAAATATCGGTCTGCGCATATAGCGCAGGACTAGCATGGAAACCCGATCCAGTTCTGAGGTTGCCGCCATTAATTGAACCTCAACGGCGGGACATCAGTGTGTCTCCGATAAGGATGACAACGGAAACGATATTCGCCAACAGAGCGCCACTTGCCAGTGAAACGATCATAACCATGGATTCCGGGCCTGGACCCATCTCTGTGTCGCTCTCAAAAACCACCCAAAATATTCGGGCTGTAATCAGGAGAAGATCCGCTACCAGACCGGCTGCCAACAGTAACGCACCGACCTGGGAGCGGTCCCCAAGCTTTAAGCCGGTTGCAATAAGGCTCACCAAAATCGCTATTGTGAGTATCCATACATTGTGATGTGAGGGATTATCGATGTGGCCAATCACAAAAACAAAATTAAAGGTCAATGAAAGAATGATAAAAAAACCAAAAGTTACCCTTTCCAAGTTCATATTAAATACTCGTATTGATATTTACACATAGTCAGATAAAAAATAGACGAAATACTTATTTAACATGTACCCGGGACAATAGGATAAACGAGGATCCCGAATCGTTTAACAGGCAAGTAGGATTTCTTAAACAATAGTTTAAGACAGTGATATTGCAATGACTAAAAAAGTGAGGAGGTTTTCATTAGTATACACATCATTTCCCTCACCATGAGTGTTGTAAAAGCAAGCCGCGAATCGACGCAAATCCAACATATCCGCAAATGAACGCAAATTTAGTGTTTTTGACTGTCCTGTATGGAGGCGGTAGGTTCAGGTCTTTGTTGCACCCTGTTGCACAGCAAATAAAATGTTTGCATTCATTTGCGGACGTAAAAAATCATTCGCGATTTACTTATACATCTTACTATCACCAAGTCACCGATTAATTGGCTGAATAATGTGTGTTATCAGGAAAAGATTTACCGTTCGGGGTCGAGGTGCAAGAGGTTGGTGCTCAAATGAGCTGTGCTACGAAATGATCAGCATCCACTACTTTATTAGTCAACCGATTCCTGGAGGAGGTCATGTATCAGCGTCGTTGCCGTCTCGGCATCGAAGCCGCCGAAACGTTGGAAACGAATACGCCCCTGCTTATCCAGGATAGCCATCTCCGGTGTCCCGCGGGTGCGGAACAGCTTCATCGTTTGCGGTGTCGGATCGTTACCTTGGTGCCGATCAACTCCAACCAGATGATTGATACCCTTCTTTTTTAAGTAGGGGATCAAGCGTTCTGTGCGTTGGTAATCGTGACCCTCAAAAACCGTGTGTATACTCAACATGACGAGTTGGCCGGCGGCAATTTCCTCGGCAAAGCGCTGTTCCCAGTACGCCACTAACGGGATCGAGAAATCATTGCACCCTGGACACCACATCTGGAAAAAATCGATGACCACGACTTTACCTTTTAGATCGTCCAGAGTGACTCCGTCACCATTGATCCACTCATCCACATCGAGTGCCGGTGCCATTGGGTAGGTGCCGGCTGTAAGCGGCGGAGTCATGAGGAGTATGGTAAAAAGAAAAGAAACAAAAGTTAGGTTTCTCATAGGTTGTTCCTCGTATAATTCCGGCTTCCCGAAGGGTGCGACTGCCGCCAGTCCGGTGCTCCCTTCAATCCTTTCCTCAATAACAGAGGGCTAAGGTCATGCAAGGTCTGGTTGATTGGCAGCAAGTTCATAGTGGCTGGTTTTATTGTCGTGTTTGCATGATTCGGATGTCAGACGACTCTAGCGCGCATGAACATGGGCATGGGCATTGGGTATGCTGATATAAAGAATATATGCATGGTGGTAATTCTTTGGTTTGTCCCCTGATACGGACAATTCTCATGGCACCAGGTTCAGTGCGCCTTTATAACCGGCTATCTTGTCATCAATATATTATCACTGCGATGACGGTAAGGTTGCGAAAAAAGCCCAATGGCATATGGATCTAATCACCTTGATTATTAAAGGTGATTTTGAAGAATCCACTCTCTACCAGGCTGGACGGGGGCTATCGGCCGGGCCCTTGGTTTTGCTGCCACTGTCAGGGGTTCTATCGCTCCACATAATTAACTATCGAACAGTAGTGGTAGGGGCGATTCCAAGCTTGTAGCAATCAGAGATCTGATCTTATACAGGGTAATGACTAATCTAGCGGTTGGCTCACGTGGATTATGACGCGCTGGTGGAGACGATCTTTGACATAGACCGGGTCATACTGATTGAGTGACTCGTGCTGCTCGATAGATCATGGAGCTCTCAGGGAGTGATGGCGCCAGGGGTTTTTTTCTCGTGGGTCCGGTGGTGGTAGGAAGCCGTGTTGAATGATGGATTTAAGCGCTTATGGGAGATGGTGATCCTGTGTCTGGATGTTTTAGGTGTCGAAGTGGTGGGCGTCGCAGTGGTTGGGAGCGGTTGAAGCCTGGTTGAATTGTAAAATGTTAAGGTGCTGTTTTTTTTAGATATCTTTCGTGGTATTCGACGGTCTGTGATACCCTTGCGTCTTGATACGAAGAGATGGATAGAATTTTTCGTTCAAGAAATTTTAGATAATGGTATTTTTCATGGTTTTCACTCTGCCCGTTACAAATGGCCAACTGTATTTACTCTATTTACCAGGCTTATTAGCAGTCGAGTGGGGATAGATCAGGCAGCTCGGCAAGAGGTTGGACTGATGGTTGTTGATGATCCGGACCTGCAGGATCAGCAATTCATGCGGCAGGCATTGCTGCTGGCGCAACGGGCTGAATCCCAGGGCGAAGTGCCGGTAGGTGCTGTCGTCGTATTGGAAGGCGAGATTATCGGAGAAGGCTGGAACCAGCCCATTGCATTGCAGGACCCTACCGCCCACGCGGAAATCGTGGCGTTGCGGGATGCCGCCTCCAGGATAGGTAACTATCGACTGCCGGGAACCACCTTGTATGTCACGCTTGAGCCCTGCCCCATGTGTGCCGGTGCCATTGTGCATGCCCGTGTCGCCCGGGTTGTGTTTGCCGCAGACGATCCCAAGGGTGGGGCCGCCGGTAGTGTCTTTGATCTGTTGCCCACGGATCATCGATTCAACCATAGTGTGGCAGTAAAGGGAGGTGTGCTGCAGCAGCGTGCTACGGATCTGCTTAAAGATTTCTTTCGACAAAAAAGATCAAAACAACAAGGGGAGTAACAAGCATGAACCCCAAGCTTATAAGACACAGCCTATGGATGGTTCTGCTTGCGATATTGGGGCCGTGTCGCGTAACAGCCGATCCATTGGCGGACTATGAACGCTGTATCTGGGAGCGGCTGCAGCATGCGGACGACGACATGCTCATCAGCGAGTTGAAGCGTCTCTGTCTCAAAAGTCGGGACCCGCTTGAGCGGCATACAGCCAGCGAAGATGGAGCCCTGCCTCCCGTCACAGAACAGAGTATTTCGCTGGTTGAGAAACGCATCAGTGCAGAGAGAAAGACCCGTTCCAACCCCTTCGTGCTCTCGCCGCACAAACAGAACTATGTGATGTTGGCATCTTATAACGACAAGCCGAATTATGAAGTTTACAACACCCCTCCCTCTGAATTCGATCGCGTGGAGATGAAGTTTCAACTCAGTTTCAAAATGCCGGTGGTGGAGTCTCTGTTCGATAGCCGTGCGGATCTTTACGCCGCCTATACCAATCTTTCCTTCTGGCAGGCCTACAACCGGGATATCTCATCACCCTTTCGCGAAACCATGCATGAGCCAGAGTTGTTTTTGGTGGTTCCCAATGATTGGTCGTTGTTCGGTTGGAGAAATGTGCTGCAACAGTATGGTGTGGTCCATCAGTCCAATGGCCAGGGCGGTTTTCTGTCCCGCAGCTGGAATCGCGCCTATGCCAACTTTCTCTTCGAGAGGGGTAATTTCCTGGTGGGCGTCAAGCCATGGTATCGCATACTCGAGGATAATGACGACAATCCGGATATCGACGATTTTCTCGGCAGGTATGAGTTGCGGGGTATCTACAAGCGAGAGAAGCAGACCTTCAGCCTGATGCTGCGAAACCTGTTTGACGGTGACAACCGTGACACTATGCAGCTTGATTGGAGCTTCCCCATTCATGGGCGATGGCGCGGCTATCTGCAATACTTCAACGGCTATGGTGAAAGCCTGATCGACTATAACGCCAAGAGTCACCGCCTTGGATTCGGCTTGCAACTGACCGATTGGTTATAGTGCCTCGGGGTTGATGGAGAGGGCGTGCGGTGGGTTCTGATCCGCCTGCTTCGCCAGTTCCATCTGCCGCAGTTGCCATTTCAGCAACTCATAGTAGGCGCGGATATTGTCCACGTAGTTGACCGGTTCCTTGCCGCGGGCATAACCCCGTTTGAGACTGGAGTACCACTTCTTGAGACTCAGTTTCGGTAGGTGTTTCTTTACATCGGCCCATTTGTCGGGGTCGTCACCCAAGTGTTCAGTCAGGATCCGCGCATCCTCCAGGTGGCCGAAACCCACGTTGTAACCCGCCAGGGTCAACCATAAGCGATCGGGCTCGGTAATCCTTTCCGGCAGCAGCTTTTCGATAAAGCGCAGATATTTCGCTCCGCCGATGATGCTCTGTTCGGGATCGAGCCGGCTCTCGATCTTCATCTGCTTGGCGGTGGCCAGAGTAAGCATCATGATCCCTCTGACACCCGTGGGTGATTTCGCCTTCGGATTCCAGTGCGACTCCTGATAACCGATGGCGGCCAGCATGTGCCAGTCGATGCCGGTTTGCTTTGCCGCCTCTTCGAAATAGACCTGATATTTCGGCAGTCGATCTTTTATGTGCTTGACGAAGGTGCGCAGTTCGACAAAGTTGAGTCGGCCGATGTGTCCGTAGTGGCGCTCTATCAGCTGGGCCAGAGTGCCGTCTTCACGGATGCGGTTGAAAAATGCCTCCATCGCTTCAAACAGGCTGGCATCGTCCGCGTGGGCCATCGCCCATGCCAAGGGTTGTGGCTCGGTCAGATCGAAACCGATCTTGAGATAGGGCATGAATCGCCGGGTGACGGCAAATTCGTTGGAGTCTGCAATGGTGAAGTCGATTTTGTTCTCCTGCACCATCTGCATCAATTCAGCGCTCTCCAGATCGGTATGGCTGATCCATTGCAGATCCGGATATGACTCCTTCAATCGCAGCAGTTCCTCCTCGTGACTGCTGCCTGCCAGGACATGCAGGTCCTTGCCGGCCAGATCTTCGACTTTTCGCGGACGCTTCTTGCCTGTGCGGTAGACCACCTGTTGGGTGATCTCCTGGTAGGAAGGGCCAAAACGGATTTCAGCTTCCCGCTCCGGGGTGACGGTCAGCCCGGCGGCGGCCAGATGGGCGTTGCCTTCGATCACCGTGGGAAGCAGGTCATCGAAGTGACTGGGAACAATGAAGTGGGCCTTGACCCCCAACTCCCGGGAAAAGAGTTGCACCAGCTCATATTCAAAACCGGTCAGCCCTTCAGGGCCCTCATAAAAAGTGGTGCCGCTGTTGCGGGTAGCGACGATCAGCTCTCCGGAAGCCTTGATACGCTCCACCAGAGGGGGTGGGATGCTGCAGCTGCCCAGGGTCATAACCAAGGCAAACAGACATAGAGAGACCAGTAGGGTTCGTTGTATTGGCATCTATCTCAATAGCTGGTTATTACTTATTGTTATGACTTCCGGAATGATCTTTTACTCCATAGTTGGCGAATTTTAATCACTGAATGGAACGCCTGGTACTTAACTCTAGCCCATTTAGTATAGAATGAGGCGGTTCACGGGAAGCATGGGTATCTCTTGATAACCTATTTTGCCAGCTGAGACATTGATTTTAGACAATTAACTGAATTTATAACCAACTGGCTCACAGCATCGGCCAATTCCACCTGGCCTTATCGAGCCGCCAGTGAGCAACAACCCGATCAGGAGAGGTGCCGGAGCGGCCGAACGGGCCTGACTCGAAATCAGGTGATCCCTTATGGGATCCGAGGGTTCGAATCCCTCTCTCTCCGCCAAATAAAAGGGGGCCCAACAGGGCCCCCTTTTATTTGGCGGATAGGGAGGCTTTGATTAGAACCCTTCGTTCGACCAGGCGCAAAGCGCCGCAGGACGCCGCAGCGTAGCGAAGGCGCCCCGAAGGGGTGAGCCGCAGGCGAATCAATCCCTCCCACCAGCCGGCACCCAAACTTAGGAGTCCCTCGGCCCCCTTTTATTTGGCGGATAGGGAGGCTTTGATTCAAACCCTTCGTTCGACAAGGCGCGTAGCGAAGGCGTCCTGAAGGGGTGAGCCTGCGCAGCAGGTGAGTCAATCTCTCCCTCTCTGCCAAAACCCTGACAATCAATAACATAAAAATTGATTTATCCCTCGATACGGTAGATGTCAGGAAGAGTCAACTTCTGAAAAAAACAGTTAGTTAGCTGGTAGCTCAGCAGGCAAAATCTCTGCAAATCATGATCGTCTGGTCCACATTTTGGTCCTGTTAAGGGATACCCCATTGGGGCAGTTAGCTCGCTAGCAGCAAGGATTGGAAAGTGCTTATGGTGACGGTGGGCGTCTGGTTTTACGATCAGTCAGAAGCGCGCTTTATAGAGAAGGGTTGGTTAACGCTCGATTCTTCATATCAGGGGATCATTCACGGTGAAATTTTCCGTTATTCAGGAAAGCTATTACCTGTTTGGCTACATCTTTGCTATAGCGCATCATTGAATGCCCGCTCTCTATCTCGATGAAATCAGTCATGCCCTCCAATTTCGTTGACTCTACTGGTACCAGTCCATCGTCGCGGCCTGGCAAGAGGTCGTCATTGGAATCACTGTCGTAATAGCCAGCAATAACACCTACCGGGTAGTAGGGTGGCTCAAGTTGTTTGGGGAGACTGGTATCATCCGTTCCCAGTGCATTAGCTGTGGGGCCAAGCAGTTGCATCAGGCAGTTGTCACGCATGTTATCGACAATCTCTGTACCCTGGTTTGGTGTGCCAACCAATACAACGCGCCCCAAATATTCAAGTTTGTTTTCCTGTAGATAGGCGCGGATCAGCAATCCGCCAAGGGAGTGGCCGACGAAATGCACGGTACGATCCTGTTCTGCACAGCAAGCATCAATCTGTTGGCTGATGTTCCCGATAATCTCTTCAGGTGCCTTGTTCAGGGAGCTGTATCCAACCTGTTCAACTTGATAACCGGCATTGCCGATCCTTGCAGCTAGCAACCACATGGCGGTATTGCTGCGCCCCAGGCCGTGTAGCAGCACCACAATGTCCTGATTGGTGGTTTCTTCTCCCTTTGACCGCCAGTCGTTGGCCGCAAGAGCGAAGGACAACATGGCAGCACTTAGAAATGCTGTCACTGAGAGCAATAATATTTTTGTTTTCGCCATATCTTTGGTGACTTAGACTGTTTTAGTTCAGTTGAGGCAAAACGATTGGAGTTGCCTCGGTTGTTCGGCTCGGTATCAGCCGAGCCTTTCCGTTCGTTAATGATGTCGGGCCAGACCGAATTGCTTTTTCAGACCTCCAATAAAGGTCTCGTCATCCAGCGCCTCGCGATTTGCCATCAGTTCCTTGGCATCGTCACCGGCTGTGTAGCGTAGGGTATCCGTGTCGTCGGTAACAGCGTTCCAGATCACCTCGGCTACAATACTGGCCGGTGAAGCCTGGCTAAGCGTCGCTTCGAATGCGGACATCAGCGTATTGACCGTATCCTGGTATTCCGCCAGGGATTCATCATTGATGAAGTCGAAAGAACGTCCTCCGAAGTCTGTGGCGATAGCTCCCGGCTCGACGATCTTGACCTTGATGTCCAGCGGTTCCAACTCGAAGTGAAGGGCTTCGGACAAGCCTTCCACCGCGAACTTGGTGCCGTGATAGAGGGTGCCGAGAGGGAAGGTCATCTTGCCGCCAATGGATGAGACATTGACGATGGTGCCCGATTTCTGTTTGCGCATATACGGTAATACTGCCTTAGTCGTTTCCAACAGACCGATGACATTGGTATCAAACTGCCTGCGTATATTTTCCATTGGGAAAGCTTCCAGCGGACCGTAAGCGCCATAACCGGCATTGTTTAGCAATACGTCGATTTGACCGAATCTTTCGATGCCCTTGGTTACTGCTGATTTAATCGAATCAGAATCGGTAACGTCGAGCCGGGTAACCAGTACATTGTCGAGTCGGTTCAACTCGGTTTCCTTTTCAGGTGTGCGCATAGTGGCGATGACATTCCAGCCTTTCTCCTGAAAATACTTTGCGGTTGCTTTGCCGATGCCACTGGAGGCGCCGGTGATCAGAATCGCTTTGTTCATATCAGTTTCCCCTGCCTAAAAATCTTTTTTTCGAAAACTACCAGCGATGGCGCCACCCATGAGGCACGCGAGGTTCTTCCAACTCGGTTCAACCGCGTAGTTGGACATTTCTGTGGCCAGTGTGTCGAAGGCGCCTTTGCTGGTTCTGATCATGTGGCCTGGTGACATGAAACCTGCGGTCATGATGGACTTTTCGACATTTTCGAAATTCATCGCATTGCCAAAGTTGCCATGACCGGAGACGAAGTCTTTGCCTTCCTCGTTACCACCCCAGGTGAGCCATGGCGACAGGAAGACGAAAGGCGGCATGGTGTTGACGGCGACCGCGCCATATTCCAGGTCGGTCACTGCCTGATCCAACTCGGTCTGATGCGCCTTATTTGTGTCTTCATCGATCAAGATGCAGCTACTCAGGGTCCCAAGCAGACGTGTATTGCAGAACTCAACAGCTCTAGGCAGGAAGTCGGCTGCGTTGGCAGGTACATCCAGCGGTACCTCGTCGATGATCTGGCAGAAGGCTTCGTTGGCGGTGGCGTAACTTTCTTCTTCCGCTCCGGTAATCAGCAGGAAGTCAGCGCTTCTGTATTTGCCGCCTTCCGGCTTGAGAATTTCGGCCCGAGGATAAGCTTCAAGGAAACCTTCCATGACCTTGTCTGAACCGGGGTAATAGGTACCGTCAGCAGGCGTATCCTCAATAATCGCCTTGCGGATAGCGTTAAGGAAGGCCTCGCGTTGTGGCCAATGTTTAGAGGTCACCAGCGTTTGAACGCGACCACAGACGGCACCACCGTTTAATTTATTGATGGTAGCGATCTGTTGTGCTTGGTGGGTGATTTCCTTGTCCGTCCATGGACGGTCACCGGGCACAATGATGCAGGGATTGTTGCCGCCACATTCCGAGACCAGCGGTGTGGTCGTGGCTGACATGATAGCCTTGGCAGTCCCTGTGCCGCCGGTGAAGTAGATTTTATTTAGGCGCGGATCAGTGGTCAGTTCAGGGCCCTGATCGTGATCAGCGAAAGCGAGCACTTTCTGGTCGACAAGCGGCTGCATGATCTTTGCCCAGATCTTGTCCGTTTCCGCGTTCAAGTGGTGCGGCTTGTGTGCCACCGCGCAGTTCTCAAAGAAAATCGCCTTGAGCATCTCCAGGGCGGAGGAGTAGTTGCCTGCACCCAGGACTGCGATGATGCCAGCAGACTTGTCCATCGGGTTAACCTGCTTCGGCTCGCCCTTGACGCGCAGTACATCAGTGCGGTCACTATTCATCAGCCGGTCTTTAGCGTGGGAAGGGAAGACCTTGATATCGTAAAGATCATTACCCAACGGGATAATGGATAGCGGCTTGGGCATCTCGCCATGAACCAGCCCTTTGTAAACCTCGATGGCGGCGGTCACTGTATTAGCCATCGGCACGACAGTGGCAACTTTGGAGAGAGAGTTGGAGTACAGTTCTTCACCCATCAGTCCGTTCTTCATCTTTGTGTCGGACGAAGCGAGTTCGTCACCGTATTGTTGCAGGTTCTCGCGTACGGCCTCTAAAAGTGCCAGGCGCTCGGTAGGCGGGATTTCGGCCCATTTCTGCGGGTTCAGTTGATCAATGGCTACTTTTGCTTTCATTGCCGTAACTCCAGTGTTTCTGTTTGCTAAGCGTTATCAACGGCTTCCTGCATGCGGCCCATCAGGCTACGGACATCGAATTCGTCGTCACCCTCGTAGCGTGGGGCGTAGGTGGCATAGGCCTTTACGATCTCGTCATGGCGCGCGTTGATGCGCTCTATGTTGTAAGCGTGCGAGACAATATAGAATTCGCCCGCCTTGATCTGCTCCATGGCGATCGACACGAAGCGGTCGGTATCCATGGCCATGGTCATCGCCTCTGGTGGACCTAGCTCGGATCTCACGAAACCTGGGCAGACGAGGCCAACTTCTATAAAGTCGGGTACCTCCTCGCGCAATGATTCGGTCAGCGCAAGGACCGCATGCTTGGTGGCGACATAGGCGGCTCCCATCGGTACGCCATGAAACAGGGAGTTTTCCGATCCGATGTTGTAGATGGCGGCGGGTGTTCCCTGTTCGGTTAAACGCTTCCCGAAGATTGACGAGCCGTGCCAGACGCCGTAGAAGTTGACGTTAAAAATGCTCTGCACGCTCTCCAAAGGTGTGTCGATCACCGGCATCGGTGGAAGCATGGTGCCAGCGTTGTTGACGATAACGTCAACATGACCAAAGGCGTTCCATGAAAAATCCGCCAGCGCTTCGACCTGCTCGGGCTGGGTTACGTCACAAATGGTGTATTTAGCTTCGATACCGAGTTCAGCAAGCTTGTCTATCGCTTCCTGCAAGCGGTTCTCGTGCAGTGCGCCGATCACGATTTTGGCACCACCGGCGCCGAATGCTTTGGCAAAAGCAAAGCCGATTCCAGTCGCGCCACCTGTGATAACAACCACTTTGTCCTTGAAATCTTTCATTTTCTGATCCTCTTGGGTGAATCCTTGCCGGGAGATTTCCACACCAACTTGTCGTCGATTGTTGGAGGTAGGGTTTCTCTCCCCGGCTGCTCAATTTCTTTGAGTATTAATTTAGAGGGAAATGCTATGGAATCGAATACATAAACAGCTACAAAGCTTGCATAATTCTCTATTTATTACAGTAATGTATTGTCTGTGTGGTGGTTTCTGATATGGTTAAGTCAGGCGGCGCGGAGAGAAGGCATGGTCAATCAAGACACCAGACTGGCTGAGCTTGCGCAGCTGATTAGCAAACATGCGCCGGACAATGGTCTGTACCAGACCGCGCTGCATCAGCTGCTCTTGTTCAGAGAATTGGAGATGCACGGAAGAGAAGCCGTGGTGTATGAGCCTGCGCTCATCATCGCGGCACAGGGCAGGAAGTATGTGTACCTCGATGGTACCCGTTATGAATACAGTACCGGTAACTTTCTGGCTCTGTTCATGCCGATGGCAGTCGAGTGCGAGATGATCGGTGTTAGTGAGAGCGAACCGATGCTTGCGGTTGGCGTTCGACTGGATCGTCACAGGCTGGCTAAACTGTTACTGAAAATGGACGGTGCAGGTCAGTCGTCAGCCAAACCACAGATTTCAAGTACCTCAGGAATCTTTACATCACCCGTTAAAGATAATCTTCTCGACGCGACCATCCGTTTGCTCAGAACGCTCGACGATCCCGTCGAAACCACGGTGCTTGGTGAATCCATTCTTGATGAAATCTACTACCGCATTCTTAGTGATGAGCAGGGCGGAGCGCTGAAGGTATTGCTGCGGCAGCAGGGACAGATTCAGCAGATCTCCAAGGCCGTCGAGCACCTCAATGAAAACCTCGATAAAAACGTGTCAGTGGATGATCTTGCCGGTCTGGTCGGTATGAGCAGCTCAGGCTTCCACAAGAAATTCAAGGAGGTGATGCACGTATCACCTTTGCAGTATACGAAGCTGATCAGGCTCAACAAAGCCAAGGCCTACATCATGGAAGGGAAGAATGTCAGCGAGGCAGGCTACCTGGTAGGTTATAACAGCCCGGCCCAGTTCAGCCGGGAATACAAGCGCCAATTCGGAGTGTCACCTTCAGCGACTTAGTCCTTGACTGCTTATGTTTTCCCAACAACGAATTGGAATGCTAGAAGGCTTTTATTGTTGTCGTGGGCTTAATGAATTGGCACACATTCGCTCTGTAGATGGTCAGCATATGGTTTGCCAAGTGATGTGACCTTATGAAAAATAAAGAAAGAGGGAAGGATCGAATCCCTCCCTCTCCGCCAACTCATAATAAAAACAATAAGATACAAACATGAAAATCCCTCAACACAGTCGATGCCGGGGTAGGGCCGCTAAAATAATTCAGTTATTTGCAGGCAATTAGGCTGGGAAAAGCCTGAAAATATAGAAGCATATGGCCCACAAATCGGTCCGTCGTTTATTGGAATGGTGTTTTTTGGGTAACACTGAGCAGTAAGTGCTCATGCGGTTATTTGGCTCGTAGTTTTCCCATCGTCCATTTATGGCACCTTCTTCCACCGTTTACCACTTCATGAACGGTGGTGGACTCAGCGGGTGCTTGCCGAACCACTCCTTTGCGCCTTTCATCAAGAAACGATGAAACCCGGCGTTGGGAATCCTGGCTTTCACTTCGTCTACGAAGCTTTTCGGCAGCCCGCACTTAAATAATCCCAGAGAAAAATCGACAAGGTCACCCTTTCGGAACACTTCAACAAGCGGAAACCGGTCGTCCCTGTGCCGGCGTATCTTGTGATGCCATTCGATCATCAAACCGATCTCTTCTGACCAGGCATCCTGGCCTGTTTCGGTGAGATAGCGCTTAGCTTGCACGATCGACGGCGGTATGTAGTCCACGGTCTGATCTGACCAAAGGCCGATATCGTGGAAGCAGGCGGCTATGGCAAGTTTAGTCTTCTCCTCCTCGGAGCATTGCCTTAGGGCTAGACAGAAGTTGAACATTCGGTAGACGTGACCCCGGTAGCCGGTGTATTCCTCGCCGATTCTGGTCTTCCAGTCCGAAAGTATCTCTTCGATTAGAGGATGGTTCGTCTCAATAGCCACATTCACTCATCCATGTGTTTGGTGTAGCCCTTGGGCGGAGGCGTCCAGCCGCGCTCGGACCGATCATGTAGCTGCAGGCGGTCAGCCTCCATCATCTCCTTGAGTGTCTCACCGTGTTCCCTGGCGCGTGCCAGAAAAGCCTTGTTACTTGCCATCTCGGTATTCTCGTCCCAGAGCTCATACAGACTATCCAATCCTGCCTCGTCATGTTTTCGAAACGCCTGTGACATCTTTTCGACCTTGAACGGATGCAGCCCGACAGCGTTCAGTGCCGCTTTGCCAAGTTCCAGCGAACCGTCAAACATCTCTCTTACAGCGATATCGACGCCGGCCTTATTCAGTAGATAGAGATGGCTGACATCAAACGCCCGAGCCAGGATTTTAATTTGCGGATAGTGACGGTGGACATGCTCGACCATCTCGACCGTACGCTCACGGTCGTCAATGGCGATAACAATAACGCTGGCGGATTCAATGCCGGCCGCATGCAGCAGTTCCGGCCGCGAAGCATCGCCATAGTAGCTTTTAACGCCGAACTTGCTGAGCATGTCGATGGTGGTCGCCTCATGGTCCAATACGACCGTCGGAACCCCACTGGCAACGAGCAGCCGGTTGACGATCTGACCGAAACGACCATTGCCGGCGATAATGACTGTTCCGGTTTCCTCAATCTCGTCGTGCTTTCGACCTCCAGTTTCAATCTGACGGGACTGGATCAATTTGTCATAAAGAATGAACAATACCGGCGTCAGCAGCATTGAGAGTGCGACCACCAGCGACAGCGTGGCGGCCAGTTCCGGCGGTATTACCCGATTCTGCAGACTGAAACTCAACAGCACGAAACCGAATTCCCCTGCCTGGGCCAAGCCGAGGGTAAACAGCCAGCCGTCAACTGTTTCGAGGCGGAATAGGCGGGCAAAGCCATAGAGGACGATTCCTTTCAGGGTCATCACGCCGAGTGTCAGGTCGAGAACCGTGGCGAAGTCTGCGAAGAGGATGCCGAAATCGATACCGGCCCCCACGGTGATGAAGAATAGTCCGAGCAGTAGACCCTTGAAGGGTTCGATGTCAGATTCGAGTTCATGACGGAACTCGCTATTGGCCAGCACCACGCCGGCGAGGAAGGTTCCAAGCGCCGGGGAGAGGTCCACCAGTGTCATAAGCAGTGCAATACCGATCACCAGCAGTAATGCGCTGGCAGTGAAGATCTCCCGCAGGCGGGATTCGGCGATGAAACGGAACATTGGCCGTGATAGAAAGTGACCACCGAGCAGCACGGTCGCGACGGCTCCGAGAACGACCAGCGCATGCGCCCAGCCGGGCAGGGCTGCGACGAGACTCATATCCTCGTGGTGCCCGCCATCGTCGTGTGCGCCGGTCGCCGCGGGCAGATGCTCCGATCCGCTCCCCGCTATTTCGGGTAACACGAGGAGGGGGATCAGCGCCAGCATGGGAATGACGGCGATGTCCTGAAACAACAGGACGGAAAAGCTTGCCCGGCCGCCCTCGGTTTTGGTCAAACCCTTCTCGTTGAGTGTCTGAAGGACGATGGCAGTGGATGAAAGTGAGAAAATCAGACCGATGGTCAAGGCCACGCTCCAATAGAGTCCCATCAGGAGCGCGGCACCTGTAATCAGTGCTGCAGTGATGCCCACCTGCAGCCCTCCAAGTCCGATCAGCCGGTTACGCATCTCCCACAGCATGCGTGGTTGCAGCTCCAGGCCGACCAGGAACAGCATCATCACGACACCGAACTCGGCGAAATGTTGTATCGCCTGGGTTTCCGAGCCGACCAAGCCGATGACGGGTCCGATGACGATGCCCGCGAGCAGATAACCTAAAACCGATCCCAGTCCGAGCCGCTTGGCAATGGGCACCGCAACGACCGCAGCACAGAGATAGATAAAGGCCTGAAACAGTAATCCGCCCATTGCTCAGTCCTCCTCGAGGATCGCGTTGAGGTCGCTGTTGAGCCTGGGCAGGCTCTGCGCAATCACGATATTGAGCCGATCGTCACGCAGGGCTTCGAGTACACGTATCCAGTCGGCGATATGTTTCCCGATCCTTCCTTCCTCAACTACCATGCGTGAACCGAATAGGGCAAAAGGCGGTAAGTAAGTCATGCCGCAGAGTAGGGCCGTCTGTTCCAGCGGATGGAGTAGTTCACGGATGGTGAAGTGGTTGTACCCCTCCGAGCGGTATGCCGCCTCGATTCCGCCGGCGGTGAGCGCATTGAAAAAGATCTTGCCATGGAGTGCTGTTCCATTCGAGCCGTAGGCGAAGTCGTGTTCCAGCACAAGATCCTGCCATTCCTTCAGTATGGCCGGGGTCGAGTACCAATACAGCGGGTGCTGAAAGATGATGACATCGTGTTCAAGGAGCCGCTGTTGTTCCCGATCGATGTCGATCTGAAAGTCTGGATATTCGGCATACAAATCAATCAGGGTTATACCGTCAATATCGACAACGGCCTCCGCCATCGGGCGATTTGCCTCGGAGCGGTTGAGTGAAGGGTGCGCAAGCAAAAGCAGGATTCGACGTAAGGTTTTCGATGGAATCTCAAAATCCTTAACGCTTTCGGTAGTTGTCACTTCGGTCTCCTTCATTGCTTGTCTTCGATATCCTCTCTATCAGGTTTCTGTTACATCCTTATGCCCCTGACCTAGACTATAAGGGAGGTAGAACTCGATCAAGCGTTGGCGGTAATTATCGTGATCCGTGGACGTAGCCCTGAAGCTGCTTGTCTCCAGCATGGACTCATACCAGTAGCTGAATCATGACCAGAGGCTTCCCGTCGTTGGAAGGGTGAAATCGCGCTATTTCGAGAAATTTCAAGCCACCATTGGGATTTTTGATAGGGATCCACCTCGATATACTCGAAATCAAGTTGCTTATACAGCAAGGCCATCCAGGCTCTTTGAGCAAACGGGCAGTACCACGCTGAGTAAAACTTCAATGGTTTATTTGTGGGATTTTTTAGTGGGTTTCCATGGGTCGCTTCGCGAATGCGCAACATGTCAGCTTTTAGGAATTTGATCGTCGATATCGACAATGCGGCGGTCGTAATAGAAGTGCGCGTTCGACTGGAATTCTTCCGGCAGCTCATTGTTCGTGCACTTGCGGATGAGCAACTGCGATACCAGTCGCCAGCCCATCGCATTGGTGTTATAGACCGTCTCACCGCAGTGCTTGCAGAACACCCGTGTCATCTCCAGCGTTGGAAACTTGTACTCGATGGCATGTTCTGCACCTGACGCGATACTGGCCTGGTCAGCATCCCATGCGACGATCGAGTGATAGGGCACATCGAGTAACGCGCGACAATCTTCGCAGTGGCAATAGGCATGCACCCTAGGGGTGCCCGTCATCTCAAGCTCAATCGCGCCGCAGTCACACTGCACTTTGTAGTTCTTGCTCATCGCCACTGACCTCTGAAAAATGTTCGTTGAGGTGGGCTTCGAAGCGCACCAGGTCGTTGTCGATGTCGGGATTCTTTATGACATCGTGGCAGGCGAAGGTTTCGATCGGTTCCATGCCGAAGAAGCGGAAGTTCATGTGCATCGGGAACAGCAGATCGTCGACTGACCTCCCCTGGAACAGGTCCTGACTGGGATCGTCGAATGCTTCCTTAGGCGCATTGAAGGTCAACGAGAGCATGTATTTCTTCCCGGCCAGTGTCCCGCCGGAACCGTATTGTTTGATAGGGTCGCTGCGCCTGCGGCCGTCGCCGTCGCACAGGGTGCCGTCCATCCCGGCCGAATAGATTGTGTCCATGTATTTCTTGAAGGACCAGGGCACTCCCATCCAGTTGACTGGCGTCTGCAGGAGAATGACGTCTGCCCATTGGTGCTTTTCCAGTTCGGTGGCGACGTCGTAGTCGTCTTTCATCGTCGTGGTCTTTACCTTGTGCCCATTGACTGAAAGGGTTTCCGCTGCCTTGTCTGCGAGTGTGTTGTTCAGCCTGCCCTCAGAGAACGGGTAGTACTCGTGGGCATTGATAATGAAAATATTGGGCATGTTGCTGTCTCCTTGGTGAAAGCGTTGATGTATGGTGTTACACTAAGTGACCATAGTCAACTAGTATACTTTTGGTAACCATGAAGACATCTAAGGCACGTGTCGAACTGAGATCGGACGGGAAAAAGGTGGTCATCAACGCCTGCTCCGAACCTTGCCCGATCGAGCGGGGCATGCGCATCATCGGCGGCAAGTGGAAAGGCTCGATACTCTGGCACCTGCAGGACGGTCCAGTCCGGTTTAATGATCTAGCTCGTCAACTCGGCGGAGCGAGCAAAAAGATGGTCAACCAGAGACTCAAAGAGATGGAAGAGATCGGCCTGGTGGAGCGAAAGGTTCTTAGCACCAGACCGGTAGCTATTGCATACGAGATCACCGACTTTGGCCGTTCTTCCCTGACCGTGCTGGAACAACTGAAGGACTGGGCTGAGGTAAATGGACTCTGACAATCAGTTTAATTCTCGCTACAGTTTCCATTCGTCTGCTGAAATGGAGTGTGTTTAAGTGTGCTTGCAGTAGAAAACCGGATTTCACAGCAAATCAATCGACTATTTCAGTGTTAACATATGGTTCACTTGAAATACGATGGCATTTGGCGCACCAGAAAGTTGAGTCAAATCGGCAATGGTTTGTCGGTGAGTGTTGTGGAATATCTTCAGCAGGCCCTTCCGAAAAAAAATTCCGTCCCAAGGCTGTGATATTCGACTGGGCTTTGCACAATCTTTGCCGTATTGATAAAGATCAATACCATGTTATCGGGCAGAGTCTACACTGATTAATAGCAAACTGAACACATGGCTCGCTGCCCGAAGGTGTGCTGTGCCCTATCAAGCGGATTTCACTCTCACCACTGCGGCGATCCCCGATATGGATATTCCGACACCGTTGTATTCGCGACATGGTACGACGATCTATTGGCTGGGGATCACCGATGAAACAGCATTTCGTTGCAACACCTATCTTATTGTTGATGGTGACCAGGCGCTATTGGTGGATCCTGGCAACCGCTCTTTTTTTGATCAGGTGAAGACGCGGGTTTCACAAATCATGCTGCCGGAGCATGTCAGCGGACTGATAGTGTGTCACCAGGATCCGGATGTTGCGGCATCGATGGTCGACTGGCTGGAATTGAATCCTGAAATGCCGGTCTATTCCTCACCCAGGACCCATGTCCTGCTTCCTCACTACGGTAATCCCGATTACAACGCTTATGATATTGTCGCCAATCCCGAATTTACCCTGCCATCCGGCAGCCATTTGAGATTCATAGAGGCCCCGTTTCTGCATTTCCCTGGCGCTTTTGTAACCTATCACTCGGAGAGCGGTTTTTTGTTTTCAGGGGACATTTGGGCGGCCCTTGATACAGATTGGAGTCTGGCCGTTTCCTCTTTCGGGGTACACAAAGAGAAAATGGATCTGTTTCACCTGGATTACATGGCATCCAATCTGGCAACTCGGGGTTTCATTAAGTCACTATCTGGCTTCGAGATCCAGGCCATACTGCCTCAGCATGGATCAATCATCGGAACCTCCCATGTTGACGACGCAATCGAGTATCTGAAGGAACTACGATGTGGAACGGACCTGATCTACCCTGAGATACCCTAAGCGATACCATGCATACCCTCACAACGGAAATTCAGGAACGGGTCTCAAAAATACTCCGTGAAAATAAGTTGCTTGAGGAAAGTCTTCGTCAATCCATCCGATTGGGGAAACTGCGGGAAAAAGCCCTCAACAACCTGATTAATGTTGAACGTCAGCTAAAGAAGAGCGAAGCAAGATTCAAGAGTATCGCAATGGCCACCAGGGAAGGTATCATCATCGTTGACCGTGAAGCCCGAATATTGTTCTGGAATCCTGCTGCGGAAAAAATACTCGGATATACCGCCGCAGACTTAACTGATCGAAACATTCACGAACTGCTTGTACCCGAACGGCTCAGAAGCAATGCCAGCGAACATTTCAGTCGGTTCGTAGACGAATATGGCAAGGAATTTGAATCTTGGACCAAGCAGTTTCCCGCGGTACGAAAAAATGGCGAGGAAACCATCCTGGAACTGACGGTCTCCCCGTTTGAGAGCCTGAATGGCTGGCAGGCACTCGGATCGTTTCGGGATATCGCCCATCAAAAGCTGGAAGAGGAACGACTCAAGTTTCTTGCCTCCCACGACCCGATGACCGGTTTGTATAATCGCAGAGGGCTGGCCGAACGGTTTGCGCAGGACCTGAAGAGAGCCAAGCGCTATAAACACAATATTACCTTGTTGCTGTTGGATGTGGATAACCTGAAAAAGATCAATGATACCTTTGGCCACCATATTGGTGACGAGGTTTTGCACAGGATATCAGAGATTATCGAGTATGCGGTCCGGGATGTGGATTATGTCAGCCGTTTTGGAGGTGACGAATTCATCGTCGTTCTGGGTGAAACCCAACTGGACCAGGCAACCACAACTGCAGAGAGAATTCGCAAGCGTGCTGCAAAAGAGATCCACAGCATGGATGACGGGCAGGAGATATCGTCAACCGTCAGTATCGGCGTATCGATGTTTCCCGATCATGGTCACGACCTGGACTCATTAGTCGATGCTGCGGATTCCGCCCTTTACAGGGCCAAAAAGAAGGGACGCAACGCCATATCGAAGGCCGTAGGAGAAGAAGAGAGTAAGGTGTAGCGGTTAAGCCCCAAATGTAGGGGTACATATCTGAAAAGGGTGTCAGCTCTGCATAGGGGGCATCCGCGGGACGTGGTCAACCGCTGAATCTTTCAACATGCATCTGTTATTCGTGAGTTGAAGTGCGGTCCAGACAGGATATCGGATGCTCTTACATAAAGCAGTGAAATCCAGTTCAATGTTGAGTGATGGTAGGCAGTGCCTGCCGTTCGTTGTGGCTAAATCGCTTCAAGCGGTAGAGCCTCCATGCCTGCCCATGTCGGCGACACATGCCGTAACGGAATGCGGGTGTCATATAGGGCAGGGTGTAGCGAAGATCGGTAAACCATGCACAGGCTTCTCCTCCCTCTTTATCCAGGCGATACAGGACTGGAAAGCGGGCGAACTCCCTGAATTTTAAAAATAGCGGCTGACTCCATGCCTCATCGATCAGGGGGACGAGACTGTTATCGTTTCCCAGCAGGCTTTCCTGTCGCCACTCAAGTGCAGTGCTACCCCGATAGTCATCGATGATGGCCTTGTCCTTGGCAAGCAGGCTGAGATAGGCGACCCGATACTCATCACCGGCCCGGTTGATTGCCTGCCAATAGAAGGGTGAGAAGGGTTGCGGCAAAAGATGCAGATCGGACGCTTCGGACAACTGTGCGGCAACAATCCTGTAGGCATGACTCCTGAGCCCCCATTGGGCGCCCAGGTAGAGAGACAGCAACAACAGGCCACTCATGGCAGCACGTCTTCCCGGGTGACGCAGGGAGTAGAGGAGGGTTGCTGCAAGCAGAATGGTGACTATCCCATCGATGACAAAGCTTGTACCGATAGCGTAGAGGGAGGACGAAAACGGATAGAAAATCCTGATTCCGAAAACCGTCAACAGATCGAGTAGAATATGGGACGTAACCCCCAGTCCGCACAGGGCGTAGACAGTGAACCACCGACTCCTTGCCCAGTGGGAGTACATCCAAAGCGATGCCAATAATCCAGCCCAGACTGGCATGAACAACAGTGAGTGAGTTGCAGTTCGATGCCAATCCGCTAGGAACAGCAGGGGATCTATCCAGAAACTCAGGTAGTCGATATCCGGGAAGGCTGCGGCGGTGCCGGCAACGGCCAGTCGCATAGGCAGCTCCTTAACGGGTGCCGATTCGATTCGAGTAACCGCCAGTGTACAGACCGCGCCGAAAAGAACATGGGTGACAGTGTCCATCGGCTGGTGGTTATTCTCTCCTCAGTGGACCGATCCCTCGACACTCTGTGGGATATCTCTCTTAGCCTCGCCATGTGCCGGTGTGAAATCCTCATGCCCGGTTCTGCTGAAGGGGGTTAGAAAGCGCGCTACTGCTTCTGCGCGTCCCAGCAGCCGGTCGAGTAATCGCCGGGTTTTTTCCGCTTCATTGGAGCTGTCGAACAGCCAGTGAGCGAAGCTTGCAAGGTAGATATTGGTCAGCCCCATCTCTTCGATGACACGATGCAGATGTATGGCGTCACGATGTGCCGACTCAAGAAACCACTGTACCGTGCGGCTTATTCTCAATACGCCAAGCACCTGCAGATGTATATGGCCCAGCTCGAATTTGTACATCAGCATATCCCGGCTGACGCGGCGATGATCCTGCATCGCCATCAACCAGCACATGACGGAACGATGAAGGCGTTCCCGGGTGGTCAGGGAGAGGTAATCCGGCAGAGCGGCATCGGCCAGCATGGCGCGGTCCGCGCGATCATACCACGCCTCCACCAGGTCATCCTTCTGCCGGTAATAACGATGAATCACTTCAAGGTCGATGCCCATCTCGGCCGCTACCTGATGCAGTCGTATCGATTCCCATGAGCCCTCCTCGGCCAATCGAACGGCGGTATCGAGAATACGCTCAGCCAAAGGATCGACAGGATTCTCCCGGGTGTTTTTCGAAGGGTTTTGGGTAGTCATAGCATCAAAGGAGTGAGTTGAAGATAACTAGCAGTATAGTCGTTGGCAGATTTTCATAGCAGGGAGTTGTCAGTGTGCTATTGAGTGAATGATAAATCAGAAAATCATCAGAATAGCTTTCATGGCTTGAGTGAGTGACCTGAAAATACCCTGATATGAGCATAGCTACTCTGGAGCACGCAATAGGCATTCTCGGGTCTAATCGGATGATAATTGAAGCGGTAATTATGCCCAGGGGAGAATGATGGAAATTATCTTGGCTGGATTATTAATGTTGGCGCCGGCGATCTTTTTCGTTCTGCTGGTCGCAGGCGGAATCATCATGGCGAGCATGTGGATCTATGCACATTTGCCGATCAACAAAGCAGGAAAACAGCAGAGAGTCGAGAGAAGAAGCGGTATCGACAGGCGTCATACCGTCATGCAATAGACTGCTCCTCTCTGAGCAATGATGAAAAGGCCTGGGCCGCGGGGGAGAGGGAACTGCCCTGCTTGGCGATGACTGCCAATTCACGGACGATGTTGAGTCCGCGTACTTCGATTTCGCAGACGCCTGCCAGGGTATCCACGCCCATGCGACTGACAAAGGCAAGGTTGCCTGTGGTGGCCACCATGCGCAGGATGGCCGGTATGGAGCGCAATTCCATCACCACGTTCATCTCAACACCTGCGTCGCGCAGGGCCGCATCGATAATCTGGCGCACCGCCGTGTCAGCCTCGAAGCCGACAAAGGCGAGTCCGTCAAGGGCCTTGGCGTCAACCTCGTTCAGGCGTGCCAGGGGGTGCTCCCTGGGTGCGACCAACACGATCCGGTCGGTGATCAGGGGCCAGATCTGCAGCTCCCTGGCCTGAACAGGCAAAGTGACCAGCCCCAATTCCAGACGGCCGCTGATGACATCCCCGGCCACTTCGATACTCCCCGCCTCTTTGAGTTGAAAGCGGATCCCGGGATGTTCCTGCCGAAAGCGGGCGATCGCTGTCGGTAGCACGAAGGAGACTGCGGTTGCACCGCCGCCGATGCGTACTGTGCCCCCCTCCAGGCCCTGATGCGCCCTGACCTGTTCGCGCAGGTGGTCGAAACGGTTGACCAGGCCCCGAGCCTCGCGTTCCACCAATCGGCCAATCTCAGTCAATTGGGCGCCTTTGCGCCCTCGGGATAGCAGCTCGGCACCGAAATACGCTTCCAGCTGCTGCAGGCGGCGGGAGAGGGCGGGTTGGGTGAGGCCGATACGGTCTGCCGCCTCGGTGATGGAACCGGTGTCGGCCACAGCCAGGAGTGATCTCAGGCGTTGAAGATCCATAATCAGGCAATAATAGCATGCAAAAATATTATGTTATATATGCGAACAATCCATTATACGTATGGATCAACCTCTGCTATCTTCCTAATCCACACTCCGGTGAATACCGGAATCCCATGATCAGGAGACTGCCATCGATGGCGGTTCCCCATAACTGAAGCGAGGTCATCCATGCTCGAAGCCTATCGCCAGCACGTTGAAGAACGCGCCAAACAGGGTATCCCACCGCTGCCGTTGAACGCGCAGCAGGTCGCCGATCTGGTGGAGCTGCTGAAAAACCCAACCGCCGGCGATGAGGAGACCCTGCTCGATCTCCTCACCAACCGGGTGCCACCGGGGGTGGATGATGCCGCCTATGTGAAGGCAGGCTTCCTGGCCGCAGTGGCCAAGGGTGAGGCGGAGAGTCCCCTGGTGGACAAACAGAAGGCGGTGGAACTGCTCGGTACCATGCTGGGCGGCTATAACATCCAGCCCCTGATCGACCTGATGGACGACAGTGAGCTTGGCGGGCTGGCCGCCGAACAGCTGAAGTTCACCCTGCTGATGTTCGATGCCTTCCACGATGTTAAGGAGAAAGCCGATGGCGGTAACGCCAATGCCAAGGCAGTGATGGACTCCTGGGCCGACGCCGAGTGGTTCAAGCGCAAGCCCGACGTACCGGCTGAGATTAAGCTGACCGTCTTCAAGGTCACCGGCGAAACCAATACCGACGACCTTTCGCCGGCTCAGGATGCCTGGTCCCGTCCCGATATCCCGCTGCATGCCCTGGCGATGCTGAAGAACGAGCGCGAGGGCATCAACCCGGATGAACCAGGCACGATTGGTCCGATCTCGAACCTCGAATCACTCAAGTCCAAGGGATTGCCCCTGGCCTATGTGGGTGACGTAGTGGGTGCCGGTTCCTCGCGTAAGTCGGCCACCAACTCGGTGCTTTGGCACATGGGTGACGATATCCCCTTCGTACCCAACAAGCGTCAGGGCGGTGTAGTGCTGGGTGGCAAGATCGCGCCCATCTTTTTCAACACCGTCGAGGACTCAGGCGCACTGCCTATCGAATGCCCGGTAGAGCAGCTCGCCATGGGTGACGTTATCGTGGTGGAGCCCTACGAGGGCAGGATCGAAACAGAATCAGGTGAGGTGCTCTCCGAATTCTCCCTCAAGACCGAGGTGCTGCTGGATGAGGCGAAGGCGGGCGGTCGGATTCCTCTGATCATCGGCCGCTCCCTGACTGAACGAGCCCGTGAGGCCCTAGGCCTGGGCGCCACTGACGTCTTCCGTCGTCCCGTCGATCCGGAAGATTCCGGCAAGGGTTTTACTCTGGCCCAGAAGATGGTCGGCCAGGCCTGCGGTGTCGACGGCATTCGTCCCGGTACCTACTGCGAGCCGCGCATGAGCACCGTCGGTTCCCAGGACACCACCGGTCCCATGACCCGGGACGAGCTGAAGGAGTTGGCCTGTCTCGGCTTCTCCGCCGATCTGGTGATGCAGTCCTTCTGCCACACCGCCGCCTATCCCAAGCCGGTGGATATCAACACCCAGCACACCCTGCCCGATTTCATCCAGAACCGGGGTGGTGTCTCCCTGCGCCCGGGCGACGGTATTATCCACTCCTGGCTCAACCGCATGCTGCTGCCTGATCAGGTGGGCACCGGCGGCGACTCCCACACCCGTTTCCCGCTGGGCATCTCATTTCCGGCCGGTTCCGGCCTGGTGGCCTTCGGCGCGGCCCTGGGGGTGATCCCGCTGGATATGCCCGAGTCGGTACTGGTGAAGTTCACCGGTGAGATGCAACTTGGTATCACCCTGCGCGATCTGGTCAACGCCATCCCCTACGCGGCACTGCAGCGGGGTCTGTTGACGGTGGAGAAAAAGGGCAAGAAGAACATCTACAATGGCCGCATTCTGGAGATCCAGGGGCTGCCCGATCTGACCGTGGAGCAGGCCTTCGAACTCTCCGACGCCTCCGCCGAGCGTTCCGCCGGCGGTTGTACCATCGAGCTTTCCGAGGAGTCGGTGGCCGAGTACCTGCGTTCCAACATCACCATGTTGCGTTGGATGATCGACAACGGTTACGAAGACGCCCGTACCCTGGAGCGCCGCGCCCGCGCCATGGAGGAGTGGCTGGAGAATCCAACCCTGATGCGCGCCGATAAGGATGCGGAGTATGCCGAGGTGATCGAGATCGACATGTCGCAGATCAAGGAACCCCTCCTGGCGTGCCCGAACGATCCGGATGACGTCAAGCCGCTTTCGGAAGTGCAGGGCACCAAGATCGACGAGGTCTTCATCGGTTCCTGCATGACCAATATCGGTCACTTCCGGGCTACCGCCAAGCTGCTGGAGGCCTCGGGTGAGTCTATCCCGACCCGCCTCTGGCTGGCGCCCCCCACCAAGATGGACGAGCAGCAGCTGATGGAGGAGGGTGTCTATAACATCTACGCCAGTGCAGGCGCCCGTACCGAGATGCCCGGTTGTTCCCTCTGTATGGGCAACCAGGCGCGTATCGCGGCGGGCTCAACAGCGGTCTCGACTTCCACGCGTAACTTCCCCAACCGTCTGGGGCAGGGCGCCGATGTCTTCCTCTCCTCGGCGGAGCTGGCCGCGGTGGCCGCCGTCATGGGCAAGCTGCCGACGGTGGAGGAGTACATGGCCTACGCCACCAAGATCGACTCCATGGCGCCGGAGATCTACAAGTATCTCAACTTCGACAAGATGGATGAGTATGTGGAATCGGCCCAGCGGGGGCAGGAGATCGCGGTCAAGCTGATCGCCTGAGGATCAGGCCAGACCGGAGGGATTGGCCTCCGGTCTGTATGAGACTTGCTGGCTGTCGGTAAGTACCTGGCATTCATGCAGTCGAGCATAACGACTAGCTACATAGAGAGCATTATGAGAATATCGAATGCTCCATGGAACGGAGCACGATATGTCTCACGCAGCGATCACGGAGCGGTCGCCACACAGCCCACCCTATAAACGTCATCGGCCGGAACAGACGCTTCTCTATCACATCATTGAGCGGCACTACCCGGCGCTCAGGGATGTGATGGCCGTGCAGGACAAGGACTTGCCCCCGCACGTACAACAGGAATTTGCCGACTACCTCAAATGCGGCCGTCTGGGGCCCTGCCCCACCAGTTCTTGGCTGTCACTGCTCCTCATTCACTGACTTGAGTCGACCAAGAAAGCGCTTGATGCTGCTGATAACCTCAGCATCTTGCAGGATGCGCATATGTCCAAGCCCCCGGGTTATCTGGAGTTCGCTGTCTGCCCAGGCCGCGTGTACTGCTCTGCCGTTGGATACCGGGATGTATCTATCCCGCGAGTCATGAATGATCAGTCCAGGAAGATCTGCAAGACGAACCCACTCCTGCATAGAAAACCGAGACCACATATCTTCACCGAAGCGCTGCTCAAGACGGCGTTTCAATTGACCAACTACCACCTCATTCAAACCCAGGAGACTTGAAAACTGCTGCAACAGGGTGGTGACGTCCTTGGGTGTGGAGATACAGACCACTGCGCTCGCACGGGCACCGTTCGAGATTGCGTGCAGCGTACACATGCCACCAAAAGAATGGGCAATCACTACCGTATCATCTCCAGACTCCTGTAGCAGTTGCGTGATGAAACCGCTGATTTCGAAGATATCTGTACTGTTGCCGGAAGAACGACCATGGCCAGGCGCATCGAATGCGGTGACCTGGAAGCCCTGTCCCACCAGCGCCTCCACCAGGAAGGCCATCTGCCCCGCATCGCCGTTCCACCCGTGAGTCAGCAGTACTGGCTGGCCCTCACCCCATCGATAGACGCGAACTGACTTCCCGCCATATCGTCTGACTTCAACACTGGCCTGACCCAAAACACGCTGTTCATCCGCAGTCATGGAGCGATGTTGGGTGCGATACCAGAAGTAGTTTGCCAATCGTCCGGCCAGAGAGGGAGATACCCGTGTCAGGCTAGAGAAGGCGCGCTGAATCGGTGTGTTCTTGCGCGTGTTTTTTTTGCTGCGCGGCCCGGATATGGCTTGTGCGGTCGATAGGGACATTTTCTTTCTCCTCTTGATTCTCTTCTAGGACAGATTGCCGGTGTTGAAAAAAATATAGTCCTGGACTAGGTTGTCAGTAAGAGTCATAAATGACATCTTTAATGCCATATCCGCCATTATGAAAACGACCGTTAGCGTCGCTATCGTTGCCATAGATGAGTGCATGGCCTCGGCCATCGCCGGTTCTGTCGATATGCTCTACGCCGCCAACAGAATCATCGATGCCATGGGTAAAAAGGAGCTGCCACGTTTCGAATGGAAGGTGGTCTCCGTCTCAGGCCGGCCGGTGAAAACCGGCAACGGCATGCTGCAGGCGGTGGATTGCAGCCTGAAAGGGGTACGCCAGGTGGATGTGATCTACATACCCGGCATGTCGGTCATCGATGAAACCCGCCTGGTGAATATCCTGGAAAACAATAGACCGTTGATCAACTGGCTGGCCAGGCGCGCCGCCGGCAAGAGTCTGATCACAAGCAGCTGTACCGGCAGCTTTTTCGTTGCCGAGGCGGGTTTATTACAGGACAAGCAAGCCACCACCGGCTGGCCCGTGGAGGGACTCTTTGCCGCCAGATATCCGGATATCCATCTCAACAGCGGTGAGTTGCTGGTGGCAGCGGACTCCATTCTCAGCGCCGGCGCTTCCACCTCCTATCAGGACCTGATGCTGGAGGTCATTCGCCGCTACATCAATAGCAGAGTCGCCCATTTGACCGCCCGTTACCTATTGCTGGACAGCAGTCGACACTCGCAGGCCGCCTTCCGCGTCAGCAGTGTCCGGAAATATGAAGACCCGGTAGTAACCAAGGCCCATGAGTTGATGCAGAAGAACCTGGGTGATCCGCTACAGGTTCCTGAACTCGCAGCTCGACTGAATGTCAGCGATCGCACTTTGATCCGGCGGTTTAAAAGCGCGACAGGTCAGGGACCCAATGCCTGCCTGCAAAACCTCAGGATCGACAAGGCGAAATGGCTGCTTGAGAGTACGGGCAAGTCACACGAAAGCGTAGCCAGCAGTGTCGGCTACACGGACATCAGCTCCTTCAGACGCCTGTTCAAACGCAGTATCGGCATGACCATGGGCGATTATCGAAAGCGTTTTCGCAGCAGACGCCAGACCAGAAGGCCTTTCCGACCGGAGAGCTCCCCGAGGATATCCTGACTGGAGATTTACCAGCTACGCCAATTGGCTGGGAAGATGTTTGTCTCTGCGGATGGGGTGGTGGGTAACCATCTCTACTCCGGACGGGCACTGGGTATCTCCGAGCCGCGGGACATCATCCATTTGCACCCTGACCTGCAGCCCCTGTGGAAAGGCATTGAGGAACACTACCAGCACGTGGGTCTGCCCTACAGTCGAAACGTGATCTGGAATCTCGATATGATAAGACCAGCGGTCTCCGAGAGGCGCCTGTCATTGACCCCTTCGGGGAATATCCGATATCAACTCAAAACGCCATACAGTGATGGTACGACCCATATCATCTTTAAACCGCAGGACTTCATCGCCTGGCTGGCGGCGCTGTCGCCCAAACCCAGAGTAAACCTGACCAGATTTCATGGCAGCTTGTTGCCTAAAGCAAACCGGAAGGCCTGAAAGGCAATGAATGAGTGCGGATTCAACCTGAAATCCAGGGGAGTTGAGTGGATTGAGGCCGGATAGACGGTTATTTCCGGACTATCCTGTCTCCAGTTTTTGCCTTGATGGGCAGGGGTGTTGGTTTATTCTCCTTAAACTTTTTTGCAGGCAGACAGCGGCGAGGTTTGCTCAGCCTGGAGAGTGGATTGTGCTTGCCTGCTCAGGCGGATATGCACGTGGGGTTTGTGGTGATGAAAAACCCGGATGTCGATGATCGGTTCGTTGATGCTGATCGACACGGTTAACAGGGGCAATTCCGGTGCATAGAAGTCGATCGATGATCCGGTTTTCCTGCTGACCAGCAGTTTTACCGGTTCGCGGTTACCGGCAAAAGTCGACAGGAAGGTCAGCTCAAGTTTGTCGGATTCGTTGCGGAACTGCCAGTAGTGGTCGGATGGCCTGAGGTCGGCCATACCGGCCACCAGGGAGTCGCTGCATTGTTGGAAGATGATGTCGTAGTCGACAGGGCCGACGGGGGTTTCTATGGCCTGGCCATCCCAAGAACCGGGGAGGGAGGTGATTAGGGTTTCGATGATATTGGTCGGTGGTTGTTTTTCTGGGGTAACTGCCCAGCCAACCGTGGTGGCGATGAGCAGGGAGAAAACAATGGTGAGTTGAGTTCGAAGCATGATTTCTTAGTCTGTGATTATTGTGACCTGTTTTAGAGGGGATTGTTTTATTTTGTTATGGCAACGGGTTCCACACGCGACAACCGGGCTGCCTCCGCAGAGAATTCAGATTACGCGTGCGAGTCCCTTTTTAGGCATAAAAAGGAACCAAAAATGCTTCCCCGACAGGCCCTTTCCTCGTCAAAAGTATCGCCTAATTGCGTTCGGTTCAGAAGCGGGTCCAACCGCTCTGAACCTCAAATGGCATCCCTGCCATTTGTCCCCAATTTGGCAATGCTTTTGTCGCGGGCCTGAAAGGGGTGGTGCGCTTTAACTATGAAGCTGCGTGTTGTCGTATGACTAAGTAAGGATGCACTGTTGATGTGCCAAACCGCGATGCTGGTTTCTGCCGTGCTCGTCATTAACTGAATGCGTGCTGTTGCGAAACATCCAGTCTGCATTGAGCAAGTCCACAAAAACCGTATTGATTTGATGTTCGTTTTGTTGGTGATCCATATCTCCCGGCATGGCGTAGAAGCGTATGAACGCACGCCGGCAATCAAAGGGAAAGATCAAATGGAGTGTTGAATGGTTAGGCGTCGTTCTGTGTGGCTTCGGATTCGTCCTTGTCCCTGAAGACGTTTAAACAAAAATCGATTGGAGAATTAACTATGACTACCACCCATTCAAAACTCGATGGCATGTTTTTCATACTCAAAAACAAGACGGTGTTGACCCTCGTTACCTTAGTGCTACCGGCAATGCTGATGCTGTCGACTACATCAGCAAATGCCGGTTGGCGAGGCGGGTACTTTAAATGTGCCAAGACAGAAATTATCGATGTGAGACCCGCGACAATCACCGAGGGCGCGGTGGCACTGGGTCTGAGTACCTTGGCTGCCGTCCTTCCGTTTGAGGTTGCAGAGTTGCTCGATTCCAGTGAGGGCATTACGGTTTTGGCGCCCACGGATGAGGCCTTTGAGAATATACCGCCTGACCTGCTCACCCTCATTGCAAGCGATCCGGATATTTTGACAGCTGTTCTCTCCTATCACGTGGTGCCGAAAGAGGTCGATCCCAGAAAGGTGCGTTACATCAGAAAATACCAGACCCTGGCTGGCCAGACTTTGTTCGCCAGCAGGGATCGAAGAAGCCCAATGGTCAACCAGTCTGAGGTCGATTGCCAAGGCTATCGCACCGCCAACGGTCTGGTCTGGGTTGTCGACAGCGTGCTGCTGCCACAATTCTGAGCATCTCAAACATCATGGCCGTCCCGCATCAGGGCGGGATACGGCTTGTTGGGATCACTGCCTGAAGAAACTGAAATGATCATGTTGAGAAAGATGGATTGATTGTGCCGGTAGTGATCCGATACGACAAAGGTAGCGTACATATGGATAGACAAGAGAAAGGTCCGCGCTATGATGTTAGCTGTGACTAACATAATTCCCGAATCCGAAAACATAGCGGGAGCTTCTGCCAGTGAGACGGTTGACAGGCTCACTTCGGTTGCCGTTAACCGTGACCGGCATGCCTTCGAGCGCCTGTATGGATACTTCGCTCCCCGGATAAAGAGTTATATGATAAGACAAGGCACGGATGAAGCCAGCGCCGATGATCTTGCCCAGGAGACCATGGTGCAGATCTGGCGCAAGGCCCATCACTACGATCCGCAAAAAGCCGCTGCAACAACATGGATATTCAGGGTGGCGCGTAACCTGCGGATCGACCGCTTGCGTAAGTACAAGCTGCACGAAGTGGAAATGCCCCCTGAAGTGGAGCCGGGCGACGATGAAGGTAGTGGCCATGAAAGTTACGAAAAGCGACCCGACGCGGACAAACTGCGAGCGCTGGTCGATACACTGCCGCAAAACCAGATGGATGTTGTGCGGCTCGCCTACTTCGAGGGATTGAGCCATTCCGAGGTCAGTCTGCAGCTGTCCATACCGATCGGCACAGTCAAATCCCGTCTGAGACTTGCTTTCGGCAAGCTGCGCATGGGTATGGGAGAGAAGATATGAACATCAAACATCACCCCGATGACGCAACCATACTCGCCTATGCGGCTGGCGCGGTAACCGAGGGCTTTTCCCTGGTACTGGCAGCCCATATGGAGTCTTGCCCCCATTGCCGCGGCCGTATGGCGGAGGCGAACGCCCTGGGTGGTGAATTGTTGTCTGAGATGCAGCCGGCAGCCATGTCCGCCAACGGTCTTGAAGATGTCTGGTCGCGTATAGATAGCGAACCGGATGAAGAGATTCCAGCCGCCACATGCCACGTACCGGTCGATGGCGTGCCCGGGATCCTGATCCCCTATCTGCCGGATGGAATCGATTCGTTACACTGGCGCAGTTTAATGCCGGGTATCCGCCAGCATGTGATTAACGGGATTGAAAGCGGCCGGGGCAGTGTACGTCTGCTCTCCATTGCGCCCGGTACAATCATACCGCACCACACACACCTGGGTGGGGAACTGACCCTGGTGATCAAGGGTGCCTACACGGATGAGATGGGATGCTTTCAAAGTGGTGACCTGGCAGACCTGGATGCATCGGTTTCCCACCAACCGGTTGCAGAAAGCGGTGAACCTTGCATATGTCTTATCGCCACCGATGACAGGTTGCGCTTCTCAGGGGTTTTCAGCCGCATGTTGCAACCGCTCATCGGCATATGACGTTATCCGGAACCCGGCCGGCTGCTTGAGGTGATTCTGCATCGGCCAGCCCAGGTTCGCAGATCTCAACATAAGACCGCACACAACAGATATGGCCAGATATCCGGCCTGGGGCGTGTTTTCCAGCCAGCTTCGCTTATACCGAATGTGGTCGTTCTGCTTTTCTACATATCGTCACAAACATGTCCGGCCTTTTCCCGCTCGTCCACTGTCGGGGGCATATAGGGTTGCGGCATGTTGACCATCATGCCCCGCATCTTCTCGCTACATTTACGCATCTCTTTTATCTTGGGATCGTTATTTATCTGCTTGCTGTATTTAAACGCTTTACTCATGGCCTCATCCCGTTTGCCGGCAGCACACAGGGCCTTTATATCGGCCTGCATTTTTTTCCCCTTGGCCTCGAGTTCCTCCACCTGTGATTTATCGATTTTATTGAAACACTCTTCTGCCTCTTGAGCCCGCATCATCATCTGTTGCATCTGCTGTTCACTCATGCCGGGTGCGGCATGTGCTGTATGAAACAGCAGTGATAGTGCAGCCAACGAAAACGTTACCAACTGTTTAATGTATGAAATCATTACATTCTCCATGTGAATATCTGTTTGTTTGTATCACTGAAAACGCTCTCAGGCGAGTCATCTAACCAGAGATATACCAATAATGGAAGTGATGGGTGTAGTGAAAAATTCACACCATGTGAGTGGAATGGAGTCTAAGGAAGGGCTCAAGTTCAGAATACCCCAAATGTTATAAGACAATCTGTGGTGCTCTGCCAGGTGTGTCGATGGTGAGCTCAGAAGAGTAGAAAAACTTGACATCGAAATAATATGTGTATATACACTATCTATGCTGGAGAAAAAGTTAAATTGCGACCTTAGCATGTGCCAGGGAATAGGTCAGACATGCGTTATGTTCAATCTGCGCAAGGCTTCCAGGGCTTTAACCCAGGTTTACGAGGAGGTTATGAAACCCAGCGGCATACTGCCGACCCAGTTCACCCTGTTGGTTGTAATCCGGGGCATGGGGCCGGTTGCCATATCCAGGATGGCGGAGGCATTGGTGATGGATCGCACGACATTGACGCGTAACCTGAAGCCCCTTGAGCGTGACAGGCTGGTGACAGTAAAACCCAGCCGACATGACAAGCGGACGCGCGAGGTGAATCTAACAAAAAAAGGGGTGAAGCACCTGGAACTGGCTTTACCCCTATGGCAGGAGGCGCAACAGAAGATAGAAGCCTCTCTGGGCGGCGAACGGCTTGATCGTATGCTCGAGGATCTGACAGCTGTTGTGAGTAGTGCTGCAACTACGTGAGCAGTTTTTTTAAAGTAATATTATGTGTATATACACATTTCAAAGATTTTCTATGAACCCAAGTAACTTTCAGCGCGAAAGTGAAAAGATCCTGATATTGGATGCCGCGGCAATTGTTGAATTCGATAACTCAGAAAACCATAGACACTCCATAAGGAGGGCTTAATGAAGAAAACTGTCTATCGCATGCTGTTAGGCCTGGGAACGTTTCTTATGTTCTTTCGATTCGGCGGGCCGGCGTTGATCTACGGCACGACAGGTCCTGGGCCCTTTGCGGAAGTTTGGGTGGAGCCCGGCAACACCACAAGCTTGTTGCTGGATGCAGATCTTCGTTTTTTCGGTGCGTTGATGTTAGGCATCGGCCTTATCATGATCTGGCTCATGCGGGAGGTCGAATACGGTGGGACTATCTTGAGAATCATAGCGGGGGCTGTTCTGGTAGGCGCTATAGCACGTATCTATGCTCTCGTTCAATTCGGATCGGCAGGTATGGCGGGGACCATCCCCATAATTATTGAAGTGCTCCTCCCTGTTGCGTTAATCGTGTTACAGACATCGATCAGTCGAGATGCTCAGTCGATTTAAAAACCGATGACAAATGTATCGCTTTTAAGGGACTCTGTCCCAGCCAAGCTAATGAATGAAGACTTAGGTTACAAAACAGATGCATACAGGTGCAAGAATTAACATTCATCGATTGCGCTGGTTTATTTACACCTTTGATTTGCAGCATTCAGAATTTTTTGTGCTGGGTTGATTCAAAGCATCACGCAGTTCATGGAAATAGCTGTGTGATAAATACCGTAGATTAAACGAGCCATATGGAGATCAAGTCAATGACTACGAAAGATGTGAAAAATGAAAAACTACCGACAGTATTGATTACCGGTGGTTCTAAAGGGATTGGATTTGAATTGGCGAAACAGTTCGCCATGCACGGCTACAATCTTGTGTTGGCGGCGCGCAGTGAGGCCGATCTCAAGCAAGCAGCCGGACAATTGGAAAACGAATATGGGTGTGGTGTTTCCACATACCCGTTTGATCTGACCGCTGACGATAGTTCGACTGAGTTGCATCGGCAAGTGATTGACGAGGGTATCCAGGTGGATGTGCTCGTTAACAATGCCGGGATGGGAGATGTGGGTCCCTTTGCGAAGAGCGATCTCAACCGGCAGCTCAATATGCTCAGGCTGAACATCGTTACACTGACATCCCTCACCAGGCTGTTTCTCCCCGCTATGATTGAACGCGGAAATGGACGGGTTCTGAATGTCGCCTCACTGGCCGCCTATTTTGCGGGTGGTTCAAACTGGGCAAGCTATGTGGCTTCGAAGCACTATGTACTGGCATTCACCCGTGGTATGGCAAGAGAGCTCGCTGGGACGGGGGTTAAGGTCACGGCGTTATGCCCGGGAGCCACACCGACGTCGTTTGCCGGTCAGGCGGGTGCCAACGCCATGCCGATCTATCGCTGGATGCCCAGGCTTACGCCGGCAAAGGTGGCGCTCGCCGGATATCGAGCCACCATGGCGGGGCGAACCACATCAGTGCCGGGACTGCTCAATAAGGTGTTTGCCTTGCTCGGTGAGTTGCCGCCGCGGTCGATAGCGCAGTGGGTGTTTGAGATTCTCAGCCGAACGCCATCGGCCACTGCGACAGAAACCAGGAGGGCCTTATGATCTATTTATGGCCTGAGCGCATGGGCCTTACGATCATTTTCTAACTAGCCAGGGAAATCACTATGCAATTATCCAGTTTGCCTCTGTTGATTGCTGTTGTGTTCGGATTTCTCTGGTTTCTTGTAAGTAGACTGCATCGGGCTGGGATACTGAACTCAGACCAACGGAATCAGATGGCATTTCTGATTGGCGTAATATTGATGTGGGGCATGTTTATCGGTTACCAGTCGAGTGTGGGCCGGTTTGGCAGTGAGCCATTTTATAATCTGAAGCCCGGCTATTGGATGCCCTATGTACCGGTTGTTGTCGCACTGAGCATGATGTTGTCGCTGGCGCCGCTGCGGGATGGCCTGAGAGTACTCGTGGATGAAACACCGGTCCATTGGTTGAGCGGGATACATATTCTCCGAATCCTTGCCCTGGGTACCTTGTTGAAGGCGTCGAATGATCTGTTTCCACAGATGTTTGCCTGGTTTGTGGGTGGTCCGGATCTTCTGTTCGGCGTCTCCGCCATCATCGTGACCCTGTTGGCCCGTTCAGGGCGGCTGAGTGATCGATTCATCCTCTATTGGCATCTTGCCGGTGCGTTGGCAATCGTCTTGCCGGTAGCGGGGTTGATGCATTTGTTTATGGTGGAACCCCTGTTTGCAGAGCTGTTCATGTTCCCCATGGTTATGGCGCCGGCCTTGATCGTGCCAACACTGGTTTTGTTGAATCTGCTGGTGGCCTGGCGGTTCTACGAACAGGGGGCGTTGAATCAGTGACTACACAGCTGCGGTCTTTATTTTAAAGTGTTCTCAACCGCGGATATGTAATCAATTTTCATCAACAGCCACACCTGAATCTTTTGCCAGTTAGAACCAGACGACAGAAAACCGCCTGTGGATGGACAGTCACCCGAGGTAATCGAGACCTGCAGGCTCAATGATTGAATACTCAAGCTCACGGTCTCTTGTGGGATTGCGTCACTGCAGGGTCCACAAAGAGGGGAAATAGTTCCAAACGTGCTGACGACGCCCTCTACAGGACCAAGGAAACGGGCAGGAATAGGGTGGTGGTTGAAAGCGATTGATGGATGTCCTTTCATGGTGGTCATTAATCCTTATTATCTGTATCCAGTTTGATCGTAGCGAAGCTTTGACTGCCGTACTATCCTAACCAGATGGCTATAGGGATAGCGGCATCCGGAGGCATAGCATGATTCAACTCACTATCAACGGTTCGAAACAATCCCTCGATATCGATCCGGGAATGCCCCTGCTGTGGGCATTGCGTGATCATATGGGGCTGACGGGCACCAAGTTCGGTTGCGGGATTGCCCAGTGCGGGAGTTGTACTATCCACCTTGACGGCGAACCGGTGCGTTCCTGTATCACGCCTGCATCGGAGGCGATAGGTAAACAGATAACCACAATCGAAGGCTTGAAAAGCCCCTCCGGCAAGGCGGTACAGGCGGCCTGGCGGGAGCTCGAAGTGGTACAGTGTGGTTACTGTCAGTCGGGCCAGATCATGTCGGCCGCGGCCTTGCTCGAGCGAAAATCCAAGCCCACCGACGCCGAGATCGATGCCGCCATGCAGGGTAATCTCTGCCGTTGTGCGACCTATGTGCGGATTCGTGCCGCCATCAAGGCGGCCGCGAATAAGTCTGTCTAGCCCGTCGGGAGGGAATCAAGATGAAGAGTGACTGGATAACCAATCTGAGTCGCCGTCGTTTCCTGGCGGCGGGTGTCGCCACCGCGGCCGGACTGACTCTGGGCATCATGCCGGTAACCCGTGCCGATACGCGCAGATCGGGGCCCGGTTTTGCCGGTGCCGCGCCGGCGGATCAAGCGGCCTTTCAACCCAACGCCTTTCTGCGCATCGGCAGTGACAACCAGATCACCGTGATCTCAAAACACCTTGAGATGGGACAGGGGACCTATACGGGGCTGGCGACCCTGGTGGCGGAAGAGTTGGATGCCGCCTGGGAACAGGTCAGAGTGGAGGGCGCCCCGGCGGATGCCAAGCGCTACCGCAATCTCTATTGGGGCGAGGCCCAGGGTACAGGCGGCAGTACCGCAATCGCCAACTCCTGGATGCAGATGCGCAAAGCGGGCGCCGCGGCGAGACATATGCTGGTGGAGGCCGCTGCCAAGCAGTGGCAGGTGAAAGCGGATGAGATCGGGGTCGAGGCCGGTCGCCTGACTCATGCGCCCAGCGGCCGCAGCGCCAGCTTTGGGGAGATGGCGGATGCCGCCGCGCAGCAGCCGGTACCGCAAGAGGTGTTATTGAAGGAGCCTGATGAATTTCGCCTGATCGGCAAGCGCCTGCCTCGTAAGGATAGCCCGGAAAAGACAGATGGCAGCGCTCTCTTCACCATCGATGTGCAACTCCTCGAAATGTATACCGCTGTGGTGGCGCATCCGCCACGCTTCGGCGCCAAGGTGCGTAGTTTCGACGACAAGGCGGCAAGGGCGATCAAAGGCGTCAAGCAAGTGCTGCAGATCCCTTCCGGGATCGCCGTTGTGGGGGACGATTTCTGGAGTGCCAAGCAGGGCCGGGATGCACTGCAAGTGGAATGGGACGAAAGTGAGGCATTCAAGCAGAGCTCCAGCGAGATACTCGACAGCTACCGTGAGCTGGCAGATCAGCCCGGAACGGTCGCCCGCAATGAGGGCGACAGCGAGACGGCGATGGCCAAGGCGGCGAAGGTCATCGAGGCCGAATACAGCGTACCTTTCCTGGCCCATGCGCCGATGGAACCGATGGACTGCGTGGTGCGCATCGATGCCTCGGGTTGCGAGATCTGGAACGGTGAACAGATGAACACCGGCGATCAGATGGCGGTTGCCGGTCTGCTGGGACTGCAGCCGGAACAGGTACGTATCCATATGCTCTACGCCGGCGGCTCCTTTGGCCGACGGGCCAATCCCAAGGCCGACTACGTGCTCGAGGCGGTACATATCGCCAAGACGATGCCGCCGGGGACGCCGGTCAAACTGATCTGGACCCGGGAAGACGATATGCGTGCCGGTTACTACCGGCCACTCTATCTCCACAAGCTGAAGGCGGGACTGGATGCCGAAAACCGGCCTATGGTATGGCAACAGCGTATCGTGGGGCAGTCTATTCTGGCGGGTACCCCGTTCGAGTCGGTGATGGTCAAGGATGGCATCGACCAGACTTCGGTAGAGGGTGCGGCAAACCTGCCGTATGCCCTGAAGCATATCCATATCGATCTCCATTCGCCGCAGTTGCAGGTGCCGGTACTCTGGTGGCGTTCGGTTGGCTCCACCCATACCGCCTTCGCAGTGGAGTGTTTCCTGGACGAGCTCGCAGCGGAGGCGGGTAAGGATCCGGTAGCCTTTCGACGCGCCCTATTGGCGGAACATCCGCGACATCTGGGTGTACTGAACCTGGCGGTGGAGAAGGCGGGGTGGGACGAACCCCTGGGCCGTAACCGTGGCAGGGGGGTGGCGGTGCACGAGTCCTTCAACTCCTATGTGGCGCAGGTGGCGGAAGTCACGGTGCGGCGCGGGGTGATCTACGTGGACCGGGTGGTGATCGCGGTGGATTGCGGCGTCCCGGTCAACCCCGATGTCATCGAGGCGCAGATGCAGGGCGGTATGGGCTTTGGCTTGGCGGCCACATTGGCCAGCGAATTGACTCTCAGGGAGGGGCGGGTCGAACAGTCCAACTTCCATGACTACCTGACCCTGCGTATCGATCAGATGCCCGAGGTTGAGGTCTATATCGTACCGTCCACCGAAGCACCCACCGGGGTCGGCGAGCCGGCCACGCCGGTGATAGCGCCGGCCGTCGCCAATGCGGTGTTTGCGGCAACGGGGCAACGTCTGAGACAACTACCGCTTAGGCCCGCCTGACAGGTTTATGGTTTTAGTGCACGAGTTGCGGTGTGGTTGTTTACGGGTTCCCCTATTGCACTGTGGTCTGCGTACCCGCGCGGGAGCGTGGGAACGATTAATCCATGGTAACAGGCCCTAAAAGGATTCCGATGGCGAACCATAACGATAGGTCAGGAGAGATTGTGCTGGCGGAGGACAAGGCAGTCATGGCCAAGGCCGCCGAGTGGTTGCGCGAGGGAAGAGGGGTGGCCCTCTCGACCGTGACCCGGACTTGGGGCTCCTCGCCACGACCGCCCGGGTCGTTGATGGCGATGAACGATCAGGGCCGGTTCATCGGTTCGGTCTCTGGAGGTTGTATCGAGGAGGAGTTGATCGACCGATACCGACAGGGTGAATTGGCCGACACGCTTCCGCTTTCGCTGGGCTTCGGCGTCGACAACCAGGAGGCCGGGCGCCTCGGGCTACCTTGCGGCGGGCGTCTGCAGATTACCGTCGAGCATCTCAACTCGGTCACCTCCATCGATCAGCTTTTGAACCGTATCGATCATGGCGAACTGGTTGCACGCCAGGTAGACCTGGGGAACGGAGAGGTTAGGCTGCTAACCGGTGATGGGCACCCGGAGTTGAGCGTCTCGGATCAGAGTTTGACAAAGGTCTTCGGTAGCGCCTGGCAGCTTCTTTTGATCGGGGATGGCCAGTTGGCACGCTACCTGGCCAGGATGGCGCGCATGCTCGACTATCGGGTGACGATCTGCGATCCCAGGGAGACATTCACCGATCCCGACCCCCTGCCCGATGTGGATTACACCCGCCAGATGCCCGATGACGCGGTACGCAACATCGCCGCGCGGCCGCGCACGGCGGTCGTCACACTGGCCCACGATCCGAAACAGGACGACATGGCGTTGTTGGAGGCGCTTGAATCAAACGCCTTCTACATCGGTGCGCTGGGCTCGACCCGATCCGCCGCAAAGCGACATGATCGTTTGGCGAAAATGGGCTGCTCCCCACAGCAACTTGAGCGCATAAGAGGCCCGGCCGGTGTATCGATCGGTAGTAAACGGCCCCCCGAGATCGCCCTCTCCATCATGGCTGAGATAACCGCGACCCGGAATAGAACTGCCGGCGTTGCAGCGACATAGTTTATTTGGCTAGTGGGGATACTTCGGATTAGCATTATTCACCGATTGTTAAGCCAAGCTTATGGCTATGGAATCGACGATTACGTTAATCTCTCCAGGGGGCTCAAGACGTCGAAGGCGCAACGTTTCTATTGACCGCAAGGTGAGTCAGAAACGCTTCGATTTCAGCCTTACCCATCTCAACGGGGTGGCGTTTGTTATGGAACAGAATAAAGCGTCGAATGCAGTCGGCATAAGCCTGCTCAGTGCGGATGCTGTAATGTTTGGTTCTAATAGCCGCACGAACACGGTCGAGCAAGCGGGGTTCCTTTCCCATTATGGCAATCCCTTTTCAGGTTTTTATTTAGATCTTATAATGCAGGTATAATACATTATAAGAACATTAATTCAAGTGTTTACTGGAGATCTAAAGGGAATATGCACCTCAGTGTCGTGTTCAAGCACAACTTTTAGGTCTTCGATTAATAGTTAGCCCTAAAGAGGCCTCGTAGTCTTATGAACTCTGTTGCTCCAATAACGTATCGATTCGTTGTAGCGCATCTGTCGCCAGGCCTACTTGCACTGTATCCATTGTCTTTAATGGTGGAACAAATCAATGCTCTGCTTATTGCCGCAACCAAAGGGGATGCTGGCCTGTCGGGTAGCCTTGTGGTCCTCTCAATCGCCTTGGTAGCAGGTTTGGTAGTCGATGGGTTGTGCTTCGTCTCTATTGACTATCTGATTCGAGAAATTCGCAGAAAAATATTCAAACAACCAACCGCAAAACGTGATCCAGAAACGGTTGATGATTTCGAAATGATTGATCGAATTTATTCTCGCACTTATGCGTGGAAGCAGTTTTATGCAAGCGCATCCTTCATACTATTCGTTTCGTTTCTTATCGAAATATTCAGCCCAGAGAAGTCTATCGGTTCCGGAGTGTGGGTATTACCTTTAATGTCAATTATGTTGTTATTTGCCTCCGCTCGGTCGTGGGCAAACACCGAAGATTTTCTAGCCAAGAAATTTGGTGTTCTAGATGATGCAACCGACGAGTACACACAGGGCTAACAAGAAGTTCCAGCGGACCGAGCAGATCCCCCGATAAAGTGGATACTTTCTGATAACTTCAGGAGGTAAATGTGCCGAGATACAATCAACCAAGGA
>NZ_MARB01000022.1 GCF_001715975.1 Candidatus Thiodiazotropha endolucinida | reverse complement strand
GGCGCAACCCGAAGGGCTGGGGCTGTTTTTGCGCCCAGCGGCGTTATCATTCGCTCATGTAGCATAACTACACCTCGCTCATTCTGCCTTGCTGGACACAAAAACAGCCCCAGCAGGGCGTATTGGATTAGTGTTAACAGGCCCTAGCCAAGCAGCTGGCTTTGCCGGAGATACTTACTCTGTTTCTTCAAGGGTGGAGACCAGTTGAGAAAAGCTGGTCACCACCGTTGTGTACTCAAATTCCTGCAATCGTTTAACATTCTCCAAATCAATCTGTCTTGGGTAGACCATAACCGTGCCGCCTGGCGCCTCGGTCTCCATTTCCGGTTCGGTGTCGCAGGCGAAGACAATGCTCGGAATCCGGCACTTGCCGGCCTGGGCATAGATATTGGTCACCAAGGTGTCGGCTATACCCCACACCATTTTTGCAATGGTATTGGATGTGGCGGGGGCGATAACCAGACGCTTGTAACGCCCTTGATAAAAGAGACCCACTGGAGAGGCACTGGCGGTGGTGTCGCGAAAGCAGGTGAAGCGCTCGCGTATCGCCTTCACATCAAAATCGTACATTGAGAGCACTTCCGCCGCGGCCTTGCTCAAAAAAAGGTCCACATCAGATCGATGTTGTATCAGATCCAGACACTCTTTGAGATAGTGACCGGATCCGGTTATCGCCCATGCCTCGCGTGGCCTTTCATACCTGCTCATGATGTCCCGCTTAACTGTTGAGTGTTAACAGGCCCAAATACAATCATCGACTTTAAATGGTTGGCTCTAATCTGCCTTGACTATTCCAATTGAAAGTTTTAACCGCAAAAAGTGAGCCAATTATACCTGGCAGTTTCGAAATAGTTCAGCGCTAACCGGATTATTTCATTCATAATGAAACATTGATAGGAGACTGAGCGCTATCGTAATGGATATAAATTCTATTTTCAGCTGTAAAGGATCAACCACCATTTAGCGGCGTAAGATCCAATCGTTGTAACCGCAGGTGATGATATAGGGTGAATCTGGCTTCTTGATCAGATCGGATTGGTACAATATCAACGAGGCGGAGAAATCCCAAAACGCTTCATACGCCTGTAGAGCGTATTGCGGCTGAGCGCGAGCTTTTTGGCAACCCTGCTGATATTCCAATGCATCTCTTCGAGTTCACTCAACAGTGCGTCACGTTCAGCAATCGCCAATGCATTAAGATTGGCATCAGGTCCATCGGAAAACTCATCATCATAGACAATATTGCGAATTTCCTCAGGCAGATCGTTTATCGTTACCAAATTGTTTTCGCACAGCGCTGTGGAGGTCCGGAGCACATTGCGCAGCTGTCGGATATTGCCAGGCCATGGAAAGTTCTCAAACAGTTTGAGTGCTTCAGGATCCCAGGTTAACTCCTCTGAAACGCCAGCTTCCAGCTGGGCTATGTTCTTGATCAACTGCAGCCTGTCCGTGCGTTCCCGCAGTGGGGGCATGGTCAAAGAAACACCATGCAGTCGATAGAACAGATCTTCGCGGAAATCGCCATCCTCAACCATGCCTTTGATGTCATGGTGAGTGGCACTGATCAGTTTGATGGAGACCTTGATGGGTTTTTCCCCGCCAAGGGGTGTGACCTCTCGCTCTTCGAGCACCCTAAGCAGGCGTGCTTGAAGATGCAGCGGCATATCGCCTATCTCGTCCAAAAACAGTGTGCCTCCATCAGCCTGCACAATCTTGCCCCGGCTACCGTCACGATTTGCCCCGGTAAATGCGCCAGGTCGGTAACCGAAAAGCTCACTCTCGATCAGCGATTCCGGCAGCGATGCGCAATTCACGGCGACAAACGGTTTATCGTGGCGAGAACTCGCTTTATGTAACGCGCGCGCGAACATCTCCTTACCGGTACCGGTCTCACCGAAGAGCATGCAGGGGACGTCCCTTTCGACCAGCTTTAAGGCCGTTTTCACATTGCGCTTCATGCGCGGTTCATCAAAGTGCAGGGCGTCGAGGAAGTCGGTGCTTCCCAGGTAGTCATTCTCGCCAAGGTCGTTGACTGCGTCGGATGAGGTTGTGTTGTGTCTGCAGCTTTTCTCAGGTGCCTGCAGAGTGGCGAAGAAACGTTTGCCATGTTGCGATTCCCGTATAGGGAAGGCATGGGAATGCACATTTTTGAGAAGGGTGCCCAGGGAAGTTGTGAAGAGTTGCTGAATAGGGTGTCCGACGATCTGTTGAGGCGACTCCAGATTGAGTTGAAACATGGCACTGCGATTGATGGCCTCTATCCTGCCGTCCCTGTCGAAGGCGATGGCGCCCTCACCAAGTGTGCTGATGAACTCCGAGCGGGAATGAAAACGAAGCACAAAGGCCTCTTTCATGGCACAGAAGAAGACCCGGTTCTCTATCATCTGGGCCGACATGTTCAGCAATACCATGGTGTGTTGCTGGGCCATCTTGGATTCACTGGAGGCATCGAGTACCGCCAGGATCTCTCCGTGGGGATCGAAGATGGGTGCTGCCGCGCAGGTCAGACTGGCGTTACGTGAGAAGAAATGGGATTGCTTGTGAATGACAAGGGGTTTCTGTTCCACGAGACAGGTACCCATGCCATTGGTGCCCTGCACCGATTCGCTCCAGACCGCACCCAGTTGCATGCCGGCGTGTGCGGCTGCATCGGTAAATTGGGGATCACCGATGAAATTGAGCAGGATACCGTCTTTGTCGGTAAGCATGATGGCATGCCCGGATCCGGCCAGCTGCTGGTAGAGATCGGTCATCTCCACCCGGGCAATGTCCAGCAGGCGTTCATATCTTTGCAGGCGATCGTGCAAATCCTGACGATCGATAATGACCGGTTCGGGCGACATGCCGGGATCGAGTCCGTATTCGTCCCGGCAACGCCTCCAGGATCTGAGTGTCAGGTCGTCTATTTCGGAGGAGTGAATGATGTGGCTGTTGTCGAGCGCAGCACGCACGAACTCTTCATGATTTGAAAATTCGTTGTGCAGGATGATTCTATCCACCTTCATCTACCTCTGGTCGCAAACAGGCCCCGATGGAGAAAACTTCCGTGACCTCTCGCTGTAGTTATTATGTCAGGGGGTGAGTGACGGAATAAATCCGATCAAAGTAAATTACTTAATCAACTAGAGTTTATGTCAATATCATTGGATTGACAAATCTCAATCCGTAGGGAAATTAAGGATAACTCTATGTCAATACTTGAATTTTCGCACCCTTTAATCATGGGGATATTAAACCTGACCCCGGATAGTTTTTCCGATGGTGGCAGTTACGATTCTGAATCAGCGGTAACGCGCGCCGTGGAGATGGTGGAGGAGGGGGCGGATATCATTGATATTGGTGGGGAATCAACCCGTCCGGAGGCAATGAGAGTCAGTGTCGCCGAGCAAAAAAGTCGGGTCCTGGATACCCTGCGGACATTAAGGGATCGCCTGCCCGATGAGTTTCCCATCAGCATCGATACAACCTCGAGCGATGTAGCACGCCATGCACTCGACTGCGGTGCCAATATGATCAACGATATTTCCGCGGGTCGTGAGGATCCTGAGATCCTTGCATTGGCGGCATCCGCGGGTATCCCACTGGTCTTGATGCACATGCAGGGGACACCCGAGACGATGCAGCATGCACCGTCATACCGGGATCTGGTTGCAGAAGTGAAATCGTTCCTGCAGGCGCGGGTCGAGGCGGCACAGGCGGCAGGTGTTAAACCTGAAGCGTTATTGCTCGATCCCGGTATCGGATTCGGTAAGCAAAAGCGGCATAATCTGCAACTGCTGGCTGAATTGCAACAGTTCAGCGAACTGGGTTATCCGCTGTTACTTGGTGCAAGCCGCAAGCGCTTCATGGGTTCGATCTGTCATCCGGCGCAACCCAAAGCACTGGTGCCGGCAACCTGTGCAACTACTGCATTGGGTGTGATGGCGGGGGTAAAGGTATTCCGGGTACATGATGTCTGGCAGAATCGGCAGGCGGCTGATGTGGCTTGGGCAATTCGCAATGAGAAGATGTGTTTATGATCCAAGGTGGGACATGAATAATAAAAACCAGGTTACCCACTTTATTCAGCCATTGGATAAGCGATTTCACAAAAGTTTTAAGTTTTAAGTTGTGAGTGGATGAGTTCGCTTTGCTTACTACTTTTTTTCGTTCTAATACTCTTGCTAATGCGGTCTGGGCAACTCATAAAACTTAGTACTAAAGACTTGTCAGAATTTTTATGCATTTCATGTCTGCCTTCCAATTGCTGATCAGAATGGGTGATCGGGAAAAAAATGCCCTCTGTGGCTAGGGGATAACCACAAGAAGGGCATGAAGGGTGGAGGAAATCAGTACAAGATTGCTTGTGTGGTGCCGGTTCGTTGTCAGCCTGTTCGGTAGCCGTTGTATGGCGCAAAGTTAAATAATGCCTTGGTATTTCCCTACCGTATGAAATTGTTCCCTGTGCAGGTGTTCAAACAACCTTGAATATAAATTGTGACTTACACGCTAAGTTTTTATACGCAGAATGCGGGCCAACATCTGATTGGAGTTCGTAACATCCTGTAATATGTTGAAAAAAACCGATTATCTTGTGTAGCTGTTTCCGTGGTGCACATTTCATTGTTATAAAAATAAAAAAACTGTTACATATGTGTCACACCGTCTGTCAATTTGCTCAAATTTGACATGCATACGCCTGATATGGGGTTTAATCCGAAGCGGGCATTACCTTAATCGCGCAGAACTTGAATTCAGGTATCTTGGCAGCTGGATCCAGCGCTTCATTGGTCAACAGGTTGGCCGCCGCTTCATGGTAGCAAAAGGGGAGGAATACCTGGCCGGGTGATATGCCCTCATCGGCACGGGTGAATGCGGTCACCTCGCCACGCCTCGATTGCAACCTGACGGGGCCGCCGGGTTCGATTTCCATGCGTGCGAGTTCCTCCGGATGCAGACTGGCGACCGGGATCGGTTCAATCCTGTCGAGCACCGCCGCGCGCCGGGTCATGGCGCCGGTATGCCAGTGTTCCAGTTGACGGCCGGTGATCAATACCCAGGGATACTGCCGGTCCGGCAATTCGTCGGCGTTGGTGAAGGGTGCGGGTGTGAAGCTCGCCTTGCCTGAGGGAGTGGGAAAAGTCTCAGTGAATATCACCGGTTGTCCAGGATCGTCTTCATCTTCACAGGGGTAGGTCACGGCGTCCTGCTGCTCCAGGCGCTCCCAAGAGATGCCGGCGATACTGGGCATCGCTTGACGCATCTCGGCAAAGACCTCCCTGGGATGGTTATAGTGCCAGTCAAGACCTAACCTACGGGCCATCTCCTGGATGATTTCCAGGTCCTTTCGGGCCTGGCCTGGTGGATCTATCGCTTGACGCCCCAGCTGTACCCGCCGGTCGGTGTTGGTGAAGCTGCCTGTCTTCTCGGCGAAGGCTGTAGCGGGAAGAATGACGTCTGCATACCAGGCGGTCTCGGTCATGAATATGTCTTGCACTACCAGGTGTTGCAGACTGGACAGTGCCTTGCGTGCATGGTTTAGATTGGGGTCCGACATGGCGGGATTTTCACCCATGATATACATGCCCCTGATTGTGCCATCGGTGATTGCATGCATGATCTCAACCACAGTGAGGCCCGGTTTCGGGTCCAGGGTGGTACCCCACAGGGCTTCGAATTTTGCCCGATTCGCCGGGTTGTCCACCCGCTGGTAGTCGGGAAAGACCATGGGTATGAGCCCAACGTCGGAAGCGCCTTGTACATTGTTCTGTCCGCGCAGAGGATGCAGTCCGGTACCCGGACGGCCGATCTGGCCCGTCATCAGGGCCAGGGATATGAGGGCGCGGGCATTGTCGGTACCGTGTACGTGCTGGGAGACTCCCATACCCCAGAAGATGATGGATGCCTTGGAAGAAGCATATAGACGCGCCACCTCACGGATGGTGCCGGCATCGATGCCGCAGAGATGCTCCATGGCCTCCGGGGTGAAGGAACTCAGGTGTTCCTCCAATATCTCATAACCGCTGGTGCGATTGTGGACGAATTCCTTATCAACCAGTCCCTGTTCGATGACCGCATGCATGATGGCATTGAGTAATGCGACGTCGGTATCGGGCTTGAACTGGAGGAAGTGTGTGGCGTGTCCCGCGATGGTGGTGCGTCGGGGATCCATTACAATCAGGGTCTTGCCTAAGTTTACCTGGTTCTTGATGAATGTGGCCGCAACCGGATGGTTCTCGGTAGTATTGGAACCGATGATCAGGATCACTTCAGCCTTGTCCACATCGGCCACTGGATTGGAGACTGCGCCAGAACCGATCATCTCCAGCAACGCTACCACTGAAGATGCGTGACAAAGACGTGTACAGTGATCCACATTGTTACTGCCGAAACCGGTGCGGACCAGCTTTTGAAACAGATAGGCCTCCTCGTTTGAACCCTTGGCGGAGCCAAAGCCGGCCAGAGCTGTGGGCCCCTGTTCATCCCGCAAATTGCGCAGGCCGCCGGCGGCCAATGCAAGTGCCTCATCCCAATTCGCTTCACGGAAACCGACAAAGGGATTGTCATGATCGAGTCCCAGCTCGGCCTGTTTAGGGGCGTCATCACGACGAATCAGCGGTACTGTAAGACGGTGCTTATGGTGGGTATAGTCCAAACCATAGCGTCCTTTGACACACAGGCGGCTGTTATTGGCCGGCCCGTCACGTCCGGTGACATAGCGTATGCGGTTGTCACTGACATGGTAGGTGAGCTGGCAGCCCACTCCGCAATAGGGACAGACCGAATCGACCTGCTTCTCGGTATGCGCCAAACCGTTGCCGTTGGCAGGCATCAGGGCACCCGTGGGACAGGCTTGCACACATTCACCGCAGGCCACGCAGCTGCTCTCGCCCAGGTTATCTCCGGCGTCGAATACAATAGTCGAGGTGGCGCCTCGATGGGCATAACCGATCACATTGTTGACCTGCTCCTCGCGACAGGCGCGCAGACAGCGGGTGCATTGGATGCAGGCATCCAGGTTCACCGCAATGGCGGGATGTGAGAGGTCCGCTGCCGGTTGTTGGCGGACAGGGAAACGGGGCCTGCCCAGCTCCATTTTTTGCCACCATTGATCCAGTTCATTGCGGTGGGTGTGTCGGGTTTCTGCCATATCGGACTGCAGCAGTTCCAACACCAACCGTTGCGCCTTGCGCGGTCGCCCATCCTGGCTTTTGACCACCATTCCCTCACTCGGTGTACGGCAACAAGAGGCGGCTAGGGCGCGTTCGCCCTCGATCTCCACCACGCAGGCACGGCAGTTGCCGTCGGGGCGCAGGCCATCCTTGTAACAGAGATGGGGGATATCGATGCCGGCCCGTTTAGCTGCCTGGAGCAGGGTCTCTCCCGGCTCGGCGCTGAGTGACCTGCCGTCCAGCGTGAAATTGATGCGTTGTGGGAATGGCTGGGGCTCACGCGTCATGTTCCAGCTCCTGTGGAAAATATTTCAGTACGCTCAGCATGGGGTTGGGCGCAGCCTGTCCCAATCCGCAGATGGATGCATCGATCATCACGCCGGCGAGTTCTTCCAGCAATTCCCGATCCCATTGATTCCGCTTCATCAGGGTTACAGCCTTTTCGGTGCCGACCCGGCAGGGGGTGCATTGACCGCAGGATTCGTGAGCGAAGAAACACATTGCGTTGAGCGCCGCCTCCCGGGCGCTATCGTGTTGTGAGAGGACGATGATGGCGGCTGACCCGATGAAACAGCCATAGGGCTGCAAGGTATCGAAATCGAGTGGAATGTCGGCCATCGAGGCGGGCAGGATGCCACCGGATGCACCACCGGGGAAGTAAGCGTAGAACTCATGCCCTTGCTGCATACCGCCGCAATATTCATCGATGAGTTCGTGCATTGTTATACCGGCGGGGGCCAGATGGACACCGGGTTTATTGATCCGGCCGCTGACCGAAAAACTGCGCAGGCCATGGCGGCCATTGCGGCCCTGTTTGGTGAACCAGTCAGCACCCCGTTCAAGCAGTTCGCGTACCCAGTAGAGGGTTTCCATATTGTGCTCCAGGGTGGGACGGCCGAAGAGTCCGACCTGGGCTACGTAGGGGGGACGTTGACGGGGCATACCGCGTTTGCCCTCGATCGACTCGATCATCGCCGACTCCTCGCCACAGATATAGGCACCGGCTCCCCGGCGCAGATGGATGGGCGGCAGCGGGCAGGGAGGGTTAGACCGCAAGGCCGATAACTCACGCTCTAGCATGCTGCGAATGGCGGTGTACTCATCGCGCAGATAGATGTAGATTTCACTGATACCGACCACCCGGGCAGCGATAAGCGCCCCTTCCAGAAAACGGTGTGGATCCCGTTCCAGATAGTACCGGTCTTTGAAAGTGCCGGGTTCTCCTTCGTCGATATTCACCGCCAGCAGACGGGGTGCCGGTTGTTCACGCAGAATGCGCCATTTGCGACCGGCAGGGAATCCCGCTCCGCCCAGACCTCTGAGATTCGAGTCTTCCAGGCACTGAATCACCTGTTCGGGTGACAGCCGATGGGGGTGTCGATCATCGCTCTCATCTGTTTCCATGCGTTGCAGCAGAGTGTAACCGCCACCACCCAGATACCCTTTGTAGTCCAAATAGTCGGGCAACTCGGGTTCGCTGTTGGCCGTATCCAGCAGTCGTTTCACTTTAACTGTATCGGCCTGGGGTACCGGTTGTTTCCCCACCACGGCAACGGGTGCTTCCTGACAACGACCGACACACGGTACCCGTTGCACCCGAACACCACTACCCAGGCTTGCCTGCAGGTTGTTAATCAAATCTTCAGCCCCGGCCAGGCTGCAAGAGATGGAGTCACAGACCCGAACCGTCAATGGGGGTGGCGTTTGGTTCTCCTTAATGAGATCGAAATGGTGATAGAAACTGGCTACCTCATAGACCTGGGCACTGGATAGGCTCATCTCCTGTGCAAGTGCCGCCAGGTGATCCACTGAAATGTATCCCAGGTGGTCTTGAATACGGTGCAGTATTTCGATCAACAGATCAGGGCGGCGTGGGGTTTCCTCTCCCAGCAGTTCACGCACTTCAGCCAATATGCTCGCTTTCACACGACGGCCTTTGCTGTGGCCACGTCGTCGTTTGTCTGTTTTTACTTCTACTGATGACAAGTGTTTTTCCCTTCAAGAGAATAGTGGATTGAGTTTGATTTTTTTGACAATGAATGAGTATTGCAAATCATGTGCCACTGTCCAGTGCGGTGCACGAGCCTGTTGTCGACTGATCAGTGCACCAGTTTTCTCGCACATTGAGCAGTATCTGTGTCTTCAGCAACACAATCATTTCCCTATCGGCTTTGTTATGTCGAATTATTCAGTGTTGGCCGCAAATATGCATAGGCTTAACGATGTGCGATTGACAAAGAGGTTTAGATGCGAGTGATCTCCAGTTTAAGACAGGCCTGTATGACACAGGAGATACTCAGTCTACAGGTTATCCAGTGTCTTCTTGTCGTAACTGCCGGTGTCGTGCTGTTTCTGAGCATGGACGGACTTCAGGCTCGGACTCTCGATGCCAGGGAAATCGCCCCAGGCATCTTCGTCTGGCCGGGGATTCAAGAAGAGTTTTCCACACACAATCATGGGCATATCGCCAATACAGGATTTATTGTGGGTAGCAAGCGTGTGGCGGTGATCGATACCGGCAGCAGTTACCGGGAAGGATTGGCGTTACGCAAGATGATCCGTGAAATCACCCAACTGCCGATCAGGTATGTGGTCCTTACCCATATGCATCCCGATCATACCCTCGGTGCTGCTGCCTTCAGACAGGACGATCCTGTATTCATCGGCCATGAACACCTGGGAGATGCCCTGGCGAGGCGGCAGTCAACCTATCTGAATCGGATGAAACAGATTCTCGGGGACATGGCGGAAGGCACACAAATAGTGTTTCCGTCCCAGAGTGTCAGCGTGGATCAGGTGAAGCGACTGGACCTTGGTGGCAGATCTCTCCATTTGCATGCCTATCCGACGGCACATACGAATAATGATTTAAGTGTCTATGATGACAAAACCGGGACATTGTGGCTCTCGGATCTGCTTTTTGTAGAGCGTCTGCCGGTAGTGGACGGCAGCCTGTTGGGATGGTTGAAAGTCATCCAAAAGCTCAGCAGACAAGCCTGCGTTGCCGTTTCTTCAGATGATGCGAAGAATCGTTCAACAGCCGTTGAGAATGAGGCTAGGGGGCAATGTGGAAAGGTGAAACGTATCGTCCCGGGGCATGGGTCTGTTACAACCCAATGGCAGAGTGCATTGGCTGCTCAGCAACGTTATCTGGAGATTATCGCGGCAGATATCCGAGCGATCATTAAAAAGGGTGGAACCATCACCCAGGCGGTGGAAAGCGTGGGCCTGGAGGAAAAGGACAACTGGCTGTTGTTCAATGAGTTCCACGGCAGGAATGTGACTGCTGTGTTTGCTGAATTGGAGTGGGAGTAGGCGGGATATACCACAAATTTTCCAGTGGTTAAGTGTTTGGTTAATGTTATTGATTATTTGTGGTAGATGCGGCAGGGGAACTTGTCTATACAGATTGAACCTTTGCTGCAGGATAGTGGAGTGTGTTGAAAGACAAGCCATTTTCAATGGCTGGAACGCTTGTTTGAATAACTGATCTAACTTAGGGCCTGTTAACACTAATCCAATGCACCCTGTTGTGCCTGAAAAAGTGCCAATCAAGACGCACCCCAAGGGCACTTCCTTCGGGGCGCGAGGAGAGAGGTTTGGTTATTCCAAATGAACGACGAGCAACGCCGAGTGGCGCTTTTTCAGGCATACCCCAAGGGCACTTCCTTCGGGGCGCAACCCGAAGGGCTGGGGCTGTTTTCGCCCCCAGCGGCGTTATCATTCGCTCATGTAGAATAACTACACTACGCTCATTCTGCCTTGCTGGGCACGAAAACAGCCCCAGCAGGGCGTATTGGATTAGTGTTAACAGGCCCTAGGGTCGATTGCATGAATGTCCACAGGCCCTGGAAGGTATGGCAATGATTTACGAGTGCCGGCAATTTCCTTTTCTCATACGAGGACAAATGCTATGTCAGCTGTCACAACGATGAAACAAAATGGCGGGATATGGAATATCTGGCTCAAATTCGCAACGATCACGTTGTGCATGTGTCTTGCAACCGGTAATGCATGGGCAAATGATGATGGAAATCGCTGGTTTCAGATAAAGACCTCTCTGTTTGGCGATAAAAACATCCTTAGCGGTGAGGAGATCCTGGGATTGGAGTCCCCAGCCAGGGCAATGGATGCGGCGATCGTTCCCATTGCCATCGATTCCAAGATCGAACAGACACCCGATCATTACATAAAGAGCCTCTATTTGGTGATCGACAACAATCCTTCGCCGGTAGCGGCGGTTTTCCGTTTTCCCGGAAAGCACAGTTGGGAAACCCTGTCGACCCGGGTGCGTATAAATGCCTATACCGATCTGCGTGCAATCGCCGAACTCAGTGATGGCAAGTTGTACATGGTGAACAATTATGTCAAGGCGTCAGGAGGGTGTTCTGCGCCTTCACTCAAGGATCCGGCTGCAGCCGCGGCTCAGTTGGGAAAAATCAAGTTTCGTTTGCCTGAGGAGTTCAATCATGGAGACCTTGTCGCGACCCAATTGTTGATAAAACACCCGAACAATTCAGGTCTGCAGTTCGATCAGGTTTCCCGCTTTTACATACCCGCGGATTTTATCAGGACAATCGAGGTTACCTTCAATGGCGAAGAGGTGTTTACCGCTGACACCGATATCTCCATCAGCGAGGACCCCAGTATTCGATTCGGTTTCACACCGGAAGAGACAGGGATTCTGGAGGTTCATGTAAAGGATTCCAAGGGGAGATCTTTCTCCCATAGCATAGACCTGACGGAAAACAGCAAAGGCTGATTTCAGAAACAGTGCAAGGTGGAGTCGGCCTGCACCTCTCTCAGTTTGGCCACCGCTTTTTGCGACCAGGTAGAGGTTTTATACATGGCATTTCTTCCAGCCGCAGCCATCTGCTGCAGGCTCAATAGCGTCGAGATGTGCACGTACTCTTCATAGGGGATCGCCTTGGCGATGAGATCGATGCTGCATGAGCACTTCTGCATCATCTCATGTGTCTGGCCGTTTGACGCCATGCAACCAATCACGTAGTCGACCCTGGCGGAGGTCGGATAGTCGTTACTGCCGGCAGTATCGTCACACTCTTCTGCGTTTGCCATTGAGCAACACGCCAGGCCAAAACAGATTAGGAATAATGAAAACTTTGATCTATACATGGTTGAATGCACCTAAATTGCCGGAGTGATTTGCCGGAATATCATCTCTTCATCGATGAGCACACCATCTCCACTGTCGCTGGGTACCTTGGTGTGGATACGATATACACCCCCTGGAACCTGGTCAGAAAATATGAACTCATAGCGTTTATTGACATAGAGTTTGAAATTCTCTGCATAGGGATCGGCAACAAAGGGAGTGATTACGATTTCTGTGCCGCTCATCGCCTTACCATTGAGTTTGAAATCTATCTCACGCACTACCATGGGCTTAGCAAACGAATCACGAATCCGATTACGAAAAAAACCGATATTGCCACCGGTATTTTTAGCCATTATGGAAATATCCCGCTCCAGAAAGTGAATGATAACCGGGTTGCCAGTGTATGCCTTGGCGGGACTGAAGTCGATGTGATGTGAACCGGTCAGGAAATTGAATTCCAGATCCCGTTTACCTTCGGCCACTACGTCGATTACCTTGATCTCGATATTATCCGAAAAACTGTCGGCATCCTTGGTCACACTTTTTAAACCGTAATCGATTCGACTGCCTTTCGGAACGCCTTTCAGGTGGTCTTTGAAAAAAACCAGCTTCTGTGCGTCATTGAGTTTCGGTGGCGGTAATACCTTGGTTGCAACCGCTACTGTGGATGTGAACAGCAACGCTGACAGGATAACAATACTGATGCTGCGTTTGAGCATATATCAAACTCCTAAAAGATGTTTGCCGACGCCGTGCATATCCACTTATCGGAGATAGGCGAATCGACAACCTGTGACCTGAATCAGGAATGCCCTGTCTATTTTTTATGCACTGCGGAACAGGCCGAACAGCCAGGATAAGATTCCTTTATTTTCATCACTTGCCTGTCGTGCCGTTGCAGTCGAAGATGATCTGTTAAATGCAGGTGATGAGGTATCTTTTGCCCTGGGAGTTGACCGGGCAGCTGGATGATTGCCCATGCCTATGGCGTGGCGGTGCAGGATCGAATCCGTCGGCGGTGTTTGAAGCCAGATTTGGCGCTTCATTTCGACAGTTGCATCGAAATGACGTTTTAGGACGGAATCCTCGGGATGTGTTGAGATATTCATAGTCTGTTCCTCCTGTATTTTGATTATTCACCAGGCCAAAGAGACATTTGCCGCTGGTGCTGATTTCAAGCTGTTTTAAGATCTCTTCTGTTATTGCGAAAGAACCGATTGCCCCTGTCGAATGGCTGTAACCTATCGAGCAAATATCATGCCTGTTCAACTGTTAAATAAATGAGCAGGATGGTTGTACCAAGTGATACACAGTTTGCCTGAGGCCTGTGAACCGTACGAAATATGTGGATAAAACGTATTATCCGGCAATCTTAAATTGGGCTAAGATGAATAGATCTGGATAGTGCGTCGGAGGCCGTGTCCTGTTCTGTGCGAGAGATCCGCTAACATAAAGTGTGTCAGCGTTGACACTGATTGATTCAGCCTGGCAGGTGAGCGTAGCCCGATTCTGATTACGGACCATCGACAACTGGAACTCCGTCCAATGGTATGGAACTTGCAAAAGTACTCCATGACTTTTTAATCCCGACCCTGTTTCTGGAGCTGTTTTGAGTAGATTGGATCCATACTATAAGAAAAAGCCTCTCTATCGATTTTCTGTTGGCCTCATGATTATTTTCAGCGGGTTGTATTGCTTCGGCATCGCCTGTGCTGCAGACAAACTCGATATATCCATCGCTCTGCTGGGATTGGAACAGGAGAAACACATACCGTTGTCATTGTTGAGGCCGGTTATTGACGACACCGGCCAGTCGGGGGCCGAGCAGGGCATAAGCGACAACAACACCACCGGGCAATTTACCGGACAGTCATTTCAACTCACGTCGGTGAAGGTCAAGCCTGAACAGAATCTGAATCAGGCCTTCCTGGAATTGCATCGGCAGGGCACCAGGCTGTTCCTCCTCAATCTGCCCGCGGACAAGTTGATTGTAATCGCGGATATGCCCGAAGCGAAGGATAGCCTGCTTTTTAATATCGGCGCCAGGGACGATGAACTGAGAACCCATGAATGCCGAGCCAACCTGCTGCATACCATCCCCAGCCGGGCTATGCTGGCGGATGCCTTGGCCCAGTATCTGACCTGGAAACGCTGGAACGAGTGGTTTCTCGTCGTGGGCCGTTATCCGCAGGACAAGGCCTATGCGGACGCCCTCAAGCGGGCGGCCAAACGATATGGCCACAAGATTGTCGAAGAGAAAGTATGGACCTTCGAACCCGGCGCAAGACGTACCGATTCGGGACACACCCGAGAACAGGAAGAAGTGAATGCGTTCACCCAGGTGGGGGATTACGACATCCTGATCGTGGCTGATGAACGGGATGAGTTCGGTGAGTTTTTAAACTACCGTACCTATCTACCGCGGCCGGTTGGCGGTTCACACGGGCTCTCCCCGGCTGCCTGGAGCGGCGTACATGAACAGTGGGGAGCAACCCAGTTTCAACGGCGCTACCAGGAAAAAAATGGCCGCTGGATGACCGATCGCGATTTTTCAGCCTGGGTGGCCGTACGCAGTATCGGCGAAGCAGCGACACGCACTGCCGGTAAACAGGCGGACAAACTGAAAGCCTTCATCCTCAGTGATGAATTCAATCTGGCCGCTTTTAAGGGCAGACCGGTGACCTATCGGGATTGGAACGGTCAGTTGCGCCAACCGCTGTTGATTACCTCTCCAAGGTTGATGATATCCGTCTCGCCGCAGAAGGGTTTTCTACATCAGTTTTCCACCCTGGATACCCTTGGCTACGATCGTCCGGAGAGTAAATGCGGTAAGTAGGCCCCATGCTAGTCATGGATTAGTGTTAACAGGCCCTAATAGCCCCTGATAGATAATTTACGGCCCGGCTGTAACTCGTAAGCGATAAAAACGGAGGAGTAGTCAATGATCTTTTCTTTTTCCCGCTGCAATCCAGGCGTCCGCCGCTCATTGTATGCATTGGTGTTTACCATCTTCGTGATAATCAGCAGCGGGGCGCAGGCCTACACAATTTACGTTAGCAGCGAGAAGGACAACACAATCACGATAATCGATGGAGAGAGTCTCAAGGTCCTGGAGACGGTTAAGGTAGGCGAGCGTCCACGGGGTATTGCCCTCAGCAACGATGGCAAAACCCTCTACGTTTGCACCAGCGATGCCGATCACATTGAAGTGCTGGATCTGGAAAGCCTCAAGGTTACCCATATATTGCCGTCCGGTCCCGATCCGGAACTGCTGGTACTCGGGCCACAGGGTAAATATCTGTATGCCGCCAACGAGGACGACAACATGGTCACCATGGTCGACATACAGAAGCGGGAGAAGGTGACGGAGATCCAGGTGGGCGTGGAACCGGAGGGGATGGGAATCAGCCCCGACGGAAAGTGGCTGGTCAATACATCGGAAACCACCAACATGGCCCACTTCATCAACCTTGAGACGTTGAAGGTGGAAGATAACGTACTGGTCGATCAGCGGCCACGCGTGGCTCAGTTCACCCATGATGGCAAGCAGGTATGGGTTTCATCGGAGATCGGTGGCACAGTGAGCGTGATCGATACGGCGAGTCGCAAGATCGTCAAGAAGATCGGCTTCGAGATCCCCGGTATCCACAAAGAATCGATCCAGCCCGTAGGCATAAAAATCAGCAAGGATGGCAAGCTGGCATTTGTCGCCCTGGGACCGGCTGCAAGGGTGGCTGTGATAGATACCTCCTCTTTCGAGGTGGAAAAATATCTTCTGGTAGGGCAGCGGGTTTGGAACCTCGATTTCTCGCCGGATGAAAAGCGCATCTTTACCACCAACGGGGTGAGTAACGATATCTCGGTCATAGATGTCGACCGGTTGAAGGTGAGAAAGTCGATCAGGGTGGGGCGTCTACCCTGGGGGGTTGTGGTTCGTCCATGAGTGCAGCCGCTCTCGCATTGAAAGGTGTCAGCTTTTCCTATACCAAGCGCCAGGTGTTGGATGATGTCAGCTTTACACTGGAACCAGGTGAGTTCTGTGTTCTGCTGGGGATCAACGGTGCCGGCAAGACAACCCTCTTTTCTCTTATCACCCGGCTGTTTGTCAGCCGTGGCGGCGCGATCGACATCTACGGTTACGACCTTCATAGCCAGACCCGCAAGGCGTTGGCGCAATTGGGGGTGGTTTTTCAGCAACCGACATTGGATCTGGATCTGTCATTGATGCAGAACCTTCGCTATCACTGTGCCCTACAGGGATTGGATAGTGGTGAATTAAAAGCACGCATGCAGACAGTATTGGATGAGATCGAGTTGGGAGACCGTGCCGATGATAAGGTGAGGGCGCTGAGCGGCGGTCAGCGTCGCCGTGTCGAGCTGGTCAGGGCGCTTCTACATCAGCCCCGTCTACTATTGGCCGATGAACCGACCGTAGGGCTCGATATCCACAGCCGTCAGGCGATCCTGCAGCAGGTGCGCAAACGTTGCCGCGAGGACGGTATCGGTGTGCTGTGGGCCACGCATCTGGTGGATGAAGTCGAGACTGAAGATCGCCTGGTCGTGCTGCACGATGGCAAGGTGCTTGCCCATGGCAGCGCCCGCCAGATCATGCAGGAGACCGGAACGGATAGCGTAAAACAGGCATTCAACAGCCTGACACGAAGTGATGCATCATGACCTTTGTGCAGTATCTTCGTTGTCTGTTGGGCATTACGCTACGTGAATCGCTGCGGTTTCTTCACCAGCGCGAGCGATTTTTCGGTGCCCTGGTTCGTCCCCTGGTATGGTTGTTCATCTTCGCCGCCGGCTTCCGTTCTGTATTGGGTGTCTCCATCATTCCACCCTATGAAACCTATATCCTTTATGAGGAGTACATCGTACCCGGGTTGGCGGCGATGATTCTGCTTTTCAGCGGGATGCAGAGTTCACTCTCCATGGTATACGACCGGGAGATGGGCAGTATGAGGATGTTGATGGTCAGTCCCTTTCCTCGCTGGTATCTATTGCTTTGCAAGCTGATCGCCGGCACTCTGGTCGCGATCGCCCAGGTCTATCTCTTTCTGGCTATCGCCTGGTTTTGGGATGTACAGCCACCGCTGACGGGTTACCTTCTAGCGTTTCCGGCCCTGTTTCTGTCGGGACTGATGCTCGGCGCATTGGGCTTGCTGCTCTCTTCGGCAATCAAGCAGTTGGAGAATTTCGCCGGGGTCATGAATTTTGTCATATTCCCCATGTTTTTTGCATCATCAGCGCTCTATCCCCTGTGGCGGATTAAGGATTCCAGCGTTTTCCTGTATGAAATCTGTCGATTTAATCCCTTTACCCATGCGGTGGAGTTGACCAGGTTTGCGCTATACGGGCAAATCAGTTGGATCGCCTTTTTTGTAGTTGTCGGTTCTCTGCTGCTGTTCCTTGCGGGGGCGCTCTACGGATACGATCCTGCACGCGGTTTGATGACACGTAAACAGGGCGGAGGTTAGGACCAGTTTTCACTAATCCATCCGGCCATACGAGGAGTTTTCAAAGATGAACAAGATTGGATACTGTCTGTGGCTGTTTGCTTCCACACTGACACTACCCTTGTGTGCGGAAGAGAGACCGCAAGATTGGCCTTGTGAGCAGGCGTTAGTACACGAGATACCCGCGGCCGTGGTGTGGGCCGGGCCATCGATAGCGGGACTGGAGCATGCTTGGGAACAGGACAAAGAGGTATCAAGGCTGGTAAATCGGTTCGTTGTGTCGGACTATGATCTGGATGCGGCCGATGCGGAAATTGCCGAATTTTCAGCTGAACAGGATTCTTCAGAAAAGGATTCCAGGCTTACTTTGCTGTTTGCCGGCGTTATTCAGACACTGAATGAGGAACGCAAGAAAAAGCTCGATGGCATTATCAAGTATGCCCGTGGGCAAGCGGCACGCGCCAACAGGTTGAGCCATGAGCTCGATGAGATGATCCAATTGCAGGAGGATCCTTCACAAGCTGGACAGGAGCGCCTGGCGCTGATGCAGAAAGAGATGGAGATCAAGCAGCGCATGTTCGATGAACGCGAAGCCTTCATTCAACACCTCTGTACCCGCCCGAGGGTGATTGAAGAGAGACTGGGCTCACTGGCCCGCAGCATTGCCTACTATCTTGACTAGGGCCTGTTAACACTAATAACTCACTGCATCGGTATCGCTTCGCTTTCCTCAAGCGGCAGATCGGCCGCATCCCATCCGGTAGTCCCGTCCGGGTACCAGTAGATGTTGGTGTAGCCGTACTCTGTCGCCGCCCGTTTTGCCGCATTCCAAGACATCCAGCAATCGGCAAGACAATAGAGCACGATCCTAGTGCCTTTGTCGTCGTTGGAAAACCGCTGCAGATTTTTTCTGAAATAGCTATCCAACTCATCGGAGAGGGCGCCATAGCCTACATTGGGCAGCCAGTGAGACTCTGGAATGTTCTGCCTTGCGGGGGGCAACCATAACAGGTTGTCAGGCCGGTCCTTGGGTTTGACCGGTGTCGGCATTACATCGATCAGCACCACATGCTGCTGTTTGATCAGAGTATGCAGTTGCTCCGTTGTGATGGTGGTTCCAGCCGGGACTGAGTCCGGTACGGGGGCGCGAAATTCGGTTATGCGATAGCCTTCGGCTGAGAAGTGTTCAGGGTTATCCTGTAGGGCACCCGAAGCGTAAGCTGTCGATGATGTGACGAGCAGCAGCAGAACAGACACAATACTATGGAGTGGCTTTGCAATCGCTCTTTGTGTGATCTCCGATTTCAATGTTGTATCAGTCTGTCATCTCTATCCAGCAGAGGGATGTTGTACTCAAGTAATATCTTCTCAATGTCCGCAGAAAGTTTTTCCAACTCCAGATTCAGCTGGTGTTTCCAATTCGATTCACGATGGCGGATGCCCATGGAGACATTGAAAGCCAAAGGAACGGAATCCACTTTTGCCGGCAGGGGAATAACCGAGAGTGGTGTCTCCTGCCTGGAGGCCGCATAGCCGGCGATAGGGCCCCAGATCACTGCGACATCGATATTTCCATCCGCCACGTCTTCCACTGCCCGGGTGGCAGGTGAGAAAAGACGTGTATCCACAGTACGCTGATAGGGACGGACCTGTTCCAGCAAGCCGTATTTGCTCAACAGGGTGGCCGGGGGCGTACCTGCGACGACACCTATTTTGAGATCAGTAAGCTTTGTAGCATCGAGGGTGCGGAGAGTCAGTCCTGAGTCCTTTCGATATACCAGGGTATAGACCGATCTGTAATAGGGATTGGTGTTCTGTAACAGTTCGTTGACCGAGGTCACACCCATTACCAGATCGCAAAGACGAATACGAAGTGTGTTGCGCACAAAGCCTATGGTCTGTGGCCACCAGTGATAGCGCAGTGTTCGGTTCAGGTCATCGGCGATGAGCTTGGCGATTCTGTTTTCGAACCCCTCCAGCTTTTTATTGGAGAAGGGCATGTGATTAGGATCGCCACAGACTGTTAGATACTCCTTATTCCTGGCTTCATAGGTGGTTTTGGACCAGGCGGACAGTGGGGCAAGCAGCAGAATGAGTGGCAAGAGGTAGAAAAACAGGTTCAACGCTTTGCTGTAAAACGACGAACCTGTTGTCGGCATTGTGCTAGTCCTCAATCGCTCAAATGATATGACTTAGATAGTAGGACATCGATCCCACCGCTGCTGAACCCAAGATTTAAAGCTCGTCTCCGCAGTGTTAACAGGCCCTAGAACCTCTGTCTATTTGTCCGCGATCAGTTTTTTGACTTTCGGAAACTTCGCGGGTCTGTTCATCCCAATGACACCGTCTGAGCGAGCCTTTAGATAGGCATAGATATCGGCAATATATTTGATGACATCTATGTTCTTTGCGAAAGAGGGCATCACGCTATTGTTCATTCCTACCCTTCCTGTGACGACTGCGTTGACGAAATCGCCATAGGACATCACTTTCAGTGATTCGAGCAGTGCCGGTGCGTAGGAACTTCCCATGCCGGCCGGTCCGTGACAGACATGGCAATCGGCATGATAACGACGAAAACCGTTATAGGTGCCGAAATCGACCTTGCCGTCTTCGAAGTAGTAGGGTTGCTCAGGTGAAGGTACAAAATCTCTGTAATCGGCCTTGGATGCAGCTGAGTAGCCCGAGATGGAGTAGGTGAGGGCGATGGTCGCCAATAGTAGGGATTTACTGAACTTATTACGCTGCATGATTAGCCTCATGGAATCCAATAATATGCGTTGTGACTCTGTCGGGATTAAGTCGCCACCCACCGTTAAGTCAGTGAGTGGCGACTGTTCTGGCAGGGGATATCGATCCCTTAGTTCGGCAGTTCGAATACAGTCAGCGTGCCGCCCAGTTGGGTATAGTCGCTGAGGGATGCATAGGCACCCACAGCACCCAAGCCGGCTGTCGGATCGGTCAATCCTGCTGCCATGCCGATACCGGCCCAGCCACCGAGTCCGGAGAGGACAGCGATATATTGCTTGCCGTTATGCATGTAGGTATTGACGTTACCGATGATGCCGGAAGGAGTCTTGAACTTGTACAGCTCTTTACCCGACTTGGCATCGACTGCTTTCAGATAACCCTCCAAGGTGCCGTAGAAGACCACGTCACCAGCCGTGGAGAGTGCACCGCTCCATACGGAGAAGGGCTCGGGGTTGGACCACACAATCTTGCCCTTGTCGGCATCCCAGGCAATGAAGTTACCCAGATGATCGCTACCGGGTGCCGGGTACATGGAGAGGGTTGCGCCCACATAGGGTTGACCCGCGGTGTACGAAACCTGGAACGGCTCGTAGTCCATGCAGACATGGTTGGTCGGCACATAGAACAGCTTGGTGCGCGGCGAGTAACTAGCGGGCTGCTGATCCTTCGTGCCCAAAGCCGCCGGGCAGATACCGGTGGAGTTGACGTCTTCACCGTTCTGATGGGTGGAGTACTTGGCTACGACCTGTGGACGACCGGTGTCCATGTCGATATGGGTCGCCCAGTTAACAGCAGGATCGAATTTCTCGGCAACCAACAGTTCGCCGTTAGCACGATCCATGGTATAGCCGAAACCATTGCGATCGAAGTGGACCAGGGCCTTGCGCATCTTACCCTTGATCTCTTTGTCGACCAGGATCATTTCATTGATGCCGTCATAGTCCCACTCGTCATGCGGTGTCATCTGGTAGACCCACTTGGCAATGCCAGTGTCCACGTCACGCGCGAAGATGGTCATCGACCAGCGGTTATCGCCGGGACGCTGAACCGGATTCCATGTGCTGGGGTTGCCTGAGCCGTAATACATCAGGTTCAGATCCGGATCATAGGAATACCAGCCCCAAGTGGCGCCGCCTCCGATCTTCCACTGGTCACCCTTCCAGGTATTGATACCGGAGTCTTTTCCTACCGGCTTACCGAGATGGGTAGTCTTCTGAGGATCGAGAAGGGTATCGCTATCCGGTCCCATTGAGTAAGCACGCCATGCCAGTTTGCCATCTTTGAGATTGTAGGCAGTCATGGAACCGCGCACACCGAACTCACCACCTGAGATACCGATAAAGACTTTGTCTTTTACCACCATGGGAGCCGCTGTGGAGGTCTCACCCTTGGACGGGTCGCCGTTTACCACGGACCAGATTTTCTTGCCGGTCTTTGCATCCAGGGCCACCAGCGTGGTGTCGGCCTGTGAAAGTATGATCTTACCGTCGCCATAGGCCAGACCACGGTTGACGGTGTCGCAACACATGACCGGAATAACGCTGGTGTCCTGTCTCGGCTCATACTTCCAAATAATTCTACCGTCATTACTCAGATCAAGGGCGAAGACCTTATTGGGAAACGGGCTGTGGATATACATGACATCCCCGAGTACCAGGGGGCCGCCCTCATGACCACGCAGAACGCCGGTGGAGAAGGTCCAGGCAACCCTCAGATCCTTAACGTTACTGGTGTTGATTTGGTCCAGTTCGCTGTAGCGGGTACTTGCATAATTGCCGTTAGGCATTACCCAGTCGTTTGGGTTGTTTTGCATTTTCAGTAGTTCTGAATTTGCCGTCACTCCACCTGCAGCGCTGAGCATTGCAGAGGCAGTGAAGCATATCGCCAGAACTTTGCGCTTTGCTTTTACCATAGTATGTATCCTCGAGTTTTTTTGTGGGACTGCCTCTACAAGGTAAAATTATTCGATTTAGAGACCGGATACAGACCGGATAAAATCGAAATTTGTCGGTTTAGCTTCTCCCTCGCTATCAATAGACTCCTCACATTTGGTACATTTAGAACGATCCTGTCGCACGATCACAGGCAGTCTTTCAGAGCGACAATCACAAAAGAGCAACTTGTGTGCCAAACGAAATATATCGCGTTGCAACTGCTGCTTTGATGTGTGAAATATTGGCGCGGATAGGAACAATCCGCGGCTGCCCCTGTGGTGAGCAGCTAATAAGGCACTTACGCAGTTAGATCGCTCCCCGGCGCAGGAATTCAACAATCCGTAGGACAATCTTGTTTTTGCAAGTGTTAGCCAGTGAATATCTGAATATTTCTCTAAAGTCTGGATAACCTTTTGTTTTAATTATAATAGATTCTTAATAAGGTAAGTCTGAAGCCATCTATGCTAGAGCTGCGGAATCTGCAATCATCGCTAAGTTCATCATGTCTATCGCTAATAACTTCAATGAGTTAACTAGAGTTCTCGCTACTCAGCCAAAGGGCATGCAGGGGTGTAAAGTGCGATTCGGGTCTTAATGGATGAAACAGTTGTTCACGTTCCGGTTACATTGAGTTGCCGGTTTCCCGCTAAGGGATAAAGATGTGATTCATTTTTTTTGTGTGGAAGTATGTTGTGTGTCACTGCTGTGACACTTTTTCCGGAGGTCTTAAGATTCAATATAGAATCGATTAATCAATCAATCTCAATTCAAATATAATCAGACTGGCGATTAAATATGGTCTTGAGCAAGGGTATGTTATGAAGCCCTGATCATGACACATTTGGTTGCCGGACTCATAATCAGGCCCAGACAGGTGACTGATGAGATCACTCTATCCTCCCAACGAACCTAATGCCGTATATAAGATATGCGTCGATCAATTTCACGAGCTCTATGTGGAGGAGTGTGGCAATACACAGGGAGTTCCCGTGGTGTTTCTCCACGGCGGTCCGGGCTCGGGTTGTTCGGAAGACCACCGCCGCTTTTTCGATCCCGATTTCTACAGAATCATTCTCTTCGATCAGCGTGGTTCAGGAAAATCCCTGCCCCTGGGAGAGATAAAGAAAAACCGTACCTTGGAACTTGTGTCGGATATGGAAACGATCCGCAGCCACCTGGAAATTGATCGATGGATGCTGTTTGGCGGCTCATGGGGTGCAACCTTATCGCTTATCTATGCCCTTTCCCATCCCGACAGGGTGCTCGGAATGATCTTAAGGGGGACGTTTCTTGCACGTGAAACTGATCTGGATTGGTTTTTCGTAGGTCTCAAGCGCCTCTTCCCACAGGCCTGGAACAGGCTGTCGCACGGGCTACCGGATAATACGGAACTGGAGAACCTAATCAGTTGGTATCACGCCGCAGTTCATGCCGGTAACGATATCCTCGCGCTACAGGCTGCACATAGATGGTCAGAGTGGGGCAGTCGCATAGTCAACTGGCATAAGCCACAAAGTGAAGCAGACGCTGACAAAGCACCCGAATCGGAAGTGCAGCAAGAGCGATTGCTGGCAAAGGTCAAAATCGAGACACACTATGCCCGCCACCGCTATTTCATTGAGAATAACGAGATACTCAACCGCATCGGATCACTTTCCGCCATGCCTGTCTCAGTCGTGCATGGCCGATTCGATCTTATCTGTACCATGGAATCGGCCTGGCTGCTGCATCGGGCCATCCCCGATTCACGATTCGTACAAGTACCTGATGCAGGCCATATCATAGACGAGCCCTCAATGGCGGCAGCACTGGTGGAAGAGACCGATCGGATGCGTGAGCTGCTATAGATTCAGATGAACACAAGCCGCGAATGGACGCGAATCACCGCATTATAAAAAAGTCCGCAAATGAACGCTAATAAACGCAAATGAATTCATTGCAAATTGTTGAGTTGTAATAAACTATATCAATGGTCAAGTTTGAAGCGGTATCTTATAAAAAAGCCGTAGTAGCTCTGTAGCCACAAGACCGCCAACCTCCCTTATGAACCATACGTCTGCGCTCTGTAGGAAAGACAAATACAATATCATTAGCGTTTATTTGCGAACTAATACATTTTGCGTAAATTTGCGGTGATTCGCGTCCATTTGCGGCTTTATTCTTTCTGTTACTGCCCGCTCGCCTTGGGCCATTTACCGGCTGTGAGTTTTTTCGAGTTGCGCATGTTGCGGAACACCAGGGGTGCGGTGTCAGGCTCGCGTGGTATGTTCGTATCATCGACCATTTGGACTATTTGTTCATGGTGGGGCGATTTGCTGCAGACCGGATCGGCATTGGCGGCATCACCGGTCAACAGGTAGGCCTGGCAGCGGCAGCCACCGAAGTCTTTCTCCTTTTCGTCACAATTGCGGCAGGGTTCTTTCATCCAGCTGTAGCCGCGGAACCTGTTGAAATCGGAGGAGTCGTTCCAGATCCATTCGATGCTGTGGTCACGCACGTTGGGAAAGGTGAGCCCAGGCAGTTCGCCGGCTGCATGACAGGGAAGGGCAGTGCCGTCGGGGGCCACGGTGAGGAAGACAGCACCCCAACCGTTCATACAGGCCTTGGGACGTTCTTCGTGGTAATCTGGCACTACATAGAAGATTCGCATCTTACCCTTGAATTTCTCCTGATAGCGGTGGGCCACCGCCTCCGCTGCTTCAACCTGGTCGCGGCTCGGCAGCAGCTGTTGCCGATTGTGCAGGGCCCAGCCGTAGTACTGGGTGGTGGCCAGTTCCACATAGTCAGCCTCGAGGGCATGAGACATCTCAAGGATCTGTTCCACCTGGTCTTCATTGTGCCGGTGAAGGACGAAACAGAGCACCATCGGGTAGTCGTACTTCTTCACCAGCCGTGCCATCTCGAGCTTATGCCGGAAGGAGTTGTTGCCGGCGATGAAGTTGTTGAGCTCTTCACTGCTGGCTTGAAAGCTGACCTGGATGTGATCCAACCCGGCCTCCTTGAAGGCCTTTATGCGGGCCTCATCCATGCCGACGCCGGAGGTTAGCAGGTTGGTGTAGTATCCCAGTTTGTGCGCTTCCGCAATGAGTACTTCCAGATCCTTGCGCACCAGTGCTTCACCGCCGGAGAAACCGAGCTGCACCGCCCCCAGGGCGCGCGCCTCGCGAAACACCCGGATCCAATCCTCGGTGGAGAGTTCGTCCTTATAACGGGCGATGTCGAGCGGATTGGAGCAGTAGGGACACTGCAACGGACACTTGTAGGTCAACTCCGCCAGCAGCCAGAGTGGCTTAGGCGGGCTTGTGTCGGATCCATTGGTTGTCATAAGCGGTATCCAGAAATTGATAGACGTCGGTTTCGAGCTCTGCTTCAGGAAGGGCTGACTTCAGGTCGTCAATGATAGTGGCGACACTCGTTTCGCCGTCACATCGTTTTAGGATCTCCCCGGCGGCATGATTGAGTTTGACCATACCCTCGGGATAGAGGATTACATGACAGCCCTGGGCCTCTTCCCATTGAAAACGGAAAGTGGGCGCCATCTGTGGGATGTCTTCGGCATTAAAATGGCTGCTCATAGGTCAGGCTGTGATGTTGTGATAGGGCGGTTTGTTTTCCACATAGGCCATCCACATGCAATCGAGCATGGTCCACAGGATATCGAGCTTGAACTGCAACACCTCCAGCATCTTCTCCTGTTGCTCACGGGTTTTATAGTAGTTCAGTGTGATATCCAATCCATGCAATACATCACGGCGGGCTTCGGTCAGGCGCTTGCGGAAATAACGGTATCCGCGCTCGTCTATCCACGGATAATATTGCGGCCAATTGTCGAGCCGTTTTTGATGAATGGTGGGGGCAAAGAGTTCCGTCAGCGAGGAACTGGCCGCCACCTCCCAGGGTTGCTGGCGGGCAAAATTGACATAGGCGTCTATGGCGAATTTGACGCCCGGCAGCAGGTGCTTGTGGGAGAGTAGATCCTCTCGCGACAGACCCACGGCCTCACCCAACAGCAGCCAGGCCTCGATACCCCCCTCGTCACCCTGGGTGCCGTCGTGGTCGATGATCCGCTGTATCCAGTGGCGGCGCACGTCACGGTCGGGGCAGTTGGCCATGATAGCGGCATCCTTTACCGGGATGATGACCTGGTAATAAAAACGGTTGGCGACCCAACCCTGTATGGCCGGTTTATCCAGCTTGCCGCTGTTCATCAAAATATGGAACTCATGATGAATGTGGTAGTACTTCTCCTTTTCCCTGAGCTTCTGTTCAAACTCCTGTTTCGTCCATGGATTGGTTGGATAGGCGGTCATAGCTGATCCCGTTTATAGTTTGATCTGCATGCCATCGTGAGATACCTCGACACCGGCCTTGTTCAACGTTTGCCGTTCGGGTGAATCATCCACGAGGATGGGATTGGTGTTGTTGATATGAATAAGTATCTTTCTCGGTTTGCCAAGGTCGCTCATAATATCGATGATGCCGCCCTTGCCCGATTGATCGAGATGCCCCATTTCACTGCCGAGCTTGTTGCTGATACCCGCCTCGATCATCTCGTCGTTCTGCCATAAAGTCCCATCAACCAGTAAGCAGTCGGCTTCTTGCATATAGGGCAGAATGTGGGGCTCCATGGAACCCAGCCCGGGTGCGTAAAACAGGTTTTTTCCGCTTGCGGTGTTTTCAACCCGTACGCCGATGTTGTCTCCTGGAACTGTGTTATGGCGGTGAGGCGAGTAGGGGGGTGCTTCACTCTTCAGCGGTACCGCAGTGAACACCAAACCTTCGATGCCCGGAATGAAAAAATTCGACTCGTCGGTCAGAATCTCGTGCCAGTTGACCCCTCTGAAGTGGCCAAGAATGTTGAATATCGGGTAGCCGCTGGTCAAATCGTCATGTACGGCCCGGGTGCAATAGATATCCCAGGGTGCCGTGTGCTCACGCAGTAGCAACAAGCCGGTGGTATGATCGATCTGTGCATCCACCAACAGAATTGCTCGTATTGCCGTATCGCGAATGGTTCTGCCCGGTTGTAAGACTGGAAAGGATTCCAACTGGGCTCGGATATCCGGCGACGCATTGAAGAGTACCCAATCCTCACCGTTGGCGCTGATTGCAATGGAGGATTGTGTGCGGGCTGCCGCTTTGATGGTTCCGGTTCGTACTCCCCGGCAGTTATGGCAATTACAGTTCCATTGCGGAAATCCGCCACCCGCGCCGGAACCCAAAATATGTATCAGCATGAATGAGGTATGGTTATGTCCGGAACCACCGGCATGAAAGGTGGTTCCGGCAATTACAGCTTATCGGTTGTTGATGTAAAGATTGATCTCAAAACCGAAACGTAGATCTTGATAGGAAGGTGTAGACCAATTCATGAGGTATCGCTCCTGTTGATTTTCGCTAGTCTCAGAAAATGCATGAGCTTTGTCAGCAGATAACATGCATACGTTCAACTGCAAGTAGTCTCTATTTATGGGGTTCACCACGCATAGGGGCTTGCTAGGAATAATGGCAAAAAAACATTGGGAATTTTTCCCGACACGGCTCGGGATAGGGCCATATGTTACACACGACCTGTACCGGATCGGTGACACTGGATGATTGTCGTTAAGGAAGTAACACATCCTTCCCGTATAACTTCATGAGCAGCTTAATAAAATGATTAAGCAGAAAATAAGATGGCCAGGTGTAGAATGTGTGTCAGATTTGGATTACCTATTGAGACAATAGTAAATTTCAATTGCGAGAACTGTTCTTTACCGCTCTTGGAGTCCTGAACATAGCTTGTAATGGTGCCGGTTTAATAACAGATCAGTATCTCTCCCTGACCACCGCAGCTTAGATCGCCGAGCCAACGATGGACCTGATTGCCCCGTTCCGCCAGATTTGAAAAGGGTGGTTGATCTTTGAAGCTTTGGATGAGCAGTGTCAGGAAATTAAGATGGTGTCGACCGTTATCGTTGAAGGTGGCCGGCATCGAAACGGGTGGCCTTGTCAAAATCAATGTACCGCGGCGCATAGCCATTCCGGCCTGCTCGCCGCACTGACCCAATACCACCATGGTTCCCGCAACCATACGCGATACACAATAGTCGCCACAGTTGCCTCCGATCAGGATAGTCCCACGGCGCATCAGATCGCCGGCCCTGTCTCCCGCATCTCCTTTTAGAATGATGATACCGCCGCGCATACCCTGGCGCTCGCCTGTGATGGCGCCACCCAGGAAATCTCCCGCGTTGCCGGCGATTTCCAGGTGACCTCCCTGCATGGCGCAGCCTGCAGCCACGCCCACATTGCCACTCACCTGAATGGTGCCGTCCCGCATACCGCATCCGAGATAGGCGCCGGCCTTGCCCTCGATCATGATCTTCCCACTGGTCATGCCTGCGCCGATCCCATCGAGTCGGTCGCTCTCCGACTGGATAACGATCTGATCAGTTACCTTGCCGTCGATGGCGAACAGCTCAGCGGCATCGACCCGCCGGTTTCCCAGCCATAGGGGAATGCTTGCTATCTCACCCACTTTTTTGCCGGCCAGATGCGCGGGGGTGAAGGGACTCATGTCCAGACGTTGCGAGAGGCTGTGCTTCAGCTTCAGGGTCAGGGCACTCATGCCATCACCTCACGCAAGTGGAAATGGTACTGACCCAACTTGCCGCCATAGTTGCCGGCTGAGATACGGCGGATTCCGGCCGCGGCACCCAGTTCGCATACTGCCGAGATGCCGGTCCGGGTAGCAAATTTGACATCGGCATCACTCAGACCGTTGATGACGATCTCCATCACCGATCCGATATCGGGACCGAGCCTGGTGTCGACCAGTCCCCTGAGCGTGGGACAGTAAGCGTCGTTGGTGGAGGCCATCAAGGCCTTGTATTTTGATCCCACCTTGGAGCCGGAACGAACGATACCGCCGGGAAAGGGCATGATCACGTTCGGCAGCTTGCGCATCGCCTCGATCGCCCTTTCACAGGCGCTGAGTGCCTGCTGTTGTGTCTCGGCGAGCACCAGGAAGTTGCCGCCGCCGACAGCAGGTATCCGGGCAACGCTCTCCTCACAGAGGAACTCGCCATCCATCACCGGTATGCGCCAATAGCGTGTGCCGTCGATCTGTTTGGAGATCTGGTGGCCGTCACCGAAAAAGCGCAGATTCTTACCCAGTGGTATCCGCTTCTCCCCGTCGATACCGGCAAAGAGGGCGGTGGTGGGGCAGGTCAACACACACTGGCCCACACGGGTCTCCAGCTGCTTCGCCAGTGCCTTGCCGGACATGCCGAAAAGCAGCACACTCACGCCAGGACGTCCATCGGGGGTCTTATCAGGGGCGATCTCCGCTTCGATATCCGCCTCTACACCGCAACCGATCACCGATGTGGCGAATCCGGTCATGGTTTCGCCGGCGATAAGCGCCCAGCGGTGGTTGATGGCTGTGATGATGACGCGGGTGGCGCTCATGCCGAAGGCCTCGGCGAAGGTGTCCTCGATCTCTGTGCCGTTGATGATCATGTTCGGCTTCCCTTACAGGCATGGATATTGACCTGGCTGCCGATTCCCTCGGCCATCTCGTCGTCGGAGATGACGAAGTTGTGGAGGCCGATGCTGTGATAACGTTCGAACCTGCGCTCTATCAGTTTCTCTATACGCTTGTCGTACTCTGGCCTTACGACTTGAGTGGCGCCTTTGACAGGCTGAGTGATCCGCCCTTCCTCAACAACCACTTCTCCCTGTTTGAAAACCAGCATCGGTCGCTCGAACATCCGCTCCGGATTCTCGTGCTGATGATAGACTGCGATATCCGCCAAGGCACCCGGCGCCAAGTGTCCACGGTCTGACAACCCCAGAATCCTTGCCGGCGCGGCCCGGGTCATGATGGCGATTTCGTAGAGTGAATACTCCCGTTCCAGACTGCCCAGGTGAGTGGCTGCCGAGGCCTCAGGATGGATCTGTCCCATCAGGTCGTTGCGAAAGCCTCTGTCCATCAACAGCCGGATCAGGTGGGGATAGCTGGTGAAGGGGGCGCCGTTGGGGTGGTCGGTGGTGAGAAAGATCCGCCAGGGATCGTCCACCATCAGAAACAGTTCGAGGCCTATCGCCCACTGCAGGGCATTGACGAAGTTCTTGTCGCGATAGCGAAAGGGCACCACACCGCATCCCGCATCGCACTCGATATCCATACAGGTCCACTTATTGGGATGGGCATGGTTGTGGTTGGCATGCTGGGCCATGGTGTCACCCGATATGGTGACCGTCTGACCGAACATCACCTGGCCAACATCGATAGAGATATTGGATTGGTTGTTGACGGCCTCGGCAATCTCGGCCGCGCAGGAGGAGAATTTTTGGTCACCCTCGGCACCATAACTATGGAACTGTATATGGGTGAGGTGGATGGGGAATCCTTCGGCTGCCTCCATGGTTGCCAGGGTTGACAGATAGTTACCCGGTACACCCAGATTACTGGCGTGGACATGCAGTGGATGGGGCACCCCCAGTTCGCTCAGGGCACGGCTCAGTGTGCGCACAATATCGCGTGGAGTTATCCGGTAGTGGGGATGGGAATCGTCCACATCCAGTGCCCGTTGGTTGAATTTAAAGGCATTGATGCCGCCGGGATTGACCACCTTGATACCGATACACTGAGCTGCGTGCAGGGTCCAGGCCACGTAGTCATTGAGGGTTTGCTGCTCGGCCCCTTCGGATATCAGCTGCAGTAACAGATCATCATTGCCCAGCATGGCATAGCCGCCGGTATCGATCATCGGGGTATCGGCCATCTCCATATGGGCCTGACGGGCATTGGCCGGTAGTACGGCCGGTTCGAAACAACTTGTGTAACCCATCTCCGCGTAGCGGTATCCCGCTGCCAAAGTGGAGGGGATGGCATGCCCGCCGCCCGAGCGGGTCAGGTCGGTCTTCGGCCGGGCGCTTCCACGTTGATCCTCCGGCAGCATGGTGCGCGCGATATTGACCTTGCCGCCGCCTATATGGGTATGCATGTCAATGGCACCGGCCATGACGATTTTGCCATCCAATGAATAAGTTCGATGGACGATTTCGCTATCGGCCGGCGGATCGACTATCTTACCGTCTCGGATATAGATATCCCTGGTATCACCGTTGATGCCATTGGCCGGGTCGTAGAGCTTGCCGCCCGTGAGTTTGCTCAGCATGCGGGAGCACTTTCAGGCTCGTCTGCAAAGGGCAGCAGCCGTTCATTCAGTTGGTTCACGATAAGACTGACCGCAGGCAGGCCGATATCTCTCAGCTTGCCGAGGGGTAGTGAGCAGACACCATCACTGCGGTACCAATGTCCCCGGTGGTCGATACCCGGTACACCCACGGGGATGTAGAGCGATGGTTGCTGTTCAAACATCATGCCGGCATGGCCAAGCACGATGGTCGGAGTCTTGGTAGGTGGAGGCGTGGCTAGTGAGGAGAACGATGAGACCCATAACAACAGATCACTCTCGCCGCTCGTGAGCAGATCCTGCCAGCGGAAGAGTGATGGATCATGCTCCGGATATCCGCGTTGCAGCCGAGTACGCAATGGGTATCCAAGCTGCCAGGTACAGACCTGGTTTGCGGTGATATCCGCCTGTGTTCCGGCTAGCGGGAGGGCGGCGCTGCGCGTCTTGGCATTGAGTGCTTTAACCAGATCCACCAGGCTCTGTACAACTAATTCGGCATGGGCCATGGTGAGTTCCGCAGCGCTCCATGAGATAACACTGTATTTTGCAGCTTTGAGTTGTTCGGCAAGTGCGGTCAGTGAATTGCCGAGATCATCTCCAAGCCGGTCCGAATCGACCGGTCTGTCGGCAACGAGGCCGCGTAACAGTCCCGCCGCATCTGATAATGACTCGATATCCGTTGCTATCACCGTCGGGTTCAACTGTGCCAACTCGGTTGGTATATCGTCCTGTTGCCAGGGGCCGAGCAATATAATCCTTCGTTGATTGGTTTCAACGAAGAGACTCTCTTCAGGATGCAGCACGCGTTCGACAAGTCGTGGAAAGCGGTCGATGCATTGGCTGCCCACCAACAGGATCAGGTCGGCCCGATTGCGCACCTCGGTGAAAGTGGTGGTGAACCAACCGTTATCCTGTACGACACGTAGATTGCGAAACATGGCATCACCGTTGAGGTGATCCAGGGTGGCGCCACACCGGTCAGCCAGTGCAAGGATGCCACGCATGCCATTGACGTCTGTCGCCAGTCCGGCGAAGAGCGGAGATCGTGCCTGCCGCAATAACTCAGTGCCGTAGTCCAGCGCCTCTTCCAACGTGGTCGCTCTGCCGTCGATCATGGGGTCCTGATCGGTATGATGAAAGGCGGTGTCGTAGAAGGCACGTGCCAGATGACATCCGTTCTGAATAGATTTCAGCTGCCCATCGCTCATCTCAATTTTCAGGTCATCGCAACTCAATCCACAACAAGGACAGGTGACCGCGTCCATCATCTGTTCGATTTCATTATTCCACATGCTGCGCTGATAACCCTGCTTGTGAGTGATGCTCGGATGTATCGATTTACGAGTTAGTGCAGAAAACGTGCCACTGAACAATGTCTGATTTTATTTACCTATATCAATCGTCACGAACTTTGGTCACGGTTGGTATTAGGTTACACCAGATCCGGGCAAAAATAAGGATCTATAGATAAGCCAATCTTTGGAATAGGTGGAAACATAACCATATGACATCAGGTTGCTTCCTTGGCGAAATCGAATTCAACCATTTGATCGGCGACTCGGATCAACTGTTAACTGCTGGGGCAGGGCAGGTGACACATTGGTCCAACTCAGGCGCATTTAAGGTCTAAGATAGAACTAAACATTGCAGTGAGTCGGATGTAAAAAAAGCCGGCATATATTTCCCTTAAAAAGCCTTGCCTTTGACAAGGTTTACTTCTATGAACGCTTAATTGTCTGTTGACTTACAGCGTAACACGCTGAGTGTTGTCGGGTAGGCGGATTTGCAGTTAGACCACAACACTCGGGACTTGGATGGCAGGCATGCAAATTGCAGTGGGATAGTGATAATGCAAAACCATATAGACAAACTGATGACAAACCCATCAAAGCCTGTTACGGCGGGATTCAGTGTTGAAGTCAATGCGCCTGCACGGCTGCATTTGGGTTTCCTCGATTTGCACGGTGGTTTGGGGAGACGCTTCGGCAGCATAGGTCTGACCATTGACACTCTGGCGACGCGGCTACGTGCCGAGAGATGCAATGAGATCACGGCCAGAGGCCCGGGTGCTGAACGGGCACTTAAATATGCCAAGTCATACATTGAGGCTAAAGGCATACAAGGAGGTGTCGAACTCAATCTGCTACAAACGATACCCGATCATGTGGGATTGGGTTCGGGCACTCAAATGGCACTCGCTGTGGGTACGGCGATTGAACGACTCTATAGAGGCGAGGGTGACTGCGTTTCAATTGCGAGAACACTAAATCGAGGTGCCCGTTCCGGCATCGGCATCGGAGCCTTCGAGCAAGGTGGTTTCATTCTCGATTGCGGTCGCAGTGAGGAGAGGGAGGTACCCCCTGTCGCAGTCAGACTGGCATTTCCCGAGAAGTGGCGGGTACTGCTGCTTTTAGATACACGTGGTCAGGGTTTGCATGGCACACAGGAGGTGATGGCATTTTCCGAACTACCCGAGTTCCCGGAACAGGCTGCAGCATATCTCTGTCGACTGGTCCTGATGCAGGTACTGCCGGGTGTTCTCGAAGGGCATCTGGCACCGGTCACAAAAGCCATCGGTAAGATTCAACAGGTGGTAGGCGACCATTTTGCTCCCGCCCAGGGTGGACGATTCACCAGCCCGATCATTTCCGCCGCCCTGGAGTGGGCTATCGAGAAAGGCTATATCGGTGTTGGTCAGAGTTCGTGGGGACCAACTGGTTTCATCCTTCTGGAAGATGCGTCCCGGGCCGAAAGGCTTGAGCGCGAATTAAAGCGTCACTTTGGAAAATTCTCTTCATTCCGCTGTCAATTGGTAGCTGCGCGCAACCAGGGTGCGGAGGTGAATCTGTTACAACAACCAACAAGATTAAGACAAGAAAAGCGAGTTTAGTTGATGGAAAAACCCTTTTTACTGCACATGCTGACTGCAACCAAGAACCACAGTCCGTTCGATGTGAATATGGCATACGATGCGGGCTGGTCCGCATGCACGCCCTATACCGATGTTACCCTGGATGAGGTGCGTGAGCTGGTGCAGGATGCGATCTTCTCCCGTGGTCCGAATGGGGTCAAAAGGACGGGTATCTTCGTTGGAGGACGGGATACTCATCTTGCCATGGAGATGATGCAGGCGGCAAAAAAATCGATGGTGCCGCCGTTCGAGGTTTCACTGTTTGCCGATCCCAGCGGCGCCTTCACTACCGCTGCAGGTATGGTTGCCTGCGTTGAACGCGAACTGAAAAAGAGCCAGGCAGGGGGACTGCAAGATAAACGGATCGTCGTGTTCGGCGGCACCGGGCCGGTCGGTTCAACAGCGGCGATGTTGGCCTCCAATGCAGGCGCCGAAGCCATCATCGTCAGCCACCATTCATTGGCCAAGGCAGAGACCGTGGCGGATCTCTGTAACCAGCGTTATGGATCGGCCCTTTCGGGTGCCGAAGGCAGTAATGATGTATCGATTGTTGAACTGTTAAGTGAAGCTGATGTGGTGTTTAACGCTGCCACGGAGGGGGTTCAGGTAGTGAACAGCAGCCAACTCCTGAAAGCTGAACGGCTGAAAGTGGCGTGTGATGTCAATGCAGTGCCGCCGGAGGGGATAGAGGGCGTTGGTGTCATGGATGATGGAGTGACCATCAACGGATCACCCACTAACGCAGTCGGTATCGGTGCGCTGGCGGTAGGTAACGTAAAGTACCAGGCCCAGCATCTGCTGTTAAAGCGTATGTATGAAACCGGTGAAGCGGAATTTCTCGATTTCAACAATGCATTTGAGGTGGCACGCGAGTATGTCGGCTAAACCAACCTCTCTGCTGGTTTTGGCGAACAGCGGCAGGGCGATAGCCGAGTCGGCACATCGCGGCGGCTACCGGGTAACACTCATCGATGGATTTTGCGATCAAGACACCCTGGCCGTCGCCGATTGTTGGCCCATCACCCAGGGATTCTCAAGCCTCGATGTGGAAATATTTGTCAAAGAGATCGCATCCCTGTTTCCCGACAATCCCTGCGGGGTGGTTTATGGGGCGGGCTTGGAGGAATCAACGTCTCTGTTGAAACGCCTCTCTGAGTTCTGCCATTTATTCGGCAATGATCCTTCGGTACTCGAGTTATTGCGCAGACCCCAGCGTTTTTTTTCACTGCTTGACCGCCTACAGATAGCCTATCCGGAGGTAAGCCATACTGCACCTTACTTCGCCACAACGAGAAGCTGGTTGATCAAAAGGGCCGCCAGCTGCGGCGGTCAGGGTGTGGCCTACTTCTCTCCGGAATATGCCGCGACAGACTCCGCCTGCTACTACCAGAGATTCATCCCGGGCCAGGTAATGTCCGTGCTGTTTATCGCAGATGGTAAAAGACATCACACTATTGGATACAACACGCTTGGGATAGCGGGATCCGGTGCACCGGCACCCTTTCTCTATAGTGGTGCCATCGGCCAGGCCTACCTGCGGGATGCTGTGCGTTCTCAGGTCGAACTGGCAGTCGTTAAGCTGGTATCCGAACTTGGCCTGCGGGGGATAAACAGCCTGGACTTCGTGCACAATGATGCCGGTATCTTTGTCATCGATCTCAATCCAAGGCCTTCGGCTACCCTGGACCTCTATGAACATCTGCTGCCGGACGGTTGGATCGAGCACCACATAGCGGCCTGTTGCGGAGAACTACCGGAGGTTCCGAACAACGACCCGGCTGTGATGCATGGGCATCAGATTATCTATGCGCCACGAAATATTGAGATACCCAATAAGATGGCATGGCCGCAATGGGTCAGCGATCGACCGCCGGCAGGTAACAGGATAGTCGAAGGGCAGCCATTGTGCAGTCTGTACGCCAAGGGCGCCAATGCCACAGAGATTGAAGCTGAGTTACATACACAGCGTGATGAGGTGTTATGGATGCTTGGCCCATCCATATACCCATCACAACCATGCCTGGTGGCCGTATGAGTCGCCCAAGCATCAATGCATTGACTGCTCCGCTGGTGGAATCGTTGGTGGCTGATGCGGAAATTCTGCGCCTCGGAATTGAGCGGCTAGAAAACGGTTGTCTGCTGGTGGATGCGGGGATCCATGTCAAGGGTTCTCTGGAGGCCGGACGGCGCATCGCAGAAATCTGTCTTGGCGGACTTGGCAGTGTCAGCCTCAGTGGTAGCGGTCCGGTGGCGGGTTGGCCGCTTGCGGTACATGTGCATGCCGCCGATCCTGTGCTTGCCTGCCTTGGCAGCCAATATGCGGGTTGGAGTCTGTCACACAAGGAATCGGATAAAAAAGGCTTCAATGCCCTGGGTTCGGGACCCGGCAGGGCACTCTCCCTGAAAGAACCCCTGTTCAATGAGCTGGGCTATCGGGATCAGGCAGACCGGACCTGCCTGGTGCTCGAGGTGGACCGGTTACCCCCACTACCCCTGTGTGAGAAGATCGCACGGGATTGCGGTGTCGATGCGGATGCGTTGACCCTTATCCTGACACCCACCAGCAGCCTTGCCGGTACGGTGCAAATCGTCGCACGGGTACTGGAAGTGGCGATGCACAAATCCCACGAGCTGGGCTTCGATCTGCAAGCGATACAGGATGGCATGGGCAGTGCGCCATTGCCGCCGCCGGCAGCCGATTTCCTCACTGCCATGGGGCGCACCAACGACGCCATTCTGTTTGCCGGTTTGGTGCAGCTCTTCGTCCGTGGAGAGGATGCGCAGGCACAGAAGCTTGCGATTGATCTGCCGAGCAGCGCTTCCCGGGACTATGGACGTCCCTTCGGCGAGGTTTTCAAGGCCTACGGGTACGACTTTTTCAAGATCGATCCCATGCTGTTCAGTCCGGCACGGGTGATGGTCAGCGCACTCGATAGCGGTAACAGCTATGCGGCGGGTGCGCTGGACACCGCGCTGATGGCGGCTTCCTTCGGTATTGAACCATGAACAGGCGTATCGCCATCTTCACCGACGATCCAGGCTGGCACGGCGCACGTCTGCGTGAAGCGTTTGAAACGCACGGTTGCAGCTGCGAGTTCGTCTCTCTGCAGCAGTGTGGATTCGATTTAAGCGGAGCAGGAGAGCACCTGGTGATTCCGGGCTTTGAAACAAGGCCGGACGGAGTATTCGTGCGAGGCGTGCCTGGTGGGACTCTCGAACAGGTCGTACTCTATCTCGATATTCTGCACGCCCTCACGCATCTCGGTGTCTGCGTTTACAACGACGGTCGCGCCATTGAGCGTAGCGTTGATAAGGGGATGACCAGTTTCCTGCTGCACACCGCCGGTATCCCGACACCGCCCACCTGGGTGGTTGGTGAGGAGCGCGACCTGACGAGAATCGTGAAGCATGAGTTCAAGGCCGGCAACGAACTGGTCCTGAAACCCCTGTTCGGCTCTCAAGGTGACGGTTTGGTGCGTATCCGTCAAGGCGACACTCTCCCCGACCCGGCACATTATAACGGTGTTTTCTATCTGCAAAGGTTCATTCACACCGGCAATGAGGATGCCCATGATTGGCGGGTGTTCGTCATCAATGGCCAGGCGGTCGCCGCCATGCTGCGTCACGGCGAGGGTTGGATCAGCAATGTGGCACAGGGCGCCCGCTGCCATCCGGCAGTGCTCGACCAGGAGTTGAAAGAGCTGGCGGAAGCTGCCACCAGGGCATTGTCGATGAGTTATGCAGGTGTCGATATCCTGCGTGACGACAAGGGTCGGGCCTATGTCATCGAAGTCAACAGCATCCCGGCCTGGAAAGGCCTGCAACAGGCCTGTCAGATGGATGTTACACAACTGCTGGTGGATGATTTTCTCTGCTGTTGCCACGACGGTTCACTGACGGAGGTGATCTGATGACCGGATTGCCATCACAGCACAATAATGTCAGGGGGCAGATCGCCACAGCATATCGTCATGCCTGCCTGAGTGAATTGGATGCACTGAAACCGGGTAATGTGCATCGTTTTTCCGATGGTCACGGTATGACCCTGGAGGATTTCATCACCAGTGCCAATGTCAGTGCCGAACCGCTGACAACACTTGAGCTGGGACTGGGGGAAAGGATCTACAAAGCAGTCGAGGCCACCCACGAGGCAGTCGGTTGCAATACCAATCTCGGTATTCTGATGCTGTGTGCGCCGTTGATTCAGGCCGCATATGACCGGAGCCTGCATCCTGGGGCATTGCGTGACAAACTCGGCAGGGTCCTGCTTGAAGTCGATGCAAAGCAGATGGAGTGGCTGTTCCGTGCCATTCGACTGGCAGCGCCGGCTGGACTGGGCCAATCCGATAAGCATGATGTTTTCAAGACACCCAGTGCCGGTTTGATCGAAGTGATGGCCCATGCGGCGGATCGCGATCAGATTGCCCGCCAATACGCCACCGGCTTTGCAGACCTATTCGACTTTGCGCTGCCTCGGCTGCGCAGCTACGAGGCACGTTGGCAATGCAAGGAGTGGGCGGTCACGGGTCTGTTCCTCAGTCTGTTGGCACACTTTCCCGATACCCATATTCAACGCAAGCAAGGGCTCTACAAGGCGGTCGCGACAAGTCTGCATGCGGCCGATCTGGTCGAAGGATTGTTCCAGGCTGAGATGCCGGAACACTACCAATTACGTCTGCTTCAAGCAGACAGTGAATTCAAGCGTGAAGGTGTCAATCCAGGCACTTCGGCAGACTTAACGGTCGCCACACTATTTATCTCATATCTGGAATCGATGCACTCAGCGTTTGAGCAGAATGCGGGATTTACCCGTGTCCGCGATTCCCGCCCGGAAGAGGTGGGGATACGAAGTTAACGCTCAATAACAAGTAAGGAGAAACTGAAATGCCAGTTATCAATAGAACGATGGTCGGAGAATCGCTGGTCGGAGACGGCAACGAAGTTGCACATATTGATCTCCTGATCGGTCCAAGAGGTTCCGCCGCAGAAACAGCCTTCTGTAACGGTCTGGTCAACAACAAGGACGGGTTTACCTCGTTGCTGGCGGTTGTGGCGCCCAACCTGGCCTGTAAACCCAACACCATGATGTTTAACAAGGTAACCATCAAAGGGGCCAAACAAGCGGTACAGATGTTCGGTCCTGCGCAACGCGGCGTTGCCATGGCTGTGGCCGATTGCGTCGAAGACGGCACCATCCCCGCCGATGAGGCTGACGATGTCTTTGTCTGTGTCGGCGTATTCATCCACTGGGAGGCTGAGGACGACGCCAAGATCCAGGACTACAACTACCAGGCAACCAAGGAGTCGATCAAACGCGCCGTTGCCGGCGAGCCCAAGGCCAGTGATGTTGTCGCGCAGAAGGGATCGGTATCTCATCCCTTTGCGGCACACGACTAACGCTTACTTGATGATGTCGTCATCACAGGGAAGTGTCGACGACTGACTCGAAAGACATCCCTGGCATCTGAATGGGCAACAGGTGGCGGCTTAGGTGGTTAACCGCCGACACAGCAGACAGATAAGAACAACAAGCGTCTGCTGACGATTCCAGTGGGTTTGTTATCAATCGATCGTGGAGGCTGAATATGCAATGTCTTGAATGTGGCAGTGCGGTTGCCAATCTGGACAACAGCCATTTGCTTCGCTGCTGTTCATTGACACTCCAGGAGTACGCCATCCGGCACCACCTGCCTCTGGATCTTCTGATCGATCAAGAACTGTTAAACAGGACAGATAACCCGGAGGACTATCCGCGGCCCAAGGCCTATCCGTCAGAGCAGGCACGAGCCATCTACAGAGGACTCAAGTGGGGCGGGTTACTCCAGAAGGAAGAGGCCTTCACCATTGTGCCTGGGGAGATCAGGCGGCTCGATATGCTGCTATGGAATCTTCAATGGCTAAGCGAATATGGTTTTCTCTTTCGTCAGGAATACAGATATGCTGAAGAGACCCATCGGGTGGTAGCGGTCAATCGCCTGAAAGTCCCTGCGGCCTATCTGGCACTGAGTGCGGATGCGCATCTCTCTCCGGTTCCACCCCCCGATTTTTTATTGAGTCTGGCTGTGCTTGTCGCCCATATCGGCGAACTGCAGGCTGGATACCTGTTTCTGCAACTCCCGGGGCGGGCTGCCGGGGAGACGATAATGGCGGAGGCTTGCCGCCACGGTATCGAATTCAGGGAGCTTGATGCTGCAGATCAATCCGATGGGTTGCTGCTACGCACCTTGACCAGGTCTGATACGCAGCACCTGCTGGCACTGATCAAAGACGACCTGATGGGGATCCCGTGCGCCATGGAACGGTTCGATCGGAAAACCCCTGAGATGACAGTGTCCAAGGAGCTGATATTCGACGCCGCTCATTTCATCACAGACCATCCGGCGAAGTGCTCCAACCTGCATGGTGGCCGTTATCTGCTGCATGTTAAAGTCCGGGACCGTATCGATCCGGTGACCGGTTGCGTGGTGGATTACGGATATCTGAAACGTGTGGCGAACAGGCGTGTGATCGACAGGTTCGACCATCATAACCTGAACTACGCTACATCGGAATTGGCATGGCGGTCGAGTACCGAGATGCTGTGTGTTTTTATCTGGGAGCAGTTGATCGAATATCTTCCCGGGTTGGTTGAATTGCAGTTATATGAAACCACCCAGTCCTGGTGTAACTACAGCGGTCCCACTCTGGAGGCTTTTCAGCAATCCGGCAGCGACAGCCTGTTGAGCCATTTCGTCGACGGGAAGTTGGGGGCATCGCAGTTACGTGACCTGATCAGGGAAAAGCCGCCTACCCTGGAGATTATCGCCAAATCGCAGCCTTAGTCCTGATGGCTGTCAACAGGATCTAGGCATTGATGAAGCGATCGATGACTCCGTGATCAATTGCCCCCTGGTGGAGGGCGGTGGATAAAAGGACACCGGCAGTACCGATAGAACGAAGTTGCTGTAAATCCTGTTGATCCCGAATGCCTCCAGCGGCGTAGAGGCGAAGCCGGGGTTGCAGGTTCAGGAATTGTTGTAACCGGGTAGTGTCGGGACCGGTCGAAGTACCTACCCGAGACAGTGACATGACGATCACATCTTCGGGCCAGTAATCCGCTTGCCGGTCGAGACCGGCCGGGCCCTTGAAGCGATCGCCATGATAGTCCAGTGAGAGTACGGGAGAGGGAAGCGATGCAACCAGATGGGCAAGTTGTTCGCAACTGACAATGGATTCCGTACCGATGACCGGGCGGGCAAAGCCGCATAACCGCCCCAGGTCGGTGAGTCCGTTGTCTACCCACAGATCTATCTCGGGATACTTGAGATGGAGAGCGTAGATCAACTCGAGATTCGAGCCGCTGCCACAGATGGCATCAAGGTCAGCAATATAGAGGGTATCGAATGGATAGAGATCCAACAATGCCGACAACACCTTCTGCGGTCGACTGGAACGACACAAGGGAGTATCGGCTGCTGCGTAAGTGTGACGCTTGCCGCTGTTCGCAACAACGACACGGTTATGCATCATATCTATGACTGGTATGAGCTTCATCAACGCGGATAAATAACCATGCGAGTCTTTGTATTCGAGTATATTACGGGCGGAGGGATGCTGAACAGCCCCTTGCCGCCATCTCTTGCCGAAGAGGGGGACATTATGCTCAGGGCATTGATTTCCGACCTTGCGGAAATCGCCGGTATCGAAATCCATACGACCCGTGATGCCCGCCTGAGCAGGCCAGATCTGCCGATCGAGTTCCATATGTTGCACGATCTGGAAGATTTCGCCATGGCCTGGCAGGCGTGTATGGAAAACGCCGATGCGGTTTGGCCCATCGCGCCAGAGTTCTCAAATGTACTGGAACATATCAGCGAAACCGTCATAAGCCATGGAAAACTGCTGTTGAACAGTCCGCCGCAGGCCGTGCACACAACATCCAGTAAGCTGATGACATCCGGTTGCCTGACGGAAAGCGGTATCTCTGTCGTACCAACCTACAGGTACGAGGACAGGATACCCGATCATCCGGGCAGCTGGGTCATAAAGCCGGATGACGGAGTCGGTTGTCACGGTACCAGAATCTGCCGGGACAGAGACGATCTTTATCAGCAATTCGAGTCTCTCCCGGTGGGCAGCGAGTATGTAATACAGCCGTTCGTACACGGTACGCCAACCAGTCTCAATATATTGGCGCGTAAAGGTGAGGCCTTCGTATTAAGCGTCAATCACCAGCGGATAGCCGTAACCGACAACAGATTCGTACTTCTGGGGTGTGTTGTGAATGGCCATTTGAATAAGCGGACCAGCTTTCACAGACTTGGGCGAGAGGTGGTGGCCGCCCTGCCCGATCTGTGGGGTATCATAGGGGTCGATATTATCGATACAGAGAAGGAATTGCAGGTGTTGGAAGTCAACCCGAGAATCACCACATCATATGTTGGACTGAAAGAGTCAATCGGGATGAATCCGGCTTCAATGGTGCTGGATCTGCTGAATGACAAGCTTCCATTGCCTGATCAGATGCTGCAGGCATCGGTGGTGGATGTGAACCTGGAGTATGCCGGTGCGGCATGATGCAATACTGGGATGGGACCTCGGTGGCGCCCATACAAAGGCGGCACTCATCGACAGCCGCGGATGTGTGGAGAGAGTGGAGCAGATACCCTGCCCGCTGTGGCAGGGAGTGCACTATCTGGACTCAGGTATTGATTCGGTTGTGGAGAGAATCGGCGACAACAGTGGACTTAAACACGCGGTTACCATGACGGGTGAGCTGGTCGATCTTTTTCCCGACCGGGATACCGGTGTAAAGACATTGATCGATACGATGAGCCGCCATTTTTCAAATACCAGCCTGGCAATCTTTGCCGGACCCGCCGGATTCCTGAATCCTGAAAAGGCGGTCAGGCATTCACCACAAGTGGCATCGGCCAACTGGCTCGCCAGCGCATCCTGGGTTGCCGGCCGTCTGCAGGCGGGTTTGTTGGTCGATGTAGGCAGCACCACCAGCGACTTGATAGCATTCGCTGACAAGCAGGTGCTGGCATGCGATTATAGTGACCATCAACGGCTGGTCAGTCAGGCCCTGATCTACACGGGCGTGGTGCGCACACCTTTGATGGCGATTACAGGCAAAGTCCCGTTCGCGGGAGAGTGGGTTTATTTAATGGCAGAGCATTTTGCGACCACTGCGGATATCTATCGTTTGAACGGTGATCTACCTGAAACCGCCGATCTGCTGCCCAGTGCGGACAACGGGGAGAAAAGCGTCAACGGCAGCGCTCGGAGATTGGCACGCATGCTGGGACTGGATATTGATGCCACTGACCTCGAGGGCTGGCGGGGGGTATCCCGGTATATCGCTGAACAGCAGCTTCGGCAGCTTGTGGATGCCTGTGAAAGGATACTCTCCAGGCCTGGCCTCCCGGCCTCCGCTCCTCTTGTGGGTGCGGGTGTCGGACGATTCCTGGTTGAGCGTATCTGTCATCGATTGAACAGACCCTATGTGGGTTTCGAGGAGTTGTTCACCTGTGCCGAGCGGATGGAATCCAAGGTGGCCGAGTGCGCCCCGGCGGTGGCTGTTGCCAGTCTGGCCAAGGATCAGCTCCCATGAACCCCATTACCCTGGATTTCCCCTACCATGAAGATAGCAGTCAGCTGTTCGAGGCCCTGGCGCATTCACCTTGGGCAGTCTTTCTGGACAGCGGCAGTCCCCATGGCATGCAAGGTCGATACGATATCCTTTCGGCAGACCCCGTTCGCGTACTGATCACCCATGGAGAGGAGACCCGGATTCAGCATAACGATGGCACAATGGAGCGCTCTCGGGAAGATCCCTTTCACCTGCTGCGGGAAGCGCTTGGACCTGCGGTCGAGGGTGTTGAGGGCATACCTTTCAGTGGTGGGGCGATAGGTTATTTTGGCTATGATCTGGGCCGCCGCCTTGAACGGCTGCCGACGCTTGCTGAGGATATAGAACATCTCCCGGAGATGGCGGTCGGTATTTACGACTGGTCTCTGGTGGTCGATCACCAGGAGCAACGCAGTTGCCTGGTTGGTCAGAATCCGGCCCGTCTCGAAAGATATCGCAGATTGTTGCAGCGGGTTCCTGAGCGGTCGACTCAGACCCGGACGACTCTGCCTTATCGTGTGCTCGGTGAAGTCTGCTCGAACATGACCCGGGACGAATACCTAGGATCCATCGCCAGAATCAAACGCTACATCCTGGACGGCGACTGTTATCAGGTCAATTTCGCACAACGTTTTTCAGTCGCTGCCGAGGGTGATCCCTGGCAGGCTTACAAGGGATTGCGACAGCTGAACGCCGCCCCCTTCGCCGCCTATTTGAATATGCCTCACTGCCAGGTATTGAGTACATCGCCCGAGCGCTTCCTTGAGGTCCGTGATGGTCGTGTTGTGACCAAACCCATAAAGGGAACGGCGCCCAGGGGAGAGGATCCCATAGAGGATATGATGCTTGCGGAAATGCTGAAAAACAGCGGCAAGGACCAGGCGGAGAACCTCATGATCGTCGATCTGTTGCGCAATGATTTGGGCAAGGTATGTGCAATCGGCAGTGTTGAGGTACCGGAGCTGTTCAAGCTGGAGAGCTTCGCCCGGGTGCACCATCTCGTCAGTAAGGTTGTCGGCAGGCTGGCGGAGGGGGAGGATGCACTCTCCCTGTTACGCGCCTGCTTCCCCGGCGGTTCGATTACAGGTGCACCGAAACTACGCGCGATGGAGATCATCGAGGAATTGGAGCCCCATCGACGGGGCATCTACTGTGGTTCGATTGGTTATATCGGTTTCAATGGCGACATGGATTGCAATATTGCGATTCGAACCATGGTCCACTCTGAGGAAATCACCCGTCTATGGGCAGGGGGCGGCATCGTCGCCGATTCCGATCCCGAGGCTGAGTATCGGGAGACTTACCACAAGGCCTCCGCTCTGCTGGATCTGTTGCAACGCATGGAAAAGATGAATAGCGAACGATGTGGGTAGTCAAGCTGGGGGGTAGCCTGTTCAATTCAGCCGATCTGAGAGATTGGCTGGCTGTCTTGGCAAAAGCCGGATCGCTGGTCATCGTCCCCGGGGGTGGACCTTTCGCGGATCAGGTCAGGCTGGCACAACGCCTTTGGCAAATCGATGACTCATCCGCGCACCTGATGGCACTGCTTGCCATGGAGCAGTTCGGTCGAATGCTTTGCGGCCTGCAGGCGGGACTGGCTGCCGCAGCAGACCAATCCCAGATAGAAGAGGCGCTCCGGCGAGGCGAGACACCTGTCTGGATGCCGACCACCATGGTGATGGCCGATCCCGAAATCAAACACGGCTGGGAAGTGACCTCCGATTCACTCTCCGCATGGCTTTGTCGAGCACTTGATATCGACAACCTGCTGCTGGTGAAGTCGGTAACCCGCGAAGAGGCCAGCCTGCCGCTTGAGAAGCTAACGGAAGCCGGCATCGTCGATGCTCAATTTGATACATTTCTACGACAGGGGGCTCTCCATGCCTGGGTATTGTCCGGGCCGGATTACGCTCGTTTCGGGGAGTTGCGTCATGGTAACGGAGATGTCGCCGTCAAAATAGCGACTGCGTAAGCGTAATACCACCTTTTAGTTTGATCCCTATCTCCACACTTAGGTCTCTATCCGGAGCAAAGTCAGATCATTCGAACTAGGGCCTGTTAACAGGCCATAAGTTGCGGTTCCCGCACCATTTGGATGCATGAACACATCCCGTATGGGCAAAATCTGACAATTTATTGACTAATACAAGCAATTAAACAAACACTTGAGGTCAGGTTATTTCTTGGGAAGTATTATAAGCAATTGAATATAAATGATATTAACATATGTCAAATCAGTGCTGGCATGTGTTATGCAGAATATTAGTAAGATCTGATGTTTCTATCACTCATGAGATATGTACATAAGCTTTTTCTAAAGTACTCTACCTATCTACCGCTATAGATTACATCAGTCTACTGATGGCCTGGCAGATGTGGCACGGAATCCTCCTCTCAATAGGGTCGTCCCATAGTTTATTGACTGGGGGTTGTTATGGAATTATGTGCTGTACTGCTGTCCTGGGTGTTTACCCTTTCTGATTACCATCGCGTCGACAATGAGTGTCCCGAAATGCGGATGGTGTCCCATAGTTGGTTGGAAGAACAAGCCTGTAACGGACGTTCCTGCAAGGTGCTGGGCTGGTATCCCGGTGACGGGGATGTGGTCTATCTCGATGATCGCATGGATCTGGAAAACAATATCTTCCATACATCTGTTGCTCTGCATGAAATCGTTCACTGGCTTCAGGGCAGGCAGGGTGCAGTACTTGAAAATTGTGAACAAAGCATCGCCGCAGAACGTGAAGCCTACAATATTCAGAGTCAGTTTCTGGTCGAATACGGCACCTACTATCCTGTTGGATCCGTAGTGCCGATGCTACGCTGCGAGGAACCTGACGAGCAACAGGAGGGCTAGAGTTCTGCTGGCGCTTCTATTTCGCTCGGCATGACAGTCTCTCTCAAATCGACTTCGTAGGGTATGGCAAAGCGCCACCTTGTATTCCCATCTGAATGAGCAGGGAGGGGAACTGCCATGCTTTCATCAATAAAGACAACCATGCAGATCTCAGATTGCCATTGGTTTCAGTGATCGCAGGCTTTGCATATTTGAGACACAATCTGTGCCATTCCCGTCATACATCGCTTAAACCCTATCCCCGGTTTCCGCGTCCACTTGCCATAACGACCCTTACCGTAGAGACGATTCCAGTTCGATCGTGCCGCGACTGAGTGTGGCTATAATTCACTATAATTGCCAAAATCGGCCGTTTCCCCGATTTTTCTATTGAAGTATCGCTGCTTTGTTGCTGAATTAACTGATAATTCGAATGCTTATATGCAGGTCCGCTATATTGAGTTGGATCCAATCTTGCATTGCTATTGATAGTCAGGTTGACGCTTACCTTGACCCATGTTACTTCTCGAACAGATAAAAAGGCTTATCGCCATCACTATAAAAGTGTCGAGTTAATAATATTTATGGAGCCAACCTTTGCTCAATCACGCTCAGACATTCGCAGTCAACGTTCACCCGGGGGAGTTACATTTCAACTCCGCCCATTTCATCACTTTCGACAATAGCTGTGAAAACCTTCACGGACACAATTTTCATCTCCGCATCCAGGCCTATGGCGACAATAACGAAGACGCATTCGTGATCGATTTCGTCCAACTCAACCGACTTGCCGCTGAAATCTGTTCAGGGCTTCATGACAAGGTTCTTTTACCGGGCAAAAGTGATGAAGTCGCAATCAAGAAGAGCGGCGGTCAACTAGAGGTTTCGAGTTATGACAAGGTGTTTTCCCTGCCGGCCGGCAACTGCCTGATACTGCCTGTGGCGAACACGACAGCTGAAATGATTGCCTGGTACATCATGGAGTCGCTGCTGCCAAAACTCGAAGCATGCGCTGCCTTGACCCATGTGAAGACTCTCGAGGTGGCTGTGGAAGAGGCGGATCATCAGTGGGGTATCTGCCGACGTGTGATCCACTCGGGAGGTGATTGAGATGATCTTGTCTAGGGAGCAAAGCGGTGGTTGAAAAGATCCTTTTTCTGACCGGCTCCCTGGCTGAAAAACAGCTCCACCGGGTACTGCGGGAGATGGCCTCTGAGGCATTCGAATGGCGGGTGCACAACCTCGGCCTCAAGGTGGCGGCACTGATGACTGCCGATATGATTAAACGCCGCCTCAATGAGGTCGGTGATGTACAACGGATTCTGGTGCCGGGTCGCTGTCGGGGTGACCTGGAGGAACTGAGCCATCACTTCGGCATTCCTGTCGAACGGGGTCCGGAGGAGTTGATGGATCTGCCCCGTTTTTTCGGTTACGAAGGCAAGGCCCCCGATCTCGATAACTACGATGTGCGAATCTTCGCGGAAATTGTCGACGCCCCCAATCTCATCATCGAGGAGATCCTGCAGCAGGCTGCGGCGTATGCCGCCGATGGGGCCGATGTCATCGATCTCGGCTGTCTGCCGGATACACCCTTTCCCCATCTTGCCGACAGCGTCCGGGCGCTCAAGGCTGCCGGCTACCGGGTCAGTGTCGATTCGATGCAGAGCGAAGAGCTGCTGACCGGCGGGGAAGCGGGCGCCGACTTCCTGCTGAGTCTGCATGAAACTAATCTATGGATAGCCGACAAGGTGGCGTCCAGGCCTGTGCTGATTCCGGCCAAGCCGGGTGACCTCGACTCCCTGCAACGTGCCATGCGGCGGCTCGATGCAGAAGGGCGTGGTTACATCGCCGATCCCATTCTCGATCCCATTCACTTCGGATTCACCGAATCCATCGTCCGCTATCAACGTTTACGAAGCGACCATCCGGACGCGGAGATGATGATGGGAGTGGGTAATATCACAGAGTTGACCGAAGCCGATACCACCGGCATCAATGCAGTGATGATGGGTATCATCTCGGAGCTTCATATCACCAACATCCTTACCACGCAGGTCAGCCCTCACTGCCGCAGCGCGGTGCGGGAAGCGGATGCGGCGCGACGTATCATGTACTGGGCACGCCAGCAGAACAGCCTGCCGAAACAGGTCGACAACCGCCTGACAGGTCTGCACGAAACAAAACCTTACCCCTATACTTTCACCCAGATTAGTGAGCTGGCCGCTGACATCCGCGATCCTAACTTCCGCATTCAGGTCAGCAACGAAGGCATCCATCTCTACAACAGGGATGGCCTGGTCACCCACGATGATCCTTTCGATTTCTATCCTCAGCTGGGGGTCGAAGAAGATGGCGGGCATGCGTTCTATCTGGGCGTCGAGCTGGCTCGGGCGCAGATCGCCCATCAACTCGGCAAGCGTTATGTGCAGGATCAACCGCTAGGCTGGGGTTCGGCCCTGGCGGAGGTCGAGCAGGATATGAATCGCCAGCAGGAACCGGGTACGACCATGAAAAAAACCAGCCGGGTCAGGAAGACCTCATGATCAACGAAGTTATCATCACCAGTCGCAACCGGGAAGGTGAAAATCAGATTGCGCCCATGGGTATTGTCTGGCGGGAAGGTGAGGTCGTGATCGCCCCCTTCCGTCCCTCGCGAACACTCGACAATATCCTCACCGGGGAGTGCGCTGTCATCAATTATTGCGATGATGTCAGAGTCTTCGCCGGCTGCCTCACGGGACGCTACGATTGGCCCCTGGTTGAGGCGGACAAGGTGGCCGCGCCTCGACTGGCCGATGCCCTGGCTCACTGCGAGGTTGCTCTGTTGCGGGTGGAGGAGGATAAGATCCGTCCGCGCTTGATCTGCAAACCGCTCCACGAAACCAGCCACCGACCGTTTCGGGGATTCAATCGGGCCCAGGCGGCCGTACTGGAACTGGCGATTCTGGTCAGCCGCCTCGGACGGTTGCCGTGGGAGAAGATAGAGGCCGAACTCGCCTATCTCAGCATCGCCATTGAAAAGACCGCGGGTGAACGGGAGCAGATGGCCTGGACGTGGTTGATGGCACGCGTGGACGAGTTCCGGCAGCAAATGGAGGATGCGTTATGACGCGCATGTTGGCCAGTGTGATCGACTGGCGGGAACTTGAATCAGCCATCGAAGCTGGTGTGGACATCATCGATCTGAAGAATCCCCACACCGGCGCATTGGGTGCCCTCCCGATCGAGTCGATTCGCAACCTGGCGACCAGGTGTGGTGGCCGATGCCCGGTCAGTGCCACTGTCGGCGATCTGCCCGCCGACCCGCAACAACTCACTCAGGCAATCGGCCGAACCGCCGAATGCGGTGTTGACTATGTCAAGGTCGGTTTTTTCTCCGCTGAAAACCTGACCCGATGCCTGCAGGCCATCGCCGGACTCACCCACAGACATAAGGTGGTTGCTGTCCTTTTCGCGGATCGTGAACCGCCGCTGGAGAGGCTGGGTGAGTTTGCCGCCTCCGGTTTTCGCGGTGTCATGCTCGACACGGCTGAGAAGGGTGGGGGAGGATTGCTGGACTGCATGGATCCGAACAGGCTCGAACGGTTCGTGAGCGAGGTCAGGGCACTCGATATGCTAAGCGGTCTCGCCGGATCCCTGCGATTGGAGGATATTCCCCAACTGCATTCCCTATTGCCCGACTATCTCGGTTTTCGTGGCGCGCTATGTGAAGGGCGCGAGCGCACCGCCGGTATTGCACCACACCGGCTGCGTGCGATACATGATGCCCTCGATCAAACAGCCCCAAGGAGAGAGCGGACGGTGCCGGCGTTGAGTCGATGGTTAAAAAGCGGTGCGGGATAGACGCCTTGAGCAGCTATCAGCCGAAGGACTTTATCGAGACGGCGGAGGGGCTGGTCTTCGCCGTGGTGGCTGGGGATCTTGATGAAGAGAGGGTGCTCGCAACCCTGAGATATCGACGAATCCCGGGTGGATATCAAAAGCTGTCGACCCGGGAGGGCGATGAGTTGCTGAAAAATCACCATCCACACTATATTCACTATTCCAAGGCAAGGGACGTCACCCTGCATGGGGTTCACCGTGACCTGGTCTGTGTGCATCATCAACCGCGACAGAGATTACGGACAATGCGCCTGCAGCCCCCACACGATGAAATCGAGGAGAAGCTGCATCGCCTGATGGACCTGTTCGAGGCAAACGGGCTGGATCCGGAGGGGATAGGTATTACCGGCTCTCTGCTGATTGGCGCGCAACATGGAACTTCCGATATCGATCTGCTCTTCTACCGGCAAACGGTGTTCAGTAAGGCCCGGGAGATCATAAAATCTCTTCTGGCAAAACGACAGTTACAGCCGCTGGATAGCAGCCTGTGGCGAGAGGCCTATAACCGGCGCGGCTGTTCGCTCACATTTGATGAATATCTCTGGCATGAACAGAGAAAATACAATAAGGCGGCAATTGAAGGAACAAAATTCGATATTACACAGCTGAATCCCAACCCGTGGCAGGACCTGCTCTGCTACAGAAAGCAGGGCACGCACAACCTGAAGGCACGCGTTGTCGATGACTGTCACAGCTTCGAATATCCCGCCCGTTACCTATTGGATCATCCCGCCATTAAGGAGGCTGTCAGCTATACCGCCACCTATGTGGGCCAGGCCATGCAGGGGGAACAGGTGGCGATTCGGGGCCAGTTGGAGGTTTCAAGCGTTGGCCATCTTCGTATCGTGATTGGCACCAACAGAGAGGCAACCGATGAATATATTAAAGTATTATCCCGGCAGCATTGAGCGCCCGAAAATTATTCAACTGGCGGCTTTCATGGCTATGATCGCTTGTATTCTTTCGCCTGCCGCAAGCAAAGCGGCGCAGCGTGAAAGACTCGTCGTGCTGCCTTTCGAGATCGTCGACAATACCCCGGTTCCCGGGGATGATACCCGTCACCGGAAGATGCTGGAAAAAATTACCGGTTTTATCGGCGAGACAATCGAAAATGAGGGTATATTCGATGTGGTCCCGCAGCAGCAAGTCAACGATGCGGTCAATGCCGCCCGCTTGGGCACCTATATACACACCTGTAATCATTGCGAATACAATCTGGCTGAAATGGTTGAGGGTGACAAGGTGATGATCGGCTGGATTTATAAAATGAGCATGCTTATTCTGACCATGCATATCGAGGTCAAGGATGTGGAGAGCAAAAAGACGGTAATCAGCAAGGCCTACGATTTCAGGGGGGACAATGAGAAGGCCTGGCTGCGCGCCGCCAGCTACATGGTGCGCGATCTGGGTGAAATGCTCGGCAAGTGATCCTGTCGGTTTTAACTATACATTGTAGGAACCCTGTTGCATTATATTTTCTTTCAGGCCCTAGTTAATCCACAGTGAATGAAACAGTTAAACACCACCCACGATTTGGCCATCAATGGTGCCGAGCCGGCATTTACTGAACCCCTCCACGTAGGCCGTCCATCTATCGGCGATCGGGAACTGTTTTTACGCTTCACGAATGAGATACTCGACCGTCAATGGCTGACGAATAACGGCCCCGTGGTTCGAGAGCTTGAAGGGCGTATCGCCGATTATCACGATGTGTCCCATTGTGTGGCAATGTGCAGCGGCACGGTCGCCCTGGAGATTGCAATCCGTGCATTGCAGTTGAAGGGAGAGGTGATTGTTCCCTCATACACCTTTATCGCCACGGCCCATGCGCTCCATTGGCAGGCGATCACACCGATATTTGCCGATATCGATCCGCATACACACAATCTCGATCCTGCTGCGGTCCGGCGCATGATCACCCCGCGCACCACCGGCATTATCGGTGTGCATCTCTGGGGAAGGATTGCCGCCGTGGAGGCACTGCAGTCAATCGCAGATGAGTATCAATTGAAGTTGATGTTCGATGCCGCACATGCATTCGGGTGTACCCGTGCCGGGACAAAAGTCGGTAATTTCGGCAGTTGTGAGGTATTGAGTTTTCACGCCACGAAATTTTTCCATACCTTTGAAGGCGGAGCCGTTCTTACCAATGACGATGAGCTGGCCGAGACCATGAGGCTGATGCGTAATTTCGGTTTTTCAGGTGTCGACAATGTCATTCACCCTGGCACCAACGGTAAAATGACGGAAATAGCGGCGGCTATGGGATTGACCAATATCCAATCCATAGACAAGGTCATCGATCATAACCGCGGTGTATATCAGGCCTATAGCGAAGCACTTGCCGATGTTGCAACAGTAGACCTGCTTGCCTATGACGAAGAGGAGTCCAACAATTATCAATATGTAGTTGTTGAAGTGACGGATAACTCGCCAGTAACACGTGATCAGATAGTCGATGCGCTTCAGGCTGAAAACGTATTGGCAAGACGCTACTTCTGGCCCTGTTGTCATCGAAAAAAACCCTATTCGGATCTCTATCCGAACGCCGGCAGCTTTCTTCTCAATAGTGAACGAGTTTCAGAACGGGTAATCGTGCTACCGGCAGGACCGGAAATGGATGATGAGAGGGTGGATAGAGTTGTCTCAATTATCAGAGTATTGACCAGCGGATAATTTTTACCCGGTAACCTAAAGCCGGGGTTATAATTGGCCGGTCGACTACTCAATGCCTGAATAGACGGTTTCAAGGGATTTAATAGCGTCAGAATAGGAACCGTTGCTGTTACGGAATCTTGCCTGTCCCATGTAGCGGTCAGGTATGGCGTAATCCTGTTGGGCCAACCTATCACGGATCAGACCATAGACCATTGCCGGGTTTTCACAAAACCGCTCATAGTCTATCGACAGCCATCGCGCGCTTGGTATTTCTTCAAAACTGTCTGCGATGGCTTGACGTGTATATCGGATCTGCGCAGCGACCTCGTGTTCTGGTGTGTTCAGTGTCAAGGCATCATATTCCGGTGGTTTGAATCCCCACCACAAACGACGATCCCCCCTGAATCGTTCGCGTGCTTTCAAAATGGAGAGCATTTGATAGGCGGGTTCACGGCGTATGTGGATAAAGAGAATTTTGCTGAACAGTCGGTTGATAAAGTCCAGGTTCCAATTGACGATGATGCCCTTCATGGCGAATGGCTTTGCGAAGGCCGACTCGAGAGCCGCCAATTCCTTGATGAAATTACCGGTGTCAGCCGTTTTCTGTTTCGATTCGTCGAGATAGGGGCAGTCATCAAAATCGAAGAAACGTCGCCAGAAATACCAGAATACATTGGGTGCGGCCAGACCGTCGGTTTTACCAAGATCAGAGGCGAAGCTGCTGTGCATGGTGTAGGCTCGAATATCCTCGAAATCATGCTTGTATTGATATTTCGGGTTTACCAGCATTTCATGGATAAGCGCACCGATATAGGGTGCTTTATAGAAACGGGCGATCAGGTTGGATGGATATCCGAAACAGCCGCTGGCCGCCAGCCACTGCATCATCAGTGTCGTACCGGAACGGGGACCGCCCACGACCAATACCAGTGGCAGTTCGGGGGCTTTGAATTGAGCAAGTTCTTGCTCGGCAGATCTCTGTAATATGTTATTGAGTCGTTCTATCAGGCTCTCCAATTCGGGATTGCGGCGAAATGCTTCAGCTCTGGATTCATTGCCCATTTCTTGCGACATGGCTGTTTCTCATCGTTTGATTATGCCACTACGGCCAATAGGCCATAAAACCCTCTGCTATATGCCAACCCGGTATTGAAACCAGTTCAGGCTTCTCCTTCAGCAGCTGTTTGAGCGGCTTCCGAAACCACACCCATAACCGCGCTTCCACAACATACAATGAGGAGAGGAATCCCCATTGATCGAACAGCTGCGCCATACCGCGGTTGGTGTAAAAAATAGTGTGTACCGGCAGTAGATAGAACCAATTGGGATCGCATGGAATTTCTCCCCGGACCAGGGTATGCAGGCCCAGGCAACCATCATCGGTCACGAGTCTTGCCAAGGCATCCATACTGGATCGGCTGCGCAGATGTTCCAGGGTGGATGTGGAAATCACCATGTCAAAATCACCGGGGATCAGGTCAGGCTCCTGCAGATAGCCTTCCTTTTTCCAGTAACGATCATAGCGGGCTATCTGCCCAATCCCTGTATCCAACATCCCGGCGAGTTCACCCTCACCACAACCATAATCCAGCCAGGGCCTGCCGGTAGACAGCAGTCCGTTGTCGGCAAGTTTCGACAGCACCTTGGCTTGTTGCTCGAGCCTGACATGCCAGTTGGGATCATCGGGATTATCACCACTGCCACGATAGCTGCCGTGATAGTTTTCACAAACTGACTGCCACTGATATTCCGGAAGTTCCAGCAGGGTTTGAGCGTACACGGTGCCGCATGCCGTACAACGTTCATAGTCCACTGTGTCGAGACCGAATCGGTCGAATTGCTTACTGAAGTAGTACTCTGCCGGGGCCGTGCATATATAACAATTCATTGTTGGTATACTAGCACCATGATTCAGGCATTGACGAATTACGATGCAACAAGATAGCGAGCACTTCTGGGACAGGCAGCGGGAGACACTTCCCGCCGATCAGCGCCAGGCCTTGATCATTGATCGCATCAAATACCAGTTGAACTATGTCTATGAGCGGATCCCGTTTTACCGCCAACTCTATGATGCCCATGGTGTGCACCCTGAAGCGATAAAAGATCTCAACGACTTCACAACCAAGGTGCCCATTGTCACCAAGGCCATGCTGCAACAGTCGCAGCGCGACCACCCCCCCCTTCGGTAACTATCTGGGCGTTGACTTTTCCCAGGTCAAACGGATTCAGGCTACCTCGGGAACCACTGGTCAACCTACGCTGTTTGCCATAAGCGGGGAGGATTGGGAACATGTATCCGAGGCCCAGGCCATGCAGTGCTGGGCTGCCGGACTGAGGTCATCGGATATCGTACAGATCGTATTTCCTCTCAGCCTCTATGTCGGTGGCTGGGGGTTGCTCGGAGCGGCTGAACGAATCGGTGCCAAGGTTCTGCCGATGGCGGGGGGTAATACCGAACGCCAGATAGCCATGTTGCAACAGGTGGGCACCAGCGTGATCTGTGGGACGCCTTCGTTTTGTCTGCATATCCTGGAGACTGCCCGCGGAATGGGAATAGAGTTGGCATCGAGCCGGCTGCGCCTGGGATTTTTCGGCGGTGAACCGGGAGCGAGCATTCCCAGTGTCAAGCAACGACTCGAGTCGGGATTTGGCATACGCGCCATCGATTTCGGTAATGTCGCGGAACTTCATCCCTGTTCCAACATGGAGTGCTCTCACGGAAGCGGCATGCATGTCTATCAGGATGTGGATTATACCGAAGTGGTCAACCCGCAAAATCCGAATCAATCCTATGGCTATAACCGTAGAGGGGCCGTTGTCTACACCCATCTGTGGCGCAAATCACAACCCATGATCCGCTATTTTCCCGGTGATGAAACCCTCATGACCGATGAGCCCTGTGCCTGTGGTCGTACCTATCCCCGCATGCCTCACGGCATTATCGGGCGTTTTGACGATATGATCATCGTGCGTGGCGTCAAGTTCTATCCGGGCGACGTTGAAGCGCTGTTACGAGGCTTGGATGGCATGGGAACCGAGTTTAGGATTATTCTTGAACGCCAGGGTGAACTGGATCAGGTCCGAATCGAGGCTGAGTGTGATACGACGATAGAGAGTGATCTATTCAGGGCTAAAGCCGAACAGAAGCTACAGAGTGGATTAGGCATGCGGGTGACTGTCATGCCAAAGGAACAGGGGTATTTTCCGCTTACACAATTCAAGGCGCGCCGGGTAATTGATCGCAGGCCGAGGCATGAGCAATGAGCAAAATCAACAACAACAAGCCACTGGTGATCATCGGCAGCGGTGGGCATGCCTGTTGTCTCAAGGACGTGGCTCAACTTGCCGGTTTCAGCACCGTCGGGTTCATTGACCGTACCCGCAGCAAAGGGGAGATAATCAATCAACTTCCGATATTGGGTGGAGACGAACTGCTGCACGACATCAGCTTTATCAGCGGGCACCTTTTCGCGGTCGGTATCGGTAGTCCGATCGCACGCCGGCGTTATGGCGAACTGTTATTGAAAAAACAGGCCGACTGTCCGGCAATCGTCAATCCGTCCTCATTTGTCTCGCCTCATGCAATATTGGGTAGCGGGGTGTTGCTGATGGGTATGAATGCAGTCAATCATGGGGCAAGGCTTGATGATTTCGTCGCCTTGGATTGGCAAGTCACGATCGGACATGGCGCACACCTGGGCAGGGCGGTGTTCGCGGGTCCGGGAAGCCGGGTCGCCGGTGATGTGATCTGCGGCGAGGAAACCTATTTGGGCCTTGGATGCCAGGTTATTGAACGGGTAAGGATCGGTCGCGGCAGCCTCATCGGTGCGGGTTCGACCGTTACTCGCGATATTCCCGAGCGTATGGTTGCAGTGGGCTCTCCCGCCAAGGCGATTCGTCAACATAGTGAAGAGGAAGTGGACTTGGGGCCGCGGCTCTAGGGTCTGTTAACACTAATCCGATTTACTGTTTACGTAGATAGAGAGTATCGCCCATGGTGAACGACAGGTCGAACATAGTGCTATGCAAGAGTTCGTCACCAGCTTTTTTCGGACCGTCGCCGAAGACCCAAACATAGTCATCCAGCAGTAGCCAGCCTCCGGGCATAACATAAGGCGTCCAGGCATCGATATCCTGACGGACATGGTCGTAGTCATGGTTGCCGTCGATATGGAGCAGTGAGATCTTTCCTGTTACTGCGATGGTGCCGAGTTGGGGACTCATCAGCGTACCTTCCATGGCTGCCTGTTTGTAGTGATCGATCGCCTTGGCCGAACTGTCGCGAATATAACCGGCGTTAGTCAGCAATGAGATATTGCTGATATAGACCCTAAATATCCGCTTGAAATCGATAGCTTCCAAATCCCTGTTCAGAATCTCCGCCTGGCGGCCTTGTGACTCAATTGCCTGGTTCGACCAGGGATCGATACTGATCAGGTTTCCGAGCTCATAACGCTCAGCCAGCCAGGCAAGGGCAAACGCGGAGCGACCGGCGAGTGAACCGATCTCCACCAGGTCCCCTTGTGGCAGGATCCTTGCGAGGTTCGCAAATGCGGTGAGTTTATCCAGGTCGCATTGACCAGGTATATGTAGGAACTGCTTGTGAAGCGCCGCATACTCTCCAGGTTTCAGCGCAGGCTTTACTCTTCCTTTTGGGGCGGTGAGCTGTTGCGGAAAGGGATCGGCAACGGCGGAATCGGCCCATGCATAAGCGGCAGCCGCATCTTGCCAGATCGCCTGGTAGGGTGCGGGTTGGCAGAGGTGAAAACTGGATTGGGCTGCCTGTTCTTCCTGCAGCTCTTTAAGTATTGTCCACACCCCGGGATGGGACGTATAAACATGGGTAATGCCATGTGTCTCCAGGCAGACCTCGAAGGCTTGGAAAAAATCCGGATCTGAAATGTAGGGCAGATGGATCAGCTCATCCAACCTTGGATCTGCAATCTGATTTTCAACTGAAGTGGCACCGACGAGTCTGACCCCCAAGGCATGTCCGACAGAAAGAAACGGTGTCGTTGCATCCATATCGACCGGAAAAATTAGCAGAGTGATCGCCGCTGTGGTGTCCAATGGTCAATCGCTTTGCTTGAGGGCCGCGACTTCCTTGTCCGCCAGGAATTGCAGCTGTTGCCAAAGGGTTTCAGGGAGTGGCACGCTACCCTCACTCAGCAGCGCCTTTCTTTTCGCATCGCCATGACCACCAGGCATGTTTTGCCAAGCCTGATGGTTGGCGATGCGTTCAATGACCGCCACGACAGCGTCGGCGTGCATGCCCGGTATCCTTTGGGGATCACATGCCATTAGCACCAGACCGCCTTTGGCGGTTTCACCGGTGAACAGCGTGGTCAACATCTCAATCGCCAGGGTCAGGGCATATTGTCGACGTTGCGGGCCGCTGTCGAGCGTCTGGATGATTTTGCCGTTGAATCTGCCATGTTCATCGAACAGCTCCTTGAGATCCGCGGCAGGTTCGCCCTTGGAAGTCGTCAGCATGACATCTTTCAGATCACCCTCAAAGCCGGACAGCATTGCCAGTATCTGGCCAAATGTTGTCGGTGCCGGCGAGACATCGGCGATAAAGGCCGGTTTATCTTCATAGGTAGGGAAGGCAATGGCCAGGGGGTTGGTGCCAAGTAGTGGCTGACCGTCTTTGTGCAGCGACACCAGCAGTGGACTGGTGGCGAAGCCGACGGCAACAAATCCTGCCTCAGCCAATGGCCTCAGATAGTCACCCACTACTCCGGTGGGGAAGGCATCGATGCAGGCCACGGCCGCAAAGGGCTGCTCGTCCAGCATACGCATCAATTGCCGTTGTCCTTCACGCGCCGCCAAATAACCTAAGCTCTGCTGACACCTGAGATGCAGCAGCCAGGGCAGCAGCTGTACCGCTTCCGGGGGTTGGTGCTGAAACCGGCCAAGCTTCTCTCTTAACCAGGGTATACGCACTACACCGTGAGAGTGTTTCCCTCTAAGCTCGGCATCCAGCAGTTGTGCAGCCGCTTCCTCAACCGCCGTGGCGGGTGTGATAAATTGCGTAAGCGCCAGATGACAGATCCGTTCAACCTCGGATACAGGCACATTCACTACCTGCTGGGGTTGAGTCTCAGCAATCAAGTCGATCCTCGCTGTTGATCCGTCAACAACCCTTCGAGATTATCGACGAAGACCGCCAGGTTTCTGCTGCTTTCACCGCTTGCGGCTGACAAGGATTGTTGCAGTCCACTGCAACGGTCGCTGTATACAGGGCCGGTCACACTATCGAGCTTGGCGTCATCGAATATGGTCTTCACCAGACTGGCACCGAACAGTGAGGAGCCGGTAAGATCCGCATCCGTAAGCACAGCCTGGTTCAATCGAGCATAAACCATCAAAGCGCCGCGTAGATTGGCGCCGCTCAAATTTCCGGCAATATAGGACTGGACCAGCGTTGTCTCGGAAAGATCAGCCTGCATCATCGACATCGATTTAGGTGGATCTCCGGTAATCATGGCGCGGTAGAGATAGGCATTACGTAAAATCGCAAAAGAGAGGTTGCAATCCCGGAAATGGGCGCATCGTGCAGTAAAGCTGGTCATATTCGCATGTTGAAAAGAGGATTCCCGCGCTGCCAGATTCTCCCCGGTTGCCCCGCTGAAATCAGTATGGTCCGCCATACAGTTGGTGAGGAGCGCACCGTCAAGCTTGCTGCCGCTGAAACGGGCATTTTCAAAACTGACATTCATCAACCGGGCATGTTCAAGGTCTGCCGTTGTAAAGTCGGAGGAGGGCATGGAGACCGCAGAGATATCGGCCTCACGAGCGGCCAGGCTCTTCGCATTCAGTCCGGAGAGCGTGCAACTGCGGATCCTCAATCCGGGCAGGTTGGCTTGAGAGAGTGACAAGCCCTCGGTATCGAGGAGACGCTGCAAGGTAAAAGCTTCGCCACTGGCCTCGTTAAGCGTGGCACCGCGCATGTCGCATTTGGTGATCGTGAGTTGCGAGACCTGGGCCGCAGTCAGATCGGCGCCGCCCAGGTGGCACTCGTTTATGGTTGAACCCTGCAGGTTACTGCGCACAAACCGCGTATTGTCCATGATGCACTGGTAGAAGGTGGTACCGGCAATGGCGGAACCGGAGAAATCCACGCCGGTCATGAAACAGCCATGGAAAAGACTGCCCGTGGCATCCGTGAGGTCACGCATGTCCGCATCGGTGAAATCGCAGACCTGAGCGGCAAATGCGTGCATATAGACGCCTCGCATGTTGGCGCGTTTGAGCAGGGTTCTCTCCATGCCTGCGCAAACGATGGTTGCACCGGACAGATTCGCACCGCTCAGGTCAGTGCCATGCAGGACCGCCCGGTTGAGAACCGCGAGGCGCAGGTCGAAACCGGAGAGGTCGAGTCCACGCAGGTCGGCTTCGCGCAGTACCATGCCGCGACCTGTGCGCGCTATCAGTTTATCCGTATAGGCTTGAACCTCGTTTATTGCCTTGCCGCGATCATCGGCATTGGCCCAACGCCGCAATCGCGATACGGTATCGATTTCAGGGATCGTCGCCTCGATTGAATCAACATTGTCTGACATATTCATAGCTTCTGGATTCTCCTAATTGAACAACTATTAGTCGAGGTGATCGTTTATGAGCCTTGATTATTAGCCTCTTTGCTGTTGGCTCCATACAGCAACTGCCAGCCTTTCATAAGGGCCGCTTCTATATTTTCCGCATGCCGCTCATAGTCCATGATAGACGAGTTTTCCACTTCCTTACGCAATGTTCTGCGAATTGAAACAAGTCGCTCCTTGTCCCTTGCCAAAGAGAGTGCGATCTCGATGTAGCTGTCGAAGTCCTTGGCTATCCATTGCCGTCTGTCTATCGCCGATAGAATCCGTGTCGAGAGGTTGCTGGCCACGGACTTACCGGCACGCGAGACCAGAGGCAGCCCCATGAGGAGTGAATTGAAGGAGGTGGTCTGTCCATGATAAGGATAGGGATCCAATGCAATGTCGACTTCATTGTGGGAAAGTAGATAGTCGTCGAGCGGCAATCTTGGGTGAAGTATAACGGATGACTTATCAACATTGAACTTGGCGAAAATATCATGGATATGATCCCTCATCAGTTCGTTTTGATAGTCGTCGATGACCAGCCTGATTTTAGAACCGGGGAGGTCATGCAACAGTCTTGCCCAGATTTCCATAATCGAAATATCTATTTTTCTCAAGCCATTGAACGAGCCGAAGGTGACATGTCCGTTTTTTACGCACGGTGGCTCCACCAGCGCCGGGAACTCAAAAAGCGGTTTATAGAGTGTTAGATTTTCGATCGGTAACAGTTGTTCGCTGGCGTTTTCTCTGAGTTTGCAAGTCTCGATCAAAGAGCTGTCTTTGAGTGAAAAATCGATGCTCTCCAGTCCGGTCGATATCGGAAGACCCAGCCATGAAACCTGCATAGGGGCCGGTCTCAGATTGAAAAGTGTCAGGCGGTTGCCTACCGTATGGTTGGATAAATCGATAAGGATATCGATTTTGTCAGCGCGTATCTCTCTCTCCAGCTGCTCATCGCTGAGCAGCATACACTCACACCAGGAGTCCGCACGGGCTTTGAGTGCGTCGGTGATCTCGTCGTAGACAGTGTTGTTGTAATAGAAATGCAGCGAAAATCGATCGCTATCGAAACAATCCAGAATCGGTTTGAAGTAGAAAGCAATGGCATGCTGGCGCAAGTCGGCAGAAACGAATCCGATCTTCAGCTTACGTCCTGGCTGGACATCAACGGCACCCCGATACTGCTTTTTGGTCCGTTTGTTGAGTGGTCGGGTTATCGTTTTGACTTCGCTGTAAATCGTGGATTGATCGTCGTAGGTGTATAACAGCTGGACGATGTAATTCTGCTTTGCGATTAAATTGCCGGGATCGATCTCCATCGCTTTTTTCATGCAGGTCAGTGCATCGTCCTGCCGGCCCTGGTGAGAGAGGGCGTGTCCCAGGTTGATGTAGACCTCGACGGATTCGTAACCTTGTGTCAGGCAATGATCCAATGCCTGAATTGCCTCTTCATATCTGTCCTGAAGTATGTAGAGCCTGCTCAATCCCACATAGGCAGCAAATGCTTGTGGGTTAATATTGATCAGGTTTGCATAGTAGATTTCCGCCTTTGCGAAATCATGAGAGACGTTGGTGTAGAATTTGCCAAGCATGTAGTACATGCGCTCATCAGTACAACCTGACATTTCTGCGAGTTTGTATGACTTCTCCGCATCGGTGTATAGGCCTTTTCGTTCCAGCGCCACACCACACATGACATACCAGCAAGGTTGAGCATGACCGCTTGATACCGCTTGCCTGAGATTGATCAAAGCCTCATCCAGCCTGCCCTGAAGCAGTAGTGTTTCACCGAGCAGATAGAGTGCGTGCGGATTTTTAGGCGCTTTTTTCAACACCCGGGTAAGGAGTTTATGGGCATCACCAAGCTTACCTTGACGAAGTTTCTTTTCAGCATTTTGGAGAGTGTTCGACATGGTTCGCAAACTGGCTCGGGATTATTGAGGATGCAATATTAATCGGTGGTAGTGTAACAGGCCGCTTACCGGTCTCTCACCTTAAATGGACGTAACCAGTCAAAGATTATTTAAGTATATGTTATTATCTATATTAATTAATAATATATCAATGAATATTAAACTAAATTATAAGATTGAATTCGGTAATTACATGTTAATTTATCGATCGAAAATCAACTTCCGGGTAAACAGAGCCGGATGCCGTATTGAGTGACTTGCACTGAACATCCGGGCACTTCGGATCATCCATAGACAGGATCTATAAATCGGGTACTGTAAAGTTGCAAATATCTATTTGAGTTATTAATAATCAGCTTATATATAAAATACGATGGTTAGATTTTTCTGCCAGATGCATCACTTTTCAGGTACGCACAGATACAGATCAAGGAGAGTGAAAATGAAAAAGCTAGCACAAGCTGCAATCACGGCTACATTAATCGCGACGTCCACCACTGCTTTCGCTTGGTGGGGCGGACCTGGCTGGGGCCATCGTGGCTGGGATGATAACTGGTTCGGTGATGGATGGGGAGACGGCTATTTCAATTTCGGCTTCAGTGGCAGCGCCCGCGGTTCCGGTTATGGTCGGGGGTGGAACAGATATCGCGACTACTATGGTCCCTGGTGGGGCGGCCCGTATGGCTACCCATACTATGGGTACGGCTATCCTTATGCCGCCCCGGCTGCACCCGCCACACCGTCCGGGAGCACAGAAAAATAGGGATCTGACTTAAGCCGGCGTAAAACCCTCATTCCTGTTGAGACGGCAGCCAACCGGCTGCCGTTTTTCAGTGCCGATCCAGTACAAGAGCACCGACATGGAAGGGCGTTGCAAAAATCATCGCATGATCACTACACTTACCTCACGATTTCAATATGGTGTAACAGGCAGCGATATAAATTTCTGGACCCGTTTGAGAGAGATCAATTGTCAGGAATCGCTATTCAATCACATAGACTAAAAAGAGTCGGAAACAAATGAAAAGGATCATAATCTGCGCAGATGGCACCTGGAACATCAGAGATCAGCTGGACAAAAAGACAGGACGGCGTCATCCAACCAATGTAACCAAAATTGCACGCGCCATAAAACCAAAGGCCGGTGACGGCACATCACAGATAGTCTATTACCATGAAGGGGTGGGAACCAACGGACCTCTGGATAAGGTTACCGGCGGGGCTTTCGGCAAGGGCATGGAAGAGAATATCCGCAACATGTACCGATTCATCGTCTACAATTACGAACCCGGCGATGAGCTCTATCTCTTTGGCTTCAGTCGTGGCGCATTTACGGTAAGAAGTCTTGCCGGTTTTATGAACCTGATCGGCCTGATCGAAAAAGACGACGACTATTATGTACCGGAAATGTACCTCTGTTATGAAAAAAGCAAAGGTCCCGACTCGGCGGAGTGGGAAAAGGCGTTTCATAATGTAGAAAACGTACGCCCATGCCCGCCGATAAAACTAGTCGGGGTGTGGGATACCGTCGGTGCACTTGGCGCTCCTGGAGTGATTGGACAGATTTTCAACAGGAAAAAATATCAATATCACGATATTGAGCTCAATCCGAACATAGAAAATGCCATACATGCGATATCGATCGATGAACGTCGTAAACCATTCAAGCCTTCGATATGGAAACGTCCTTTATCTTGGCAGGGTGAGGTGCAACAGGCCTGGTTTGCCGGTGTGCACAGCAATGTGGGCGGTAGCTACTCTCCCGATGGTCTGGCCAATGAGGCTCTCCACTGGGTGGTTGAAAAGTCGGAGGCGTTGGGCCTTGAATGTGATCATGACTATCTTGACCATTTCCGGCCATGTTTCAACTCCGTGCTGAACGACTCGATGACCATTCCCTATCGCGTGATGGGACCATTCGAACGACAGATCGGCAATCATGTGAACGATGGCGAGGTGCTGCATCAATCGGTGCTGGATCGCATGCATCTGGCAAAGTGCAATTACGCGCCATCCAATCTAAAGGCTTATAGCGAAAATCGATTGGATATTCCGGTAGTGAATACGACGCGTATCGATCGTGGTGAACCCTGTCCGGACCTGTAAAGACCGCACCATACTTGCAATGAACAGGTTTTTTCTACGACGGGATTTGATTCCAATGACCACCGTTACGCACCAGCTCTTCGATGACCACCGCTTCCACCGGACGGCTAAAGAAGTAACCCTGTCCTCGTTGACAGCCGTTGCGTAACAGACATTGCCACTGTTCACGGCTCTCGATTCCCTCGGCCAGGGCTCGTTTGTTGAGGTTCTTGGCGAGCTCAATGGTAGTCAGTACGATCTGTTCATCGTCCTGTTCGGTTACAACGCCGTCGACGAAGGATTTATCGATCTTCAGGGTATCCACCGGCAGGTTCTTCAGACGGCTGAGGGAGGAGTAGCCGGTGCCGAAGTCATCCAGACTTAACCCGATACCCAGGTCATGAAGTCGTTGCAGTCGTTCGATAACAACGGGGGAGGCGTGCAGTGTGGCCCCCTCGGTGATTTCGAGAACAAGCATCGAAGCGGGGATTTGTGCATCCTCCAGGGCCTGCAGTACGCTGCTTTCCAGATCCTCACGCTGCAGTTGCAGGGTCGACAGATTGACTGCAACCCTAAGTTCCATCCCCATGCCGAACCACTGAGCCATCTGTCGACAGGCGGTTTGCAAAACCCAACGGCCGATGGGAAGAATCAGGCCGCACTCTTCCGCCACCGGTATGAACTCTACCGGCGATACATCCCCCAGCGTGGCCGATCTCAGCCTCAACAAGGCCTCAACTGCCAGTATCTTTCCATCGTTAAGGTCCACAATAGGCTGGTATACCAGGCGGAACTCCTGTTTGATCAAGGCTTGGTTGAGCCCTGTCTCCAGCATATGGCGGTGTTGAATACGCTGGGCAAGATCGCCGGCATACAATGCATAGGTGTCCCGGCCGTCTCCCTTGGCGGTATACATGGCCGCATCAGCGTTTTTCAACAATTCCACTCTATCATTGGCATCCTCCGGAAACAGGCTGATGCCGATACTGGCCTTGATATAGTAAGTGCTGCCTTCCACAAGGAAAGGGTCATGCATGACGTCAAGTACACGCTGGGCCAGTCCTGTGGCATTCAGGGCCAGTTGTCTGGTGATATCCTCTTTCTCCTTTTCCTTGATTACCGGTACCATAAGAATCAGAAATTCATCACCGCCTTGACGTGCCACTAAGTCCGGTTGACGTATCTCATGACGCAGACGTTTCGCCACCTGTCTCAGCAGCTCGTCTCCGGTGGTGTGTCCGGCACTATCGTTGATCACACCGAAGTTATCCAGGTCGAGGAAGAGCAGGGCGAGACCGTGGCCGTAACGCCGCGCATTGGCCAGGGCGTTGTCCACTGCCTCCAGGAAAGCAACCCGATTGGGCAGATCGGTGAGGCTGTCGTGATGGGCCAGGTATTCAATACGCTGCAGGCTCTGCTTTTGTTCGCTAATGTCCTGAAAGGCCACCACACCACCCACCACGCGGGTCTGCTCAAAGAGGGGAGTGGCGATATAAGAGATGGGCAGGGCGATCCGGTCACGGTTCATGAACTGATCGTCCCGGCTCGAATGAGACTCTCCGCTATGCAGTACCCCCAGCATGGGACACTCATCCTCTCGACAAGGCTCGCCGTTGTCCTTCAGATAGTGAATAAACCCATGAATAGACTTGCCCAGTAGCTCATGCTCCTTCCAGCCCAATAAGTGCACAGCCGCAGGATTGAGGAAGGTCAGACGACCCATTGCGTCGAAGCCCAACAGGCCCTCACCCAGCGCTCCGATGACGGAACGGTTGTAGCTGTTTGCCTTGGCGAGGGATTGTATCGACTGCTGGCGGTCTTCCAAGTGTCGGCGCGCCCGCCGGGTATAGAAACCGATACCCAGCAGACCGCATACCCATATACCGCCGTGCGTTGTGCCGATCAGCAGCAGTTGTTCGCTGCTATCCCTGCGATAGGGCGCCATAGGTATGGCGATGGAGACGCCACCACGGATATCGCCCACCTTGTAACCGTGCTGTTCATGACACTTCAGACATCGCTGTTTGGTAACCATGGGTCGCATCATGCGTAGAGAGGGTTGTCCGCGGAAACCGACAATTTGCGCAAACTCATCTGATTCCTTGGTAAAGGTTTTGAGGATTGAACGTTCCCAATCGTCTGGCTCGTTCTCATCATGTAACGGGTTCAGACTGGTAATGTGGATATAGTCGTTGTGCATCCGGCTGAAGCGCTCATTGATCTGCCGGATCATATAGGCCGGGTTCATCAGTGTGAGTTTCTGGTCGGCATCAGTGGTTACATCCCGATGCGGCAGGTTTTTCAGGTGAGGATTGGGTTGTGTGTGTTCGGAAATCTTCACGTAGACACCACCCTGAGTGGCGCCCCACTGACGTACTGACTGATCCTTTTGGAAATAGGCCCTGGCGACCCCGAGCGCAGTGGCAAACTCCCGGTTTCTCTGATCGTAAATTGTCCATGTGAAAATGCCGGCAATCATCAGTGTCCAGGCAACGATGGCGATCAGGGTGTATTTGCGTAAGGACTCAAGTGCTGAGGCAAACCCGCTCTGAAGGTCGGCTTTGGACTCTGTTGTGGCTGGGGTCACCGTGGATCCTCCGGGGATAGACGCATGCCACTCCTTCTGACATTTTTCGATGCTCAAAATAACGGCACCGGTCAGAAAAAGTTTAGTTTTTTGTTTGGTTTTTTATGAGGAAAGATAGCGTTTGACTCATTGCCAATTCCGAGATGATTTTTTGCCTGCAAAGTAAGTCGGTACAGCAAACATCAGGTGTCTTTCAGAAGGCTGTTCAGGTGTAGTGTTGTTGAATAGGAAAACGGAAGATATAAAGCCTGCTCTATTTGCAGAAACTTAAGAGCCAAGCACTATATAATTATTGTTTAATAACAATATGATATACATCTAAATTAATGCTTATTAATAGATGTGGAATAGCTCTATTTTACAAGGATAAAACTACCAAAGAAATATATTACTAATTGTATTAGAGGAGATATTTAATTTATTTGAGAATAGGGTGAATTCTGTTAGCGGAGCACTGACTATATGCGTCATATTGATCTACATAGTGGCGACCCTGTTTCTACCTTCTCGCTTAGCTTGATAGAGTGCACCGTCTGCTCGTTCCAGGATATTGGAATAGCTGATGTCGTCAGGATCTATTTCGCTGACGCCTATACTTACGGTTATGGCGATTGGACCACGACCGGAATCGAACGGTTGTTCCCTGACATCCTGGCAAATCCGTTCAGCCAACTGACGGGCGCCCTCTATATTGGTCTCTGGCAGCAGCATGACAAACTCTTCACCACCATATCGAGCCAGCAGGTCTTCCGTTCTGGTCGAATTGAGACAGATATTTGCGTTATGCTTCAGCACTTCGTCACCCATGCTGTGGCCGTACGAGTCATTGATTTCCTTGAAATTGTCCAGATCGATCATGAGGATCGAGTAATCGCGGTTGAATCTGTATGCACGCTTAAACTCCATTTCTGCGGTCTTATGCAACTCGCGGCGGTTGGAGAGTCCCGTCAACTCGTCCGTAGTGGCGTGTTGTTGCAATTTGATGGAAGCAAATTTCTTCTTTACTGCTTTTTTTGCGAATACTCCGCTGATAAGTCCGATAGCAATGAATTGCAATAGGTAGATGATCGTCGAAATATATATGGGTATTGAAGAGAGGTCATCAAGGAGCTCCTTTGAGATATGGGATACATAGATCCAGTAAAGATCCTGCCTATGTGGTTGATCTGCATCAGAACGTAACTGAATATTCTCAACTGATCCAAGACCGGCACGATTCAATGGGTAGGCTCTCTGGAAGATGTATAGTCCGGTATCTGTGGTGACTGAGCCATTTATATTTTTTTCTATGGCTTTCCAGACTTCTGGTTGCTCAGAGGAGAAGGTCTCTTCACTGCCGTACATGAAACCCCAAAGTTTTTTATCATCCACACCCATCAGCCAATATCCATTACTGTTGAGCATGATTGTGTCACCTGCCAGGGTATTGAATGTATCTTCAATCTTATCGAGCAGTTCAGCAGGTGTGTAATTGATAATCAGAATCCCGCGTTTTGTTCCGTAGCCATCGTAGACTGGCGTGGCGAACCGGATGGTAGGCACAATCGGTTCTTCGACGACACCCTGTTCCATATTCAGGTCCAAGGGTGAAATATAAATATCACCCTGGCTGAATGTAATCGCCTCTTTAAAATAGTAGCGGTCACTCTTGTCCTGAAGTTGGGACTTTGGCACGATATTTGGTCCATCATTTTTGTTGTTTACCCTAACGATTTCCTTGCCATCGGTATCCATCAGGCGAATTTGCACATACTTTGGCTTGCGCCTGGCTAAGAGTGAAAACTCCCGGGTCACCTGTGTCCAGGTCTGTATATTGTCATTGTGAAGGTATTGTCTCATTATCTCGCCTTCGGCCAATACCAACAGATCTGATAACTTTTGTTTAAACAACGTGGATGTCAGCGCACTTGCACTCTTCAGGGCAGATTCTTCGCGGATCTTGATTGTCTGCAGCTCATATTTTTGCGTCTGGTTGGAGAAAATATAGAAAATACCGCAAAACAACACAGAGATTGGTATGAAAACCTGCAAAAAGGAAACGAGCAGGGCTCTTTTCATAGAGAAATCATTACTCCACTCTGACTTGGAATCACTTTCTTGATCCATACCTGGTTCCTACTGTTTTATCTGCAGTCTTTCCAGGTCAAAGAGGATCGTCGTGATTCTATTCCGGAAATATAGGTTCTACTGAAGACCCTGGATGAGCGGGTAGATCTTGACCGCACTACCCTCTCATTTCTGTCGGTGCTGTTTTTTATGTAAAGGCTATCACCATAGGGGAGGGCGGTACTTCCACCTTTGCCGGAGGCGGCGGCCATTTTTATTAGTATTTGAATGAAGCGCGATAAGTGGCGCATAATTTTTCTCTCAATAACGGTCAATTTATCTATCGATGGTTAACACCTCCGTGTTTTTATACATCCGAATAATTCAGGTTAAGTTTCAATTACGATTGGTAAATAACACCTTATTAGTGTTCCCTGAAAGGTTGATGGAAATCGGCGAATTCGAATAACGCTATGTAAAAATCTCAACCTGCCGGAATGACAATCAAGCTGCTCTGAACGACCTAAGCCCGCTTTTGTTTTGTTGGCGCCAAGATCACCCCCATGACTTCGAGTGACTTGCTCAGCATGTCATCGATAAGTGGTGATATTTGTTCAGGGGTTAGTCCGGTGGCGTCCCAAACGATTGGTTCGATGGCCCAGAACATCTCCTCAACTGAGAACCCTGACATCTCGCCACGAGCGACAGCCAGGGCAATATGAACTATGGCCACATCCATTTCCGGCTCGGTTGCATGTGAAGGACGATGGTGGTTTTTAGCGACTGATATCAGGTTTTCAGGCAGATGCCAGGATTGCATCAGTGCGGCGCCCACATCCATATGATTGAATCCAAGGACTTGGTCTTCGATCTCGGCAAGAATCCAATCATCGCCACCTGTAATCTCCAGAATATCCATCGCTTTATCGGGGAGGGTCAGATAGATCACCAGCCGTCCCACATCGTGAAGCATACCGGCAACAAAAAGCCGTTCACTGTGTAGCGCATGCCAACATCTGCGAGAGGACACCGGTTGTGACGGCATGGCGCCAAAAATCGTCCATGTTGACCAGTTTCTCCGGGATACCGGTAAAAGCTCTGATTGCGATTGTTGCCAATACAAGGTTACGCAGTTCGTGGATGCCGGCGATGGTGACTGCCCTGGAGATGGTGTCGACTTTGGATCTCAGACCATAAAACGGGCTGTTGACCAGTCTTAGCAACCTGGCGGATATATCAACGTCGGTAGAGATGATTTCAGCAAGTTTGGTAGAAGAGCAGTGAGGCTGCTCCATTAACTGGTTCACCTGAATAAATACTTCAGGAAGTGATACCAGTTGATCAATATCTTCAACAAGTTCATTCGGGGACACAGCAAAAACACATCCTAATCATTGACCGGGGCTGAGATAGCCAACGGTATTGTAATTATCCAGGTCGTTTATTAATTATCACTTCAGTTGTGATTCCTTATCCTTAGGATGAGTTATTTGTACTCCGATTTAGGCATGCAATTTAACAATTATTCACACAAAGAAATCATCGCCAATTTGATATTTTGTGAGATAAATTTGAACTGGTTCACACTATTATCTCGTTACGGCAACTTTTATTCCCTTAACTCAGTAATACTTTGATGTTCGTCACGCTTTCGGGTGTTACTTGCATAATCATCGATAGATTAAGAATTATTAGTACTTACCTTGCGGTACATCCCTTATCTATTCAGGTAACACTCTAAAAACCATATTAGATACTTTACTGTTTCTCAGACAGCTGTTGGATACTCTGAAGAGATTATTCTCCATTTCGAACTCGGTCGACCACACAGCATCGCAAATGACATGGCTATCCGGCTCAAGACCAAAGGCCCTCGCGACTTCTGCTATTCTGATTGTGATGTGAGAATCACCGCGAGAGCGGGCAGGATTAATATAATTTTCCTTGCAAAATGATCTGATCGTATCTTTTGAAACTGACATGTACAAGGTGAGTTTTGTTTGGCCACTATATACAACGGAGGAGAGGAGAGTCTGCGATTTTATCTCCTATGTCAAGCGTCGTACTTAAACGTCAAAGGTTTTATAGATAATTTAGAATTTTTCTAATTCTCAATGCGAGATTAATTATGACGAAACAGCAAAGATAGATGGATACGTATGAGTTAAATAAAAATCTCTGTGAGAGCATCATACTGATGTTTAACTTAGCAATAACTACTTAGTCCTCATTAAGTGTTTTAGATTAATAATTAGAATAACTCTAAATAATCTCAACCAAGATGTGTAGGTGAAATCAAAAATCTATACGCATGCCGTCAGAAGTAATATAGGTATTATCAATGGATAGCCTAAACAAATCACTACCTGGCGAAGATCACTTCACCGACATGGATGGCTTAACGATCGAACTGGCATTGAGCTTCATGTTGGAAGATACGGGTACCCTACTGAATGAAGAGGTGGAGGCAGACGAACTCTTCAATGGTGAAGTTGAAAAGACACTCGCAATCCATTTGGGCATTCTTGTCGTTAACTTACCTGAGCGAGAGCGTCTCATCATTCGCAACCACTATTTCCATGGCGTTGCTTTTGGTGATCTCGCCAATCCGCTTAAAATATCTAAAGGCCGAATATCACAATTACACAAGCGGGCATTACAAAAAAACCGCCGTTATGTGATGAGCCAACGATTAGATAAACAGTTTTTAAGACAAATTAGACAGCTAATACCCCATAAGACCTATCGATTGTTGATGGCTGATTGTCATTAAGGCTGGTACAGGAGAATTGAATCTTTATACCCAGTCCACCTTGACCGTGGAAAAAAGCATCGATGTAGTGGAGTTGGAGTTTTTAGTGATAAGAGGAAATGGGCACACATATCCAATTTAAAGTACTTAATAGTTATAAATCTAAATAACATATATAACAGTATATTAAGGAATAATATTAATGTTATTTGTCATTAATTTAATACTGCCCGCCACCTAACCTCTAGTGCATGTTACTAATATGCATAATGTATATTATGTTAAATGTTATAATCTAAACCTCGGTAATCCCCCATAAGGGTGGACGTCCAAGTATTTATGTGAATAAAACTGTAAATTGACCCCCTATTTTCAAGTATTCGTGTAAATCTGGCGTCCAGTGGTAATCCCGGCCTTTTGTGGGCCACTCAACTAAGTGGTGCACTGAGCTACTGCCACACCACTATTAAGATAAGTCGTCGATCTTTGTACCTGGTGCATTTTTCTTCACCGACTCGATGCCATTGTCTTGTGCTGCTACGGACTCACTGGCTGTGATCATATATAACTGTTTTTTCCATCTCCGGCGGTAATCCCCCCATTAATAATGGGACTCAAAAGTAGTCACTGTTAAGCGGTCTGAGCCAACTTCTGTATCGGGGTGA
>NZ_MARB01000021.1 GCF_001715975.1 Candidatus Thiodiazotropha endolucinida | reverse complement strand
CTCGTCGCTCATTTGGAATAACCAAACCTCTCTCCTCGCGCCCCGAAGGAAGTGCCCTTGGGGTGCGCCTTGATTGGTGCTTTTTCAGGCACAACAGGGCGTATTGGATTAGTGTTAACAGGCCCTAGTTGCTAAGCACCTATCTGACGAGTTAGGTTCCCTGATACTCAACCCTCATCAGCGGTCAGTTTACCTTCACCAATCCTTCCGAAATCACTCTTGCCTGTAGCTTTTTCTTTGATTTTACGTTGACGACGGGTATCAGGTCGCCGGGATTGCCGTTTTTCATTGCCTTACCCTGCATGCGCACTTCGATACCGCCTGCGGCTGCCAGAATGGTGACCTGCTCGCCTCTGCTCACGGTCTTTTGGACTACCAGTGAGGTAGGTGTAACGACCTTGTCCCTGCGGAGCGCACGCTTCAGTGTTCGGCCCAAAACCTGGTTGACCGACTCATAATAACCTCTCAACAATCGTGTAGTATCCGAAATTTCCAGTTTCACGTCGGCTGTTGTGATGGCCTGGCCCCTTGCAAGGTCCCGTTTCGCGATTACCACCGGCAGTTCAAGACCGACCTTGGCGGAGACGTAGAGTGACCAGGGCGCCGGGCTTTCACATCGTACACCGACCGAAGTACGTCCCATTTTACTGCCACCGGGCGGGCTGAATGTCTTCAATGGGGTATCGCACTGCCGCAATTTGAGGCGATGATCCAACGGTGTGATGACGATTTTTGCATCTTCGTTCTGATTTGCGACTGTCTGCATCAGATAGTCCTTGACCGCTGCAACGATTGAGTGATGGGATTGATGGTGCCCACTCTCACCATGGCTGATCGCAGCGGCCGAAAACAGGAGAATCGCCAATACCGCCTTAAATGTCGCCTTAACATGCATCATGATAATAGTCTCTCGATTGACTGCTTAAATACATGCAATCGCCATGCCGTGAATTTGACAGGTGGGGGATGCGCCTTGGTCGAAAATCGTCTGGATGACGCCATGCAAATTAAATCAGGTGGTTAGTTGGCTTTCTCACTGCGGATTATGGCCCGGCAGCTGTCTGTTCTGTGCTGTGGATGGGATTTTAATTTCTCCTGCCACATAAAGACTTAGGTTGATTGGACATTACTAAAGGTCGCTCTGTTCAAGCCGCCATACTCATTATGATGGGTTTCTCTATGTGTGGGGTGTTATACCATGGCTGGCGTCTTGGACAGTGTCGATCAAAGAACCAAACTAGCCGGACAGAACCGGCTGGAATTGCTGCTCTTTCACCTGCAGGGACGTCAGATCTTTGGCATCAATGTATTCAAGGTGAAAGAAGTCGTGCAGTGTCCGAAGCTGACTGAACTGCCCGGTTCTAATCCGGTCATTCGCGGTGTGGCCTCACTCAGGGGCAATAATATACCTGTGATGGATCTGAGTAATGCCATAGGCGGTCCCAGGATGGACGAGGTAACGAACTATTTCATCATCATCACCGAATATAACCGTCGACAACTCGCCTTTCTCGTGGCTAGCGTCGAGCGTATCGTCAACACTCACTGGGAAGATATCCTGCCGCCTCCGAAGGGCCTGGGACGCAGCAGTTACATGACCGCGGTAACGAATATCGATGAAGAGCTGGTTGAGATCATTGATGTGGAGAAAATTCTCAGTGAAGTTTTGGGTATCGATGAGGAATTGACGCAACCAGTGGAGGAGACAGGGGCCGACTTGAGTAAGTTAAAGATACTGGTTGTTGATGATTCGATGGTGGCGCGCAACCAGATCAAAAAAGTTTTGAATGAAATGGGCATAGAGGTCGTGCAGGCGAAAGATGGCAGCGAGGCGCTGAGTTTGTTGCAGGAGTGGTCTGAAGCGGGCGACCTGAATGACTGGTTGGCGATGGTGATTTCCGATATTGAAATGCCGAAAATGGATGGCTACTCTCTTGTGACGGCGATACGGGAAGACCCGAAACTCTCTGATCTGTATGTCATTTTGCACTCTTCTTTGAGCGGGGTATTCAATGAAACCATGGTGAGGAAAGTGGGTGCCGACCATTTTCTCGCTAAATTCATGCCGGATGAACTGGTCGGCCGGGTGACCGAGCGTCTCAAAAGCTTGGCTTAACACTATATCTGATAAATTAAAAAGAACATTTATTTATAATGTACCATCGGTCAGCCACGATTTCGCCTGCGGATTATGAGGCGTTCAAGTCATTTCTGCAGCAGGCATGCGGAATATTGCTGGGTAGCGGAAAGGAGTATCTGGTCGCCAGCCGACTGAATAATATTATAAAGGAGGCGCAGGTCGATTCCCTGGGCGCCTTGCTTGATTTGATTCGGTCACCTGCCCATTCACACCTGAAGGTGAAGGTGATCGATGCCATGACCACCAATGAGACCTTCTGGTTTAGGGATATCGGCCACTACATCCTCTTGAAAGAGACCATCCTGCCCGATCTGAACCTGAAACGAGGGGGCTCGATTCGTATATGGTCGGCCGCCTGTTCGAGCGGTCAGGAGCCTTACAACATCAGTATGATCGCGGAAGAGTATCAAGGCCTGAAACCCTCGGCCAAGCCGGTGCAGATTGCCGCTACGGATATCTCGAGCAAGATGTTGGATGAGGCGCGTTCAGGCCTCTATTGCGGTCTGGCTGTTGAAAGAGGCCTGACTCCGGAGCAGAAAAAGAGATTCTTCCTGGCAAATGAGCGTTGCCTTGAAGTAAAACCTGAGATCAAACGCCGTGTCAGCTTCAGCTCGCTTAACCTGGCGGGCAGTTATCACGGTCTTGGGAAATTCGACGTGATTTTTTGCCGTAACGTGCTCATCTACTTCTCCAATGAACTGAAGCGGGATATCGTCGATCGGATGGCTAATACGCTGAATCCCGGGGGTTACCTGTTTCTGGGGTCCACAGAGTCGATCAACCAGCTGACGACTCGCTTTGAGATGAAGGTGGGACATGGCGGTATCTCCTATCGCTTGAAATCCTAAACGGCAATGCTTGCCGTATTGCGGCACCCGCTTGCCGCATTCCTGTTTTGATAAACCGGTCTTCGCCTGCGTGAATCGGTCGCTAGGCGCTATTCACGGTAATCGGCTAACCGGCTTTTACCCTATCGGCGGGCCTCGTTTTCCCGGTACTGAAATAGCCCACCCTCTGTGGTGCCGGCCCTGGCGGCCTCTATCCTGCTACTCCGATTGGATACCGCACCCTATGCGGCGTCGATGGGCCAAGCCTGAAAAGCGGACAATCGCCTTAAATTAACAGCGGTTTGCAAGTTTGGCACACTCCCTGCATCTTCAGTGGCAAAGAGAGCTGTGGAGCTATCCATGAACTTTGACAATCTGTTTGGAATACATGAGAGGGCACTGGTACTGCGTTCGCAGCGGGCCGAGGTCCTTGCCGCGAATCTGGCCAATGCCGACACGCCGGGCTACAAGGCCCGGGATTTCGATTTCAAGGCGCTTCTGAACAGTGAAATGAACAGTTCCACTCGATTGAGAACCACTGACAGTCGTCATATCCAACCTGAAACGGGCCCTGTGCCTCCTTCGCAACTACTCTATCGTACTCCCATGCAGCCGTCTCTGGATGGCAATACGGTGGATACCGAAAGGGAGCATGTGGCGTACAGCGGCAATGCGATCGAGTACCAGGCAAGCCTCAGTTTCATCAACAGTAAGATCAGTGGCATACGTAAAGCGATAAAGGGTGAGTGAGCATGTCTCTATTCAAGATCTTTGATACGGCCGCATCGGGTATGAGCGCACAGAGTCTGCGTCTCAATCTGGTCTCCAGCAACATGGCCAATGCCGATGCGGTTAGTAGCAGTATCGACCAGACCTATCGGGCCAGGCAACCGGTATTCCAGACCCTGTTGGATCAGTCCAACCCTGACGCGGCAGCGAGTGGCGTGCGTATGGCGGGAGTGGTCGAAAGCCAGGCGCCGCTGGTCCAGGAGTACTCGCCGGAACATCCCCTCGCCAACGAGGAGGGTTATATCTTTCGCCCGAATGTGAATATGGTGGAAGAGATGGCGAACATGCTTTCCGCTTCACGCTCCTATCAGGGCAATGTGGAAGTGGCCAACTCAGCCAAACAACTACTGCTCGCCACCCTGCGTATGGGTCAGTAAGGAGATAGCCATGACAGCCATCACGAATCGATACGATCTGTATGAAGATATCGGTCTGACCAACAACAGCATCAAACAGGAAAAGGAGCAGGGTCAGCTGGGATTGGAGGATTTTATGCAGCTTCTGGTGACCGAGTTGACACACCAGGATCCCTTCAAACCGATGGAAAACTCCGAAATGGCGACTCAGGTATCCCAGTTCGCCACGGTGTCGGGAATCGATGATCTGAATAACTCATTCAATGAACTGCGAAGCGCGCTGACTTCCGATCAGGCCCTGCAAGCGGCCAATCTCGTCGGTCGTGATGTGCTGGTTGAGAGCAGTGTCGGTGCGTTGGCGAATGGCGAGCCGCTGCAGGGCAGCATCGTGCTTCCCTCCTCGGCGGGCAATGTCCGGGTGCTGATATCCGATCAGTCCGGCGCCCTGGTCCGCGAACTGCAGCTTGGCACCCATGAAGCCGGGCAGGTTGCCTTCAGTTGGGATGGCTATGACGATGCCGGCGACTATGTGGGCGACGGACTCTATCAGATAAGTGCGATTGCCAACGTGGATGATGCGGAGATGGCGCCCAGCACGCTGGTATCAGCAGAGGTCGAGAGTGTCAACCTGGGTGGGCCCGGCGGTGTTCAGCTCAACCTGGGCGGTCTAGGCCAGATCTCCATGAATGACGTGGCGCAAATTCAATAGAACATAAGCATCAATGCAGCGAGCGTTGATTGCAGATAGAGAAGAGACAGGAGAATAGAGATGGCATTTCGTATTGCTCTGAGTGGATTGGATGCGGCATCCACCGATCTTGATGTAACCGGTCACAATATCGCCAATGCGAGCACGGTCGGTTTCAAAGAGTCGCGTGCCGAGTTTGCTGATATCTATGCCAATTCCATCAGTGATGTCAGCAGTTCTGTGCCGGGTAGAGGTGTTCGCGTGACCCGAGTTGCGCAACAGTTTTCCCAGGGCAGTACAGAATTCACATCCAACAACCTGGACCTGGCGATCAACGGAGAGGGTTTCTTCGTGATGGAAGATACAGCGGGTGACGTAACCTATACCCGTGCCGGCGCCTTCAGTGTGGATCGGGATGGAAACGTGGTGGATCATACCGGATCCAGGGTGCAGATCTTTCCCCGTATCGGTACGACCGGAACTCTGTTCAATACCGGCGATACCTCCGATCTGAATCTACCCGTGGTCTCGGGTACGCCTCAGCCAACCAGCAATATCGAGGCAACCCTCAATCTGAGTGCGGCGGAACTGCCGCCGGTAGTTACTCTCGATCCGACAGCGCCCACCTTTACCTTCCCGCCGGATCCACAGAGTTACAATCATTCCACTGCGACCACAATTTATGATTCTCTGGGAACGGCGCATACGACAACCATGTTCTACAGCAAGGTGGCTGATAATCAGTGGAATGTCTTCACCTTTGTGGATGGCGTCAATGTCACTGTGGGCGGCAATGCATTCGCGGATGTTCAGTTCACGACAGCTGGCGCCCTGGATACCGGTGTGGGGGATGTGGATGCCCTGGGTAACGTAGCCATAGATACCTTCAATCCGGGCGGCGGTGCCGCCGATATCACCACGCTGACCTTTGGCTACAGCGCATCAACCCAGTTCGGTTCAGGCTTTTCCGTAAATGAACTGAGTCAGGACGGCTTTACATCGGGTCGTTTGAGTGGCGTGGATGTGGATGGCACGGGGGTCGTATTCGCTCGCTTTACCAACGGCCAATCAGAGCCCTTGGGTAAGATCGCCATGGCCCGTTTCAGCAATAATCAAGGGCTGCGCCAGATTGGCGATACCAGTTGGGCGGAGTCTTTCGCCTCCGGCGATGTGCAGTTGGGTGAGGCCGGTACCAGCAGTTTCGGGCTGATACAGTCCGGTGCGTTGGAGAATTCAAATGTCGATCTGGCCAAGCAGTTGGTCAATCTGATTACCGCTCAACGTAATTTCCAGGCCAATGCGCAGGTCATCACCACTGCGGATGCCGTTACCCAGACAGTTATCAATATCCGTTAAGTAGGCTGGGTAGTCGCCACTTTTGTCCTCAGTGTACGGGGGGCGGGAGTGGCGATTTTTTTTGGAACTTTGAATTGGTTTGTTTCTTGCAATGTTCCAGTTAAAGCGATAGTGCCAGCTGAATTAATGAACAGGAGCAACCCATGGACCGTATGCTTTATATCGCCATGAGCGGGGCAAAAGAGACCCTGATAGCACAGGCCAGCAACTCCAATAACCTGGCCAATGTGAATACACCGGGCTTCATGGAGGATCTCAACCAATTCCGCAGTATGCCCGTATTCGGCCAGAGTTACCCGACCCGTGTCTATGCGTTGGATGAACGCCCCAATATCAACTTCGACAAAGGCAGCATTCAGTCCACCGGTAACCCCCTCGATCTGGCAATCAAGGGTGATGGTTACTTTGCAGTTCAGGCAGCTGACGGTTCGGAGGCCTACACGCGTCGTGGCGATCTGAAGGTCGACGCCAACGGCCTGGTGACGAACGGCGAGGGTTTGCCGCTGATCGGCAATAGCGGGCCGATCGCCTTGCCGCCCTATGAGCGCCTGGAGATCGCGCCTGACGGCACTATCACTATTTTGCCGGAAGGTTCAACTCCCGAGGCGCTGGCGATTGTCGATCGTATCAAGATGGTCAATCCCGACACGGAGCAGTTGTTCAAGGGAGAAGATGGCCTGATGCGTCTGCTGGAGGGCGAAGAGTCGGATGCGGATGCCGCAACCGAGCTGGTATCCGGCGCCCTTGAGAGCAGTAACGTCAATGTGGCCGACACCCTGGTTACCATGATCGAGCTGGCGCGCAAGTTTGAAATGCAGGTCAATATGATGAAGACCGCCGAGGATCTGGACAATGCCTCGGTTCGACTCATGAGTATGAGCTGATGTTGGCAAGTAAATTGCTCTTATTCAGATAGAGAGTTTATTGAATCGTTGCACGGCAACGGATGACTCACCAGATTAAACAAGTACGAGGAAGAGACTATGTACCCGGCACTCTGGATCGCAAAAACCGGATTGGATGCACAACAGACCAACATGGCTGTGATCTCCAACAATCTCTCCAATGTCAATACCACCGGTTACAAACGGGACCGGGCCGTGTTCAACGACTTGATCTACCAGAATCTGCGACAGGTAGGGGCCCAGTCCTCCGAGAATACCGAGCTGCCGTCAGGTCTGATGGTCGGCACCGGTGTGCGTGTGGTAGCGACCCAGAAGGAGCACAGCCAGGGCAATATCGTACAGACGGGTAACTCATTGGACGTGGCCATCCAGGGAAAAGGCTATTTTCAGGTACTCCATCCCGACGGTAACATCGTCTACACCCGTGACGGCACATTCAGCCTGACCGCCGACGGCAATATCGTTACACCCAACGGTTATGAGCTGCAGCCGGCGATGACCGTGCCAAGCAACGCCATCAGTCTGACCATCGGCTCGGACGGTGTGGTCTCGACGTTGGTATCAGGTAACAACACCCCGACCCAGATCGGTCAGATCGAACTGGCCTATTTCGTCAATCCACAGGGTCTGGAGCCGATCGGTGACAATCTCTATCGCGAGACCAATGTCAGTGGTGGTGTCAATACCGCGATACCCGGCACCGACAGTACCGGTACCCTGATCCAGGCCGCACTGGAGAGCTCGAATGTGAATGTGGTCGAGGAGCTGGTCAACATGATCGAGACCCAACGTGCCTATGAGATGAATTCCAAGGCCATCTCCACCACGGACGAGATGCTCTCCTATGTTAATCAGCAACTCTGACAGGAGCGGGGCTGATGGATAGTTTACGCACAATCACACTGATAACCATTATGATGCTGCCGCTGTTGGCGGGATGCTATAACACCACTCCGACGCGTGATGCCGCTTACGCCCCGATTCGACCCGTGATGCCACCACCGGCGCCAAAGGGTAATGGCGCTATTTACCAGGCCGGCTATGAGCAGGCCTGGTTCGAGGATATTCGTGCCCGGCGCGTTGGTGATCTGCTGACGGTGAATCTGGTTGAGAGTACCCAGGCGAACAAATCGGCTACCACCACCACCGCGAAAACCACCAGCAACAGTATCACCAATCCAACCCTGTTCGGTCAGTCGATGCAGTTCAACGTACCCGGCTTCGTACCGGTACCCAACAACAAAGACGTGGGGCTTGGTTTCAGTCTCGATTCGAGTCACGATTTCAGCGGCGACGGCAGCGCCACCCAGAGTAACGCCCTGAATGGCAAAATCACCGTCTCCGTAATCGAAGTGCTGCCCAACAACAATCTCTATGTCAGGGGCGAAAAGCGGATCGGCATCAATCAGGGAACCGAGTATGTCCGCCTCTCCGGCATCGTAAGGCCAAGGGATATCTCGCCCGACAATAACGTGGACTCCACGCGGATCGCCGATCCGACCATTACCTACGTCGGTGAAGGCGCCCTGGCGGATGCCAACTCCATGGGTTGGCTGGCTCGGTTCTTCAACAGTGTGCTCTCGCCCTTCTGAGGTGTCATGCAATGAACGTTATCGTACACAAAGTTATTTTCGCGTTTTCAATCATTCTGTTGGCCAGCCAGGCCGCATGGGCGGAAAGGATCAAGGACCTGGCCTCTATCCAGGGGGTGCGCACCAATCAATTGATCGGCTATGGCCTGGTGGTGGGTCTGGATGGAACAGGCGACAAGGATACCGACTCGCCCTACACCATCAACAGTCTCAAGAATATGCTTTCCCAGCTGGGTGTGCAGATACCCAGCGGCACCAATATGAAACCGAAGAACGTTGCTGCGGTTATCGTGCATGGCGACCTTCCTCCCTTCAGCAAGGTAGGTCAGAAGATCGACGTCACTGTCTCATCGCTTGGCAATGCCAAAAGCCTGCGTGGTGGCACCCTGTTGATGACCCCACTGAAAGGCGCCGACGGCAAGAATTACGCCTTGGCCCAGGGCAACCTGGTGGTGGGCGGGTTGAGCGCGGAGGGTTCTGACGGCTCCAAGCTGACCGTTAACATTCCCAGCGCGGGGCGCATCCCCAACGGGGCGACCGTGGAACGCGAAGTGCCGAACAACTTCAATCAGGCGCCGTTATTGACCCTCAATCTCAACGATGGGGATTTTACCACCGCCATGCGTGTGGCGGAGTCGATCAACCTCACTATCGGTCCCGGAACGGCCAAGGCTGTCGATGCCACTTCGATACGGGTCAATGCGCCTAAGGATCCCGGCCAGAAGGTCACTTTCATCTCCATGCTGGAGGAGCTGGAGGTCAATCCCGGCAAGACTTCGGCCAAAGTCATCATCAACTCGCGTACCGGCACGGTGGTCATCAACAGCCAGGTCCGGGTCTACCCGGCGGCGGTCTCCCACGGCAACCTGGTGGTCAGTATCAGTGAAGAGACCGCGGTCTCCCAGCCTGGTCCCTTTGCCAGGGCAGGGCAGACGGCCGTGGTGCCGCAGAGTCAGGTTACGGTTACCGAAGAGGGCATGGACCATATGTTTCTGTTCAATCCGGGGGCGTCCCTGGATGACGTGGTGCGTGCCGTCAACCAGGTGGGCGCCGCTCCCAGCGACCTGGTAGCCATCCTCGAGGCCTTGAAAGAGGCCGGCGCCCTGCGTGCCGAACTGTTGGTGATCTGATGAACACGGCGACCTCTGCCCTGTATCACGATTTTTCGGGACTCACGGCCCTGAAGCATCAGGCGCGTGAGGATCAGGCGGGAACGGCTGATCAGGTTGCGCGTCAGTTTGAATCACTGTTTGTGCAGATGATGGTCAAACAGATGCGCCAGGCCAGTTTCGGCAATGGCTTGTTCGAGAGCAAACAGAGCGAATTCGTTCGAGATATGTACGATCAACAGCTCTCCCTGCACCTTTCAGAGCAACGTGGCCTCGGCATGGCGAAGCTGCTGCGCAATCAGCTTGGTGTGGAGCAGGCAGTGAAGACGCAGCCGAATACCTCACTTGAGGCATACTGGCAGCACCCGTCCGTGTTGGCAAAGGGCCGTGTCACGGCTGCCGCGAAAGCCGATAACACAGCTGCAGAAGATCGGCCGTCAGTCAACATCGACTCACCGGAATCCTTTGTGGAGGCGCTTTGGCCGGCTGCCGACAGCGCTGCGCAAGCGTTGGGATTGCCGACTGAGGCATTGCTTGCCCAGGCGGCCCTGGAGACCGGCTGGGGGGGGCATGTGATGCGGTCCGCGGATGGCGGAAGCAGCCATAATCTGTTCGGCATCAAAGCCGATCAGCGCTGGAGCGGTGACCGGGTCAGGCAGGAAACATTGGAGTTTGAACAGGATGTCGTGGTTCGCCGGCGCGAGTATTTCCGTACCTATGGCTCATACGATGAGAGTTTCAGGGACTATGTGACCTTTCTCAAACAGAATCCCCGCTATACAAATGCCCTGCAGAATACTCAGGATGCCACGCAATACTTCAAGGCACTGCAGGATGCGGGGTACGCCACCGATCCCGACTATGCGGAAAAAATAGTACGGGTGATGCAGGGGCCGGAGATGCAGACCGCCCTCAACCGGCTTAAGGGATCGCTCCGACAGTCGATACAGAGTGAAACAGAGGCGATTTAAGTGAGCATACTATCCATCGGTGTCTCAGGGTTGATTGCCAATCGGCATGCCTTGGACACCACAGGGCACAATATCTCGAACGTCAACACCGAGGGCTACAGCCGTCAGCGGATTGACTTCAATACCAGAGAACCCTTCCTGAGCCCGGCCGGGTATCTGGGGACCGGTGTTGAGAGCTCTGAAATCCAGCGCCAGTATGACGGCTTCGTGGCCGGGCAGATGCGCACCAGTCTGACGGTCTCTTCCGACTTGAGGGCCTACTATGGGGAGGCTCAGCGACTCGATGACCTGGTGGCGGATCCGGATGCCGGGATCCAGCCGACCATCCAGAACTTTTTCGATGCCCTGCAGGGATTGGCCGATGATCCCACCTCGATTCCAGCCCGTCAGCTGGCACTGACCGAGGCGGAATCGATGGCAGACCGATTCCACTATTTCAACCAGCAGTTCGATGACACCCGCACCAGGACGAATGGTCAGATCGGGTACAATGTCGGTGAAATCAACCGTCTTGCGCAAAACATCGCCGATATCAATGCAGACATCAAACTCGCCTACGGCAGTACCCCGAATGATCTGTTGGATAAGCGGGACCAGTTGGTCAACGAACTGTCGGAACAGGTCGATATCCAGATCCTGCAGCAGACCGATGGGGCATATAACGTGTTTATCGGCAGGGGCCAGCCACTGGTGATGGACACCGCTGCCGCCACGCTAGGCACCCAGCCCTCCGGTCTCGATCCCAGCCACCTTGAGATTACGTTCAACTACTCATTCGGTACCCAGATCATTACCGACCAGATCAGCGGCGGCACCATCGGCGGCTTACTCAGGTTTCGTAACGAGATTCTCGATCCAACCCAGGACAGGGTCGGGCTGGTCGCTCTCGGTATTGCAGACCAGCTCAATACCCAGCACCAGCTGGGTCTCGATCTGGATGGTTTGGTCGGCGGTGCGCTCTTCAATACCAGCTCAGTACAGGTTCTACCACAGCCGGGTAACGGCAGTTCCATCACTGTCGATTACGATAATGTGAGTAATCTGACCGGTAACAGCTACGAGCTGATCTATGACGGGGCCGATTTTATCTTGCAAAATCTGGTCTCCGGTACAACCCAGACCCTGGCGGCGGGATCCAATATCGTTGACGGTCTCGATATCAATATCAACGCCGCCGGTGCGGTAACCGGGGATACCTTCCTGATTCAGCCCACCCGAACGGCCTCCCTGGATATCGATCTTCTGATCAACGATGTGAGAAGGCTGGCGGCCGGCGGTCCCGTGCAGGTGAGGCCTGCCGTTGATGGCAACGGCAACCCGCTGAATGGCGGTGACGCCCGCGTCACACAGCCGGCGAACAGCTCCATGGCCGGACTGCCACTGGCCGGTGGCGATATACAACTGGTCTATGACGATCAGGGTGGACCGACCAGCGGTTTCGAGGTCTACTATCCGGGTTCGGTACCTGGTGTTGATCCCTTCGACGATTTCATCGTCTACGACAATCTCAATACTGCGGCGATAGCAGGTACCCAGGTACCAAGTGCCCAGTTCGCCGCCTACGGCGGCATCAGTTTCGCTATTTCAGGCGTGCCCGCGGATGGCGACAGTTTCACCATCAGCAATAACACCAACGGCAGTAGCGATAATCGCAATGCCCTCTCTCTGCAGAATCTGCAAAACCAGAATCTGTTACTGGGCGGAACGGCTACCTTTGATGCAACCTATATCCAGATGGTCTCGGATGTGGGTTCGAAGACACGTCACGCGGAACTGAATCTGGGAGCCCAGGAGAGTCTGTTGGTGCGCTCGCAAGAGGCGATGGCGGAGATATCGGGTGTCAACCTCGATGAAGAGGCGGCCAAGCTGATCCAGTTTCAGCAGGCCTATCAGGCGTCGGCACAGGTGATATCGGTTGCCGGCACCCTCTTCGATACTCTCATAGGCGCGGTCAGGAGGTAGGGGTATGAGTCGGATTTCCACATCCATGCTGTTCGACCGGGGTATCAACAGTATGCTCGAACGCCAGTCTGCAGTCAGCAGGGCGCAGCTGCAGATCTCCACCGGTAAACGCATCCTGACACCCAAGGACGATCCACCCGGCGCTGCCTATGTGCTCGATCTGCGTACCTCCATTACCCAGGTTGAACAGTATCAGAACAATGCCGACAGGGCTCAATCCCGACTCGAGCTGCAGGAAGCCACGCTGAGGGGGGTGGATGATCTGTTGCCGCGCATCATGGAGTTGGCCATACAGGGGCAGAGTGATACCTACTCTGCAGCGGCGCGTCAGGCCATCGCCGAAGAACTGCGCCAGCTTAATGATGAGTTGATGGCATTGGCCAATACCCGGGACAGTGACGGTGAGTTTATCTTTGCCGGTTATGATGCCGACACCATTCCATTCGGCAATCCCGCCGACGGTGTGTTCGCCTATGGCGGTGACATGGGAATCAGAACCCTGCAAATCTCGGCAACCCGACAGGTTCAGGACCGGGAAAATGGCTTCGATGTGTTCATGAATATAGAGACTGCAGCGGGCGGAAGACGAAATATCTTCGAAACCGTACATGGCATTATCGCCGGCATGGAAGCAGATGCGCCGAACAGCGCATTCATGGACGACCTGCAACTGGCTCAGGAACATGTGGTTTCGGTCAGGGCACGCGGCGGCGCGCGCCTGAATACCATCGATCAACAGCGCTTTATCAATGAAGACTTCATCTTCACCATGCAAAGTGCGCTTTCCGAGACCGAAGATCTGGATATCGCAGAGGCGATCAGTCGCTTTGAACAGGATCTGGTGGCATTGCAAGCGGCACAGCAGACCTTCAACATGGTGCAAGGCCTTTCACTCTTCAATTATCTCTAAACGGCAGGACGCTGCGGGCTGCTGTCGAGCCGCAGAGCCTGCCCGTCTTGCAACAGATACTCCAAAGTCCCGTATCAGGCAGTCGAAACCGATCTTCGCTGAATCGATGCGCGTGTAGGTCTTTTGCGAAAAATTAGGGAAGCTAAGGCATAGGATATTGCTTCCTTACGGAAGACGATCGGTAATTCTTATAAACTCCAGTATAATCAATAAGTAACGCTGACTGATGGGAGGCGGGGCGCAGGTGGGTAAAGTGTGATATGGGTTAAAGTTCCAGGGCTGGGGGCCGCTACAAATATCGGAGGCGGTAAATACCAAAATTGTTGGTATATCCGCTAAATGCAAATCACCGGTGATAGAGCGCTTAGATAGATGCCGTCGCCGGTTCGATAGAGGAATTAGATCATGGCAATCACAGTCAACACTAATGTATTCTCCCTTGCGGCACAGAAAAACTTAGGTCGCACCCAATCCAACCTTGAAACCGCAGTACAGCGCCTCTCATCAGGCCTGCGCATCAATATGGCGAAAGACGATGCCGCCGGCCTCGCTATCGCACAACTGCAAACCGGTCAGGCACGGGGCATGACAGTCGCCCAGCGTAATATCGCGGACGGTATCTCCTATCTGAGCGTAGCTGACGCTACCCTGCAGACTGTCAGCGACATGATGCAACGTCAGCGTGAACTCGCAGTGCAACATGCCAGCGGTCTCTACACCGCAGCCCAGCAGGGTTATATGTCGACCGAATTTGATGCCCTGACAACCGAGATCACGGACGCCTTGGCTCGTGCAACCTTCAACGGCGCAGCAGTGTTCGGAGGTGGTGGTACCATTCAGGTCGGTGCCAACGCCGGTCAGACCATCGCTGTCTCCTCAGCCTCACCTGCCCATACCGCGACCATCAGCAGTATCGCGTCAGTGGACACAGACCTCAATGCAGTGGCAGCCGAACTGGCTAACGTCGGTAGTCTGCAGAGCCGTCTGTCATCGGCCTCTCGCGTAGCCGCTTCCATCGAAGAGGCACAATATGCGGCCGCCGGACGCGTCATGGATGCGGACTTCGCCCGTGAAACTGCCAGAATGACCAGTGCTCAGGTCGTACAGCAGGCTGGTGTGGCCGCCTTGGCGCAGGCCAACTCTCTGCCACAGCTGGCCTTGGGTCTGCTTAGTTAAGGACAGCCGTGGGGGTGGCGTTATCGGCCACCCCCATGATTTAGCGGAACAAATAGGTTAGGGTGTGATCATGCCAAACGTAATCAACAATTTGGCCAATGAGTATGCCTATAAGCGCGATGTCTCCAAGACTGCTCAGAGTCCCGCTGCGCAGAATCTGACCCCTTCTGATGAGGGGGAGAAGAAACAGGCGGCGGATGTTGAACAACCGTTGGTTATCGACAGCAAAGCGCTGGCGCTCAACGTCGAAAACCTGACGCAGATTGTCAACCGGAATCTCGAGTTCAGTATTGATCAGGAAACCGGAACCCAGGTAATACGGGTAATCGATTCCGATACCGGTGAATTGGTCAGGCAGATTCCCCCGGATCAGATCTTGCATGTTATTTCTCATATAGAGGAGATGCAGGACGAGCTGTTACCGGGCGTCTTGTTGGATGACAGGGTTTAAACGTAGTACTCATACAATTGGTGAGGCTTAGCTAATCATGGCAATCGGCTTTTCAGGCATTGGTGCCGGGAGCGACTGGAACAGCATTATCAATCAGCTGTTGCAGATTGAGTCGCGACCGCTCGATCAGCTGCGCACACGTGAGAAGGAGATCGATCAGCAGATCAGCGACTATGGACTGATCAAGAGTGCTATCGACACCTTCAAGAGCACTGTGGAAGATTTGACCACCACGACAGGTCTGGCGGTTTTTTCCACCAGCTCCAGCGACGAATCCGTGGTGACCGTCAGCGCCGATGAAAACGCGGCGGTGTCGAGTTACGACATCGTTGTGGACCACCTGGCGAGCGGGGATAAGCTGGCTTCCTCCGCTTATACCGACAGCAATACCGCAGTCGGTACGGGCAGTTTGTCGATCACCGTCGATGGGTCGACCATGAATCTGACCGTGGATGGCAGCAACAACACGCTGGCGGATCTGCGTGACGCCATCAACAGCGCTGCCGACAATCCCGGTGTTGCGGCCACCATCCTGAATGAGAGTGGCGGCAGCCGCTTGATCCTCACCAGTCAGGAGACCGGTGCGGCGAACGCCATTTCAGTCAGCTTCGTGGATGGCGATGACGGCAACAATACCGACGCCAATGGTCTCTCCAGACTTTTCCATATCGGTGCCGGCGGCGATGGCCTTGCCGAACAGGTGGATACAGCCCAGGATGCGCTGCTCTACATAGATGGTTTCACCGTCAATAGTGCATCGAATTCAGTGACTGGGGCCGTATCGGGCGTTACCTTTGAACTGGTGGCTGCCGGCAGTGCTTCAATCGGAATCACCCGGGACAACACCAGGATCGAGGAGAAGATCCAAGGGCTGGTCGATGCCTACAATACGGTGATGGAAGAGTTCGAAGCAATGGAAGCGAGCTCATTGGGTGGCGACAGCAGCCTGCGCAGGATGAGACAAGGTTTTGTCGATGTCCTCAATCAGGTCGCAACCGTGGATGCCGCCAATGCCTATCTGTTTGAGATCGGTATCACTCGCGACAGAGAGGGTGTTCTCTCCCTCGATAGCAGCGATTTGGCGGATGCATTGGTCAACGATTTTGATCGTGTGTCGCAGATCCTGACCGATGAAACCACAGGATTTGCAAACCGTTTCTATAACTACGCCGATCTGTTGCTGGATGTCGGTGGGGTTATCGAAGCCAAAGATGAAAGTTTGAACAATCAGAAGGACAATGTGCAGACTCAGATCGAGCGGGCGGAACTGCGCCTGGACGATTATGAGAAAAAACTGATCGCTCAATTTACAGCTTTGGATCAAACGGTTGCTATACTGCAAAGTACCAGCAGCTTTCTCACCAGTCAGCTGGCTTCCATCCAGAACAGCAGCTGAGCATATGCAAAATTGGCTTAACCCGGATAGCTTGAAGGTCTAATAATGGTAAGTAACTCAGCAATAAACAGTTATCGTCAAGCAGCTTCATCTGAAGCCATGTATGCCACCCCCTTCCGCCTGGTGCAGATGCTGATGAACGGAGCCCTGGACGGCATCTCCAATGCAAAAGGCTCGATTCAGAGAAAGGAGCATGAAGCGAGGCATAACGAGATCAACTGGATCATCTCCGTGATCGATGCCCTGCGTGGCGCCCTGGATTTTGAGAAGGGCGGTGAGATAGCCAATAATCTCGACATGCTCTACGACTACATGATTCGCCGTCTGTTTGAGGCAAACATACACCAGGATACTGAGGCGCTCGATGAAGTGGCATCACTTCTGAAAGAGATCAAAACCGCCTGGGACGCCATGCCTGAAGCAATTCAGAACGCGAAAAATATCAAAGACGTGGTAAAAACCACCTGAAAACCGGCTCAACACCTCACCTCTGACAGGAGTAGCCTGTGACTCAGCTCGTGCAGAACCTCAATCTTGCCTTGGAGTTGAGTCAAGAGATCGTACGTCTCGCCGGCGAGAAACGCTGGTCTGATATGGATGAACTCGATCGACAGCGGATGCGGATCCTGGAATCGATCTTTGCCGATCCCGAAATGCGGACCGGACACAGGGATTTCGAAGATCAGCTGGAGCAGATCGTGGCATTGAACAACCAGGCAATGGCGATTTGTACCGAGGCGAGAGAGGGTGTCATACAGGATGGCAAAAGGTTGAAACTGGGCAAGGAGGCCGTTCATGCCTATCTGAAACAGTCATACGATTGATTCGGTCCTGTAGACCTATCGGTCAGCTGAGAATCAACTCAATGACCACCTTACTGCCGAAATAGGCGAGCATCAATACCACAAAGCCGCTGAGGGTCCATGTCAGGGCCATCTGTCCGCGCCATCCGAAGCGATAACGTCCCCATAACAGGGTGCCGAAGACCACCCAGGCGATGATCGACAGTACGGTCTTGTGGGCGAGACGCTGCTCGAACATATTTTCCAGAAAGGCGAATCCTGAGAGCAGGGCCAGGCTCAATAACACAAAACCCACGGCGATCATCTCGAACAGCAGACTCTCCATGGTCTGCAGCGGGGGGAGGGCGCGTATGAAGCCACCCGGATGGCGTTGTCGCAGATGATGATCCTGTATGGCGAGCAAAACAGCCTGCACACTGGCCAGGGTGAATAGGCTATAGGCCAGCATGGAGACCAGGATGTGGATAGTCAGGCCGCTGGAGAGCTGGTCGGTTATGAAGTGGACTGTCTGAAATCGGCTCTCCAGGTAGAGAGCGATTGCTGCGAGGGGCATGATAACGATACCCAGGTTCTCTACCGGCTTGCTGATGCTTGAGACCAGCAGCAACAGGGTGATGGTCCAGGCGATCAGGGACATGGCATTGAAAATACCTAGATTGATACCCGAGGATGAGATCAGATTCTGATAGTGGGGGATGGCGTGCAACGCCACACCGAGAAACCCCAATCCCAGTGCCAGAACGCGGGAACGCACCAAACTTTCATGGGTGCGGAACAACCGCAATGCCAGGATCGAGCCGGCGGCCAGATAGGCGATAATGGCGAGTGTGGCGATCAATGTCCTGTAAATCCTTATCAACAGATGGGAATCAGCCGCGATGTTCGCATATTTTCCTGTTGCAGTGAAAGAGATGGCAGGGATTTCCCCCGGACTGGTATACTGATTCTTATACTTTTATGACTCATTAGTTGATGCTCATTCCGGGCGTTACCCACCAGGAACATCATGTTTGACAATTTGACTCAACGACTGGGCAAGGTGCTCACTAATCTGCGCGGCCAGGGCCGTCTCACGGATGACAACATCAAGGAGACCATGCGCGAAGTGCGGATGGCGCTGCTGGAGGCTGATGTGGCCCTGCCGGTGGTGCGTGAATTCATTGATCAGGTGAAGCAGAAAGCGATGGGTGAGGAGGTCATGAAGAGCCTCACTCCCGGCCAGACCCTGATCAAGATCGTCAATGATGAATTGATTCACGTGATGGGTGAGGCCAACGAAGCCCTCGATCTGGCGGCGCAACCCCCGGCGGTGATACTGATGGCGGGTTTGCAAGGCTCGGGTAAGACCACCAGTGTCGCCAAACTTGGTCGCTGGTTGCTGCAACAGGGAAAAAAGAAGATCAGCGTTGTCAGTTGCGACGTCTACCGCCCCGCGGCGATCGACCAGTTGGAGACCCTGGCTCGGGATGTGGGGCTCGACTTTATATCCAGTTCAGATGATGAAAAGCCATTGGACATCGCCAAAAGGGCGCTGAAGGAGACAGCAAAGGGGTTTGCCGAGGTGCTGATTGTCGATACCGCCGGCAGACTGCATGTCGATGAGGAGATGATGGGGGAAATTAAGCAGCTCCATCAGGTCCTCGATCCGGTGGAGACCCTGTTCGTCGTGGATAGCATGACCGGACAGGATGCCGCGAATACCGCCAAGGCCTTCAATGACGCACTGCCGCTGACAGGCGTGATTCTGACCAAGGCCGACGGTGATGCCCGCGGCGGCGCGGCCCTGTCGATACGTCAGATCACGGGGAAACCGATTAAATTCATCGGCGTCGGTGAAAAGACCGATGCCCTTGAGGCCTTTCATCCCGATCGTATCGCCTCCCGTATTTTGGGCATGGGCGATGTCCTCAGCCTGGTGGAAGAGGTGGGCCGCAAGGTCGATCAGGAGAAGGCAACAAAACTGGCGAAAAAACTCCAAAAGGGCAAGGGATTCGATCTGGAGGATTTCAAGGAGCAGATGTTGCAGATGGCCAATATGGGGGGCATGAGCGGCCTGCTGGACAAATTACCGGGCATGGGAGAGATACCCGATCATGTGAAAAATCAGGTGAACGACAAAGAGGTCGGACGGCTGATTGCAATCATCAACTCCATGACGCCCCATGAGCGGGCTTTTCCGGCGGTTATCAAAGGATCCCGTAAACGCCGCATCGCTGCCGGTTCCGGTACCCAGGTGCAGGATGTGAACAAATTACTCAAGCAATTCATGCAGATGCAGAAAATGATGAAAAAGATGAAGGGCGGGGGTATGAAGAAGATGATGCGGGGGATGGCAGGACGCTTTCCGGGTGGGGGCATGCCACCGGGGGGTGGCGGCTTTCCGTTTTGAGTTAGCACATTGAATTAACTATGAATTTTGAACGTTGAACTCTGAATGGGTGGATTGCGCTTCGCACACTGATCATCCAAGAGGGATGTAAGCTTAGCGAACACATCAATTCACAATTCAAAATTCAACATTTATAATTACATTTCTCTTCACATCGGCCCAAAGTTGGTTATAATACGCCGTTTCCCGCCGGCAGGTTCCGGTGTGTTAGCGAATTTCTAAGGATACATCATGGTAACCATACGCCTTTCAAGAACGGGCGCGAAAAAGCGGCCCTTTTACCATATTGTGGTGACCGACAGCCGCAATGCGCGTGACGGTCGCTATATCGAACGTCTCGGTTTCTTCAATCCCGTAGCAGTGGGTGGCGAAGAGGGACTGCGAATTGATCAGGAGCGTGTGCAGCACTGGATTTCAAAGGGTGCGCAGCCGAGCGATCGGGTGACGGCTCTACTGAAGCAGGCGGCTAAGCAGGCAGCCTGACAGTCAGCCTCCCGTCCCGGGTGAAAGCCGCGCAGGTGGACGGAGAAGATGTCACAAGATGAGTTTATAGTAATGGGCCGGGTTTCTGGCCTGTTTGGTGTCAGGGGGTGGCTCAAGATCTACTCCCACACCTCGCCGAGGGAGGGAATCGTCCGCTACCGGGATTGGTACCTGAAGCGAGGGGATGATTGGAAGTGCCATAGGCTGGTTGCCGGTCGTAGTCAGGGTAAGGGCGTGGTTGCCCAACTGCAGGGTATCGATGACCGGGATCTTGCAGCCCCATTGGTGAACTGTGATATCGCCGTCCGGCGTGAGCAGTTGCCGCCACTGGAATCCGGCGAGTATTACTGGAACGACCTGCAGGGATTGCGGGTGTTAAATCTCCAAGGGATTGAATTGGGTGTCGTCTCACACCTCTTCGAGACCGGGGCCAACGATGTATTGGTGGTCCGCGGTGAGCGCGAAAGGTTGATACCCTACACCAAGGGTGAGGCCATACGGGAGGTGGATCTGGAGCACGGTCGGATTATCGTGGACTGGGATCCTGATTTCTGATGCGCTTCGACCTGGTGACGCTGATGCCGGCTATGTTCGATGCCTTGACTAAGGAGGGTGTCGTAGCCAGAGCGATAGGCCGCCAACTGGCGCAGATCGAGCTTTGGAATCCCCGCGACTATACCAGGGACGTACATCGCACGGTGGATGATCGGCCCTACGGTGGTGGCCCTGGCATGGTGATGAAGTACCAGCCGCTGCAACAGGCGATCGAGTCGGCGTTGAGTGCATCTCCGCAGGCGAAGGTGGTCTATATGAGCCCGCAAGGGGTTGGGTTTGATCAGCAGCGGGCACAAACGGTTGTTGAAAATCGACAGCCGCTGTTGCTGATAGCGGGCCGTTATGAAGGCGTCGATGAGCGTATTATAGAACGCTATGTGGATGAAGAGTGGTCCATAGGCGACTATGTTTTGAGCGGCGGTGAACTGGCCGCGATGGTGGTTCTTGATGCGGTGATTAGGCTGATCCCCGGTGCTCTGGGCGATGCAGACTCCGCTCAACAGGATTCATTCATGGACGGGTTGCTGGATTGTCCGCACTATACCCGTCCTGAGCAGATCGACGGCATGTCTGTGCCGTTAGTGCTGCAGGGCGGTAACCATGACGCCATACGGCGTTGGCGCCTGCAGCAGGCACTGAAACGCACTCGGGAGAGACGACCCGATCTGCTGCAGGACCGTCAGATGACGGTGGAAGAAGAGAAGTTATTAGCAGAAATCATTGCTGCGTCGGGAGACGCGGAGCAGACACAGGAGCAATAGACCATGAGTAATATCATCGCAGAACTCGAAGCCGAGCAGATGGGTCGTGAGATTCCGGATTTTGGCCCCGGTGATACCGTTGTGGTTCAAGTACGGGTTAAGGAGGGGCAGCGTGAGCGCCTGCAGGCCTTCGAGGGTATAGTGATCGCCAAGCGCAACCGCGGTCTCAACTCGGCATTCACCGTTCGTAAGATCTCGCATGGCGAGGGTGTCGAGCGTGTATTCCAGACCTACAGCCCGACCGTAGCCTCTGTCAAGGTGACGCGTCGTGGTGATGTGCGTCGCGCGAAACTCTACTATCTGCGTGGACGGACCGGTAAGGCTGCGCGTATTAAAGAGAAAATCTAGAAACTTCAACCTGTAAACCGGTTGTTGAGAGAGCCGCTCTGTTGTTGGACAGAGCGGCTTTTTTGTTCTTAGTCATGAGTTATGAGTTATGAGTTTTTAGTTTTGAGTTGGATGAGTGCGGTAAATCGCACAACTTGTTTTTGATTCTCTTCCTCTTGGGTCGGTCAGACTGTAGGGAAAAAAAGCGTGAGCGAAGCGAACACATACAACTAAAAACTCATAACTCAAAACTAAAAACTCATCTTATAATTACCGCACCGATTACTGACAGATTGAATGGTGCGGCAAGCCGCACCCTTGTATCTACAGGTCGATCACTACCTGCTTGATGCTGTTGTCGTCCGGCGATGTGGAGATATGGAAGTAGAGTGATTTCATCAGGTCGAGCATCTTGAAATTGTTGCTCAATACTTCGCCCTCCATTTTTTCCAGACCGCGATCGCGGGCAACCTCCATCAGCTGGTGCATCAGCTTGTGCCCGATGCCCTGGCGTTGCCACTGATCGGATACCACCAGGGCGAATTCGCAGCTCTTTTTGTCAGGGTTGATCACATAGCGGGCGACACCCAATTCGATTTCATGGTTGCCATCCTCGGTGACTGCGATCAGGGCCATCTCATTGTGATAGTCGATCTGCGTGAATCGCGTCAGCATCTCCGGGGTCAGTTCCTGTATCGAACTCATGAAGCGGAAATATTTTGCTTCATCGGAGAGCTGGCGGGTGAAGGTCTGTTCCAGGTCGGCGTCTTCCGGGCGGATGGGCCTGATCACGATATTGGTGCCGTTGGGCAACTGGGTGGTGTTGACCAGATTTACCGGGTAGGGATGGATGGCCAGATGGTGATAGGGATCGGTGGATGGGCGTGGGAAATCGACCCGTATACGTGCATCCACGGCGACCGCCCCTTGATCATCGACAATCAATGGATTGATATCCATCTCACGAATCCAAGGCAGTTCACAAGCCATGGTCGATACCCGCAACAATACATCGATGAGTGCCTCGCGATTGGCGGGTGGCATATGCCGGAACTGACTCAGCAGTTTTGCCGCCTTGGTGCGGTCGATCAGATCGCTGGCGAGGCTGCGGTTGAGGGGTGGCAGGGCAATCGCCGAGTCGCCCATCACTTCCACCGCGGTGCCGCCGCTGCCGAAACTGATAACCGGCCCGAATACCGGATCACGCACGATACCGATGAGGAGTTCCCGTCCATTCGGACTCTGATACATCTGCTCGACAGTCACGCCCTCCACATTCGCTTCGGGACGGGTCTCCTTGACTTGTTCGATCAGATCCCGATAGGTACTCCGTACAACCTGGGCATTGCTGATATTGAGTCGAATGCCGCCGGCGTCGGATTTGTGGGAGATGTCGGGTGAGTAGATCTTCATGGCAACGGGGAAACCGATCGATTCCGCCAGGATCAACGCCTCATTGGCGGAACGTGCAATACCGTTACGTACCGCGTTGATGCGGAATGCGCCGAGCAAGGCAAATGATTCGGGCTCGGTGAGGATCTTACGCTGTTCCGACAGAGCGCTTTCTATAATGAGGCGCGCCCCTTCGGTATCGGGCTGGATGTGCCGACGGGAACTCTTGGCGGGTGTCTGTAGTAACAGGCGCTGATTCTTCTGATAGGAAGAGAGGTAGGAGAAGGCATCGACTGCGTTTTCCAGGGTACGAAAACTGGGTAATCTGGCGTCTTTGAACAGCTTGCGCGCAGTTTCGATCTGCTTGCCTCCCATCCAGCTGGTCAGGATCGGTTTCTTATGGGAATCCGCCAAATCGATCAGTGCCCTGGCTACCTCTTCCGGTTCGGTCATCGCCTGAGGGGTCAGTATGACGATGGTGCCGTCCACAGCGGGATCGTTGAGACAGATGTCGACTGCGGCACGGTAGCGCTCGGGGGGGGCGTCACCGATAATGTCCACGGGATTTCCATGGGACCATACATCCGGCAGCACTTTGTTCAATGCATCGATTGTTTGATCATTGAGTTCCGCCAGTTCGATATTCAGGTCGGAAGCCCTGTCGGCGGCCATGACGCCCGGACCACCACCATTGGTAATAATAGCCAGCCTGTCGCCATAGACCCGATAGCGGGAAGAGAGCGCCTTGGCGGCGGAGAAGAGTTGTGAAATGGTCTCCACACGCAATACGCCGGAACGGGAGAGCGCGGCGGAAAAGGTTTCATCGCTGCCTACCAGGGCGCCGGTGTGTGACATTGAGGCTTCCGCCCCGGCCGCATGCCGTCCCACCTTGAGTACAATGACGGGTTTGATGCGCGCCGCTGCCCTCAAGCCACTCATAAAGCGACGTGCGTCCTTTATGCCCTCCACATACAGCAGGATACTGTCCGTCATGGGATCCGATACCAGGAAATCAAGGTAGTCGCCAAAATCCAGATCCGCCCCGATACCGGTGGAGATGACGGTTGAGAAACCGATATCGTTGACCTCCGCCCAATCGAGGATGGCAGTGCAGATTGCTCCCGACTGAGAAACGAGCGCCAGATTGCCGGGGGCTGCATTGTTGTTGCCGAAGGTAATATTGATGCCTTGATCCGGTCGAATCAGGCCAAGACAGTTGGGACCGATGAAGCGCATCCCATAGTCCTTTGCCAGTTCAACAATCTTGTCTTCAAGACGCCGGCCGGCGGTTCCGGATTCACGAAACCCGGCAGAGAGTATGATCATGGTCTTGACACCATGTTCGCCGCAGGCCTGCACAATAGCAGGTATAGTCTTTGCCGGTGTGGCGACGACAGCGAGCTCGACAGGTTTGATGATTGCCTCGATACTTTTATAAGCCTTAATACCCTGAACTTTGTCGTGTTTGAGGTTGATCGGGTATATATCCCCCTTGAATCCGGATGATATGAGATTTTTAAATACCACCTCACCGACTGAATTCTTCCTGTCACTGGCACCAAACATGGCGATGCTTTTTGGAGAGAAGAGAGACGTCAAATAGTGTGATTGCATAATCTACTGCCTGTTGAACTTCGTAAGATGATATGGAGTATGATGTCCTTGATTACTCATTAAGGCACAGTGTGAAACTCAGACAATACCGCTAAAGAAAAGTATCAGTATCGATCACTATGGATAGCGGCATGATGGGCTTGAAGTTTACCGGTATATGATGACAATTTCTTTAACTAAGTTGTGATTTTTTAATGATTTATACTGAGTATTGCTCGGTCAAATAGAGATATAGGAAGTGAGGTTTGGAGATTGAAGACCGCATACATAACACACTCGGATTGCCTGTTGCACGATACCGGTGAGGGTCACCCCGAAAACGCAGGTCGCCTGCAGGCGATCGATGACCGATTGATGGCGGCACAGCTGTATGATTTTTTGCGTCACTACGATGCACCCGAGGTGACAAAAGAACAATTGCTGCGTTGTCACGATGTGGCCTACCTCAATCAGGTTGACAAATTGATGCCGCAAAACGGTTATGCCCACCTTGATCCGGACACGGTGGTCAGCCCTGAGAGCACGCAAGCCGCAAAACGGGCGGCGGGTGCCGTCATAAAGGCCGTGGATCTGATTATGAATCAGGGTTTGTCGAATGCCTTTTGCAATGTCAGGCCTCCAGGGCATCACGCAGAAAAAATGCGTACCATGGGGTTTTGCATTTATGGCAATGCCTCAATCGGAGCTGCTCATGCAATGGAAGTGTATGGCCTGGAACGAGTCGCCATACTCGATTTCGACGTCCATCATGGCAATGGTAGCGAAGATATCTTTCGTGATGATCGAAGGGTGATCGTCTGTTCAACCTTTCAACACCCTTTCTACCCCTATACAGATATTGAAGAGAGTCCCGATCATATAATTTGCGCACCCTTGAAGGCGACCGCGAAGAGCGCAGAATTCAGGGATGCCGTTACCGGGCACTGGCTACCGGCGCTGAATCATTTCAAGCCGCAGATGTTCTTTGTCTCTGCCGGATTTGATGCCCATATAGAGGATGACATGTCGGGAGTCAGTCTAACGGAAGCGGATTACCGCTGGGTAACGGAACAGATCAAGATATTGGCGGATCAGTATGCCGACGGGAGAATAGTTTCTGTCCTGGAGGGTGGCTATGAGCCCAGCGCCCTGGCACGCAGCGTCGAGGCCCATATCCGGGTATTGATGGATTTAAGTTGAGAAATGAGTCCGCAAATGAACGCGAATGGATTTTATTGATTCCGCTCGGCGCTTCTATCGTGTAGGGTGCGGCTTGCCGCACCGTTAAATCCTCTAGACATATTGGTACCATAATGATGCTTGTGTATTGGTGCGGCGAGCCGCACCCTACGTATTGATCGGGTTTTTTAAGCTGTTATTTGCATTCATTTGCGGACATATCAATACAATGACATTCAGCTTCTATTGGCATGACTATGAAACCTGGGGTGCCGATCCGCGCCGGGACAGAGCGTCTCAATTCGCGGGCGTGCGTACCGACGCGGATCTGAATCCGGTCGGTGACCCGCTGGTCATCTACTGCAAGCCAAGTGACGATATGCTGCCCCAGCCGGAAGCCTGTCTTGTTACCGGTATCACACCGCAAACGGCGCTCCGAGAGGGGTTGGTTGAAGCCGAATTCATCAGGCTTATCCATCAACAACTTTCCGCAGCGGAAACATGCGGTGTCGGTTACAACACGATTCGCTTTGATGATGAAGTAACACGCAACACACTGTATAGGAATTTTTACGATCCTTACGCGAGAGAGTGGCAGCATGGATCATCCCGCTGGGATATCCTCGATATGGTTCGCCTGACCCATGCCTTGAGGCCTGAGGGTATTGAGTGGCCGCAAAATGAAGCGGGTGTGACCAGTTTTCGTCTCGAGGCGCTCAGTGCCGCCAATAATATCTCCCATGAATCCGCTCACGATGCACTTTCCGATGTCTATGCAACGATTGAGTTGGCACGGCTGATTAAACAGCGTCAGCCAAAACTCTACGACTATCTGTTCAAGAGCCGCAAGAAAAATGTCATAGCGGAGCGCCTGAATCTGCAAAAGCGCCAGGCGGTATTGCATGTCTCATCGATGTATCCGGCCGCGCTGGGTTGCATCGCAATGGTCGTACCGTTGCTGAAGCATCCTGCCAATCCCAACGGTGTGATCGTATATGATCTTCGCCATGATCCGGAACCATTGTTCGGGCTGTCGGAGGAGGTTCTGCATGAGCGACTGTTTACGCCTGGCGCGGATCTGCCCGAGGGTGTCGAACGTATTCCACTGAAGACCGTACACATCAATAAGTGTCCGGTTGTCGTACCTCTATCCACTCTGACAGAGGATGCGGCAAAACGGTGGTGTATCGATCCGAGGCAGGGTGAGGCCTATCGGCAACGGTTGTTGGCTGAACCGGCTTTCATCGGCAAAATAGCGAATATTCACAAAAGAAGCGGCTTCGAGCCGATCAACGATCCCGATCAGGCGCTCTATAGTGGCGGATTCTTTTCCCGTGATGACCGACAGCGCATGGATGCAATTTTAGCGACAGAACCGGCTTCCCTGGCTCAATTCCCTCTGGTTTTTGACGATACGCGTCTGCCTGAAATGTTATTCAGGTATCGGGCAAGAAACTGGCCTGAACTGCTCTCTGTGGAGGAGAACCAGCGGTGGCAGGAATATCGCGAAGCCAGGTTGCTGGATCCCGATGGCGGTGGCAGTATCACCCTGAGTGAATATCTCGCACGGCTGGATGACCTTGAAACGGATCCGACGCTGATGCCGGAAAAACGGGATCTGATCTCACAGTTACTGAGCTGGGCTGAGCGGATCGCGCCGGAGATCTAGTGCTTATTCATCGATCCAATTCCGCAAGGCTTCGATTATTCCCTTCGCTTGATCCCTGCTGGAAATATTGAATTTACTCTTTTGCATATATTCCCCGCTACGTTTCTGGTAGCGGCGGATGGTATATTTGTCTGCGCCGTACTGCTGTTTGGCTCTGTCCCAATCCTGATAGCGAAATATGATGGTTGTCCACGCTCCCTTGGAGAGTACGACTTTGTCCAGCTCCTTGACGACATCGATGCCGTCCTCCGAGTAGGTGACACTGAGTTCTTCGGGTGTTGATGCCATTTGAAATACTGTTCCTAAATGTAACGGTGGATGACTTGTGATCAGCGCGCTTCACTTGCACCGAATTGCCTTAAAATTCTTTCGATATCCTGATTTTTCCGCTCAATGGCAAGCGCCAGCGGGCTCATTCCCGCACGATTGCGTATATCCAGGCTGGCTCCACGGTTGATGAGATACTTGGCCACGACCCGCTGATCATTGAGAATCGCCGAATGGAGGGGAGTATTGCCGTCTGCATCCGTATTATCAAGTGTTGCGCCCCGGCGTAACAGGAATCCGATCACGTCACGATCAGCGCTGCCCAGTTTTGCGGTTTCGTGCAATGCGGTATTCGGGTCGAGTTTTGCGCCGCTTTTGAATAGATATTCCGCAACAATGGTGTTGCGTGCAATCAGTGCTTTAAGTAGGGGTGTGTGGCCTTGAGGGTCGGTAATTTCAAAATCAGCGCCGTTTTTGACCAGGATTTTGGTCATCACCAAACTCCCTTTTGTCGCCGCAACATGCAGCGGCGTCATTCCCTCAGGTCCCGGTTTGTTGATGTCGGCGTTCCAATGGATATTGCGTTCCAGTTGATCGATATCGCCGATCTGGACAGCACGCGCAAGGGTGATAGTGGGTTCGCTGGGCTGGCTGCAACCGATAAGCGTGGATAGGCAGACAATACTGAGGAGGTTGAATCTGTTGAACATAGTGGAAGATAGTAAATCGTTATCTACCAAAGCTGCAAGCAAAGACTGTCGATGATTGGCCTGACGGCAGGCACGTGATAGGGTTTAGCCGCCATGATAACAAAACTGATTCTCACCCTTACGGTTATAGCCATTGCCTGGTTGGTGGTTAAAAACAGACAGCAACGCGTACAGGCCATCACCCATGATAGCCAGCCTGATGTTGCGGCAAGACGCGCTACGAATCCCCTGCTCAAATGGGGGGCTTATGCACTGCTGGCTATGCTGTTGGCGGGTAGTGGGGCCTATCTCTTCGTGCAGTGGCAGGATTCCACCCGCGTCGTCACTGTCGTCGTGGTCGACACCCAGACGGGGAGAAGTGTCAGTTACCAGGCGCGGCGCGGCGATATCGAAGAACGCTATTTTGTCACCCTGGACGGCAGGGAGGTCAGTGTGGCCAACAATGAACGCATCGAACTGGAGTCGGCTTCCCGGCAACGCCCGTGAGGTAGTCGCTCGCTCCAGGTTTTTTCAGATCTGCCGATATAGAGCCAGAAGCTTAGGGCCTGTTAACACTGGCCGGCAACCCGTGAGGGTCCTTGTGGATTCGGGCAGTTAACGAAAATTGGTAATCGGTGAGTAGCGCCATCACATGTCATTCTCCCATCGCGTCATAAAGCAGTGTTATGCCATGCAGGGTTCCGCCCGTTATACCGGGCTGAAACAAACAGTATACAATCTGTTGGAGAATCCCCGCGCGCCGATTCGTCCCTATTTCGATATCTTCATGATCCTGCTTGTTTTGACCACGGTTTGGATGCTGATCTATGAGGTCAAGCATGACCTGGGTATGTTTGGTGATCTGTTCGAGATGATTGCGGTCGGAATATTCATCATCGAATATCTGTTGCGATTCTGGATCTTCAATGACAGCCACAAAGTGATACTTGAGCGCTACGAGCGTGCCGAGTTCATTAATCAGCCCTTCCAGGTCTGGCCGGCACTTTGGCGGGCTTTTCTGGAAAAAATCAGATATGTCGTTCAACCGCTGGCGATTATCGATCTGCTGGCGATCATTCCCAGCTACCGGCCATTGCGATTTCTGCGTATCTTCTTACTGTTTCGCCTTTTCAAGCTGTTCCGTTATACCCGCAGTATCAGTGAGTTCGTCAAGGTGCTTTCCGAGAAACGGATCGAGCTGGTGACGCTGTTTATCTTTATGGCCTTCATCACCTTCACTGCCGCCACCGCAATATTCTTCTTTGAGGCCGATCAGCAGGATGCCCAGATAACCGGCTTTTTCGACAGTGTCTATTGGGCTCTGGTGACCATGTCAACGGTTGGGTATGGTGACATAACACCGCACACCACCGAAGGACGGGTTGTTACCCTTGTACTGATCATCGCCGGATTGGGCGTGATCTCGTTTTTCACCTCCATCATCGTCTCGGCCTTTGGCGAGAAGATCGATGAAATTCGCGCCCATCGGATCTATTCCGAGGTTGAACGTAAACGTATCGATACCCTGATCTGCGGTTTTGGGCGGGTAGGGCAGGTGGTTGCGGAACGCATGGCAGGGGACAAACGTGCCTTTATCGTGATTGATCCGCTGGATGAGAATGCGCTCATCGCCAAACAGCGCGGCCACCTGGCGGTGGTCGGAGATGGAGAAGATACCGAGTTGTTATCGAGTCTGGGAATCGAAAAGCGTATACAGCGGTTGCTATGTCTTACCGGGGATGATGTGGTCAATGTATATATCACCCTTTCCGCAAAGCAGTTGAATCCAAACATCGAAATCATCTCCCGTGCCAACCATCGGGAAAATCTATCCAAGCTCTACCGCGCCGGTGCCGACTATTGCGTCGCACCCAATCAGGTGTTCGGTTTGATCGCAGCCGAGTATGCCGGGCAACCGGTCGCTTTCGAGGCCATTTATGGATTGCTGACCGGCCAATCACCGGAAGGAATTGAGGCAGTGCGTGTCAAGCAGGAGAGTGTATTGGTCGGGCGACGCATAGATAGTATCGATTTCAGGCACCGCAAACTGACACCCTTTGGCGTGATACGCGAAGCGGGATGCGGCACGGCTGAAGAGCATGCCTACTATGATCTGCAAGGGAGTTGTTTCTTCTTTAATCCCAAAGATGATTTCACCCTCAAGAAGGATGACCTGCTTGTATTGATGGGACACGAATACAGCGTGGTTCACTTTCGTGATTGTCTCGAAAGGGGGACGCTCTGATGAGCCGGCTAGACACCCTGATTTTCGGTTGCGGTGCACTGGGTCATGAGGTCGCCATGCAACTGGCGGAGCGTGGTGTCGAGGCATACCTCTACAGCAACGATCTGAATGAAGTCGGGGCGCTGCTGGCAAAGGGAATGCAGGCCGCAGTGGTCGATTTCAAGAATGATGACAAGCTGCGTGAAATCGGCATAGGCAGATGGGTAAAGACGATATTCTGTCTTTTTCCCCAAGAACCGAACAATCTTTTTCTGACGCTGTCCGCCAGATCCATCGATCCCAATCTCAAGATCGTCTGTGTTTGTGAGTCAGCTGCGTCCGGGGAGCGCTTAAAAGCGGCGGGCGCGACAAAAGTGATCGATCCATACGAAATCAGTGGCCACCGTGTACATGAACGCATCGCCAGACCCTATCTGGTCGAAATGCTCGAAAGCTCACTATTCGGCAAGCATATCGACATCGCCGAGATTGAGATGCCCGAAGATTCCAGATTGTCGGGGGTGGTATTGAACGATCTGCAGCTGGAAAAACAGTTCAATCTGATCATCACCGGGGTAGTCGACCTGGAGTTGGGAAATCAGCTGATCTTTGCAAACAGCGGTGTATCGCACCGCTTGCATGCTGGGGATATATTGGTGGTTATTGGGCCGAATCAGGAAATTTCCCGTCTCAAGCAGGCCGTAGCTGACAATTTGTTGGAACCCCCGCCAGGTTCACAGGATCTATAGGGGTAGCGTCAATTCATGCAGTAATTCAGCTGCCGCTACTAGCTACCTCGAAGAGAGGTTTCGTTCAGATATCGTGACGTTGGGCAGCGTCAGTTTCAATCTCGCCAGGGTAATGCAGAGCCTAAGCCGGGGCACTTTGCAGAATGCCCGAAATGGGATCTGCAGATGCCTTGCCGGCCTGTGCCTCGGCGGCCGTTGCTGGCGTGGTCGATATTTGTTGCACTATGCTTGCGAGTAATGAACGGGCCTCTTCAGGCGTGTTTAAGGCGTTCTCCGAGACCTGAGCGCGGTTATTCTCTATATCGAAGAGTCTACGTGCCTGATCGACCTCAACTGCGGCGCTGTTCGCTTGCGTCGCCTGTGATTGCTGAGTCGTTGATTGTACCGATGCCTCCGCTGGCTTCTGGCTAGTGTGTGATCTACCCGACTGATCCGTTGATGTGTTGATGGGTCTGTCGCTGTTGACGGGGCTGATCATGATACCGACTCCTCTAGAGACAAAAATTTGACGCATTCAGCTGCGATTCAGCATTTATGAGGGATGATGCCAGAAACGTGCCAACAGACTATTGCAGAGTATAGCCAAGTGAATAGTGCTCAGGGGATTGAAAGATGATCGTGCGAATTGAAGCCCTAATCCTCCTGTTGGGGCTGATACTCGCCGGATCATCAGTCGCGGCGAAAGCGCCGGTGCTTGGGGAGTATCTTGAATATACACTGAAATTTCGCGGCGTGGTGACAGGTTTCGTGGAACTGGACATCGCGAAAATGACCATGGCGGTGGAGCGCAAGATGGGACATGTGGATGACAATCCGGCCTATGTCACCAACCTGCAACTCACCACGGAGCCCTACCGTAAGGCCGAGATGCTCTATCCTGTGAGATTGACCTATCGCAGCTGGCTGGATGCTCACAAACTCCACCCGCTTGTGGCGGTTAAATCCCTGAAAACGAGGGAGCATAAAGAGGCGCTGATGTGGTTCGATCATACCCAGGGCGAGGCCTATAACTACCAATCCGGCAAGTCGGATAACGAGGAGGCAGGCAAACCTCCGGTAGGCTTAAAACAGATTACGGAGCTACCTGACGAGCAATGGGAAAGATTATTGCAGACCCATCGCGTTGCCTTTGATGGCAGCGAGGCATTGGATTACATCAGCTTTCTGCATCGTCTTCGCGGTATGCCGCTGAAACCGGGTACCCAGCTCGATTTCTCCACCTTCAATGGCGAGAAACTCAATGCATATCATATCAAGGTGGGTCAGGAACGGTTGGTGAGAGCCGGTTGGAACCGGCCTGCCTTCAAGGTCAGGTTGTGGGAGATTGACCCGGAGAGTGGCAAAAAGGATAACAAGGTGGATCTCTGGTTGAGTGACGATGAGGAACGCCTGTTACTGCGTTTCTATGCGGAGCGTGCCTTTGGTGCCATGGAGGGGATTCTTGATACGGGCCGCCCCCTTGATGGCGAAGATGCTGGATTTTCCGAAGCGACCCGCTCCTCCCTCGAGACCTATCTCGGCTTCTAGGGCCAATTGGATTCGTGTTAACAGGCCCTAGGTTATTCCCTGCCCCTTCGATTAATCGTCTGCGATATCAAATTTTGCCTTGCCTTCGGATGGATCCTGTTCGGGCTGTACCACACTCAAGTGATCGATGTTTGGGATGGGTGCAGGTTCAACGGGTGTCTGGCAATCTTCCAGGCTGCCCTGGTTGGCTGGCGCCATACTTAAAGCTGCCGTGTCGATCCTGGCTGGTTCAGGGGGCGATTCTTCAATCAAGGTCGCTCCCGGTTTATCCAATTCCAATGAGGATGTATCGATTTCCAGAGGTTCCGGATCCGGGGATTCATCCAGAGTGATGCCGGGTTTGTCCATATCAAGCGAGCTGATATCGGGAATCTCCACAGCCTCCACTGTCGGTGCACAGTCGCTCAGGTCGAAACCTTGTGCCGATGAGAGTTCATAGTCCGGAACGGCAATGGGCGGGGTATCCGAATGGCTGTCAGCCGGTGATTCCATGGGTCCATCCGCGAAAGTCAATTCGCTACTTGCCTGATGAGAATCGGTGGCGACAGCCTTTGCCTGCTCCGCCGGGCGGCTTTGTTGAGTCGGTTTAGCAGTGGGAGGAGGGTCGCCGGCAGGTACGATATCCACCAAACCGCCTGCATCGCGAAACGTGACTCGAAACTTAATTGCCCGATCCATATCCACGCCCCTTTTTATCGGGATCGGTTTGCCACTGAAGAGCCGATCAAGTTTGTCGCCTTGCAGCTTGAAAATAGCACCGATTTTACGTTTCACCTCCACCGGGTCACTATCCTTGATAATGGCTCCGGAGAAATAGACGTCATACATTTCGCCAGTCATGGTTGAGCATCTCCAGGTTCACGGTCAATCTTCCAGGACCGTTTATTGATACTGTAGACATCTTTGTCCTGAAGAAAAGGGATCACCAGCATTCCCGTGAGCCTGGTCGTTATTCGGGGGTCTCTCAGGGATACGATGCCGATATCCATTGCTTGCTGTCCTAGTCTGGGTTGCTGGCGATAGGTGCCCATCAGGCGGTCCCAGAGTGAGAGATTGAAACCAAAGTTGCTGTTTGTCTCATCGGGCTCCACGGAGTGGTGTACCCGATGCATGTCAGGGGTCACGACGAGCCAGCGTAACACTCTGTCGATGCGGGTAGGAAGTCTGATGTTGGCGTGATTGAACATCGCCATGCCGTTGAGCAGTACCTCGAATATCACAACCGCCACTACCGGTGGGCCCAGTACGGCGATGGTCGCGATCTTGATCAGCATCGATAGTATAATCTCAATGGGATGAAAACGCGCCCCGGTGGTGAGGTCATAATCGGGATCCGCATGGTGCACCCGGTGCAGGCGCCAGAGCATCGGGACGGCGTGAACCATCACATGTTGCAGGTAGATCACCAGATCCAGGATCAGAATGGCGATGATGATAGTCAGCCAGGGGGGCAGTGCGATGACGTTCAACACCCCCCATTGGGCCTGTGTGGTGAACAGTGCCATTCCTACCGCTGCTGCCGGAAACAACAGACGCAACAACAGGGTGTTCAGTATCACAATACCGATATTCGCCAACCAGCGCCGGGAGCGGGGAACACGTAGTTTGCGGCAGGGTGAGGCGACCTCCCACAACGCCATTATGGCGAACACTGAGAAAAAGGCCGTTAACCGGATAGACAGCTCATGATCGAGAATAAAGTCAGACATGTATAGTTTGCTTGAGGCCCGGGTAATAATTGATTAATCTCAAGTTTAACCGACTAAGTTGGCAAACTTAACTTTAAGATTCGACAGCTATAATCGCAGATTCTTCCCTAATGGGGTATGGCGGTGTCTATAATCGTAGATATATCATGGAAAATAGATATCACAGACCACAGAATCCCTCGCGGGGAAAAATCAGAGGCTTGCTCATAATTTGAGGCAGTATTCAGTCTATGTTTGAGAAAGATCCACGCACCTTCTCTCCTGAATTCAAGAATCTGTCGCCGGAGCAGAAGGCGATGGTCAAGCTTGAGATAACCTTGACCAACTTCTTCAAGAACTTCGATAAGAGCATGTCCCGTTGGGAGCGTATGATCTATCCCATGCTGGTGGTTGTCGGTGTGCTCGGATTGTCCGGTTTCTACCTCATCTACAACGTCACAACCGATATGCATACACTTACGGAACAGGTGGATCCGCGTATGGAAGACAATCTGCAATCGATGTCTAACCACATGGGGCAGTTGACACGGAATATCCAGATCATGACGGAACAGATCACTGTTTTGGTGGAGCGGGTGGACAGTATGGAGCAGCATATCGCCGCAATGGACGGTAATATCGGTGCGCTCGCGGTTGACGTGGGTAACATGAAACAGAACGTGGGGCTGATGACGGTGAATATCGCAGATATGAATCAGGCCATGCGTACAATGACGGTAAACACCGGTTTCATGAGCCGCGACATCAATCAAATGGGGCGTCCGATGGACTTTATGAACTCATTTACCCCATGGTGAATCAGCAGCTGATCGCGGCCTAATTGATCATCTGGTCAATGACGCCAATATCAAAGACTTGTGCTGGTGATTCACAGTCTCAAGCGTTTCCTTTGTCCTGCATCCCAATGCCCTGTTGAGCGGCAAAGTCGAGCATTCGCTTAATCGGGATTACCGCGCGTGCCCTGATCGCTTCATCGATATGAATTTCATTCCCACCGGAATCGAGAACCTGTTCCAGGTTCTGCAGTGAGTTCATACCCATCCAGGGACAGTGGGCACAGCTGACACAGGTCGCTCCCTCGCCAGCGGTAGGTGCCTCGATAAGTACCTTATCGGGCGCCATCTGCTGCATCTTATAGAAGATGCCCCCGTCGGTGGCAACGATGAACTCCTTGTTCTCCAGCTCCGATACGGCTTTGATCAAGGCGGTGGTGGAGCCGATGACGTCAGCCTGTTGAATTACGTTTTCAGGGGATTCAGGATGAACCAATACCGCTGCATCCGGGTGCAGGCGTCGAATGCGTTCCAGTGCCACCGCCTTGAATTCTTCATGAACAACACATGAGCCGGGCCACATCAACATCTCCGCTCCCGTGACCCGCTGTACATAGCTGCCCAGGTGTCGATCCGGCCCCCACAGAATTTTCTTTCCCTGTTCGGCCAGGTGCTTGACGATCGGTAATGCAATGCCCGAGGTAACCACCCAGTCCGAACGGGCCTTCACTTCGGCGCTGGTGTTGGCGTAGACGACCACGGTATGGTCTGAATGGGCATCGCAGAATGCGGTGAACTGATCGGCAGGGCAGCCCTCATCAAGGGAACAGGTGGCGCCGAGATCCGGCATGATGACCCGTTTTTCCGGGTTCAGGATCTTCGATGTCTCACCCATGAATCTGACGCCGCAGACAACCAGTGTATCCGCTGAATGAACTGTGCCGAAACGTGCCATCTCAAGGGAGTCGGCAACGCAGCCACCGGTTTCTTCGGCAAGAGCCTGCAGTTCGGCGTCGGTGTAGTAGTGAGCCACCAATACCGCATTTTGTTGTTCCAGCTTACGGCTGATTCTGGCCTTGATGGCTTGCTTCTCCTGGTCGCTGAGAGAGGGCCATTGAGGGTGCTCGGGGACTACGATCTTGGTAAGATTGAGTGGTTGGGAATTCATGGAGTTCTCATTTCTCTATTTTATAATTTCGACCTGGGATGGATTGATTACCCGGTAGGTTTTGGCCGGACGGTGATTTCCAATACGGGAGTATTCACCTGTCTCCTTGATGATGTTACGGGCAAGTATCCCCTTGCGAAAGTTGCGCTTGTCCAGGCTTTCATTCAGCAATATCTCATAGACCGACTGCAGTTGACTGAGTGTGAAGGATTTCGGCAGCATTTGAAAAGCGATGGTGGTGTAGCCTAACTTGGACACTAAGCGTTGGCGTGCCAATTGAACAATATCGGCATGATCGAATGCCAGTTCCGGCAGCTGGTTGATGGCGAACCATGCTGTGAGCGCCGCATCGCTGGATGCCTTGGGCGTCAGAAGGTCGGATTGGCTCAATGCATAAAACGTGACACTGATTACCCTTTCCCGTGGATCACGTTTTGGATCACCGAAGGTATACAGCTGCTCCAGATAGACACCCTCGACCCCCGTCTCTTCCAGCAATTCACGTTTGGCGCATGTCTCAAGGTCTTCGTCGATATTCAGAAATCCCCCCGGTAGGGCCCACATCCCCTGGCAAGGAGGATTGCCGCGCTGGATCAGCAGTACAGACAAGGCGTCCTGGCGAATGGTGAACAACACAACATCAGTGGTCACCGCCGGGTGAGGGTAGTCATAGCAGTGTCGGTGGGTTGGAGGCATTACTCTGTCTGACGTGGATGCCTGGATCGCTAGAATCACTCCGTTACTTCTTTATTACAGCTTAGTGTATCAAATACACATTTATTGCACCAGTACTTCTCCAGACAGAAAACCGGTGGGTTTGCATGGTTATGGCGGGGGCGACCAATCCACATGTCTCGGCTCGGACAAGCTACTGGCAATCCCACATGTCACTAAGTAGTAGCATGAACTCTCTCTCAGAGCGCGCTGGAGGGGTTAAAGGTCGGAATGGGTATGCCGTTATTAAACTTGAGTAGAAAGGTGGATTTCTTAGAACAAGGTAATATGAAACAACCCAATCAGGCAAAGTACAGGGTACAGAAGCTGCAGTACCTACCGCCACTGTCGGCGACGGCTACCCGTCTACTTGGGATGTTGGGTGATGACAGTTTTACCTTGCATGACCTGGCGGGTGTCATCAATCAGGATCCAGGGCTCAGTGCGAGAATTCTGGGGCTCGCCAATTCAGCCTATTTCGGCCAAACAAAACCGATTCTCACCCTGGAAGACGCTATTATTCGCGTCCTCGGTTTGAACATGGTGAAAAGCCTTGCATTCAGCGTCGCTGTCAGCGGCGTGTTCGAATCCGATGCTTGTAGTGGTTTCGATTTACAGGAGTATTGGGGCCATTCACTATCTATTGCCATGCTCTCCCGGCAGATCAGCCTGGCTGTCAAAAACGAAATACAGCCGGATGCTGACGGGATCTATTTGGCGGGGCTTCTATTCGAAATTGGTGTGCTGGTCTTGGTGCATGAGTTTCCGGAGGAGTATGCCAGGGTACTGCGGGTGTCGAAACAGCAGCCCGATCAGGATCGGCTGGAACTTGAAACAGAAATAATCGGGATCGACCATCGTCAGGCGGGAATCTGGCTGGGCCATCGTTGGCATCTGCCCGAAATGGTGGTCCAAATCATCGCACAGGGAGCAGGAGAGGGGATTGATTCGGACAATCACTGTGATGCCGTGCTTGTGGGCAATGTGGCGGAGTGGATTAAGAGTCCGCTACCCACTGAATCGAAGCTGACACAGCCATTGTCTGGATTGGAAGTGAAATGCAGGATGTCGAGACAACAGTTGGATACCATCATGACGGATTTTCTCGGCAAACAGGAGGAGATTCATATGATTGCCAATATGTTGGCCAAATAACCGGAGCATTGAATGGATCTCTCTTTTAATCAGACATCCATGGACTTGCGAGAGCGTTTTTTTAGTCTGCTCGATTCGCTCTCTGCATTGCGCGCGCTATCCCAAATCAACCTTGATGGTATCACTGAAGATGAACTGATCACCAAAGCCTTGGATGAACTGGTACGCTATCAGAATGTTGAAAACTGTTCGGTTTTTCGCATGGAGGGGGATCTGCTTCGCTGCGCGGTGGGTACCAACCTGGATGAAACCCATGCTCAGGTCAGCGGATCTGAGCGTGTAAGACAATCCAGGGAGACGATGCAGTTCAGACCCGGGGAGGGAATCGCGGGTACAGCCTTTAGCACCGGCCAGTTACAATATTGCCGCGACTGCTCCCAGAGCGACGACTTTTTAATCAATACACTGTCCGGCGGTGAGATACCCGGATCCCTGATCAGTGCCCCTATCATGATGGGGAAACAGGTATTGGGAGTATTGATCGCATCCCACCCCTTACCGGAATATTTCGAACCCTGGCAACAGCACACCTTGAGTCTGTTCTGTAGTTGTCTCGGGCAGATCATGTACAACCACAGGTTGCTGAATGATCTGGAGAATGAGGTTGAACAGCGCACCCGGGAGTTGCAAGATGCCTTAAATGAGGCAGATGCACATCGCAAGCGCTATGAACAATTGCTGACTATCGATGAGCTCACAGGATTACATAACCGACGCTACTTCTTTACGGAAGCTGAGGCTCTGTTATCCAGGGCCGTCCGGCATGAACAGAGCTGCAGCTTAATGCTGATCGATATGGATTATTTCAAGCGCATCAATGATCAATGGGGCCATCAGGTTGGTGATGAGGTACTGATTGCCATTGCAAAGGGCCTGAAGGAGGAAGCCCGCGGTGGTGATATACTCGCCAGGGTGGGTGGTGAAGAGTTTGTGGTGATGCTTGCGGAAACCGGTATCGGTGGCGCAGAATTGATGGCACAGCGCATACAGGAGAGGCTGGCGCAACTCGACACAGGGCGCGACCTGGTGGGATTGAGTCTAACCGCCTGCATCGGGATAACCTCGCTGTCACCCGATTACGACCGAGCTTTATCAATCAGTGAACTGCTTGATCAACTCTATTCGAAAGCGGATCGCGCCATGTACGATTGTAAATGCGAAGGTCATAACAGTCGCAGAAGTTTCCTGTGACCCCGCTCGACAGGGTTCGTCTATCCTCCGCAAAGCGTCAAACATTCTCCTCGGCAACCTGCGGCGCCTCGGCCGGCGAAGCGGGTTCGGCTGCGAGCAGAGTTTCACTGCCGGAAGGATTGGTGAACCGGTCATTGAGCGTCTGGATATAGGTGTCCGTTGCCTGCAGGACTTCCCGTAACTCTCTTTTGGATTTGCGTCCCCACCCGGCGGGATTTTTACGGAAGATTGAGCGCCAGGGCTTGGTGCTGCGTAGGAAGGCGCCAACCGGATTACCCTTTATCCCCGCGCTGGACACTTGTTTGCGCAGCCCTTTCAGCAGGCTACGGGCAGCGGCCAGCCTGACCGCAAAATGGATGACTATGAGAACAATGACCAGCAGAGCCGCTAATACCCATGGCAAAGGCGTGTTTACCCCACTTTCGAGCCAGGGTGGGGCAAACTTGAAACCCTGCCAATAGCCCGCATTGACCGAGAATATCAGCAGTGCCAGAAGCAAGCCGCCCATCAACAGGGCATCCCCCAACAATACCCGCTTCTTCCAGCGCCCAAGAGCTGAACTGATCAGGGGTATGCTGCGCTCTTCGATATCCCGTGCAGTTTTTTCAAGTGCGCCAACGATTCGGTAGGCCCGCTCTATTTCAACTTCTTCCATACGGCTGTGGATCTCTTTCAGATCGATATCACGCTTTGTCTCATAGCGTTGTCGCAGGGCCTCATCCTCAATAGGCACCGCTGCATCAGGATTGTAGATCGCATAGAAGCGACCGGCCGTAAGCCCGCGTTCTCCCAATGCACGCTGCCAGGCTGCGATGACATCTTCAGGGTTGTTCTCTCTGGCTGTGGTATCGATCTGGTTCAGGATGTAGAGGAATTTACCGGTGTCATTGCGATGGATGGTGCGCTCGATGAGGTGGCTCAGGGTATCCTGCATGGCGCCGGGTTCAGGATGGCGGGCATCGAAAAAGACCAGTACCAGATCGGAGAGGTCGATAATGTGATCGGTGATGCGCAGTGTCGAGGTTCGTTGGGCATCGGCATCGAATCCCGGAGAATCGATGATGATCTTTCCCCGCAGCTTTTCACTCGGACAAGTCTTGAGCTGGAGGTAGGCATCTATACGTTCACCCTCGCCTTTCGCCACCTTTTCGATCTCGTCAGACATCTGGTAGAAGGGAAAACGGGGATCGGAATCGAGGGCTACGCCGGGCAGGGCATGGGCGGTAGCCTCTTTGCTGTAGCAGATGACGGTAAACTTGTCGTCAACAGCCTGATTGCCCGAACGCTGCAGGGATGTGCCGATGTAGTGATTGATGAATGTCGATTTGCCGGCGGAGAAGGTGCCGAGGATCGAAATCAGGGGCCACCAGGGTATCTGCGTGGCAAATGAGTTGTCGCCTTCCAGCAGCCCAAGCCGGAAGGCGACTGCGTCGAGTTGACGAAAACTCTGTACCGTACTGAGGAGGATTGGGTTTTCCTGTTCCAGGTGGGTTTCTAGGTGTTGCAGGCGTGCCTCAATGACCTTTCCGGCTGGATGCATGTTTATCACACTCCTCGATTACGCTGTCTCGCAGGTATCATTTTTTCTACTTGATAATAGGCAGGTGGTCGAAATCAGATACTTAGGGCTATCTTAATGCCTGCCTCGGCGGCATGCATAATTTTTTTTAACTCGGCGTGAGATTACCGTCGTCTGCGAAGCATTTTAAAAGGTAAAATTTCAACCTTAATTATTGTATGAGTTTTAATCCGTAATGTAACGTTTTGAAGTGCCTTATGTTACTGAAAGTAAAAATAATATTATAATTTGCTGATATTCTTAAATAAATGATTTATAATGGTTTCTGATGAATTTAGTCGGTTGCAATGGCACCCGCCTTCGTAGATACTGGCAGATTCTTAAGCAGGTCGGGAATTCGCCTGCAACTGAATAAAAATGTCGAATAATCTGTAGAGGAGATCGTGATGGCAGAACTGTTTTCCGAGGCATGGATGAAAGATTTTGCAACTCACTGGAATGCAGAACCTGAATTGGCGGACGCCCTGTCTCAAATAGGCTTCAATAGCGTGATCGGTTACGGTTTCGATGGTGACGATACCCCGAAAGGTGTGCTCATCGTGGAAAATGGAAAGGCAGTGGGTGGTGAGGCTTACAACGGCCAGACGATGAACTGGGATATTCGCGCCTCTGAGGAGCAATGGAACAAGTGGATTGCGAAGCCACCCGGTATGATGGGGCTCGGAATGGCCTTTACATCACGCAAGATGAAATTCATGGTCGGCGACTATTCATCCATGATCAAGGATCCACGTATGGCGGGGCCATTTATCAAGAGCTTTTCCGTTATGGGGCGTGTCTGATAGATGTGTGGTAACGGGATATCCCGTACCGATAGTGAATCAACACCAGGTAGTGTGAAATATGGGTTTTAGATCGAAGGCGCGGATTCTGGTTGCCAGTTGTGCATTTTCCCTTGTAACGACCGGATTGCAGGCACAGCCCAATATGAGCGGTGGTGACCACTTCGTGGTTCAGCAGACACAGGGCGTACCCAATGTCTCTCTTGGCGGTACAGTGGTTCCCTACAAAGAGGTTACCCTGTCTGCGCAACTCCCTGGCAGGGTGAACTATCTTGCCGGTATCGAGGGCGATACATTCAAGGAAGGCGATCGTCTGGTGGAGTTGGATGACAGCGAGTTGATGGCCAAACGGGAAGCGGCGCTGGCGCAGCTGGCGAATGCCGACGCCCAGTTGCGCAATGCCGGCGTGCAGTACAGTCGCGAGTTGTGGTCGCCTAAGTCGAGATCCGCCATGGGCGGCATGGGTATGCCGAACCTCTTTGATCAGATGTTTACACGTCCGATGGAAGACGCCTTCGGGGAGCGTGATCAAGGCGCCGAACGCAGGGCGGATATCTTCTCCTCGCAAACCAACATTCAACAGGCGAGAAATACCATCTACCGGGTTCAGGCTGAGATTCGGGCCATCGACGCCAAGCTGCGCGATGCCAAGAGTCTCGCCCCCTTCGACGGTGTGATCATGAAGAAATTCGTCGAAGTCGGCGATACCGTGCAACCGGGTCAACCGTTATTGAAATATGCCGATGTGGAGTATCTGCAGATCGTGGTGGATGTGCCCGGCCGCCTGCGTCCCGGCCTGAACGAAGGCATGATGCTACGGGCGGAACTCGATGTGGGTGATCGAGATGTTCCTGTTCGGATTGCTCAGATCTTCCCCATGGCCGATGCTCAAAGACACACCGTAACCATCAAATTCGACCTGCCCCAGGGAGTCTCCGCGCCGGGTATGTATGCGAAGGTTTTGGTGCCCGACTTCAATGCGCCGGCCCGTTCCAATCCGGTCATACCGAACAGTGCAATACGCTATAACGGAAGCCTTCCCGGCGTCTATGTAGTGGGAGAGGACGGCAAGCCGATGCTGAGGCTGATTCGCGTCGGTGAAAAGCTTCCGGGTGGAGAATACAGTACTGTATTGTCGGGGCTGCAGGCGGGCGAGCGGGTATTGCGTAATCCACCTCTGGGAATCAGTGCCGGTTGGACCTCCTCGCAGGGTCAGTAGTGCGGAGGTTATGCGGGGATTCCCAGGGTTTTCACGCAAAAATAAAGTACTCTCAACACTTAAAATCACGATGCGGGTCAGGGTCTTCGACAGGGCCTGCCCGATATCAATGCTTCGAGATTAAATATGAGCCAGAACGACGAGAAACTCGATCAGCTCCACTCAACCGATCCTAACTACGAGGCGCATCTGGGTATCGCGGGTAGAACCGCCCGTTTCTTTATCCAGTCTCCTCTCTCGCCGCTCTTTTTCCTGGCCATGATGTTGATGGGACTATTGGGCCTTATCATCACGCCGCGTCAGGAGGATCCTCAGATCTCGGTGCCGATGGTGGATATCTTCGTGCAATATCCGGGCGCGGCGGCGGATCAGGTTGCCGCGCTGGCCATTGAACCGCTGGAACGGATCATGTCGGAGATCCCCGATGTGAAACATGTCTATTCAGCCTCTCAGCGAGGTGGCGGCGCCGTCACCATCGAATTCGAGGTGGGTGAAGAGATGGGCCCCTCTCTGGTGAAGGTGAACGATAAGATCGATTCCAACATGGATTTGATCCCACCGGGCGTGATGCCGCCATTGGTGAAGGCGAAGGGTATTGACGATGTGCCGGTGGTGACACTGACCCTATGGTCCAAGGACCTGGACCGGGATGGGGCGCCCGATGTTGACGACGGGCAACTGCGGATGTTGGGCCACGATGTGCTGCAGGCCCTGAAGGAACTGCCCGATACCGGAAACGGATTTGTCGTTGGTGGTCGGCGGGAACAGGTCACCATTGAAGTTTTTCCGGAAAGATTGGCGGGATACGGCATCAGCCTGGACCAGGTTGCCAATACGATTCGCACTGCCAATGCGGAGCAAATGGCTGGTGGTGTTGAGACCGGTAGTACCCATTTCAATGTGGTAACCGGGTCGTTCTTGGAAAATGTCGAAGACATCAACCGGCTGGTGGTCGGTACCCACAACAACGTCCCGGTCTATGTGCACGACATCGCCCGGGTCAAGCAGGGGCCGGAGGATGCCAAGCAGTTGGTGGGCTACTACACCGGTGCGGCCAGCGACCTGGAGATCAAGGCCGATGGTGTACCTGCGGTGACGCTGGCGATCGCCAAAAAAGAGGGCTCCAACGGCGTTACCGTGGCCAATGCCATCAAGGAGCGGGTCGAGCATATCAAAGGGTCATTGATACCGGACAATGTGGAGGTCAGCGTCACCCGCAACTACGGTAAGACGGCCGACGACAAGGTCACCGAACTGATCTTTAAGCTTTTTATGGCTACCGGTTTTGTATTCCTGCTGGTGCTGGGCGCCTTCCGTGCGTTCAGGCCGGCCATTGTGGTGGTGCTGGTTATCCCGGTGGTATTGCTGATGACCATATTCAGCGCCTGGGTGATGGGATACACCATCGATCGCGTCAGCCTGTTCGCATTGATCTTCTCCATCGGTATCCTGGTGGATGACGCCATCGTGGTGGTGGAGAATATCTATCGGCGCTGGCTGGAAGAGAAGTCCACCGATGTGGTTACCGCCGTGGATGCGGTCAGGGAGGTGGGTAATCCTACGATACTGGCCACCTTCACCGTCATCGCGGCGCTGCTACCCATGGGGTTTGTCAGCGGCATGATGGGGCCCTACATGGAACCGATCCCGGCCCTTGGCTCGGTGGCGATGCTGATCTCCCTGTTTGCCGCTTTCGTATTCACTCCTTATCTGACCGTCTCCCACTGGTTGAGGCCCAGCATGCGTTACCTGGAAGTGGCCGGTGCGCGGGAACACAAGGAGTCTGAGTGGCTGGAGCGATTGTTTAAACGCATCCTGATGCCGATGATCGAGTCGCCTCGCAAGGCACGGCTGTTCAAGCTGATCATGTGGGGCACCTTCCTTGTCACCTGTTCATTCTTCTATTTCAAGTGGGTGGCGGTGAAGATGTTGCCGTTGGACAACAAGCCGGAGTTTTCCGTGGTGGTGGATATGCCGGAGGGGACCGCCCTGCCGGTGACGGCCAACCTGGCCCATCGTATGGCGGAAAAGGTCCGTGTCATGCCGGAGGTTACGGCGGTTCAGGTCTACGCGGGTACCGCCCGTCCCTTCGATTTCAATGGTATGGTCCGCCACTACTATCTGCGCTCGGAGCCCTGGCAGGCGGAAGTGCAGGTGCAGCTGCTGGACAAGACCGATCGTGACCGCACCAGTCACGAAATCGCGGTCCAGACAAGGGAGGTGCTGGGTAAGCTCATCGAGGGTACAGGCGCCAAGATTGCAGTGGTGGAGATGCCCCCGGGTCCCCCGGTGCTGCAGTCTGTCGTTGCTGAAGTGCATGGGCCGAGCCCGGAAGTCAGGCGTCAGGTGACACGTGATCTGACCGATATATTCGAGCAGACAGAGAGCCTGCGTGATGTGGATAACTACATGCGCGATCCCTATCAGTACTGGCGTTTTACCGTTGACACCGAAAAGTCGGTGCGGCGGGGTATCTCGGTTGATACCATCAACCGCAATCTGGGGATGGCCCTTGGCGCCTCACCCTTGGGCGATGTCAAGCAACGCGCCGGTCATGAACCGATCAATATCATGATGCAGGTGCCCCTGGCCGAGCGATCGGAAATCACCCGTCTGGGCGATCTGCCGATCCAGTCCAGCAGCGGTATCACCGTACCCTTGCGTGAACTGGGTCGTTTCGAGCAAGTGCTCGAGGATCCGATTATCTACCACAAGGATCTGCGGGATGTGGAGTATGTCGTGGCGGAAGTGGGGGGCAAGCTGGCGGCTCCCGTATACGGCATGCTGCAGGTACAGGATCTCCTTGCCGAAAATGAGTACAAGGCACCTGACGGTGTTGCCATCAAACCTGACTGGCTCGGTCCGCCCGATAACGACTCCCAGACCGGCATTGAATGGGCCGGTGAATGGACGGTGACTTTTGAAACCTTCCGCGATATGGGCGCGGCGTTTGCGGTTGCTCTGGTTTTGATCTATATCCTGGTCGTATGGGAGTTCGGCAACTTCCGTATACCGGCACTGATCATGGCCCCAATTCCTTTGACATTGTTGGGGATCATTCCCGCCCATTTCATCTTTTTCCAGGCTGGCTGGGGAGGGGAATTTACCGCCACTTCGATGATCGGCTGGATCGCCCTGGCGGGTATCATCGTGCGTAATTCGATCCTGCTGGTCGATTTCTCCATCCATCAGGTTCAGCAGGGTACCTCCGTGGTCGACTCCGTGATCATGGCCTGTAAGACACGGACCCGTCCGATCATGATTACAGCATTCGCACTGGTCTGTGGTTCATCGGTGATTTTTTTCGATCCGATTTTCCAGGGAATGGCGATATCCTTGGCCTCCGGTGTACTGGTCTCCACGGTGTTGACATTGATTGTGATACCTTTAGGTTGTATTGCCGCCAGTAAGGATATTATGGAAGTGGCCGCCACTACCGCACCGGCTGGAAGCAGTCCTGATGAGGATAGTGAAAAGAAACCGGCCGAGGCAATACCTGCAGTTGCCCATACGCAGGTCTCTCCCGAGGCTAAATCCGAGGTTGTGAAAAACGACTCCCTACCTATCAGGATTTGGCAAAAAGTCATCGCTGTCGTCACTATGCTGTTCTATCTGATCAGGGCGATATTCCTGGTGATCGGGCAAATGTTTAAAGGACTATTTCGGAAAGGCAAGGCCCCTCAGCTACCGGATGCCCAGCCGGGCGTAAAAAAGGGAGGCGGTACGGCTGGCGGCTCAGGCAGTGGTGGCGCAACGACACCCCAGACTGGGTCACCATCATCTGCTAGCGAAGATGTGCCGGTTGCTGCCGCGCCTGCGACGACTACTGACAAAGCCAGTCAGCGCCCGAAAGAAAAAGTGGCGGCCCCATCTAAGGTTTCAGTGGATACACCTGGGGATCAGTCGGCAGAAGACCTCAAACCAAGAAAGCAGGCCACTAAAGCTGATGCCGTTGGGAAACAGAAAAAGAGTGTCAAGAAAAAGCAGGTCAAGCTCGCTGAGAAAGGGAAGGGTAGGACGAAAGGTGATTCCAGAAAACAGGCAACCAGCAATCCCAAGCAAAAAAAGCGCCCTTCGGCCCTGAAAAAACAGGCGGCGAAAAAGAAAGCGGCATCGGCCAAGAGCAAGGGCAATGGATCACCGGGATCCGATACCCAGCAAACAAAGACGGTTCCCAAGCCGGCCTCAAATGTGACGGAATTTCCGATACGCAAAAGGGCCGCGAGAAGAGGGATAAGGCTGAAGTAGTTTTTGGCTTGTTAATCCATCGCTGCAGACAGGCCACAGTAGCTGCACACTACTTGTTATGGTGCCGGGTTGGTGAGGCTAAACCCGGACGTTAGGCGGTCGATTACCACTCAACCAGGTCCTGCCTCTGTCGGTATGGTCTATACTCATTTTGGCAAAATGGAGTGGTAGTTTGCGTATTGATGCATTGCTCTGGTTAGTCTCTCTCTTGTGTCTGGTTGGTCTTGGTGATGTCCTGGCAAGGGAGCCCTATGCCGATTTTCAGTTCCGCAGCCAGACTCAAAACAGATTGGGCTTGCAGCAAGATCACTATCGCTGGCGTCCCTTGAATGAGGAAGAAGAGAAGCTCATTGAATCATCTGACGACTCCGCTAATATCCGTCTCCCAAACCAGTCGACCCTCAATCCGTCATCGGTTATCGATTATGCCGAGACACCGCCAGGTCTTCCCCGTGGCGTCTATAGGCCGGTAGAAGAGAGGCATACCATCACCCCTCACATGGACGGGTTTAGATTTCGTGAACTGACCCCGGACGAGCAACTCCGCATTAAGCGGAGGAATGAACTCTACAATCAATCCTGGCAGCCGGATCGAAGTGATAACCGGTCAATTCATTCATCCGGTGGTTATAGTCACGGCCAACCGGAAATTCAGCGACAGGGGGCCTATAAGTTCCGTCCTGATAAAAGACTGGATAAGAAGCGCGGCGGGAATTGGGGGCGTTCACAATCATTTCCCTACAATCCTGCATTTACCGATGCCTATCAAGCGCCGATGTTCCGTCCTGAATAGGGGGTTCCTGATGACGATCGTTGCACTGCATCTATTGATTCCAATCGACTTCATGCAAAAACAGCACAGTGGTGGTTTTGTACAGACCTGTTTACCGCTAAACTGTGTTGTAAATTGAAACAGGTCTAGGAGTTCGTCTTCACCTTACTGTCCAGTCCCACACTGGGCCGCATAGAAGTGACGAGTCAGGGCTGCATAAATAGATGATGGACCAAATTAACAGGTAATCAAGATGAGAAACAAGACGTATGCACTACTGATTACAGGGATAATCTCCGTGATGCTTATGCCGTTGACGTTTGCAGTGGAGGGTGCCTCCTATCCTGGTACAGGCAAATGGCGGCCAATCCAGAGTCAGAACCACCGGGATGTAAACTGGAACAACTTCTCCCCTCAGCCGGAACAAAACGCTAGGCCTACGGCTTGGACGCGTGGTAACAATTACTCTCTGCATAGGCCGCAATCCTATAGCTTCAGACCCTGGAAGGGCTACGCCGGTCGTCACAAGAGCCTCGTTTCCAGGATGCCAAATACAAGTCCTGCACCTTATAAAAGGCCCGACAACGGGGCATATGCAATGCCGACGAATATTTACAATCCTGGCTCCCAGGGAGCACAGGGAGCGGCTGTCCCCAAGCAATTCTATTGGCGACCTGCGGCTCAATCTGCCCGTGCAGGATACCTGAAGTATGGCCCCAACAGTCAGTACAGATTCAGGCCCATGGAAAGGGAGCGGCTGAGAGAGGCTCCGCCGAGGTGGACCTATCGGCCTGCACAGCTTGAAATACCCAACCATTATGTCTATCGCCCGCTCAAGGTACAGCAACCTAGTAACTACATGGACCAACAGAGACGACGAAGTCCCGCAGTACCGGGTATGCAGGATTATGGTTACAATCCCTGGGATCCGATGCGCATCGGTTATGATCGTTCCTGGATACCTATGCCAGGTTTGGCATCATCACATTATGATCCATATCGATACCTTGACAGGTACAATCAGTTTTCGGTGGCTCACTCGAACGACAGATACCGTTGGCGGGGAGATAGTGTCGGATACCCGATTCCCCGTGGCTATGCCGCCCCTCGATATACAGGGCAAACTCCTTTCACAGGACATCGTTTCCGTCCACTAAAACGACCGGTATGGGATGGATATCGCTATCGCGGTATACCGGATAGGTATGCCGCCGGATCATATCCTGCAGCAAACTATCAATGGAGGCGGCCCGGTTGGGCCAATTACGATACTATGAGGCGGGAATGGCAACCTCAAATGGCAATGTCCTATCCTGGAATGTCACATCCGATGCGGCGGCCCGATGTGCCGAACCGATACGGTATCAACTGGTATGATGGACGGGGTGACGGTGAAGGGGCATGGTATAAGTTGGCCGGGCAGCAGGAGTGGCCGAGGGTTTCGCAATACTTGCCGGTGGACTGAGGTTATAGAGAGGCTGACGATAGATAATAAAAGCACTCTGTATATTCCCGGATAAAGCGCGCAAACATGACCGATAATATAATAAAGGGGAGTGTATGATCACAGTAATCGGTAGTCTGAAAGGAGGGTCCGGCAAAAGCACGGTGACCTTCAATCTGGCTGTCTGGTTGGAAATGGCAGAGGCTGAAGTACTGGTCATAGACGCCGATCCGCAGGCGACCTTGAGTGATGTATCCGAGGTTCGGACAGAGGAGGGATATGAACCCTATCTGAATATTAAGAACGCATCGGCATTGTCCAGAAAGAAACTCGCGGGTTATGATGAAGTACTGATTGATGTCGGGACTTCCGATATCGATTCGATGAAATTGGCATTGGCGCTGGCTGATCGGGTAGTGATTCCAGTACCCCCTTCTCAGGCCGATATCTGGTCGACTCAGCGGTTCATCAATTTTCTCGATGAGGCTGTGGATGGCGATCGTCCTGATTTGTTGGCATTCATCAACCGGGCCGATACCCACCATGCGATCAGGGAATCCGATGAAGCTGCTGCTGCCCTGGTATCTCTGCCGGATGTGGATTTTATAAAATACCGCCTCTGTCAAAGAACGGTTTTTCGCAGATCTTTCAGTGAGGGTTTGGCTGTATATGAACTGGATCCGAGAGGAAAAGGCAGTAAAGAGTTCTATGCGCTGACAGCTGCGTTGTATCCCAAGTACATCAGCCAATAAGTGTGTAATAGCGCTGTGTCGTTTGGGATTCTCAATTCTATATTATTGGTTGTTCGTTGGAGAGAGAGATGGGGATGATAAAAAATCTGTTCGCCCTGATTGGGCTTTTGGTAGTCATGGGCGCGGCTGCCATCTATGTGAAGTATAACAAGGAGTTTCAAGAATTCGATCCTGAAGCGGGTAAGATGTTCATGGAATTTGCGCAGGCTACCATGTCTACCAAGAATGTGGCTGAAGCGAGCATCTGGAAGGTTCCGGTGGCGGAAGATCTCACCTGGGAGGATGTGGAAGAGACCATGAAATTTGTCGCCAACGAGCACAATATGTCGAATGTAGGTGAGCTTCCACTGTACAAGGATATTGAGGCAAAGAGTGGTGAGAAATACCGCTTCGTGAAGATCTATCTGTTCTGTAATTCACTGATCGCGGCCAAGATGCTCGATTATTCTGACGCCTATTCGGCTTATCTGCCATGCAGAATCACCTTGATCGAGGATCAACAGGGAAGGCTCTGGCTGACTGCACTGAACATGGACATGATGATCTATGGTGGGAAGCCTCTGCCACCTGATCTCAAGGAGGAGGCCTTACTGGTCAAGGATTATATCCTGGACATCATGAATCGGGGTGCGACAGGAGAGTTCTAAACCATAATAAAGCTGTGGTAATAAGCTAACTAATTGTAATAAAAATTAAAAACCGGGCCAATGCCCGGTTTTTTTATGCCTGTTTGGTGCTGATATTGTTTCGTTTCTATTAGCGTATCAACACACTTTGATTGTGATAAACGGTTGCTATGCTACTATTCGTTATGACCAGAATCATAGAATTAGTATTAGGTCGAGATAGTATGTTTGAAAAAGACGACAAGAAACCCCTGAATGATCAGGTAGAGGATAGGGGTGCTGAGGCAGACAGCAGAGATACTCAGGACTCGATGGATCGCCTGTCAATGGCGTTCGAAACCAGCGCGCGGCGCTGGGAACTGATCGTCTATCCCTCTCTTTTTGCATTTATATTGCTGGCGGCATATGGATTCTATTTGATCTTCAGTCTCGCCAAGGATATCCATTTCCTGGCCCTGAGCGTAGATTCCAATATGAATATCATGTCAAGCAATCTCATGACCATGACCGACAGCGTCGGTCAACTCTCAGCCAATGTACGTACCATGGCTGTCAGTGTGGAATCGATGGCCCAGGATGTCAGAACCCTGGAACCAATGCTCACAAGTATGGATTCCATGGAAGAGTCCATTAAGACGATGACCCACGCAACCTATAACATCCAACGGGACATGCATTCGATGAACTACAATATTCATGATGCATCCCGGCCGATGACATTCTGGAACTCATTTATGCCCTGGTAGCTGCTATCTTGGTCGGTTCCGTTTCTGGCCGGCTTCTTTCGTCATGATACGCAATATTGGCGGGCGAGAGGCTAATGCCTAGGGCCTGTTAACACTAATCCAATACGCCCTGCTGGGGCTGTTTTTGTGTCCAGCAAGGCAGAATGAGCGAGGTGTAGTTATGCTACATGAGCGAATGATAACGCCGCTGGGCGCAAAAACAGCCCCAGCCCTTCGGGTTGCGCCTGAAAAAGCGCCACTCGGCGTTGCTCGTCGCTCATTTGGAATAACCAAACCTCTCTCCTCGCGCCTTGATTGGCGCTTTTTCAGGCACAACAGGGCGTATTGGATTAGTGTTAACAGGCCCTAGGGGGGGCGACAGTGGCATCTCAATCTTTTGCCCGTTCCGCAAGGGTCAGCCTCAATCAGTATGGAAATCGTAATCGATGGATGCTGAAGGTTCCTGGATAAAATAACCGCGAATATAGTTGACGCCGATTGACCAGAGAATGGCCAGACTGCTGGCATCCTCCACACCTGAGGCAATGGTCTTGATATTTTCTGCCTGTATCACTTCATTGAGATGATTCAAGGCATCCTGCTTGTCTTGATTTTCGAACAGATCGGAGAGGAAATAGCTGTGAAATTGAATGAAATCCAGGGGGAAACTATTGAGAATGGCTTCGGGCTTTTTCGCTAAGCCGAAATGACCCAAGCAGGTTTTACATTTAATCTTTTTCAATCCCTCAGCCAGTTTCTGCAGTTGGTGCAGGTGTGATCGGGCCTCATCGTCATCGAACTGAAAGGTCACCCAGGAGCCTTTGGCTTCGTAATCCCGCAGGCAATCGCAAATGAACAGCAACAAGGTGTCATCTTCCAGCGTTGCGCCGGAAATACTGATCAGGAAATTGATTTTTTTACCTTGTTTACGCTGTGTCGCGAGTTCATCGATGGCATGGCGAATGACCCAACGATCCAGTTCCGGCATTCTGTTCAGTGATTTGACCTGGTTGAGAAAATGCTCGGGTTGGATCTCCTCCTTGCTTTCATCAATCAGGCGGACTGTGATCGCATAGTTCTCCCTGGTATCGCCATGTAGGCTGACAATGGGTTGATACGCCAATTGAAACTGATTGTTTTCGAAGGCATAGCGAATCAGATTGCTGAGATTGGCCTCACTGGCCGTAGTTTGCGTGTCTTCCGGAATTTGGCTGTCGGTGATATAGAAATCGTTGCCGCCATTGGAACGGGCGTGCTCGCAGGCATGGTAGGCTTGGGTAATAAAATCGTGGCCGCTGAGTACATCATCGGATGAGAAAACCACACCGATGCTGCAGCTTGGATTGATGTCGCTGTCGCTTTCCTGAAAGGTATGAGAGGCTACGGTGTCACAGATTTTACGGGCTTTTTCTTCAGTAGCCGCCAGCTCCTGCTTTGCAGTGAGAATGGTAAAGGTATGATCGCCAAAACGTGCGAGAAGATCGTTTTTCGAGACAATTTTACGAATCTCCCCCGCAATCTCCAGCAGCAGCGCATCGCTCTTTTTGATACCGGTTTTACTGCGTATTTCTGTGAAATTGTCCAGAGTGATGTAAAGCAGCGTCTGTGGGTTTTGACCGCGATCAAAGTGATGTTTGGCTTCTTCGTCCAGTTGGCCAATGAAATATTGGCGGTTGTAGAGACCCGTCTGTACATCTTGGGTACTGAGCAGGCGCAGCTTTTCCTCGACTTCCCTGGAGATCGATTGATCGCGGATGATGACTTGTGTGCATGCTTCACCATCTATACTGGCGGGCGTGAAATGGAGCTCTGCACTGAATTCGGTGCCGTTGTCGCGAACGCACGTGGTTTTCACTTCACTTGAATAGTCACTATCGGCACTCAGTTTGCGCAGCAGTTTTTTAAACGTCTGATGTTCGGCGGATGCAATCATGTCCAGTATGGGGAGCCCCTCGATTTCATCCTCCCCGGCGAGCCCGAACAGCTCTAAATAGGCGCGGTTGGCAGTGACATGCATACCTTCATGTACATAGGCGATGGCATCTCTAGAGCTTTCCGTAAGCGCATCACAGCGCTCCTCGGCTTCTTCAAGCTGGCGCTCCAGCCGCTGCAAGCGGCGCATGCCACTGAGATGCTTGTGTTCGCGAAGAATTACCTGCACAAGATGCGGATGATTTTTTCGTTGCACCAGGTCTGTAACGCCCTGCCGCATCAGATCCAGCTGCAGCTCTTCATCGGGCGAGTCACATACGGCGACAACGGGAATGATAGGATTGATAGCGCCAATGATGGCAAATAGATGTGTTGTGTCCAGCGCTTCGTTTTCGATGGTGTAGAGCAACAGATCCAGTGATCTTTTCTCTTTCAGTGCTGAGCCCAGCTGATCGGCATCATGCTCGATGCGTGTGGCGTGTGGCGTGTGCCGGGTTGCCATTGTTACGCAAGGCATCTAGATAGGCCTCAACTTCAGGTGTGGTGTTACCTAATACCAATAACTCAATTGCTTCTTCAGGCATCTGGAATCATCCGGTTTCTCTACTTTATGGCATCAAGCCGCTGCAACGAATTCACGCCGTTGTCTGACTGCTTCGGCCAAGGTTTCCAATAGTGGCTCACTGTTTTCCCAACTGATACAGGCGTCCGTAATACTCTGGCCATAGGCCAGGGTCTCACCCTCTATTCTGTCCTGTCTACCCTCGATCAGAAAACTCTCGATCATGGCTCCCATGATACGTTGGTCTCCCCGTGCAATCTGGCTGGCCACATCGCGTCCTACGAGGAGCTGTCGGGGATGTTGCTTGCGGCTGTTGGCATGGCTGAAATCGATCATCACCCTGGCTTTCAGACCATTGCTTTCCATCTCCTCCGCTGCAATGTTGATACTCTCCGAGTCATAGTTGGGACGGCTGCCGCCTCTAAGAATAACGTGGCAATCCTGGTTGCCATGTGTTGAGAAGATAGCGGACCTGCCCTCCTTGGTGACTGACAGGAAATGGTGGGGGCGGGAGGACGAACGAATTGCATCGAGAGCGACCCGCATACTGCCGTTGGTTGCGTTCTTGAATCCCACCGGACATGAGAGGCCCGATGCGAGTTCACGGTGGGCCTGGCTTTCGGTTGTGCGGGCGCCAATTGCGCCCCAGCTGATCAGGTCGGCGATATATTGCGGACTGATCAGGTCCAGGTATTCCGTGCCGGCTGGAACCCCCAGATTATTGATGTCCAGAAGGAGTTTTCTGGCCAGGCGCAAACCCGAATTGATCTCGAATCTGTCGTCAAGGGTCGGATCGTTGATCAATCCCTTCCAGCCGACTGTAGTCCTGGGTTTTTCAAAATAAACGCGCATCACCACTTCAAGATCATCCTTCAGCCGTTCGCGCACCGGTTGTAAACGCCGGGCATACTCCATGGCGGCTTCGGGGTCATGTACCGAACAGGGCCCGATAATAACCAGTAGTCGGTCATCTTCGTCATGCAAAATGTGATGTATCCGCTGCCGTGTCGAATACACAGTATCGGCCGCCTTTTCCGTGATGGGAAGTTCTTGATGAATCTGAGCGGGGGGGCTCAGTTCTTTGATTGCCTTAATGCGAAGATCGTCTGTCTGTTTCATGCGTTGATGCTTAAATGCAGATCAAGTAAACAAGTAATTATACATGCATAGGATGAATCGGCGATAAATGATCTGTCGCATTATGATAATCCGCAAAAGACAGCATAAAAGGTGTAATTAATGCATGGTTTTTTTAGCAAGGGATATCTGAAGCGGGGAGTGATCTGTATTTAAGCTATTTCGTCAAGGCCATGAAAAGTCTAGGCAGCAGTTCCGGCAACCGCTCAATCCGGTCGATGATCGTGAATTGGTGACCAAAAATATCTCTCACATAGTCATCGGCTTGGGGATCAAGGTTGATGCAGTAGGTATAGATGCCCTCCTGTTCCGCTTCCAGTACGGCCTTGCGGCTGTCCTCGATGAGCAGGCGGTCATCGTGGACATCGATATCGGCGGGTTCCCCATCGGTGAGTATCAGCATCAGCTTCTTATCTGCCTGCCTGGCGCCCAGATAGTGTGAGGCGTGGCGGATGGCGGCCCCCATGCGGGTTGACCAGCCTGCCTGCATGGCGGCCAGACGCCCTTTGACCGCATCGTTCCAGTGTTCGGCATATCCTTTGATGTGCTGGTATCGGACCTCATGCCGGGTGTTGGATGAGAAACCGGCGATCGCGAAGCTGTCACCCAACTGTTCGATAGCCCAGCCCAACAGGGAGACCGCCTCCTGGCTGAGCTGCAGTATCGATTGCTGGGAGCCCTCGGGGATCTGGTCCACAGACTCGGATAGGTCGATCAGCAGCATTACCGTAATATCCCGCCCATCGTTGCGATGACTCATGTTGATCCGCGGATCGGGATTGTGGCCGCTCTTGTATTCGATTAATGACCGGATCGCCACATCGAGATCGAGCTCGCTACCCTCCTCCTGGTAGCGTATACGCACATACTGTTGCGGTTTGAGCAGATCCAGCAGGCGTTTCAGCTGTTTCGCCATGGTCTGGTGCTTTTGCAGCAGGGCATCGATAAAACCGGCATCTCCCTGGGGATGGAGGCTCTCATACAGACTGACCCAGTCCGGGTTGTAGGTCTTACTCTTGTAGTCCCACTCCGGGTAGTGGCGGGGTGGCAGACCCTCGACCTCCTCGTCCGATGTTTTGCGCTTTTGCTCCGCATCGAACATCTCTTCCTCATCTCCCTCTTCAATGAAGATCCACATGTGGCGGTTGTCGTCACGGTAGCTCACTTCGGTATCCGTGAAATAGACATTGGCGGAGAGATCCGCCTGACGGCGGGTACGGGCGATATAGGAAATGGCAAGCCCGGCCATCTCCTGGGTGCTCGATAGACTGTCGGTCAGCGCTGAACTGAAGCGACCCAGAAACTCCAGCAGGTCGGGATTGGTGTAGCCGTGATCCGGATTCAAGGCTGCATATGAGAACATCGCCAACCGGTGTCGGATGCAGGACTCTTTTTCCGGATCACAGTCTTCCTCGCCGGGTGCGGGGTGCAGTTTCAGGAGGGTATTGCGCAAACCGGGATACTCCCGGGTGACGAGCAGATCGACCCTGGCATCCTCGAAGGTCTCGATGGCGACACGCTGAAAGGGGCTGTAATTGTCCGCGACCACATGGCCGGTCCAGCGTTTGTGACCGGCGACATGTGCCAACAGCGCACGGTAGCGGTCGATTCCGGCGACACCGTGAAAATCGTCATACACATCGGGTATGCGTATCCCCAGTGAGTCGTAGTAGGGCATGGGTTTGCGCAGTTCGTCGAAGCCTTCCGAGTAGGGGACGAAGTGGTCCTTGGTGCGCCACAGGGATTTCAGGTAGAGATCGAGTTTGCGTTCGTGATCGGCGAACAGGGTCCCGTGCCGCTCACGCTGCAGAATTGCCCGGCTGTCGGCGGACTGCAGGCTGAAGTAGTCGATCTGGCGCTGTGGATGGGTACGGTAGTTGCGGATCCCGTAGTCGACCCAGTTACGGAATCCCTCGCAGGATAGCTGGCTCAGCAGATAGGGGGTTTTTTTCAACAGATCCGGCAGGGAAGGGCTGGGTATGGTGGTATGAAAACCGTGAATGGAACCGGATGTCTGCTCCATCATCTCCAGCAGCAGATCGATAAAGCGCTCCATCAGTTCTGCGCTGCCCAGCCTGCGGCTCGCCTCGGGCAGCATCTGCAGAAAAGGGAGTATCGCCTTGCCGTTGGGACTGCGCGAGATCTTCCATACGGTTTGCGATATCTTGGAAATAACCGCCTCACCCACCCGGGCTGTGATCTCCGGCATCTCTTCGAGGAACACGATGACCGGTTCCACGCCGCGGCCGATTTTGCAGGTCAGGGAGGCCCCTTCCAGATAGGCGTCAACCCCCGCGTCGCTCATATGGCGGCGGGCGTTGGCCAGGCAATCGTCAAAGACCGGGTCGATCTCCCGGAAGCCGCAGTTGAGTTGCTCTCGCTCTTGTGTCATTGGGCTTGCATATACCGTTTATTCAGAAGGCCGCAAATGAACGCGAATGGTTGCAAATGTACATATCATTTTGGCTACTTGGGATAGACGGCCTCGATGCAGCAAGCCGTACCCTTCGCTTCGATCATGGGTGTCATGCGGCTTGTAAAAAGCCCTATCCAAAAACAGCCTCAATCGCATGATCGAGGGTTGCGACAATGTCCTTGTCGTCAGTGATCGGTCTGACCAGGGCCATGCGGCAGGCGGCCCTGGGTTTGATACCACGTTTTACCAGTCTCGCGGCATAGACCAGCAACCGGGTCGAGATGCCTTCGTCCAGACCGTGTCCTTTCAGGTTGCGTGCTGTCTCACCGATCTTCACCAGCCTGGTGGCTTTCTCTTCGTCGATACCGGTCTCCTTGGCGATAATCGAGGCCTCCAGGGCTGATGGTGCATAATCGAAATCGAGCGCAGAGAAGCGCTGTTTGGTTGACTGTTTGAGATCCTTCATCAAACTCTGATAGCCCGGGTTATAGGAGATCACCAGTTGGAAATTCTCATGGGCGTCCAACACTTCGCCTTTTTTATCGAGAGGCAGGGTTCGCCGATGATCTGTCAGGGGGTGGATCACAACGGTGGTGTCCTGTCTGGCTTCCACCACCTCATCGAGATAGCAGATGGCGCCGATGCGGGCGGCTACGGTCAGTGGCCCATCCAGCCAGCGTGTCCCTTCGGAATCCAACAGGTAGCGGCCGACAAGATCCGATGCGGTCATATCCTCGTTACAGGCCACCGTGATCAGGGGTTTGCCAAGCCGCCAGGCCATGTGTTCTACGAAGCGTGACTTTCCGCAACCGGTCGGTCCCTTGATCATCACCGGGAGTCTTTCGGCGTAGGCAGCCTCATAGAGCTCAATCTCATCTTCCTGAGGTTGGTAGTAGGGTTCCTGTTTGACCAGGTATTGCTCGGTGTCGGCACTCATGGGGACTCCAGATTCAAAAAATGTAAGGCAGATGATCTCTGCGATATTCTACTTAAATAATTAGGGTTATTCCTGTACTAGATCAAATGGTGCGGCTCAACCCCGCCGATGCTGCTTTGTGTTTATTTTGGTTAATCAAACCGTTGGCGAAAAAAAGCCCCCTTGCGGGGGCTTATAAATGCCAGTTGACTTACCGGGCAGTGCTTATTTGTGCACACCCAGCTTTTCGCGCCAACCTGGGAAGATCGCATCCGCATCGTGCGGGAAGGATTCGAAAGCACGTGCGAACTCTTTGTGCTCCTTGGCCCACTCGATGGGATCTGCGCCGGCCTTCCAGCACTCATAGGCCTGACGCAGGGAGGTGGCACCGGCAGCCGGGCTGTCGATGTGACCGTAGGAGCCGCCACCTGCGGTGTTGATCACGTTGCCGTGGCCCAGGTTCTCGAAGAAGCCGGGCAGACGCAGGGCGTTCATGCCGCCGGAGATGATCGGGGTGGTGGGCTTCATGCCGTACCACTTCTGGTTGTAGGCTGGGCCCTGGTACTCGTCGCGCTCGATGATGTAGGCGATGTTGCGGTCGTCTTTGGACCCCTCCATCTTGCCGTAGCCCATGGTACCGACATGGATACCGGAGGCGCCCTGCAGGCGTGACATCTTGGCCAGCACGTAGGCGGTGTAGCCGCGCTTGGAACTGGGGGAGGTGACGGCGCCGTGACCGGCACGGTGGTAGTGCAGGTACTGGCCGGGGAAGTAGCGACGGGCGGTGGTGACCATACCCGGACCGCCCACGTAGCCGTCGACCAGGAAGGCTACCTTGTCGGCGTCTGGGCCGAAGGCATCGAGGATGAACTCGCCGCGGGCGATCATCTCGGCGTGGTCGTCCGCGGTGATGTTGGCGGAGAAGAGCTTGGCCTCGCCGGTCTCGTCCATGGCGCGCTTCATGGCGTCGTAGACCAGGGGATAGACTTTCTTGGCGGGACAGAAGACCTGATTGCCCTGGGGCTCGTCGTTCTTGATGAAATCGCCACCCAGCCAGAATTGATAGGCCGCTTCTGCGAAAGGTTCGGGGCGCAGGCCCAGCTTGGGCTTGATGATGGTACCGGCGATGTAACCGCCGTCAACCACCGGACGACCCAGCATACGCCACAGGTCGGAGATATCCTTGGCCGGACCGTCGAACAGCTGGATGGCGCGTGGCGGCATGAAGAAGTCGTACATCTTGGCGTACTCGCAGTCGCCCATGCCCTGGTTGTTGCCGATGGTGAGGGTCAGGAAGGAGACCAGCATCATACGGCCGTCGATCATGTTGCGGTCGAACAGATCGATCGGGTAGGCGATGCGCATTTCCTCGGTCGCTTCGTCGATGTGGTAGACAAGCGCGTCCACGCCCTTGGTGAAGTCGTCGGTCGTGCAGACCTCGACGTTGGTGCCGGTGGAGGATTCGGCGGCGAAGTGGGAGGCTACCTCGAGGAAGCCATAGCCTGAGGCGGGCTTCATCTTGTAGGCGCACAGGATATGCTGGCCGCCGGCAATGAGATCCTCTTCCTTCAGGCTGAGGTCCGAGTAACGGGATGATTGGTCTAATGCCATTTGTCTACTCCGGTTTTTGAATCTGTCAGTTTGAGAGGATCTCTCTCTTTAAACCACACGATGTTTGCGGGATTGGCAACAAACCTTACAGACAGTATGTTTATAAGTAAACCCAAAATATTCTTATGTTTATTATAATTTAATGCTTATCGTTTAAGTTTGTACTATAGACTCGTCACGATGCAGGACAAAATCGGTATAGTTGAAAATCGTCAATGCGCGGAAGATACTCACACAGTGGTGTTGAGTGCTGATCCATGAGGTCGATTGTTAATATCTTAAACGGGTTATATAGCGTTGAAATCAAACCGGTATAATAATGTGGAATCAAGCAAATCCAGCCTGAATTAAGCGATATTTTTCAGTAATTACCAATAAGAGCGTGTTTTCCAAAATGGCAGAAAAGCGATACCAGGGTATAGACAAGGACCCTACCGGCGCCATGAACCCCACCGGCAACATCATTCGTGATGCCTGGGTGTTCGGCCTGATTCCCGAGACTGAGACCTGTGAGGGTTGGTTGGTACAGGGGATTAATGACCTCTATGACAAAGTCACCAAAGAGTGGGAAAAATACGGTCACCTGGTTTCGAACCTCCCACCGGAGCTGGCGGAGCGACACAGTCGTATCTATCAGCGGGCGATTAGCGAAGCCAAGGATAAGGGGTGGAATCCTGAGCTGGGTGAAGATGATTGAGGCTTAGGGGCGGTTGGATGAGAATTAACGGACCCTGGTATGAGTGGTAGCCTGAGCGAGACCTTCTTTCGACCTGACGAACTTGCCTGTGAGCGCCTGACCATTCCCTCGCCGCTCTACAATCAGTGCCGGCTGATGTTGTCCCGTTGCCACTACGAACATATCTTCATCCCTGTCCGCACTATGCAGATCCAGGCAGTGATCGATGAGGATGAGGTGATCTTTGTCGACAATCAGGCCTACGCAGTACGGGATGGGGAAGGGGGTAAGCTGATCCGGCTGGCCTGGAAATTCCGCCGTGATCAGGAAAGAGACAGTCTCACGGATCCTGCCCCGATCGATCTGATCTATTATGACGGTCAGGCCCGAGAACTGCACACTCGATTGATCGGCGATTTCAAAAAGGCCCTCGATATCATGGAGGTGCGCTTCAAAGAGAGTGGCTGTGAAGCGCGGGTGAAGCGGGTGCTACCGTTTCCAAAACCACATCCCAAACAGTAAAAGTCCGCAAATGAACGCTCATAAACGCAAATGGTTTTTCTTGAATTAATTACTGTCAATATCTCAATTGCCTGGGTACGGCAAGCACCCTGTGTATCTACAGTCTCGAAAGAGAAGGAATGTACAGATAAATAGTGGAACTTACGTTCGAGGGCACCCAGTGTAACGTTCTACCCAACCTCCCTTGTCGGGTGTGAGTTTAAACTTAAAAAAGTAATTTTGCGTTTATTGGCGTTCATTTGCGGACAATAATCAAAAAACCTTGTGAATGACTATCCGGTCAGCGCAGCAAAGACACTCGGCAATCTCTCCGGCAGTCGCTCCACGTTATCCACGATGGAGTAGCCGTTCTCGCCGAAGATTCTCGCTACATAACGATCCGCATTGGGGTCCAGGGTCAGGCAGTAGGTATAGACGCCCTGCATCGCCAGATCTTCCACCGCCTTCTTGGCGTCATGGCGCAGATACTGGGGATCCCGTTCATCGATGTCGGCCGGTTCACCGTCGGTGACCAGCAGCACCAGTCGTTTCTGTGCATTCTGTTGGGTCAGATGCCAGCCGGCGTGGCGCAGTGCCGCACCCATACGGGTGGAGAGGCCGCCCTTCATGCCTGCCATCCGTGATTTGGCTTCGTCGTCGTAGGTCTGCTCGAAGTCCTTGAAACGGTAGTACTGCACGTCGTGACGGCCGTCCGAAGCAAAACCGTGCACCGCAAAGTTGTCGCCGATGGAGTCGATCGCCCAGGAGAGCAGACCGGCCGATTCCCGGGTAAGGTCAAGGATACTCTCCTGATCCTGGTAACCCTCTTCACCCTCGGCGATATCACCGATCTTTTCGTTGGTCGACTCGGAGAGGTCGAGCAGCAGCACAATCGACAGGTCGCGGATATGGCGGGGGATGCGAATGTTGATCCGCGGGTTTGGCATGACCCCGCGGCGGATGTCGATCATGGCGCGAATCGCCGCGTTGAGATCCAGCTCCTCGCCCTCCTCGTAGCCGCGACGGCGTACGATACCCTGTGGTTGCAGTGCATCGATCAGGTGGCGAATGCGCGAGGCGATCGGCTTATGCTTGGTGAGAATCTCGTCCATGATTTCGGGATCGCCACGGCCCTGCTTGCGTTCGATAACCGTAGCCCAGTCGGGTCTCGCGAGCTGCACGTGGTAGTCCCACTCATTATAGTGGTACGGATCGGAGATCGGTTCCACGCCTTCGGCTTCGTTCCAGCTTTTGGTGGTCTCCAGGTCATCCTCATAGGGGAAAAGCTCGGAGGAGAGCACCAGTATTTCGTCCGGGTTGTCATGGGTCATCTCCGAGTCGATCTCGTTGACGAACTCCATGATATTGACGTGTCGCCGTACCGTGCCATGGGTCGCAGGCATGTAGTCGACGCCCTGGGACTCGAACATGTTCTCGGAGAACTCCCAGAAGTAGCGGTTGTCGTCACGGTAGGGGATCGGCCACTCGCTGAGGATGCGTACGCTGGGGATTTTGGCGATCTCGACGATCCGGTTGTAGAAGTCGACGCCCGCCATCCACGCCATGCGCGGATTGTAGGGGTCTTCCTGCAGCTGCGCGTAGTAGTCGTCAGCAACCTGGTTGATCACCTCCAACTCGTCACGATAGTCGCGGTCCATGATGGCGCGGGTGGTGCGCAGCATCAGGTCCATGGTCTCGTGGGGTTTGCCGAGTTCGTCTTTCTCACCCGGCTCGGCGGTGAAGAACTGCAGCCAGAGTTTGCGCAGGCCGGGAAACTCGCTGTAGGCGAGGTACTCGACGCGGGCATCCTCGAAGAGTTCGATCATGCGCATCTGCGCCTGGGAGAGCTGTTCCGCGGAGATCGGCTCGCGGGTGTAGACCATGTGTGCGGCTGCGTGTGACACGGTGGCGCGGTAGACCTCCATGCCGTCGATACCGCGGAATGGGTCGAAGGCGTCCGGTACATGGACCTGGAAATCCTCGATATAGGGGCGTATACCCTGGCGCGATTCGAAATCGCCCGCGGTGGGCCGCATGAAGAAGGCCCTTGCCCAGAGCGCCCGCAGGTAGAAGTTGAGCTTGCGCTGGTTGTCGATAAACAGGGTGCCGCGTCTTTCCGACTGCAGAATTGAGCGGGAAGACTCGGTCTGCAGTCCGAAGTAGGCCAGTTGGCCATCGAGGTCGCGCTGGTGAGCCTGCGCACCCCACATGACCCAGCGCCGGAGACCACCCAGTGTCAGCTTGGAGAGCAGTTCGTCCAGGTTCTCCATCATCGGGCGCAGACCGCGCGGTGCCTTGCCTGTCATCTGGTGCAGCAGCTTGAGGAAGCTGCGCATGACTTCGGCATCGCCAAGGCGGGAGGCCGCCAGCGGCAGGTTGGCCACAATCAGGGTGATGACACTGCCCGAGGTGTGAGAGGAGAGTTTCATCATCGCCTCGACGATGTCGGGAATGATGTCCTCGCCGACCTCCTTGGCCACGCCGGGCATCTCCTGGATGTAGGTCAGGACAAGGTCCTGGCCCCGGCCCAGTGTGCAGAAGGCGCGCATGCCTTCGATATAGTTCTGCAGGCCGCGTGGCGACATGACGCGTTGCGCCTCGTGGTATGAGGATTCGAGCGCTTCCGCATGCTCGTGGTCGCCTTCGTCGAGGCATGTGATGTATTCTGAGAAGTCGATGGTCATAAAAAGCTCCCAGCTGTCAGCGGCCAGCTGCCAGCTTTTTTAGGAGACCGGCTAACATTTGGCGTACTTCTTTACAGGTGCTCAGAGGCTGTCTCATAACATTGTTATTGATATAACCAAGGTCACCGGCAAGTACCAACTGATACTCCGGTTCACAGCTTGAGCCTGAGGCGATATGTAGAAAGCGGGCGAAATCCCGATCACACTGTCTCCCATATCCTTGCGCAATATTTGATGCAATCGAAATGGCAGCCCGACGCATTTGGCTGCTTAATCCAAAGTGCTCTTCAGTAGGAAATTTGCTGGTGATTTGGTATGTCATCATTGTCAATTCATGCGCCTTAGACCAAACCGTTAGTCTTCGATAGTCCCTCATTCCCATTCACCTACATATGTTGACATGATTCAGCATCCCGCTGATCCTCTATGCCGCTGGCCGCTCAGAAGTAGGTATTCACCGCAGCGCTCAGGGTATCGCGCATATCCGGGTCGTCGGTCAGCGGGGTAACCAACGCCATCTGGCAGGCAGACTGGGTGTCGATACCCTTGGCTACTAGCTGCGCCGCATAGACCAACAGACGGGTGGACATACCCTCATCCAGACCATGGCCTTTCAGGTTGCGGGAACGTTGGGCAATCTGAACCAGCTTCTCAGCGGTCTCCTTATCAACGCCACCTTCATGAGTGACAATCTCGGTCTCGACATCGGTCGCCGGATAGTCGAAATCCATGCCGCCGAAACGCTGCTTGGTGGACTGCTTCAAATCCTTCATCAATGACTGATAGCCCGGGTTGTAGGAGATGACGATCTGGAAATCGGCATGGGCCTTTAGCAGCTCACCCTTCTTTTCCAGCGGCAGTTCGCGGCGATGGTCGGTCAGAGGATGGATCACCACGGTGGTGTCCTGGCGCGCCTCGACCACTTCGTCGAGATAGCAGATGGCGCCAATGCGGGCGGCCACGGTCAAGGGACCGTCCTGCCACTTGGTGCCGTTGATATCGAGCAGGAAACGGCCGACCAGGTCGGAGGCGGTCATGTCCTCGTTACAGGCCACGGTGATCAGCGGCTTTTGCAGCTTCCACGCCATGTATTCGACGAAACGGGACTTGCCGCAACCGGTAGGGCCCTTCAACATGACCGGCATGCGAGCGTCGTATGCGGCTTGATACATCTCAACCTCATTATGCACGGAGCGGTAATAAGGTTCCTCTTTGATTAAGTACTGATCGCGGTCGATATCACTCATCGCTAAATGCCTCCAGCAGTCAGCTGCCGGCTGGGGTACAGCTGCAACCGACGATTTGCATTGTTGTTAAGTAAACTCTCACTCGACAACAGCCCAAGATTTCGATCAGTGAGTCAGCTGATCGCTGGCTGCTGGCGGCTGGCAGCTTACCAATCGGAATCCCCCCGCCCCGCAGGACGGTGCGCGGGGGGTGATTAGCTAAACCTCGGATCAGAGATCAGGCCGGCTTACCGCGGTAGATAACCATGGAAGCACCGGCGCACTGGGCGTAGTTGTCAAGGCCCAGCAGACGAACATGGTTGTTCGGGTGAGCTTTGTGACAGGCTTCGCACTCGGCCAGGATGGCGTCTACGTCGGTCTCACCGAACATGGGCAGCTTCCACATGTACCAGTAGGAACCGGTGGCGTTCTGCGGCTCGGTGTGCTCGATGGACGGGTTCCAGCCCTTGGAGACGATGAACTCGATCTGCTTGCGGATCTGGTCGGAGTCCATGGCCGGCAGGTAGGAGAAGGTCTCGAACTTGCGGCTTGCAGTATCGGTAAGACTGGATTGATAGTCTTGCATTTCACTCATTAGATAAATCCTCTGTTTTGGCCAGTTCCAGTGTGAATGTCTGGCTCAAGAAAAATCACTAAACCTTGAAGCGGCCAGCTTCCAGCTTCCAGATGCCAGCTCAATGTGTGGGCGGCTAGGCCGCCCACGGCTGGCTGTTGATAGCTGGTGGCTGGCAGCCAAGTCATCGATTCTGTCGATTACTTGTGAGAGACGTCCAGCTTGTCGACAGTGTCGAATTCGAACTTGATCTCTTTCCAGGTCTCCATAGCGGCCTTCAATTCAGGGCTGGAAGCGGCAGCGTTGGTGAGGATGTCCTTACCTTCCTTCTCCAGTTCGCGACCCTGGTTGCGAGCCTCGACACAGGCCTCAACCGCAACACGGTTGGCGGCCGCGCCGGCAGCGTTGCCCCAGGGGTGACCCAGCGTACCGCCACCGAACTGCAGCACGGAGTCGTCACCGAAGATGCTGACCAGCGCAGGCATGTGCCATACGTGGATACCACCGGAAGCCACCGGCAGTACGCCAGGCATGGAGCCCCAATCCTGATCGAAGAAGATACCGCGGGAGCGGTCTTCCTTGATGTAGCTGTCACGCATGATGTCGATCCAGCCCAGGGTGGCGTCACGGTCGCCTTCCAGCTTACCGACAACGGTACCGGAGTGGAGGTGGTCACCACCGGACAGGCGCAGGGCCTTGGTCAGCACGCGGAAGTGGATACCGTGGTGGGGGTTACGGTCGAGTACCGCGTGCATGGCGCGGTGGATGTGCAGCAGCATGCCGTTGTCACGACACCACTGGGCCAGACCGGTGTTGGCAGTGAAACCGCCGGTCAGGTAGTCGTGCATGATGATCGGAGCACCCAGCTCTTTGGCGTACTCGGCACGCTTGTACATCTCTTCAGGGGTCGGCGCGGTAACGTTCAGGTAGTGACCCTTGCGCTCACCGGTCTCGGCCTCTGCCTTGTGGATGGCTTCAACCACGTAGTTGAAGCGCTCACGCCAGCGCATGAAAGGCTGGGAGTTGACGTTCTCGTCGTCCTTGGTGAAGTCGAGACCGCCGCGCAGACCTTCGTAGCAGGCGCGGCCGTAGTTCTTGGCGGAGAGACCCAGCTTCGGCTTGATGGTGCAACCCAGCAGCGGACGACCGTACTTGTTCATCTTGTCGCGCTCGGACTGGATGCCGTGAGGCGGACCATTACAGGTCATCACGTAGGCCAGCGGGAAGCGTACGTCTTCCAGACGCAGGGCACGTACCGCCTTGAAGCCGAATACGTTACCGACCAGGGAGGTGAATACGTTGACTACGGAGCCTTCCTCGAACAGATCGATCGGATAGGCAATGAAGGCGTAGAAGCAGGAGTCGTCACCGGGGACGTCCTCGATGGCGTAAGCACGCCCCTTGTAGTAGTCGAGGTCGGTCAGCAGATCGGTCCAAACGGTGGTCCAGGTACCGGTGGAAGACTCGGCGGCAACAGCGGCTGCGGCCTCTTCACGGGGTACGCCAGGCTGTGGAACAACCTTGAAGCACGCCAGGATATCGGTGTCGGCCGGGGTGTATTCCGGCATCCAGTATGTTTCGCGGTACTCTTTTACGCCCGCATCATATTTCTTGGCCATTTTAGCGATTCCTCCTGATTTAGGATTGCGTTGCCTTGAAATGCAGCATCTGGAAGAAATGTTTCCGTGCTGTCAGTGTTAATAATCTCTCTCTAACTACCTTGTGTAAGGTGGAGCTAGTATAGAAAGGCAGACGGTTAAGTGAAGTCAGATCTTTTAATAAAAATCATAATAAAATACTTATACCATATGAGATTTATGGTATATTTCCTGATAATTTGATTCTTGGCGAACATTGATATCGATAGAGATCTCTATGTGGGAGCCGTTTCTGATCGACTGACCAAAGTGAGCGTATTTCCATGCATACCACCCTAAGACAGATGCGAGTCTTCACCACCGTGGCAAAGCACCTGAACTACACGCGGGCGGCACAGGAGCTCCATCTCAGCCAACCGGCGGTGTCGATGCAGGTCAAGCAGCTGGAGGAGTCGGTGGGTCTGCCGCTGTTTGAGCACACCGGCAAGAAGATTCAGCTTACCGAGGCCGGTAAAGAGATATTCCAGTATGTGCGGACCATCTTTCAGACTTTCGAGGAGATGGAAGAGGTCCTGGATGCCATGAAGGGGCTTGATACCGGTCGCCTGAATATTGCCGTGGCCAGTACGGTCAACTATTTCGCACCGAGGTTGCTCGCGGCCTTCAGCCGTCGATATCCCGGTATCGACCTGAGCCTCGATGTCACCAACCGCGAACGGCTGATGGGTCTGCTCAAGAATAACGAGATCGATATTGTTCTGATGGGCCTGCCGCCGGAGGATATAGAACTCGTCTACGAGCCTTTTATGGAGAATCCGCTGGTAGTGATTGCACCACCCGGACATGCGCTGCAGCACGAACGGAGGATACCGGCACAACGTTTGGCTGAAGAGGTATTTATCATGCGTGAGGAGGGGTCGGGCACCCGACTGGCGATGGAGCGTTTCTTTACCGAACAGTCGATCCCCCTCAGCACCGGCATGCAGATGACCCGGAACGAAGCAATCAAGCAGGCGGTACGTGCCGGCATGGGACTGGGTGTTGTCTCCAGCCATACCATCGAGCTGGAAGTGGAGACCGGGCGTCTGTTGGTGCTCGATGTGGTGGGTTTTCCGTTGCAGCGCCACTGGTACATGGTTTATCGCAAGGGGAAGAGACTGTCACCGCCGGCAAGGGCATTCCACGACTTTGTTCTGGCAGAGGCTCTGCGTATCAAACAGGAGCCTGTGTAACGCATCATGGATCGTGGTTGCGGGATTGCAGAGTCCGTTTGACTCCGGATTTGTTATTTTTGCGGTGGATATGATGTATGAATGGTTCGTTGAGTGGACGAGCCAAATGCACAGGGTCCGTGGTTGGGTTAGAATCAACTATTCAGCTCGACCGTTGTCATAGCTAAGCACTCAGCATCAACATTTCACTTTATGTGGGGCCTCCAAAATATGTCAGATAGGGGCAGTTCAGACCAAAGCCCGAACGCACTGGAAGCTTATCCTCTCCTTAGCAAAGTCAAACTGCCTAGGGATCTGCGTCAGCTGGATCAGGCAAAGCTCAGACCCTTGGCGGGTGAGATGCGGCGTTTGCTCATCGACGCTGTTTCCCAGACTGGCGGCCATTTGGCAGCCGGGCTTGGCGTGGTGGAGTTGACTATCGCTCTGCACTACGTCTTCAACACACCTTACGACCGCCTGGTGTGGGATGTAGGGCATCAGGCCTATCCACACAAAATCCTTACCGGGAGAGGTGAGCAGATGGGCAGTCTGCGGCAACAGGGGGGGCTTTCAGGATTTCCTAAACGCCGAGAAAGTGAATATGACAGCTTCGGTACAGGTCACTCCAGCACCTCAATCGGGGCAGCGCTCGGGATGGCCGTGGCAGCAAAGCAGAAGGGTGAAAAACGCAACGTCGTAGCGATCATAGGGGACGGCGCCATGGGTGCGGGGATGGCCTTCGAGGCCCTCAACCAGGCAGGCGCCCTGGATCAGGATCTGTTGGTGATCCTGAATGACAACGATATGTCGATTTCAAAGCCGGTCGGCGGTTTCAGCAACCATCTGGCCCGCTTGCTGTCCGGTAAGGTCTACACCAGTATGCGCGAGGGCGGCAAATCGGCGCTGAGCCATCTACCCCACCAGGTGGGTGATCTGGTCGGCAGGTGGGAAGAGCATATGAAAGGGATGGTGATGCCGGGTACCCTGTTCGAGGAGATGGGATTCAACTACATCGGGCCCATCGATGGTCATGATTTCGATACCCTGGTGGCGACGCTACAAAACATGCGCAACATGTCCGGGCCCCGGCTGCTGCATGTGGTGACCCAGAAAGGGCGGGGTTACGTGCATGCGGAAAATGATCCCTGTGTCTACCATGGGGTCACGCCATTCGATCCCGATACGGGCAAGATGGAGAAACACGGCAGTGGTAAGACCTATACCCAGGTATTTGGGGATTGGCTGTGTGCCGCCGCGAAACATGATGACCGGCTGGTGGCCATTACACCCGCTATGTGTGAGGGATCGGGGATGGTGCAATATGCCAAACAGTATCCCAATCGCTATTACGATGTGGGTATCGCGGAGCAGCATGCACTCACATTCGCTGCGGGTTTGGCCTGCGAAGGCTTGAAGCCGGTGGTGGCGATCTACTCGACTTTTCTTCAGCGCGCCTATGATCAACTGATCCACGATGTGGCATTGCAGGATCTTGACGTGACACTGGCTGTGGACCGTGCAGGGCAGGTCGGTGCGGACGGGGCTACCCATGCGGGCAGCTTCGATTTGAGTTATGCGAGATCGATCCCAAACATGGTGATTATGGCTCCGGGTGATGAGCGGGAGTGCAGTCGATTGCTGCAGACTGCCTATGACTATCCCGGACCAGCCCTTGTACGTTACCCACGGGGAAGTGGTCCGGGTGTGGATGTGGGCTCGTCACTTCCGGCACGGTTACCGATCGGTGAGGGTGAGATCCGGCGTAACGGCAGTCGTGTGGCGATTCTGGTCTTCGGCAGTTTGCTCGCAACAGCGCAACAGGTTGCCGAGCATGTCGACGCAACGCTGGCCAATATGCGGTTCATCAAACCGCTGGATGAGAAGCTGATCGATAAATTGGCCGGCACACATCAGATCCTGATCACACTGGAGGAGAACGTGGTGATGGGAGGTGCCGGGTCTGCGGTGAACGAGTACCTGGCATCCAGTGGGCGTCAAGTAAGGGTGCTTAATCTCGGATTGCCCGATCGCTATCTGGACCATGCCAGTCATCAGCAACAGCTTTCTGAGGCCGGGCTCGATTCCGAGGGTATCCTCGCCGCCATCGAACGCGCCAATAGAGAGACGAAGTTCCAGGTTGTCTAGGTCACTGGACGAATCTTATGATCTCCGGGAGCCCTATGATCGAAATTACAGGTGTCGATGCCTTTGATGACAACTATATCTGGATGGTGAAAAATCCTGCTTCATCCCGGGCCATTGCAGTGGACCCGGGAGATGAGGCGCCGGTGTTGGCTTGGTTGCGGCAGCATGACTGCAATCTCAGTGCAATCCTTATCACACATCACCACTATGACCATGTAGGCGGCATCGCTGAACTTCGGGAAGCCTATCCTGAAGTCGAGGTCTATGGTCCGGCCAATGAGTCCATTCGAGGCGTAACCCATCCTCTCAAAGAGGGTGACAGGCCTCAGATAGCCGGTCTGGATGCCGGGTTCCAGGTGCTGGAGGTGCCGGGGCATACCCTGGGGCATATCGCATATTTCGGCGAAGGGGCGCTGTTTTGTGGCGATACCCTGTTCGCTGCCGGTTGTGGTCGGGTTTTCAGCGGCACCTTCGAGCAGTTGTCGGATTCACTGCAACGCATCGCGGCACTGCCGGGAGACACCAGGCTCTACTGCGCCCATGAGTACACCCTTGCCAATTTGGGTTTTGCAGAGTGGGTTGAGCCGGAGAATCCCGACTTGGCAAGGCGTATCAGGCGTGAGCGGGAAAAACGAGAGTCGGGTGTCCCTACAGTACCTTCACTCCTCACCGAGGAGTTATTGACGAATCCCTTCCTGCGTACGGGGGAGCAATCAGTGGTGGAGGCTGTGGAAAAGGCTACGGGCCATCTACTCTCCACACCACGTGAGGTCTTTACCGCGTTGCGAAAGTGGAAGGATAGTGAGTACGACTAGCTGATTCGAAAGCGGTCATCCGGCCGCATAACCCGCAGGCTATGCGGCCAATACCACTAAACGTTGCGGGCATCCATCATGCGTTCGATGATGGGCTGCAGGATAATCTCCATGGAAAACCCCATCTTGCCGCCGGGTACGACGATGCTGTTACGGCGGGACATGAATGAGCCGTCGATCATCGACAGAAGATAGGGGAAGTCGATATCGAACTTCTTGGGATCGCTGAAGCGGATAACCACAAAGCTCTCATCCGGTGTCGGTATGTCGCGGGCGATGAAGGGATTGGAGGTATCCACCGTAGGTACCCGTTGGAAGTTGATGTCGGTGCGGGAGAACTGCGGTGTGATGTGGTTGATATAATCGGGCATACGACGCATGATTGTGTCGACAATTGCCTCTTCGCTGTAACCACGCTCTGCATTATCGCGAAAAATCTTCTGAATCCACTCCAGGTTGACAATTGGTACAACGCCAACCCCCAGATCCACGTATTTGGCGACATCTACCTCACCATCTACCACCATACCGTGCAGACCTTCATAAAAGAGCAGGTCAGTGTCCTGATCAATGGTTTCCCAGGGGGTGAACTCACCGGGTTTCTGATCGCAACCGAGGCGGGAATTGTGCTCGGCGGCCTCTTCCTCGCTATGCAGATAATATCGCTTGTTTCCACCACCCGTTTCGCCGTAGGTTTTGAAAAGCTCGGCAATCTTTTCGAAATGGTTTGCTTCGGGGCCGAAATGGCTCAGGCCTTGGGTCATCTTCTCTCGCATTTCCACACGCGTATAACGATGGAAGCTGTCACCCTCGACCACGGCAGACTTGATGCCGTCGCGATAGAAGATATGTTCGAAGGCGCGTTTGACAGTGGTGGTACCGGCGCCTGATGAGCCGGTGACGGCAACCACAGGATGCTTATTAGACATATGCTTCTCCCTTATCTAATTCATTATATTGTGCTGTCCGGTAGGCCTCTGTAGAGGCTGTATTGTTCTCATCGGACTAGGTTATGGGTAAAAAATTGGTGCCAACTATAACACGGAGATGTCCGATTTCCAGTGACAATGGATCCTGTATTTCGAATCATCGGCACAACAGGGAGGGCCGGCTGGCCGGTTACTGTTTCACCCGGACAGTATGCTGCATTGCGCAATTACGCAGATGCGAGTATGGCACGAACAGGTACCTGGTCAGGGATGGTTGGTGATTTCGGGCGATTGCTGGGATAGATGTAAAATAACGCTTAAAATCATATAAATATAAAAATATTTTGGATCGGTTGGTTTTCGTTGATGCCCCTTTTGTAGTCTCTTTTTTCGCAGCCTGTAACGGCTTCCTCAGCGGCGCAATGGGGACGGAATACCATTACCTTTCAGAACAAATTGGCATTGAGCCAGAGGTGAACGAGGATACCGGCGAAAAAACCCAGTGCGATTGCCGGAGTCCAGCGCAGGTGGGTGAAAAAGGTGTACTTTCCCTTTGCCTGACCCATTAAGGCTACCCCGGCCGCTGATCCAATCGACAGCAGACTGCCACCGATACCGGCGGTGAGTGTGACCAGTAGCCATTGACCGAGAGACATTTCCGGTCGCATGTTGAGTACTATTGACATGGTGGGAATATTTTCGAGTACGGAGGAGGCGATACCAATGGAGATGTTGGCCATCGTTGCGCCCCACTGAATATAGAGCAATTCGGAGACCAGCGTCAGATAGCCGAGATAACCCAGGCCGCTGACACAGAGAATGACGCCATAGAGAAAAAGCAGTGTGTCCCATTCTGATCTGGCGACGCGCAAAAATACATCGAAGGGCTGCCTGCTCTCGACGACTATGGAGAAATCGGGTGATTCAGTGGTCGTGATCTTCTCTTCACTGGGTTGATGGGTTTTTTTGAGAAAGTAGCCGAAAAACTGCAGATAGGAGAGCCCGGTCATCACACCGATAGTGGCGGGAAGCAACAGTTGGCCCTGGAAAAAGACTGCGGTTGCGATCGTCAACAGGAATAACCCCATGATGCGTTTTGCGCCACGTCGCATGGGTATCTGTTCCTGCCTGCTTGAGAGGTGACCTTCGGGGAGTGCGAAATGCATGATCGCCGCAGGTACGAGGTAGCTGACCAGGGAGGGTAAAAACAGCGAGAAGAATGAAAAAAAGTCCACCCGTCCACTAGCAGGCTGTTGATTTTTACCCGTCGTCAGCCGTCAAATTCGTTTGGCGGTGTAATTACCGCTCAATCTAGCGATTGAT
>NZ_MARB01000020.1 GCF_001715975.1 Candidatus Thiodiazotropha endolucinida | reverse complement strand
TTCATCGATCATCGACTGTGGTTCTCCTACAGGGGACTTCCACCCCATCAGTTCATGCCCATGCTGGGCGTACACAAAATGCCACAGTCGGACGCTTCGCGCCGCTGGGCTTAATCGTTATGCATAAAGAATCAAAGGGCCAAGCAAAGTGGTCAGCTTCCTTTATCTACGAATAGGATAGGGAAATGCTGTTTAGAACATCGCCTGAGAAATTCTGGAATCTAATCGCTCGAAAATATGCTGCATCGCCGATTGCTGACGTTGCGGCTTACCAGAAGAAGATCGAGAAATTGAAATCCTACTTGTCATCGGAGGATTATGTGCTCGATATTGGTTGTGGTACCGGCACCCAATGCGACGATCTTGCAAATAACGTAAAGCACGTAACAGGTATTGATATCTCCAACAAACTACTGGCCATTGCGGAGATCAGGAAGGTTGAGCGTGAAATTGAAAACGTTGAATTTGTACAAACCACAGTTTTTGATGAGCGCTTTTATTCTGGTAGCTTTAACGTGGTAATGGCATTTTATGTTCTTCATTTCTATGAAGATATCGATGAGGTTTTTAGACGTATATATGACCTGCTGAAACCAAGTGGTTTGTTTATTTTAGAGACCGCATGCCTAGGCGAGAAAAATACAATCACGGGCAAACTCATCCGGTCAGCCGGGAAACTTGGATTCTTGCCATTGATCAATCTCCTATCAAACCGGCAGATAGAACTGGCACTTGAAAAGACTGGCTTCAGTGTTGTTGAAAAGACCAAATTCAGTGAGTCAAATGATGAGTATACGTTGATTGCTAAAAAGCCGTTGAGTTAAAGGGTGAAAATTATGGGGTTTTCGATGCATAACAATGCGCCCAACTCGGACGGCTTTGCCGTAATGAAACCGTGCATCAAATATTATGGGAGAATTCATGAGAAGAAATTATGCTGTGTTTATTATTCTAATAATCATAAATGGTCTCGTCATGGCGGATGTTGGCAACGAAGACCTCAATCAGATATGTAAGCTAACTGAAAAAGGCCAATATAAACAAGCTTTGGAAAAGCACTTATGGTTTCATGAAGAATCTAAAAAATCTCCAGGTATGGCTGGAGTTAGACTATCTTACGCAATAAGTGCTTGGATAAATCTAGGTAATAAATATCCTCCTGCAATTGAAGCGTTAAAAGAGGTCAGAGATCGTGACAAAAAGGTGTTATTGTCTGGCAAGGGAAGTTTCCAAAACTTCCATGATTTATCATCAATAAATCATGGCTTGAATGATGAGAAAGATACGCTTGAGTTGTTTCTGATAATAGATATCAAATATCCAGAGCAGGCAAAATTGTACTATATAGTCGCAGAAGACTTGCTGATCACGCATAAGAAGTATGATGTATGTGCAAAGTACATTGGGGATCCAATAATTAAATATGAACAACTCCATCATATGAGGGAGCTCAACTTAAGTATTGCAAAATCCGATTCAGAAATGAATGATCCAGAATTTCTTGAATATGCAGATAGTAGTTTTGTTAAAGGCGTTTTGAATCTTATCGAAGTATTAGTTGCAATTGATAAGCGAGAACAAGCCATCGAGGTTCAGAGTCTGGCATTGTCATATTTTTCACATGCCGATATCAAGCAAGCAATACAATAAAAACCATGCAAGGCAAATGCACTCGAACAGTAAAAAACTCCTTCGTCGCTCTGCTTTTTGCCACCGGTGATTTGCGGCGTTGAACTAAGCTTTAGGCATTAGAAATGGAGCATTCCCCAAACCAAGAAGAGAGGTCATCTTCAGTCAAGTTACCAGCAGCTAATTCCTCGATAATAACTACTGCATTAGGTTCTGGTGCAGTGAGAGAGTAACCGTTTAATTCGAGGAACAAGGCGGTAATGGTTAAAGCGATGCGTTTATTGCCATCTACGAAAGGATGATTGTTAGCTAATCCATAGCAATATGAAGCAGCAAGGTCGAAAATTGAAGGTTCATCGGAATACTCAAAACGCTGCCGAGGACGACTTAAAGCGGACTCTAGTAGACTTTCATCGCGTATTCCGGGGGCACCACCATGTTCAGCTAGTAAACTTTGGTGAACAGCAATTACTACCTCGTGTAGAACCCAAACAGGTTCCTTCATTTTGCCAACTCATGGAGGGCGTTCCGGTATTTCTTCATCACCTTTTCGGCTGCTTCCATCTGGCTCTCGAAATCCTGTTGATAAGGCGTGAGTGTCAAGCCTTCTGGTCCGTCCACCAAGTACAAAACATCGCCTTTGTCAGCATTGAGCTTTGTAAGTGCTTCTTTTGGCAGCACTATTCCCATAGAGTTACCTATGGAGGTTACTTTAACTTTCAACATGGCTGTGTACCTTAGGAGCGTTATAACAAATGTTATTACACAGTATAGTCATGCCTAACAATAGCGTCAACACTGACTACCCAAGGCTGTACTGTGCGTTCCTCGCCAGGAATATGTGCATATCAAGCAAGTATTGTTGTTATTTGATGGTCAAACTGGCGCTTTATTTTTCCCATCACAAACCTAACCGTTAATTATCCCGGATCTTGAAAAAAGGAAGTTTGATGAAAAAATCATTTTTACTGTTATCTTTGTTCAGCCTGGTTTCTTGTTCTTCTCAGTATCAGAAGCCGGCACAAATCAAGTCTCAACCTGAGAGTATGGTTATTCATACCAATCATGAAAAGGGAGTGGCCTCTATAATTTCTAATGAGGCACTGGAATCCTTTAATACCAAATATGCAAAGGCATCTAAAAATAAGGCGTTTGCCCAGTCCCTTAGCGGCGCATGGAATTGGAGATCGAACAGGACGTCAATTGAACATGCAAAGACCAGTGCGCTTATCGCTTGTCAGCGCCACAACAAAAAATCTGAATATATATATCCCTGTAAAATAATTCATATAAACGATGCGTGGGTGGATTAAACCATTTTAACAATTTTCAACTGTTCACACATATTGTATTGCTAACTTGTACTTCGTGCTGTCGTGTAAAAATATTGCTTAACCAGCGTAAATTTATGGCTAATATTGCTTAATAAGAATCGACACCAATTGGCCCTTTAAAGTATGACCATCGACAACCTCCAACCCCGTTTCAAAGGCGATAATGAAACACTCCGGATACTGCTTGCCGCACTGCAGGGTGGCGACCGAAGCGCCTGGGGGCAACTGGTAAGAGAAAGTCATGCGGGTGATCCCGTTGATCTGACCGGGATCAATCTCGACGGGCTCGACCTGACCGGCGTCTCCTTCTGGAAGGTGCGCCTGCGGGACTCCACACTTCGTGGGGCCTGTGCCGAGAGCGTGGACTTTCGCGATGCCGATCTTGCCAACAGCGACATGCGTGAGATGCGGGCTGCCGGGGCCGATTTTGGCTGGTCCAGCCTCGATGGCGCGAATCTCTCCGGTTCTGACTATTCAGGGTCGAATTTTGAGGAGGTACACGCCGAGCGGGCAAACTTCAGTCACTGCCTAATGAAGGGCTGCAATTTCAGAAAGACCCGACTGGCCTACTCGCTTTTCAACAGCTGTGATCTCACCGGGGCAAATCTCTACAATGCGGATCTCGGTTCGGCGGAGATCCGCGGAACCGATCTAACCGGTGCTGATCTGCGTTTTGCCATTCTCACCTATGCCACCCTCGCCCATGTGAATCTTTCGGGAGCAGACCTGGAACGCTCCTGGGTCTTCGGCGTGAGCGCCTGGGACATTCAGGTCGATGAGGATACCAAGGAGTCTGAACTGGGCATCGACCGGAGTCGGCATCCCTGGCTCGCCTGGAACCATAGCCTTCCCCAGTGCACCGCGCCGGGCCTTGAGTTTGCCCAACTGCTCGGCCTGGTTTACGGCAATCAGAAGCTGGGGCGCCTTATCGATGCCGTCTCCCGCAGAATGGTGCTGATCCTCGGCCGCTTTTCACCGGACCGGCTGGCGGTATTGACCGCCCTCCACGAGGATCTGCGCGGCAGGGACCTGGCGCCGGTGATCTTCAACTTCGACGGGCCCGAGGAGAAGAATGTAACCGAAACGGTACGTGTCCTGGGCGGCCTGGCCGGTTGGGTGGTGGCGGATCTCAGCGATCCCAAGAGCGTACCCCAGGAGATCGGCGCGCTTGTGCCCTCTTATCCCAATGTGCCGCTGATCCCGATCATTCAGGGAGACCAGGACCCCTACGCCATGTTTCCCGACTGGCAGGATGAACACAATGTACTCGAAACCATCCGTTACAAGGACGCTGACGATCTGACCGGCCGGGTGGAAAACGAAATGTTGAATCGGGTCGCTGCTTTCCGGGAAGGCCAGGAGAGTCACCGCCAGATCCGCGAAGAGAATGAGCGCTTGCGCGAAGAGGTCGAACGGCTGAAACGCGAACTTGCGGCAAGGCACGATTGAGCCGTGAATACGCCATGAACGAAACCGGTGCCGATTTCACAAGCCGGATATATGGAACTGTGAGTCAATTGGTTTAACGTATGGATAGTAAAACCCTCCTCCTTGCCGTCAAACTGATTGCACTGCTGTCTATAGCCTATCTGGTCTTCCTGTTCCTGCCTCTCCAGGCTCACCACCTGTTGCTGGTAATCTCCGTTACGTTGATTCTGATTGGCGGAGGATCACTCCTCAAATACAAACAATATAGCGACTGGATAGAGGACAAGGCGAAAATAGTCGATGTTGGGGAAGCGTCGGAAATTGTTGCCATCGGCCAATACTCGCAGCTGAAGTATTTCTATCCAGTGATTGACTATGAATATGCGGTCGATGGAAAAAACTATTCCGGCAACACCGTTTCTGTCGAAAAAGAGAATGTCTGGGTAGCGGAGGTGAATGGTTGGGGCGACCCCAACCCGGATACGGTGCGATGGTGGCTCTCTCTAAAACCGGAAGACGACATTCCCGTCTTTATCAATCCGAAAAATCACAGTGATACGGTACTTGTAAAAGGGGCCTCAAAAGCCAGGCGCTCGCACCATCTTGCACTTTTGTTGGGAGGCGTACTCCTCGGTCTGATTTGGCTGACACTCGCCGGTATGATCGCACTATAAAGATGATGCACAACCAACTGCGGCGTCTTACAGGCCCTAACCTACCAGGACTGTCAAAACGCAAAATTTGCGTTCATTTGCGGCTTATTAACTTTTGCGTCCATTTGCGGCTTGCTTTCATATCAACCACCTTGAGGAAGAGAGAGGTTGATAGCGGATAGCTGAGAATGGTAGGTAACCAGAAAGATTATGCTCACTCATCTTCATTCTTTTTGGCCTTGCCGATATTGCTGATCGGCACGACCTTGGTCGCGGGTGGCTCATCGACGTAGTAGGGCCGCTCCTGAGCGGTTCGGCCATCGGCATCGGCCAGTTCTTTTTCACGGGCGGTGATCAGGCCGAGACAGGCACGGATATCCTGGATGGTCTGATCCGAAAGAGGGTGCTTGAGACTTTTGTGCTCAGGGGTCACCTCGCGCACAATGGTGGTCAGCAGCTTGCGCATCACCATCATGATTTCCCGTTCTTTTGCGGTTTCGTCGCTCATGTTATGCCTGCAATCCTGTAACGCTATGGATAGAAACTATCACGAATGGGGAAGTGAATAAACGCAAGTCCGGAGGTGCTATTGGTTTTGCGCCAGCAGATCCTGCAGTGCCGCCTCGTCGAGGATAGCGACGCCCAGTTTCTCTGCTTTGTCCAGTTTCGACCCTGCCTCCTCCCCCGCCAACAGGTAATCGGTCTTTTTCGAAACGCTGCCGGTCACCTTGGCGCCGAGGCTCTGCAGCATCTGCTTGACCTCATCCCGCGGTTTGCTCAGGGTGCCTGTGATGACCACTGTCTTACCCGACAATGGCAGCTGCTCAACAGGTTGTATTTCCACCGCCGGCCAATGAATGCCCGCCTCTATCAATTGCTCGATGACCTCCCTGTTGTGTGCCTGTCGAAAGAATGAATGAGTATGTGCCGCGACGATAGGCCCCACATCCGGGGTCTCCTGCAGACGCTCTTCATCTGCCTGCTCCAGGGCCTCCAGGGTGACGAATTGGTTTGCCAGAGACTGGGCGGTCGCTTCCCCCACCTCTCTGATACCCAGTGCATAGAGAAAGCGGTCAAGGGTGGTTGACTTGCTCTTCTCCAGGGCCTGCAGCAGGTTCTTGGCCGACTTCTCGGCCATGCGTTCCAGGGCGCTCAACTGCTCCAGGGTCAGGCGAAACAGGTCCGCGGGGGTATCGACCAGTTCCTGCTGTACCAGTTGATCCACCAGCTTGTCGCCCAATCCCTCGATATCCATCGCCTTGCGCGAGGCGAAATGTTTCAGCGCCTCCTTGCGTTGCGCCGGACAGTAGAGACCGCCGCTGCAGCGGGCCACCGCCTCCCCTTCCGGCTTGATGATGTCCGAATCGCACACCGGGCAGGCCGTGGGCAGGTCGACGGGCCGGGCATCGGGCCGGCGCTGCTCCATGACCACGCTGACCACCTCCGGAATCACATCCCCTGCCCGCCTGACAATCACCGTATCGCCGGGCCGCACATCCTTGCGCAACACTTCATCCATGTTGTGCAGCGTGGCGTTGCTCACCGTGACCCCGCCGACAAACACCGGGGTGAGGCGGGCGACCGGTGTTATCGCCCCGGTCCTGCCGACCTGAAACTCGATCGCCTCGACCTGGGTCATCTCTTCCTGGGCGGGGAATTTATAGGCGATCGCCCAGCGTGGTGCCCGGGAAACGAAACCGAGCTGTTGCTGCAGATCGAGGTCATCCACCTTGAACACCACCCCATCGATGTCGTAGGGCAAGCCATCCCGCTGCTTTTCGACGCGCTGAAAAAAGTCGGTACATCCGGCCACCCCGGTGACCACCTCGTGCAGCGGTGATATGGGCAGGCCCCATTCGCGCAGTCGGCGGATACTCTCGCTTTGCCGATCGGCGATGGGCACCGGTACGACTTCGCCAAGACCATAGGCATAGAACGAGAGGGGGCGCTGGGCGGTTAGTCTTGGATCGAGCTGACGCAGCGAACCGGCGGCGGCATTGCGGGGATTGACGAAACCCTTTTCACCCCGCTCCCGGGCGCGCCGGTTCAATACCTCGAACCCCTCATGGGGCATAAAGATCTCACCTCTTACTTCGAGGATCTCGGGCCAGTCATCGCCTTGCAGTGACAGGGGAATCGCCTTGATGGTGCGGACATTGCCGGTAACATCCTCGCCCCGACTGCCATCGCCCCGGGTGGCGCCCTGCACCAGACTACCCTTTTCATAGCGCAGGCTGACCGCCAGGCCGTCGAGTTTCGGTTCGGCCAGGTAGCGGATGGCCCGGTCGTCCTCCAGCTTCAGCCGGTCGCGGATACGCCGCTCGAACTCTCCCATCTCCTCTTCGCCAAAGGCGTTGTCGAGGGAGAGCATGGGCAGGCGATGGACCACCTCCTCAAAACCTTCCAGGGGTTTGTCCCCCACTCTTTGGGTGGGCGAGTCGGGGGTGACTAATTGCGGGTACTCAGACTCCAGTTGCTGCAGCTCGCGCAGCAGGCGGTCGTAGGCAACATCCGCTATCTTGGGTGCGTCGAAGACGTAGTATTGCCGGTTGTGGTAGTTGATTTCGCCACGCAGGGCCTCGATGCGCTGCGCCGCATCGCGCTTTTTGTTCAACCCTTGCTCCGGGCCAATTGGACCTGACGCCGGTGCTCTATGATCTCACCGCGCATATGCTCGATGGTCTGTTTGGTCAGAGCGCTATGGGTCTCGTCCTGCAGTTCCCCATCCAGGATGGCGGCCAGGCGTTCCGCAGTGAAAAGCATATCCGCAAAGATCGCCATGCTGTCACCCGGCCCCGGCAGCTGGGTGAAGAGGGTCAAGCCGGGTGTGGAAAACGCCTCCACATCCTGTTTGGGAAACACACCGGGCTCCACCATGCTGGCCAGGTTAAACTGCGGTTTATTACTGCCGTCGTTGGCGATGCGTTGATAGATCGACAGTTCGCCCATGACAAGGCCGGTATCCTGCATCGCCTTCTGAATGGCCGGACCGGTAAAAGGTTTGGAACGGGTGCGCAGATTGATCTGAATGATCAGTACCGGCACGTCGACCGGTGACTCCTCCTGAGCACTGAAACCGAACAGGTCCTGCTGCTCCGGATCCGAGGATGCGGATTCGCTGTCGGCGGCCAGCTCAAGCTCGGGACCGTCATCCTCCTCCGCCTGCATGGTTCCGATCTCATCGACCTTCTGGTTCAGCAGTTCAGTATCCTCTTCATCCCATTCGATCCAGGTATCATCACCCTCCGGGGAGTCAATAGCCGCCTGTTCAGCGGGATGTTCAACCTGTTCGACAGCCATCTCCGCCGGCGCTGCCTCGTGCGCCGAATTCAACATCTCAACCCTGCGCCTGCGTGCCTGGGCCGAATCCCGCTTGCGGCGGTTGGTCTCATACAGGTAGATGCCGGCCAGGAAGACACAGCCGAGTACCAACAGAACGATGCGCAATGTCATGGCATCCATGATTAAATTGCGGCGAGTTGTGCCGCCTCCTCCACGTCGACAGTGACCAGGCGCGACACGCCCGGCTCATGCATGGTGACCCCCGATAGCTGGTTGGCGATCTCCATGGTGATCTTGTTATGGGTGATAAAAATGAATTGTACCTGATCGGACATGTCCCTCACCATATCGCAGAAACGCCCCACGTTGGCATCGTCCAGCGGCGCATCCACCTCGTCCAGCATGCAGAACGGCGCCGGATTGAGCTGGAAGATCGCGAACACCATGGCCACGGCGGTCAGCGCCTTTTCCCCACCCGACAGGAGATGGATGTTGGTATTACGTTTACCCGGAGGGCGCGCCATCACCGTCACGCCGGTATCCAGTAGATCCTCACCGGTCAACTCCAGATAGGCGTGACCACCGCCGAACAGGCGGGGAAACAGCTCTTTGATGCCTGAATTGACCTGATCGAAGGTCTCCTTGAAGCGGGTCCGGGTCTCCCGGTCGATTTTGCGAATCGCGTTTTCAAGTGTCTCCAGGGATCGGGAGATGTCCTCGTGCTGCTCGTCCAGATAGTTCAGTCGCTCCGACTGCTCTTGAAACTCATCGATCGCCGCCAGGTTGATGGGTCCCAGGCGCTGGATGCGATTCGCCAACCGTTCCGCCTGATCCTGCCATGCATCCTCCGTGGCATCCTCGTCCATGGTCTTGAACAACTCCTCGGCATCCAACCCTCCCTCGTGCAGCTGTTCCTGCAAGGTCATGCAGCGTACATTCACCTCCTGGCTTTGCAGACGGGCCTGGTTGAGCTTGTCGCGCCGTTCCTGCACCTGCTGCTCCGCGACATGACGCTCCTGTTCCTTCTTACGCAGGTGTCCATCCACATCCTCAAGGCTGCGACGGACCTCGTTCAATGCCTTGTCGACGGTTGTCCGTTCCGATAGCTTCTGATTCAACATCACCAGCTGCTGCTGCAGTGGCGCTTCGCTGTTATCCAGGGTGGCTTTCAACTCCTCCCGCCGGTGGGTGAGTTGAGTCAACTGGCTGCCCGCCCGCTCCAGGTTTTGCGTCAACGAAGTGTGAGCGGTACGCATCGATTCCACCCGCAACGCCACCTCATGGGTCGAGGAGCGCTGTTGGTTGAGATGCTCTCTCGCCTCGGCAACCCGATCGCGTAGCACATCCCGCTGCTTCACCAGTGATTCACGACGACTGCCCAGGTTCTCGATTGCCTCCAAGGCTTCATGCAGGCGCAAACGGGTCTCCTCCATCAACTCCTTGTCGTTATTGATCTGGTCGGCAATCTCCTGTTGTTCATGTTGCAGCTGTTCGCGGCGTTGTCGGAGATGATCGGCGCGGGTGCGCTTACCGCTCAGGCTGGCGCGTATTTCGGACAGTGCCCGGTTGAGCCGGTTGTAACCGGCCTGGGCCTGTTCACGGCTGTGTTCCGATTGCCTCAGCGCCTCCCTGCCCTGTTCAAGATCGGCAGCGAGTTCGGAGACATTGCGCTCCTGCTCCACAAGTGTCTGTTTCAGGTTGCGAAGTTCCTCTTCCCTGGCCAGTACGCCTGCGTTCTCATCCGATTCACGGCTGACTCTCAACCAGTCCGGGCCCAGCCAGAAACCATCCGGGGTAACCAGTGTCTCCCCCGCCTTCAGCCCTTGTCGCCTTGCGAAGGCATCATGAACCGTGTCTGCAAGCTTCACACCGCCAAGCAGCGACTGCAGATTCCAGGGCGATGTAACCTTGGAAAGCAGGGTGTCCTCGCCGGCGGGATATTCATCACCAGTCCGGGCGCGGGTATCCCAAAAGGCCAGCGCTCCCTTCTCCAGTTGCGCCAGTTGCTCATTGAATCGGCCGATGTCGTCCACGCAGACGGCCTGCAGATGAAATCCCAAAACCAGCTCCACCGCCTGCTGCCATCGGGGCTCCACCTTGATCTCCTGGGCCAGGCGCTTGGCGTCGCTGAGCTGACGCTTCTCGAGCCACTCCACCCCTTCATCCTGTTGACCCAGGGACGCCTGTTGTAGCGCCTCCAATGAGGCCAATCGCCCTTTTTTGGATTGAAAATCGGCGCGGGCCTGATCCAGACTGTTGGCGGTCTGACTGTTTTTTTCCCGCTGTTGGTTGATCAGCTCCACCGCCTGATCGAGTTGGCCGTGCAGGGTATCAGCCTCGCCTTTCTGCCGGTTTTCATCGGCTTCGAGCGCGGTGATTTCACTCAATAGCTGGCTGTCGTCGAGGCGTCCCAGCTCCTCGTCCAGGCGCTGCAGCCGCTGTTCCAGGTTACCCCCCTGCTGTTCGAGATGATTGATCCGGGTGCGTTCGACCTGAGCGGTCTGGGCCGGTTCCGCCGCTTTTTGATTAAACTGTTCCCACTCATGCTGCCAGGCCTGCATCGCCTGTTCGGCCTCGTGCAGGGCCTTGGAATGCCCGGCCTCCTCGCCTCGCGCCTGATCCAGCTTAGGCTGTTCCTGTTGCAGACTGGCGTTGAGCTCCGACAGGCGCTCTTCATCCTGTGCTTTATGGGCTTCCGACTCTTGCAGGGCCTGTTCCACTTGTTCCAGATCCTGCTGTTGCTGACGTTGTGAATCGCGGGCAAATTGGATGGCCTGCTCCTGGCCGCTGATCTCCGCTCCCAGGCTATAGAATTTGCCCTGGACCTCGTTGAACCGGTCGTTGACTTCTGCATGTTTGTCCCGGTCCGATTCGATCACGGCTTCCAGCTTGCGCTGCTCGGCAATGGCTTTCTCGAGTCGGTTCTGCAGCTCCGCAATCTGTCGCTGTCGCTGCTCAAGATCCTGATGCAGGCTGCGCCAACGCAGGGCCAGCAACTCCGCCTTGACCTGACGCTCCTGCTGTTTCAGCTCCTGGTACTTTTCCGCGGTGGCGGCCTGACGTTTGAGATGCTGCAGCTGTTTGGCCACCTCTTCGCGCAGATCGGTCAGGCGTTCGAGGTTCTCCCGGGTATGGCGGATTCGGTTCTCCGTCTCACGGCGGCGCTCCTTGTATTTGGAGATGCCTGCCGCCTCCTCCAGGAAGCTGCGCAGATCCTCCGGCCGCGCCTCGATCAGGCGCGAAATCATGCCCTGTTCGATGATGGAATAGCTGCGGGGTCCGAGGCCGGTACCGAGGAACAGATCGGTGATATCCCTGCGCCGGCACCGTACGCTGTTGAGATAGTAGATGGACTGACCATCACGGGAGACCTGGCGCTTGACCGAGATCTGGTTGTATTGGGCATACTGGCCGCCCGCCCTGCCTTCCGAATTGTCGAACAGCAGTTCAATGGTCGCGGCGCCTACCGGCTTGCGCACACTCGAACCGTTGAAGATGACATCCGCCATCGATTCACCGCGCAGCATCTTGGCCGAGCTTTCGCCCATGACCCAGCGCACGGCATCGATGACATTGGATTTTCCACATCCATTTGGCCCAACGATACCGACCAGATTGCTCGGGATCGGCACTGTGGTTGGATCGACGAATGATTTAAATCCGGCGAGCTTGATTTTCTCCAGACGCATGGGCGGCTAAGATACACCAAAGAGGGGGATTGTTACAGGGTGCAGTTCAATTTTTTACACTTTAACTATATACTGTAACTCATTGTTTTTAATGACTTATAGAGGCAAAGCTTTTGACCGGGTTCAGGCTCGAGTATAATTCTTCGCCATTTTAACGACGAGACCAGAAGACCATGCCCAGTCAACCGAGCAAAGATCTTGAAACCTTTGATAATCCCCAGCCGGACAGAGACTATACAATACGTATCAATATCCCGGAGTTCACCTGTCTCTGTCCCAAGACCGGTCAGCCGGACTTTGCCGAGATGACGCTGGAGTATGTGCCCGACAGGCTGTGTGTCGAGTTGAAGGCGTTGAAGATGTATATCTGGTCATTCCGTGACCAGGGAGCCTTCCACGAAGCGGTCACCAATGAGATTCTCAGCGATCTTGTCAGCGCCACCCAGCCCCGCTTCATGCGCCTGACCGCTGAATTCAATGTAAGAGGCGGTATCTACACCACCATTGTCGCAGAGCACCGCGCGGATGACTGGATTTCTCCAGCCGCGGTAACACTGCCTTGATAACCGCGAACACACCCTGTACATCTGTAGACCGACGGGGGAGCCTGCGTCAGGCCGTTCATAGATGAAACGCTATATCGGCATCGACCTGGGTACTTCCGGCTGTCGGGCCATCGCGATCGACGACACAGGGACCCTCCGGGCCTCTGCAAGCAGGCCCCTGCCAAGCCCGGAGAAACCGCAAACCCATCAGCGTCGGCAAGACCCGGAGACCTGGTGGCGGACCCTGGTCGAGGTGCTCACCGAGATCGGTCGCGCCTGCAGCGACAACACTATCGCGGCAATCGCCGTGGACGGTACATCCTCCACCCTGCTGCTGTCGGATCACCAGGGTAAACCGTTGACACCTGCCTTGATGTACAACGACAGCAGCGGTAAAGGGCAACTGGGATTATTGAATACAGTCGCTCCCGAAGGCAGTCCTGTTCTAAGCGCATCATCGAGTCTCGCCAAGCTGCTCCACCTGCGTCAAAGCCTCTCCACCGATCGCTATCTTGTACGCCACCAGGCGGACTGGATCCTCGGCAGACTGTGTGGCGACTATCGCTACAGCGATGAGCATAATGTCCTGAAACTGGGCTATGATCCGATCCAGCGCCAGTGGCCCCCCTGGCTCACGGAGTTGCAGGTTGACGGAGAGGTGCTGCCAAGCGTCGTCCCCTGCGCCACCATGATCGGTGAACTGTGCCGGCAGGCCGCCGAAGCCACCGGTCTTCCACAGGGCATACCTATCGTCGCCGGCACTACGGATGGCAACGCTGCCTTTCTGGCCACCGGCGCCAACGAGATCGGTGAGGCGGTAAGCTCTCTCGGCAGCACCCTGGTGCTCAAGATTCTCGCCGATAAACCGGTATTCGCTGCTGAATTCGGCGTCTACAGTCATCGCCTGGGAGACCGTTGGCTGGTGAGCGGCGCCTCCAACAGCGGTGGTGCAGTGCTGACAAGTTATTTCAGCAACGAGGAGATGGCACACATGACCCCTGAGCTGCAACCGGAGCAGCCCACCGGCCTCGACTACTATCCCCTGCTCTCGCCCGGTGAGCGTTTCCCCCACAACGATGCAGGTTATCAACCCCGTCTGCAACCACGCCCGGCGGATGACCGGCGCTTCTTCCAGGGGATGCTGGAGGGCATAGCAGCCATCGAGGCGACGGGCTATCGTCTACTGCGGCAATTGGGGGCGCCAAAGCCCCGCTGTGTCTATTCCATCGGTGGCGGCGCACTGAATGAACCATGGCGTCGAATCCGACAACAATTGCTATCCGTCCCTGTAATACCGGCGTCTCAACAAGAGGCTGCCTTCGGCACCGCCCTGCTGGCCATGAGGGGAGTAGATGGTTGACGGCATACTTGTAAATGCATGAATGGCAGCCGACTACCGTACTACCAAGTGAAGCCTGGTCAAGTGTAATAGTTACCCCCTGGGTGGCGTGACAACAGACTGGCCCTGGTCTATATAGAGTGGAATATTGAATAATAAAACCTAAACCGACCATGGAGCTGGTACGATGCGAAGAATCATCATTTGTCTCGATGGAACCTGGGCAAGCCCCGGCAATCAAGTGGAACGGGGTGACGGCACCGAGGTCCACAAACCTTCCAATGTACTCAAAACCTATCGTGCCGTTCTGCCTCTGTCGGAGGATGGAATCGATCAGATCTCCTACTACGATGAAGGAGTCGGCGCCCTTTCGGCACAGCGGGGATTACGTAACAAGGCGCTGGCCAAACTCGATTCCGTACTGGGCGGTGCCTGGGGCGCGGGATTTGAACAGAATATCGAAGCCGCCTACACCTTCATCGCGGGCAACAAACTACCGGACGATGAGATCTTCGTCTTCGGCTTCAGCCGGGGTGCGGGTCAGGCGCGCAGTCTGTGCCGTTTCATCGACTGGATGGGCGGTATGCTGCACAAACGCGATGCCTATTTCATCCCGGACTTCTTCAAACACTATATCGAAACCGAGGCGGCTGATGGCGCAGCCCGGGAACTCCGGCATAAACTGATCGCCAGCGGCAAGAAGATCGAGCCACCCGTTGCTACCAAGATACGATTTCTCGGGGTCTACGATACCGTACTGGCCCTGGGCTCCCGCTTACGCGCCGACTTCGATAGAGAGGAGCGGACCACGGCGCCCGGTCTCAGTTTCCATGTGGGCGATAGACCGCCAGGCATCGTCAACGTGGCCAGGCAGGCGTTGGCCATCGATGAACGCCGCACCGATTTCCGCCCCGAAATCTGGCAAGACACCCATCCCGATCAATCGGTGGAACAGCGTTGGTTTCCCGGCGTGCACACCAGTATCGGCGGCGGATATGCCAATGACGGTCTCGCTAACGGGGCTCTGCAGTGGATGATCAATGACGCCAAGCAGGAAGGGCTTGCCGTGGACGACAGATACCTCCGCTTCTATAGACCCTGGTTCGGCGATACACGGAACGACTCATTCACCGGTTTCATGAAACTCAGGGGCTGGATCAAGGGGCTGATCGGTGAGAGTGGTGATCGCGACCTGGTCGCCATGCGTGACCATGCCGGTATCGATGTCCACGATTCGGCGATCAAACTGCTCATACACGACAACACTTACAGGCCCGACAACCTGCTGGCATTCATTCACCAGCGACCGGATCTATTGGCCAAACTGCCTGCAGGCATCATTTGACGACAGTACAATGCTGTGGGATAGACAAAACAACAAAATAGAAGGGATGACACAAGATGTTCAGACTCGAAGTTCTCCCGGCGCGTTACGGCGATTGTCTCTGGCTCGAGTATGGGTCGAATCCGGTGCGGCGCATGCTGATCGACGGCGGCGCACCCGGTGTCTACAAAAGAGCGCTCAAACCCAGACTGAAACGGCTATCGGATGAAGAGCGTGAATTTGAGCTGTTAGTCGTCACCCATGTCGATTACGACCACATCCGCGGTATCATCGAACTGGCCCAGGATGACAAGCTCCCTTTCAAGGCCAGGGATATCTGGTTCAACGGCTATCGACATCTCCCCGAACCGCCCGGCCCGAAAGTCCTTGCGGGCAAACATGGAGAACTGCTCACCGACCTTATCTTGAAAAACGGCCACAGTTGGAACTGCCATGGCTTCGATGGCAATGCCATTGTCATTCCTGAATCCGGAGAACTTCCCCGTATCGAATTCGATGACGGGCTGACGATCACCCTGATGGGCCCCACGATCCCGATGCTGGCGGACCTGCGCAATGACTGGGAGAAATCGTGCCTGGATATCGACATCACCCCGGGAGAACTGGAGGAAGCCAGAGCAGAGGGACACTTCGCCCTGTTAGGGGAAGAGGAGTCACCGCCGGAAAAAAAGCGCCCGGACATCGAGCAGCTTCTCAGGGAAGAGTACACGGAGGATCCTTCATCCGCCAATGGGAGCAGCATCGCATTCCTGATTCAATATGGAGATTCCAGGGTACTGTTAGCGGGCGATGCACATCCCAGTACGCTGGTGGAATCTATAAAACGTCTTGGAGATCAGAAGCTCAAACTCGACCTCTGCAAACTGCCCCATCACGGCAGCAGGGGCAGCGTAAGCAGTGAGTTGATTCAACATCTCGATTGCGAAAACTATATCTTTTCCACTAACGGCGATCAGTTTCAACACCCCCATCCTGAAGCGGTTGCACGAGTGATCGAGTATGGTGGCGATATGCCCAAGCTGTGGTTCAACTACAGCACTGACGAGACCCTTATCTGGGATGATGAGAGGCTTCGCGATGCCTACGGTTATGAGGCCCACTATCCGAAAGATGAGAAGACCGGACTGTTGTTTGTCCGAGGGACTGATGAATGAAATCGATATTGGTCGAATTCGCTCGATTCAAGAATCTGGGAACAGGGATTCTGCGTGAAGGTGACGACTATTTGCGAAGCATCACGAGTCATCGTGTACATCAGGTTCGTATTCCCATCAACCAGCGGCCTTTCAGTCAGTTGATGAACAGCATGCGCTATGTCTACAAGGATAAGCATGAGTACGATGATGCATTTAAAAGTCTCTCCTTGCTGGTAACCGATCTTCTGCGGCGTCAGGATTACATGGATGTGGGTGAGCTGCTTGATAAACTCAAAACCAGTTGCGATAAAGGAAATGAAGCCTTGTTGCAGCATGTGGCACAACTGCTGCAACAACACGATAAAGCGAGTTTCCTGGAAGAGAGCCCTCTACTTGAAGAGGTCAATAAGAATAGCGACAAGCTACAACAGATCGACCTGGTAACCAATGCCGCCGAACTCTCAGCGCTTCCCTTCGAGGCTGCATTGGCCAATGACGACAAACCACTGTTTCTTAGCGGCAAAGGTGTTGTACTTACCCGTCGTGTGCGTGGTGTGTTCAGAGATTTCACACCGCACTGGCCCATCACACCCAAGGTTTTATTCATCTGGTCCGCCGCTGGTGGCAGTGTTCCCCATCAAGAACACAAGGATGCGCTACTCAATGCCCTTAAACCATGGCTTCCGCCGCAAAATATAGATAAGGTATTCGTTGAGATCGGCAATGCGAAATACAGAGATATAGAAAAAATCACCCGTGATGATGGATTCACACACTGCCACCTGTTGGCGCACGGACAGCAGATAGACAGGAAGAATGACAAACGATTCGGTATTGCTTTGGACCATCGTATCGAAGGTGCCGATGTCATTACCCCGGATGCCCTTTGCAAGGCCTTGGAAGGCATCCGTTCCAGCGCCGTGGTTGTGACGCTGGCCGCATGCGATGCAGGTAACCAAACCGATGTAATCAATCCCGATAAAAGCGTGGCCCATCTACTGCATACGAGCGGTTTTCCCGTGGTGATTGCATCCCAGTTACCTTTAACAAAGTTCGGTTCAGAGATATTGACTAGGCGTTTTTACGGGGATTTGTTAAATGGTCTCGACGTTCGTGAAGCTCTCCACCATACCCGGGAAGAGCTCTACGACAACCAGTCCAACGCGGGTCATGACTGGGTCAGCCTGGTGGGCTATGTACAGCTGCCCGAGGGCTATAACGACATACTGGAAGAAGTTCGACTGAAATCCCATCTCAATTCACTGAAGAATCTAAGGGATCGTGCCGAGGCATTGGCACGGGTTGGTGCCAGTCGTGAGGAATTTGAGGCCATCGGAGGTGACCTGATAAAAGAGATCGAGGCACTGAATAAACTGCTTGCTAAAACTAAAGAAATGCGGGCTCTGGATGAGAATCGCGGCTTGCTGGGAAGCGCGGAAAAGAGGCTGGCGGAACTGCTCTTCAGGCACATCGGGGACGATGCCGCCAAAGCAGCCTCTCGCGAGGCACTCAATCGTGCCTGCAAATGGTATAAGGAAGCATTCGATGCCAATCCCTCCCATCATTGGAGCGGCGTCCAGTATCTGGCGTTACAAGCCGTCATCACCGGAAAGGTGGATGCAAATATGTGGAAAACCGCCTACCGTGCCGCCGAAGTCGATCGTGTACGACCCGGTGAATATTGGGCCCAGGGTTCATTGGCGAAACTCGCACTACTGGGAACGCTCATCGGAGAGCCAACCGACGAAACAGCCGCATTCTATCTGCAAGAGATGAAGGCCCGGTTTAAGGTCGTGCAGTCCAGAAAACCTGACGCGGATAATCCGCTCCAATCCACAGGACTTCAATTACGCCGATACGAAGAATGGTGGCTGCCCGCCAATGGGTTCTTTCCCGATAGCAAAGGCCTTGCCGATGAGGTCAGGGAATTGATCCCTCTATGCCGTCGGGAATAGGTCAAACCTTAAAAAGCGATATGAATTGATGGGTTGAACCCGACAGTACTCGAATTATATTTAATCCGGTATTACGGCGTCAGCTGTTTTCATTTCTCCTTCAACCCACTAAATACCTGTCCAACCCCTTCACCTCACTATTCCGCAACAGATAACTGCTTCGGTTGCTGCGTCGCGCCCGTTTCCCATCCAGGGTAACCGAGACCGGTTGCCGATCGAGGATGCATAAACGGCGACTCAGACAGTCGGCGCGCCAACGGGGGCTGGCCTTCTTGGCACGCTCCTCCACGGCAATCCGGGTCAGGGCGAACTCATCCTCTGGCTGCTCCGCGGCGACGCGTCGTTTGATGGCGGTATGGGCCTTTTTGAGACTACCCTGTTGCACACCCATGTCGTAAAGCGCCGCGAGACAGCGCAGATTGCTGATTTCGACCGGTGAGACTCCATGCAGAAAGGCGAGTGCGGACATCAGCAGTTTACCGTATTTGTCATAGGCGTAGCGCAACATCACCTGACGGAAAAGCGGCTCTCTGCCAACCGCCTGCAAATAACCCCTCCAGGGTTGTGCAAATCTATGTTTAGCTGAACCCAAGCTCAGGCCATCCGCCCAGGCTACCGCCTTTTTTCTGGAGCCATCGAGCACCTTCCAGAACGCCAGGTAGTCTTCCGGATCGTCAAAACAACGCCGCAGTCGGGATTCATCCTCACCACGGAAATACCTGAACAGCTCCTGCAGGGTACCTGTTTTGAGATTGCATTGAATCGGTCCAAAGGAGAGGCCGGCTTTATCGAAATTGCCTGTCACCTGCTGGTAAGGATCGCCGCTGGTCTCGAAGGCCGCGGTCACTTTCACCCCGCAGTCGAAGGCAAGCTTGGGCGAGATCCGTGGTAGCAATGAGGGATCGTGCATCTCAACATAGAGCTGGCCGTTATCGGCCACACAACGACTGAAGTAGCCCTGCCGGAGCAGTTTCATCGCCTCTTTTTGCAGTCGCTCGGTATCCTCTGCCGCTATCACCACGTACAATCCATCGTCGGACGGTTTTTCCAACGCGGCAGGCCGTCGAGGGTCGATTTCGATGGAGGCCGCGAGGTTGTCTCGTAAAACCTGCAGGCCGGCTACAAGTTCCCTGTGTACCCGGACCTTCCCGTTTGATCTATACAACTCCTTGAGACGGAAGTTGGGTGTTACACGGGCATCGGGATGACCTCCGATGATGAAGTCACTCTCAATTTGAACGTTCCCGGCCATAGTTTCTCCTTTTATAGCAATACCCAATCGCAGCCGGTGCTCACACTATGGCAGCTATGCTGACTCACTCAAGCGGGGTACCGAACTTGATCTAGCGTTTTATGATTCGACCACTCTGACTTATCTCACCGAATCTTAGCAAAACACGCAGCTGACGCATCTGTTCTTCGCTGACGGCATCAGGCGCCAAAACCAGCGAACGGGGCGGCCATCCCTTGTCGAGGTCGAAACGTAACACAACCAACCAAGGTATAACGAGGCTGTCCCGGCGAATCCTAGCCCGCAGATTTCTGCCATCCTGCATGACAATTCTCGCCCTGCCGTAAGGCGTGATGGTCACCTTGCCAATCTGTCCGTCAACTCCCTTCCCGCCCTGCCGGAAAGAGAAATAGCCATACAGAGCCAATGCCGTCAATAGAGACACTTTAGGCCACAGCATTATGGGTGCAAAGAGGGTTGTCAATAATGCCAACAGATGGATGGCTACACGCCAGGCATGGAGTAGCCGGGATGGCTTTGGTTGCAGTGTGATGGATTGAATCGTCCCTGACACAATCTACGCCTCCTTGCGTTACTAGACTGGCTGCCAAGTCTATCATGAAAGCGTAAATATCCCCTTCATCATTTCGAGTGGCTTGATTGTTTAAAATGCCAGTCAACAAACAGAGAAACATTAGTCAGGCCGCTAATGAACACCAATAACCGCAAGTAGCCCGCTATTTAAAACTCACAACCACAATGCCACGTTTAATGCCCATCCATTTGTGAAGATTTGCGTTGATTGGCGTGCATTTGCGGCTTGGCTTTATATCAGCTTGTTACCCACTCCCGCAAATGACCTGACCCACCTACCCATTAGAGCGTTTGGGCCGGAGGTGACTGTATTTACATGTTGATTCAGCGAATACGTTGCTGTCGATGGGTGATCTGAGCGGCTCGAAACTCATCCGGGGTTACTTCGCCATTGCTATCCCTATCGATAGAAGCAAATGTGGGCGCATTCACCAGGTTCCTCATCAGGTAGCCCTGGCTGACCCTCTCGCTAATCCGTTTAGCCCTGGCCTGTTCGAATTCATCCTGTTTTAGAACACCATCTCCATTGATATCGAAATCGCCGAACATCGGCATGTCACGGCCTCTCATGCCCTTCCCGTCCATTCCACTGCCTCCTTTCATTAATCGGTTCGCGTGTTGGCCGGCAAGCAGTTCCTTTTCGTTAATTCTGCCGTCATCATTGCTGTCGAAATTTTGGAACACCGGATTCGCTGTCCTGCCCATGGGATAACCTCGTTGTGCCCTCAAGGCTCTCCGCTCGGCATGGGTGGTTGCAAACTCCTGTTGACTGATGAAACCGTTACCATCCCTATCGAAGACCGAAAATGGGATCGGGCCTGTGGCCGTCAGCTGAGTTTGCGCAAGTGGAAATCCCGGCACAATCAGTAATACACTCATTACGATCGATCTGTTCAACTTCATCATGGCTGCTGTCCTACTTGATTCCGTGCAATGGCATCGCTCCTGACACCTTGCGCAAAATACTGGAGGGGGCTCCCTGCCTCCTTGCTACTTTCAGTGTAGGTGGGCAAGATTAATTCAGGCTGAAAATTGAACTGTGTTTTTATTACAAAAACAGGTGCAGCAACAAGCCCATTCCATCTATCACAAGGCCAAATTGAGCGGCAGGGCCGCTCTATCAGCTTTTTTCCTGGAAGACCTGCTACTACCACCCCCGAGTGCAAATGGTTCCAAGGAAAGCCGAAAAAAGGCGCTTCGCATCACGTTCATTGCTCGAACTCCTGACGCAATCGAAGCTGTAGCAGCTTCCCCTGCTTAAAGGCCTCTTTCAGCATCAGACGCTGGCTTGAACTTAGATCAGAGGGATTGACCCGGTTGATTTCATCATAATCCCCGCCAGCCAGTTGTCGCTGCATGCGTATCCGTTGAATCAGATCAAATGCTTCGATGGTGGCTGCCGTGTCGGCAGGCGATCGTTTCATGTCGTTTGTGGCCGCCCGCAGACGTTCCGCGGTATTCGTTGACCAGACACCATGCTTTAACGCCCAGATACGGGCTGCGTCGATAAAAGGTCGGGCACCCCGTTTCTTTAAATCGATGGTATGTGGATAACGATGGCCGCCATCATAGGAGAATCGGCCAAACCAACCCAATGCGGGTGCACAGGTCAGCGCTTCCGTCGCCATTGCGCGAAGGAACCGAGGATGTTCCGCTGGTCTTGGCAATAACCAGTTGTGCAGATCGTCGACCAGCTCGTCCTGGCCATAAAGCGGTCGGAAATCAAAAAAGATGGTGGCATTCAACAACGATTTTGGTTCCGGTGTTGAGAGCCAATGTTGAAACCTGTCACGCCACTCACTGACAGAGAGGCATAGCTTTGGATTGCCGGCCATAATATCACCACGACAGAGTGAAAAACCACAACGGTCGAGGGCCTTGTTTACAGCTTTCGCGAAGGGTACGAGGGCGTTGCGAATCTGTGGTGTGTCCTCTTCATTATCGGGCTGAAAAATCAGGCCATTGTCCTGATCCGCGGCAAAGGTCTGCTCGAGCCTGCCCTCCGAGCCGAATACCATCCAACACCAGGAGACAGGGGGCAGGTCGAATTCGTTGGCGATCAATTCAATGACACGCATACAGAGCAGGTCGTTCAAACCCGACATCCATTGGCAGAGAGCCTCCACACCCATGCCATTGACGAACAGCTCTTGCCCCCTCTGTCGAATCGCCTTTGCGGCATTGGCCATACTGTCCACGTTACCGGCATGTTGAACGGTGTTAATCAGGCCCTCTGCGCCGCCTTCCCGAAATCCCGGCAGATCGGAATGCGACAAAAGGTTGTATAGCCGGCCGTTGGACTGCAGCAGCACCAGATGACTCAATCGACTGCGTGTCAGGGCGACCCTGGCCCGGTGTGCCGGCGCATCCACCGGCAGGGAGATCGGCGCAGCCGTCATATAGGCGATCACTGGCTCACTCAAATCCGCGCGTTTAAGGGTGATCGCTTCGATAAGCTCCCGCAGTGTCACGATGCCGAGCGGCGCGTCAATCTGCTGAGCAACCACGCCTGCTTGAATGTCATCACGATTGAGTGTGAACAGAGCATCGCGTATGCTCGTTTCAGGTTGGATAATCAGGGGTTCATTCTGGGCCAACTCCCGTAAGGGTATATCGCCGATCCCTGCCGACATATGCGCGGATTTAAACTCCGCGAGCGGTTTAGGCGGCCTTGGTGGAGGTTGCTTAGCCGGCATCATAGCACGCTCTCCTTTCACTCCCGTGACTGTAGAAGCTGGTTAACCTTATCGACCAGATCATGGGTCGAAAAAGGCTTGGTAATATAGGCGTCCGCACCCAGGGATATCCCCTTTTTAATCTCCGCTTCCCGCCCTTTCGCGCTCAACATCAATATGGGCAATCCTGAAAGCGCAGGATCTGCACGTATCTCACGACACACCTCAAAGCCGTTTTTGCGTGGCATCATGACATCCAGGATCAACAGATCTGGGCGTGTATCTGCAATCATCTCAATTGCCACCTGGCCATCATTCGCCGTCATGACCTGATAGCCTTCCCGCTTCATCAGATACTCAACAGAGAGTACGATATTCGGTTCGTCATCCACGATCAGAATTGTCTTTGTCATTGGTTTCTCCGGATATCACGCCGCTTTCTTTTTTTTGGGGAGCGCAAAGGTAAAGATAGCACCATTCTCATTTGTGCTTTCAGCCCAGATAGTTCCTCCCAAGTGTTCGACAATCTTCTTGCTGATCGGCAACCCCAGTCCGGTACCTATCGGTTTATTGCTCGCGCTTCCCGCCTGACGGAATTTCTCGAAGATATTTGGCAGCTCCTCTGCGGCGATTCCGGGCCCATTGTCGGATACACTCACTTCATATCGATCCTGCTTTGATTGGAGACGAACAGTCACCTTTCCTGTCCGTTCGGGTACGAATTTATTCGCATTCGATAAAAGATTGAGCAGTACCTGCATCAGACGATCGCGGTCACCGGTCACGACACAGGTATGCTCGGGAAGCGTTCTGATCACACGGGTTCCGTGATCGGCAAACAACTGTTCTGTCGAGGAAATCGCCTCTTCGACAATTTCAAGCAAATCCACATCTTCCGCATTCCAGTCGGCACGTCCCGATTCAATCTTGGCCAGATCCAACACCTGATTGACAAGGCGGGACAGGCGCTTGGTCTCGTTCACTATGATGCCAAGAAAGCGCCGTCTTTCATCAAGCGCGATATCCGGATCATCGTTAAGGATCTCGGAAAAGGCACGAATCGAAGCAAGGGGCGTACGCAACTCGTGGGTCACGGAGGACATAAAATCATCCTTTAACCGATCGAGCTCCTGCAGGCGCTCATTGGCCTCCTTCAGCTCACGCGTGGCCCTTTCCAATTGACGGGATTTCTGCTCTAGCTCTTTGCTGTAGGCGCGTATCTGCGAAGCCTCGTCAAGAATATGCAGCACTTCATCCATACCCAGTGTCTCTTCCGTAGTCACCGAAGAGACCATCACCCGGGCGGATGCGCTGCCGATCGCCCCAGCCAGCAGGGTCTCCGCAAAATAAACCGTTTCTGCATCTGCAGGCAGCTGTTTGATGTCTGTCAGCTTTCTTCGCTTGGCAAAGGCCTGAAAAAGATGCCTGGCCCGTTCGTTTCCCAGGAAGCGTTCCGCAAGATGCAACAGCTCTTTTACTTCTGCGGTTCCCCGCCATAAGCCGACGCCCAGGAACTGCTGATTTTTCAGGGCATCGACAAACAGTGATGCCTGTGTGGCCTCATCGACCCTGGGGGTGCGCCAAAGTGAAAACAGGATATAGGCGCCGATATTGAAGGACATGCTCCAGAACAGGCAGTGAGTGATCTCATTCAGACCGGTCAGGCCGAACAGCGCTTGTGGCTTGAGCAGTTCGATGGCAAAAGGTCCATGCTCCAGCAGGCCTGCCGGTAGCCAGCCCGACTTGGCGAATGACGGTAACAGTAGCGTATAGACCCAGATAGCGAATCCGGACAATAGTCCGGCCAGGGCGCCACTGCGTGTACCGCCACGCCAGTAAAGACCGATAATCATGGCCGGTGCGAACTGGGCCACCGCGGAAAAGCTGATCAACCCGATACTCACCAATGCATAGGCTTCACCGGCAAGTCGAAAGTAAAGAAATCCCAACAGCAGAATCAGAATGATCGCCCCGCGTCGTATGCGCAGCAACAGTTTGCTCAGATCCGCATTCGGAGGTATCTGTTTCCAACGTTTCAACAGGAGAGGCATCACCAAATCGTTGCAGACCATGGTTGACAGGGCGATTGTCTCGACTATCACCATCCCGGTCGCGGCGGACATGCCGCCAAGGAAGGCAAGCAGGGTCAATGAGCCTTGGTGGTGCGCCATGGGCAGGGTCAACACAAACGTATCCGCATCCACATTCTCCCCGGCAAAGGTCAGTTGTCCCGCAAGTGCAATGGGTATCACAAATATATTGATTAGAAACAGATAGAGAGGAAACAACCAGACCGCACGTCTTAAATGTTGTTCACCGCTATTCTCAACCACGGCAACCTGGTACTGACGCGGCAGCATCATCACCGCCAGCGCAGACAGTAGCGTTAAGGCGAACCAATTCTCGTAACCGTTCATACCGTCGATAATCAGCGGATTGAGAATACCGGCATTTTCAGCCTTATCGAAAAGGTCGGTAAATCCATCATGCAGTTGATAGGTCACAAAGATGCCGACCGAGAGAAACGCCACCAGCTTGACAATCGATTCAAACGCGATAGCGGCCACCATCCCTTCATGACGCTCACTGGCGTCGAGATGTCGTGTACCGAATAAAATGGTAAAGGCCGCCAGTAAAAGCGCGACATAGAGCGTTGTGTCCTGTAACAGTGGAAGAGAGTCGGCGGGGTTCGGCATGCTGACATCGGGATAGGTCAGCAGAATGGTGAAACTGCGTGAAATTGCTTTCAGCTGCAGGGCGATATAGGGAACGATACCCAGTACGGCAATGACCGTCACCAAGCCGCCCAACAGGTGACTTTTTCCGTAACGTGAAGCGATGAAATCCGCGATGGAGGTGATGCGCTGACTCTTGCTCACACGCACCATCTTCAACAGCAAGGTCCCCCAGAGTGCGGCGATCAATGTGGGCCCGATGTAGATCGGCAAAAAACCGATACCCGTGGCCGCGGCCCTGCCGACACTGCCGTAAAAGGTCCATGCCGTACAATAGACAGCCAGGGAGAGTGCATAGATCGTGGCATTGGAGATCACCGAGCGCTTTTGATCCGCTCGCCTATCGGCCCAATAGGCGATCGCGAATAACAGGCCCAGGTAACCCAAAGAAGCGATAACGACGATAGTGGTAGTCAGCATGCTGCCTACCGTTAGTGTTTTCTACCCTCGACTGTCCACGCAGCCAACAAAATCAAGGCCAACCAGATGCCAAAGAGGTAGAGGTAGCTGATGGGAATGCCGGCCCACTCGGAGGCCTTGTCAAACAAGGTGAGTACAGGCGAAAAGAAGAGCAAAGATCCGAGCAGTGTCACACCGGCAAGTCTTTGTCGTGTTTGGGTTGATCGGTTCATACTCACCGTCCTTAGGGCCTGTTAACACTAATCCAATCGGCTCTGTTGTGTCTGAAAATGCGCCAATCGAGGCGCACCCCAAGGGCACTTCCTTCGGGGCGCAACCCGAAGGGCTGGGGCTGTTTTTCCACCCAGCAGCGTAATCATTCGCTCATTTAGCATGGCTAAACCTCGCTCATTCTGCCTTGCTGGGTAAAAAAACAGCTCCAGCAGAGTCGATTGGATTAGTGTTAACAGGCCCTAACGTACAAACATTACCCTCAGTATATGCCAGTTTCAACAATACAGCTGGTTGACGCACGCTATCCTGTTATAAACGGTTTAACACCACGCTGACTCTGAGCCCACGCATTTCCGGTGACCGGTCGAAGACCAACTCACCGTCATACAGACTGACCACATCGGACACGATCGCCAGACCCAGCCCCTGCCCCTCTCTGTTTTCATCCAGGCGACTACCGCGTGCTGTCAGTCTGGTGACATCCTCATCCGCCAGCCCCGCACCATCGTCTTCGACAACAATCCGCAAATGCTCTTTTCCGGAAATGGTGCAGCGAACCCTGCTTTTTGCCCATTTACATGCGTTGTCAAGCAAGTTACCCAATAATTCAAGAATATCCTCACGGTCTCCGTATGGTGATTGACCTCTTGCTGTGACGGCCTCTACAGACAGTTGTTTATCCCTATAGATCTGCTTTAAGACAGTCACCAAATCCATTAGATCGAGTTGTGGATCGAACCTTTGGCTTGTAGTGCCGCTGCCCGCAATGCGGGCGCGTTTGAGCTCTCTATCGATCAATAGCCTGACCCTCTCAACCTGCTGGCCGGCCAGCGTGCTGTCAATACGGTTTTCACTAGCTGTCGATTTGTCAAAGTAATGTGTCAGCAGGTTCATGGGGCCTTTCAATGCATGGGCGAGATTGCCCAGGGCATTTCGGGATCGTAGATTGCGTCTCGAAAGCAACTGCAACAGATGATTGATCTCCCTGACCAGGGGAAAGATCTCATCCGGAACGTCTTCACTGAGTGATTTCTCATCCCCTGTGGCCAGACTTTTGACCTCCTCCCGCAAGGGCTCTATACGACGGAAGGCCTGCCTGACAACCATACCCTGAACCAGCAAAAGCGTGACCAATCCCACCATTGCCAATATGGCAAAGTTGCGCAGAAAAAGATCCCGTTGCTGTTTTATCGGCATGAGGTCCTCCGCTACCGCCACAGTCAAATCCTGTCCCTGCTTTCTGAAGCCGGCAACATATACCAACAACTGTTGTTTATCCGGCCCAGGTATGTGGATACGCCTCTTTTCTCCTAGCTTCAATGTCGGCACCTGAAGTTTGAAGTCCCACAGTGAACGCGATGTAAGTTCAACGCCATCCTGCTGGTGAACGAGATAGTAGTGACCTGAATAGGGACGATGATAGATTTGGTTGATACGTGAAGGCCGGACCTTGAGATGTTGCTGCTTGATGATCATCGCACTCAGCAAAGCCTCACTGTCGTGCTCAAGTCTGGAGGCGATAAAATCCTCTGTGAGGGTTTCGATAGACCTGGCGCCGAGTAGCCATAATAACCCCATCAGCACGATGAGGGTGAGCGCCAACCCAAGGTGGAGACGGTGTTCGAGGGAGTTACTGCTCAATACCGACATAAATATAACCCTGTCCGCGACGGGTTTCGATCACCTGATTACCCAGCTTGTCACGTAAACGGCGAATATAGACTTCAATCAGATTGCTGTCTCGATCAAAGTCCTGTTCATAGACATGTTCCGTCAGCCGTGTTTTAGAGAGTATCTTGCCCTTGTTGAGGATAAAGCAGCGAAGCAGTCGAAATTCAGTGCCGGTAAGCTCAAGCCGTTGTTGATCGGGCAGTATGACCTGTTGTCTCTCCTCATCCAGTTCCAGGCCACCTGACTTCAGGCTGGCGCCGACCAGCTCGTGACTGCGGCGGATCAGCGCCTGCAAACGCACCACAAGCTCTTCGATATGAAACGGCTTGCCGAGATAGTCATCCGCGCCTGCCTTGAATCCCTCCACTCGCTCATGCCAGGCATCCCGCCCGGTGAGAATAATCACCGGTGTACGGTTATCCCGTGCCCGCCAGTTCTTCAACACGTCCAGACCGGAGCGGTTGGGCAGTCCAAGGTCCAGGACAATAAGATCATACGCCATGTTATCGCCCATGAACTCCGCTTCGATGCCTTCATGGGCGTGGTCGACGGCAAATCCCTGCCGCTCCAGGTCGTGCTTCAAAGAAGTCACAAGGAGATCATCATCTTCAACCAGCAACAAACGCAAGATCAATCCTCCAGTTCACGTTCCAGAATTTCACCCGTGGCAGCATCCACTTTGAATTCCCACACCGCTCCCTGCTCATCGAGAATCTCTATCTCGTAAATATAATCCCCCTCTTCACGTTCCAACTCCAGTTCAAGAATCCTGCCAGGCTGCACTGCCTGAATAGTCGGAAGCAGATCCTCGAAGGGCAATATAGTACTAGACTCAGTAAGCCGTCTCGCCTCCTCATAACCCTCATCTGCCAGTGACAGAGTGGAGACCACGAGGACCATCATGAGCAGTGTTTTAACAGTTGATTTATACAGCATGCTTACCATCTTGATAGATCAGAACAGGCTTGAGTGCCCGCAGTATAACTTCACCGGCAGTCGAAAACACACTAATCGTCCCAACGACCGATTCCCGGAATAATGATTTCGTGTTCGTTATAGGATCCCTGCAACGCCTTTTTATGACAGCTGTCGCAGTTACTGAAAGTGAGCTTTTCGCCACTTTTCTTATTCCTTACAGAATAAGGTATTTCATTGTGCTCATGCTTGAAAAAACCGGTTTCTGTAATTCGTTCCGGCACAGGCGAAGATCGCAATGACCACATTACCTTATTGGGTATCTCTCTGTTGACCTTGTCTGCCGCGTTCGAAATCAGGTAGCTCGATAGAGTTGCTTGATCCTCCGCCGATAGCTCTGCATTTTCGCCAAAGTGTTCATCCAGTTTTCCCATCATTGTCCGCCATGACGCTGCCGGAAGAAATACGGGCTGATAGGGAAAATGACAACTGCCGCACTCCTCTTGGTAGAGCTGGCTATATTGATTGTGGTTCGGTTTGTTTGCCGATTTAAACCAATTACGAAACAACTGTTCATCCCAGTCGTCGTCATCCTCTTCCGACCTGTCACGATCAGCCAAGACGAGTCCATTTCCCAGCATCGTCAATGCAAACAGTGAAGCAAGCAACATCCAGAATATTTTAGTCTTCATAATTTACCTCACTAATATTTTTGAAGATATAGCAGGAGATCACCTTTCTCCTGGGGTGTGCATATCCTTCCCCATGTCCATTTACAGTTGCGCTTGAACCATTTGTTGATTTTTTTCGGATCACTCAAGCGCTCCGGGATAGCAGATGGCGCCATCGGTTCAATTCGTTTACCCGTCTTAATATGCTTGCCTGCCTTGCTTGGGTCATCACCATGGCAATCACTGCATGACCTGGCTTTCCCGCTTTTTTTATCGATGACCGCGCGTGCCCAGGCATCACGTCCCTGTTCAGCGGAAAAAGGTCCGGCCCCGTTTGCCTGAAACGACTTGAACATGTTATCCAGGGTGTTCGCCTGCAGAGCAGCAGCACTTAAGAACAGTAATGAGAATAAGATCGATTTCATTAGTCATGTCTCCAACACATAAGCATCTTTCGAAAGCAGTTTTCTAAAACCGGTCATACACGTTTACTGCCGGTAATCATTGCACGCACCAGATTTTCCCGATGGAACATTGAACCGAATCCCACACCGATCAGATGTACCACTACGAGAAAAAGCGTGAAGTTGGCAAAGAACTCATGCACCTCTTCCAGGAATTCACTGCCATAAGCGGTGCCGGAAAAGAACATATCGGCCAACGGCCCCGCACCGGTGGCGCCGTATGCAAGTAAACCGGTCAACGTGGTTATCAGGAGTGTTGTCAGCAATGCGACGATCATCGCACCACCGGCAGGATTGTGCCCAAGGGTACGTTCGGCACGTAACTGAACGAGATCCCGCAGATAGCCGACAACAGTGGGTGGGGATTTGACAAAGTCGGTGAAGCGCGCGTAACGGGTGCCTAAAACACCCCATACCAGGCGAAACAGCAACAGCGCGGCGATCAGATAACCTGCATTGGCATGCAATCCCATCCACTCGTCCTCTGTCAGCCATGCAACTGCGAATGCACCCACCAGGCTCCAATGAAACAACCTGACCAGCGGGTCCCAGACTTTTATTTCATCTTGACCGTTCATCGTATCTCTCTCGAATCCATCGTGTTGAGGGAGAGCATGACAGAGGTAGATGAAACCAAGCTGAAAATCGGCTTTTCGGTTTGAGCGAACTGAACGGTGCGGTGCGGCAAGCCGCACCCTACACCTGAAAATCTGATAGTGAATATGGCCTGTTTGAAATAGAAAGCCGCGAATGAACGCGAATCACCGCAAATGATCGCCAATTGTTTATGAACCTCTATAAAAAAATTCAGAGGCTCCTTTTATATAGGTTTATGTTGTTCCCACGGAGCAGCATAGGTACTAGGGATGGTACAAAAAAACTAGCAACATATTTGCGTTTCTTCGCGGTGATTCGCGTTCATTTGCGGATATTCATTCAATCGGGTTGCAAACGACTAAAAAAGCCCCTGCCTATACAACAGACAGAGGCATAAACTTACAAGGGAAAAGTTGTATCTTTATTTCACCTTCACCTGCAACATCTCCTCACCGTCTTCATCCGACAGGTGGACCGCACAGGCAATACAGGGGTCGAAGCTGTGTATGGTCCTCAGAATCTCCACCGGTTGTTTTACATCAGCGAGCTGGTGGTTATCCTGCAACGCTGCCTCGTATGCGCCGGCCTGACCGGTACTGTCCCGTGGCCCGGCGTTCCAGGTGCTCGGCACCACCGCTTGATAGTTGGCAATCTTGCCATTCTCGATAACGATCCAGTGTCCCAGTGCGCCACGGGGTGCTTCCATGAATCCCACTCCCTTGCATTGATTCGGCCAGGTGGCGGGCTCCCACAGGGATTCGTTGAAGGTCTTGGTATCTCCCGCCTTGATATTGGCGATCAGCTGGTCGTACCAACCCTGCATCGCGTCCGCCAGGATCTTGGTTTCGAGGGTTCTGGCAGCGGTTCTGCCAAGGGTTGAGAAGAGTGCACGGGTCGGCAGTTCCAGCTTGCTCAGGGTCATGTTGACCAATTCCCGGGTCTGCTCATGTCCCTTGGCGTACAACATCAGGACGCGTGCCAACGGTCCCACTTCAACGGACTTGCCCTTCCATCGCGGCGCCTTCAACCAGGAGTAGGACTCCTCCACGTTCAGATGCTCATAGGGGGGTTCGGGGCCAGTATAGTTGAGTGATGTTTCGCCCTCATAAGGATGCAGACCCTGATCCTTACCCTTGCTGTAGTCGTACCATGAGTGTGCAATATGCTCCTGTATCTCTTCAGCATTGTTCAGATCCAATGGATGCACGGTTGAGATATCCCTGTCCAGGATGACGCCGCTTGGGAAGAAGAAACTGTCTGGCTCATCCATGGAAGTGGCGGGCAGGTCGCCGTAGCAGAGGAAGTTACCCAATCCCTCTCCCCGCTCGCCCCAATCCTTGTAGAAGCTCGCAACCGCCAGCGTATCGGGCACATAGACCTGGTCGGTAAATTCACGCATCTTGTTGATGACGTTTTGTACCTGAGAGAGTTTCTTGCTGTTGATGGCCGAGTCGGAATTGAGATCGATGGCGGATGCCACACCACCCACCAGAAAGTTGGGATGGGGATTCTTGCCGCCGAAGATGGCATGCAGCTTGACAACGTCGCGCTGCCACTCAAGGGCCTCCAGATAGTGGGCAACCGCCATCAGATTCGCCGCCGGCGGCAGCTTGTAGACCTCGTGTCCCCAATAGGCCTTGGCGAAAATACCCAACTGCCCGGCATCGACAAATCCCTTCAGCTTCTTTTTTACATCCGAGAAATAGCCCGGAGACGCCTTCGGCCAATTGCTGATAGACTGGGCCAGCGCAGCAGTCTCGCCGGGGTCGGCGGAGAGTGCTGAAACCACGTCCACCCAATCCAGGGCATGCAGGTGATAGAAATGCATCACATGATCATGGATATACTGGGCGCCGATCATGAGATTACGTATCAGCTGTGCATTCGGCGGAATCGGATAGTTGAGGGCATCTTCAACCGCGCGTACCGAAGCGATTCCATGCACCAGGGTGCAGACACCGCATATACGCTGCGTAAAGGCCCAGGCATCCCGGGGATCCCGACCCTTGAGTATGATTTCGATGCCGCGAACCATGGTCCCCGATGAATAAGCACTGGCTATCTGATCACCATCCATCTGGGCCTCGATACGCAGATGACCTTCTATTCTGGTGATGGGGTCAACGACGATTCTGTTACTCATTTCTCTCGTCTCCTGTCGATACGATTAGCCATGCTGCCAGGACTGTTTACAGCCCTTAGTGATACTCACTCTTCCTTTACCAGATGCTCAGCAAGCATCTCTGTCAAACCCACAACCGGAATCTCCATGCGGTACTCTTCGAGACCCTCCTCTATAATCAGTCTGCAATTCGCACAGGCCGTAACCAGGGTCTCCACATTCAGCTCATCGAGTTGCGTCTTCTTGCGTTTGAATACCTTAAGGCGCAATTCTTCCGCCCTCTCATTGGCACTCACGCCTCCACCTCCGCCACAACACCAGTTCATCTCTCTGGCATCCTGCATCTCGACAAATTCACTGGCGACCATCTTGAGAAGATTACGCGGTGGTTCCAATACACCACCCTTGCGGACGATCTGACACGGATCATGGAAGGTCAGTCGAGTCTCATCCATGCCTTCTGTCTTCAACCGACCGCTTTCACGCAGCTGGTCCAGCAGCTCCAGGATGTGCACAACCTTGAACTTGTAAGCTCTGCCAATGAGGTTTGGACCCTCCCAGCGAATTGCGGTATAGGCATGCCCGCACTCAGGGCTGATGACATATTTGACCTTCAGTTTCTCGGCCGCGACCACGACCCGATCGACAAGCACTCGGGCGATATCCGAGGAGCCGATCTGAATACCCGAGTTAGTCGCCTCGAAGGCTTCGGAACTGATCGTCCAGGTCACACCCGCCTGTTTGAAGATGCGGGACAAGGCTTCCAGATATTCTGGGAAGTTCATGATCTCCATGGAGGAAAGCAACGCCATATAGTCGACGCCCTCCACATCCACCGGAATCTTCAATCCGGTATCGGCCTCCACATGTTTGATCTGCGCCGCCAATGCGTGGAACTTAACTCCCATCGGGCTGCCGATTGTCACCGCTCTGCGGCTGGCGCCTTTCATGCCTTCCGGCGAGTAACCCGCAGCAACGAATCCCTCTCTGGCATGCCGGATCATGTAACTGACATCGTTGCCTACCGGGCAGACCATGGAGCAGCGTCCGCACAGGGTGCAGGCATCGTAGATCAGAGGCTCCCACTGCTGCAGGAGTTCGTCGGTAACCGGTTCGCTCAAACCGAGCATCGATTTCAATTTACCCCAAAGGGTAAACTCCTGCTCCCATACACGACGCAGTGGTTCCAGTTTGTTGATAGGTGTGTATTTCGGGTCGCCTGTCTCGGTATAGAAGAGGCAGGCCTCGGCACACATACCGCAATTCACGCAACTGGAGAAAAAGGAAGCAATCGGTGCGTTCACCTGTTCACGAAAGACATTCATGCCTCGTTCAAGGGTTGCTTCGCTCATGACTGAACTCCTCTGCGACCTGCCATGGCCCCGTTATACCAACGGGCGATAAAGAATGTGAAAGCATGCATCAGCTTGGTAAAGGGAAATACCACCATTAGGATTTCCACACTGAGAATGTGCAGACCCAGCACCAGCGGATAGGGATCGACCATCCGATGGTAGGCCAGATAACCCGTGATCATGGGCAGAATCGTTACCAACCAGGTCAGATAATCTTCCGGACCACTAAGGTAACGCTTCACCGGATGGCTCAGACGGCTGAACAACATCGCCACCAGAGTGACAATGGTTACCGCGGCGACGGCATCAACCAGATTGCTGGCAATACCTGGCCAGCTGAGACCGGTGGTGGCATGGATCAGCTCAATATGTGGAATGAACAGAAAAAGGCTGATGAAAAAACCGATATGCCAGATATAACCACCAACCACCGTGAACGGTGAACGCCTGAAAGAACCCTTTTCCGGCAAGGTTCTTGTAATCACAGTTCGCAGGCCGGACCCCAGTTCCGCCCCTCTGGGCTCTGAGTAGTCGGGCTTGCGACCCAATATCAATACCTCGAGCAACCGGATCAGAATACCGATCAACAGCACCACCAGTGCGATATCAAAACCCGGCCCTCTAACCCATAGAAGAAATTCAACTGGTGTGTTCATGATCTCTTATCCAAGTCATCGATAGTTACTGTTTCATGCTCGGAAGCAGCCTTGGCCTGCTTGCTGCGATTGAGCGCTCCGGCTGCCGCGCCAATGGCAACGCCCGCACCCACTACATAGGCAGCCTGCCGGATCACATCACTGTCTGGAATCGACAACGCATTGTAGAAGCCACCGGCATCCCAGAAATTGGGTTCAGAGCAACCCAGACAGCCATGTCCCGATTCCACCGGCCAGCTTGCGCCCTGATTCCACTTGGCGGTTGCACATGCGTTATAGGTCATCGGACCCTTGCACCCGAGGCGATAGAGACACCACCCCTTGCGCGCTCCCTCGTCATCGAAGGTTTCGGCAAACAGGCCTTTGTCATAGAAAGGCCGCCGATAACAACGGTCGTGGATGCTCTTACCGAAAAAGACCTTTGGTCTGCCCAGGCTGTCGAGCTCCGGCAGAGATCCGAACGTTAGGAAATGTGCCAATACGCCTGTAATCACGGTCGGAATGGGTGGGCAACCCGATACATTGACGACCGGCTTATCCTTCACGATATCTGAGACTGAAACCGCACCGGTCGGATTGGGTTTGGCCTGGGGTAAGCCCCCGAACGCCGCGCAGGTACCGACCGCCACAACCGCGGCGGCACCGGCGACCGTCTCTTCCAATATCTGCAGATTGCTGATCCCTGCGATTGTGGAAAAGCCCGGATTCGCCAGTGGGATGGAACCATCCACGACTACGATATAGTTACCTTCGTTTTCGTGCATCGCCGCTTCACGCGCCGCCTCTGCCGCGTCTCCGGATGCCACTTGCAAGGTATGGTGATAATCGAGAGAGATATGATCGAAAATCAGATTCTCCACAGTGGGTGAATGACTGCGGGTCAGGGATTCAGTACAGCCGGTACATTCCTGAAACGAGAGCCATATGACCGAGGGCCTCTTCGCTTTATCGAGAGAAGCGGCAATCGCAGGCACCATTGCCGGAGGCAATGCCATCATCGATGCCGTGACACTGCAGAATTTCAGAAAACCCCGTCTGGAGACGCCGCTTTCCCGCAGGCTCTCCCCAAGTGTTTTAGTGATGGGTTTGAGTTCTTCAGCCATTACTACTCCTCCCGCAAACGACAATCATGCGGAACTATCTGGGTTTAGCTGTTGTTCGAGCCTGATAATCGCATCCGAGATGTCCTCGGGTTGAGACTTAACGATCTCCGGTACACGATTTATTTCTAATGAGAGGGCAACGCGCTCACCTGCGGCGTTGTAATGATCGATCAGCCAGACACCGGGATAAAGGGTCTCGCATATACGGCTTTTACCCAAGGATTGAAGCTCGATAGAAACCTCACCGCACCCGAGATGGTGCAGCAGCTCTTCCTCATCGCCTGGGCCGAAAGGTATGGACTTAAGATCAATAGTAGCCGCCACGCCTCGCTCCTTGAGTTGTTTCAGCGAGTGCAATACTTCATGCATGACAGGGGTAGCATTCGAGTGATTGACGGGTGGGTTAGCGCTGTCCTTTCCCTCTACCCGTACAGCGATGTCTTGCAGTTTCTGCATGAGTCACATCAGCCCAATGTCACAATGAATTTCCGGTTTATATAAAGAATATCACTAAATACTGATACATGAGCTGATCTGGATCATAATTGCAGACTGAAAAAATGATCTTGGACAACTCAATGCTAAATAGAGTTACCCCTATCCGGCAGGTAAAAGGCCCCATGACTCCAGGATCGAGACGATCTCGGCAATCCCCTGCTCAACCGCCGGTTCTACGGTCTTGCTCAATGCCTCTCCCCAATCCAGATGTTCGGGTTCGATGCCAATCAGACAGCGTCGAGCCGGCAGGGTATCTGAGAGTCGGGCTATATCGAGCAGGTCACCCAGACTCACCTCATGCACACTCGCCCGATTTCCTTGAAGGTAGCTGTCCATCTCCTGATCGTGGAAGACTCTCAGCGTACCGGGGGGCTCTCCCATGCGGGCTGCATCCGCCACGATCAATCCATCCGCCCTGGCGATCGGCTCAGCCAGCGTAAAACTGAGGGTACCACCATCCAGATACTCAATACCCGGCACCGCTCCGACCTGCCGTTGCATACGATTCACCAATTGAACGCCAATACCCTCGTCGCTTAACAGGGTATTTCCTATACCAAGGATCAAGACAGATTTGATTGACAAAAATAATCCCCTTGCGAGAATGAAATAGGCAGCTACTGGATCATAACTGTAAACGAAGGTTATATCATGTGCCTGGGCATACCCATGCAGATCAAAAGTATCGACGGCTTTACCGCACAGTGTGAGGCAAAAGGCATTCAGCGGGAAGTGAGCCTCTTCATGCTGCAGCATGAAGCATTGCAGCCGGACGACTTTGTTGTCGTACATGTCGGATATGCAATTCAAAAAGTCACGCCGCAGGAAGCTCGCTCGGCCTGGGAGGTCTATGACCAGATGCTGGCGAAGATGGAATCCCCGCCTGATGCATGAACTATCTGTCTGCCAGGCAATGCTGGCGCAGGTCGAGGCGATTGCAAAGCGGGAAAACGCCAGTCAGGTTATCAGAATCGTCATCCACATCGGCCCCCTATCCGGCGTGGTGCCGGAACTGCTGCAACAGGCCTTCACAATCGCCCGTGCGGGGAGTATTGCCGCCAAGGCTGAACTGGAAACAGCATTGCAACAGGTACGGGTACGCTGCCAACAATGTGGCGCCGAGTGCGATGTATCGGCGAATAGATTGATCTGCTGTAAATGTGGTGATTTCCGCACACAACTCATCAGTGGGGATGAACTCCTGCTCGCCAGTGTTGAACTGACACGGGAGGATAACGATTGAATCACACAGTCTTGACTAGCTGTGAAACCAAATTGAGGAGCTTATTCTGATGTGCGACACATGTGGCTGTAACATCACAGAAGGCAATCGGCATCTCATTGAAGAGGGAGGCAGACATGCCCATACAGAGGACGGCAGCGTTGCAGTGGAGGTGTTACAGAATCTGCTCAGCGAAAACGACCATCAGGCCGCCCATAACCGTGAGCATTTTGACCGTCATCAACTACTGGCGATCAATCTCATGTCATCACCCGGCAGTGGTAAAACCCGCCTGCTGGAAACCACCATCGACAAGCTTGGCCATAAATACCGAATCAGTGTTGTCGAAGGTGACCTTGAAACAGAGAACGATGCCGAACGCATTCGGGAAAAAGGTGTGGAGGCTATCCAGATCACTACCGGCACCGCCTGTCACCTTGATGCCCATATGATCCACCACGCCCTGCATCAGATGAATCTGGACGAAGTGGACATTCTGTTTATCGAAAATGTCGGCAACCTGGTCTGTCCGGCCAGCTTCGACCTGGGTCAGCATATCAATATTACCCTGCTCTCAGTCACCGAAGGGGATGACAAGCCCAGTAAATACCCGGTCATCTTCCGCGCAGCCGATCATGTATTGATCACGAAATCCGATCTGCTGTCGGTATTGGATGATTTCAACCCCGAACGGGCTGAGCAGGCGGTTCGCCGGCTGGCCGTTGAAGCGCCGATCACGCTGACTTCAGCCAAGTCAGGCGAGGGTATGGATAGATGGCTGGATTGGCTGCAGGAGCAACTTGAACTGCAGAACGATAGACGCTCCAGGGGAGAGACCCTGCATCCGAAACTGCAACCCGATGGTGTGAAGTTACATACTGATAAACTGTAGAAGAGAAACAAGCCGCAAATGGACGCCAATCACCGCGAACCTACGCGAATAATCTATTCTGTTGTTTGAAATTGAAAGTGATGATTGTATACGAGATGAAGGAGACCTCGTGAGCGACCATATGATCAGCAACATATGAAACTGAAATTGATTAATGAGTAGCATCATTCCATTTGCGGTTGATTTGCGGTGATTAGCGTCCATTTGCGGCTAGAGACCCCATGTCGATAGACGCGAAATCCTGGCTGCAACAAATAAATGCCCTGCCATTGCGGGAGCCGGTCAAGATCATGAATGTCTGCGGTGGTCATGAGCGCGCCATTACCCAGGCCGGGTTGCGTGGCGCACTGCCCAGCCAGATAGAGCTGATACCTGGCCCCGGCTGCCCTGTTTGCGTATGTCCCGAAGAAGATGTCTATCAAGCGATGCAGCTGGCGCTGCAGGAACCGATCACCCTGGTGGCCTTTGGCGACATGCTGCGGGTACCGGTCAATGTCAGCAAGGGAGAACCACGCTCCCTTGATCAGGCCCATGCCGCCGGTGCGGATATCCGTCCCATCGCCTCCCCCATCGAGGTCCTGCAGATCGCTCAGGCCTCCCCCGAGCGGGAGGTGGTTTTTTTTGCCGCCGGCTTCGAGACCACAACGGCCCCGGTCGCCGCGCTGTTGGTCGAGGGTATACCCGACAACCTCACCATCCTGCTATCGGGTCGACTGACCTGGCCTGCCGTATCTATGTTGCTTAGTGATGAAAAGCCGGGATTCAATGCCCTGGTCGCGCCCGGTCATGTGGCGACTGTGATGGGGCCGGAGGAGTGGTCATTTGTCGTGCAACAGCACCATATACCTGCCGCTGTGGCCGGCTTTACCCCTGAGAGCCTGCTGGCGGCCACTTACTCCGTGATCAGACAGTATCTGGACGACCGGATATTTCTCGACAACTGTTACCCTGAATTGGTCAATCCCGGCGGTAATCCCAGCGCGAAAGCTCATCTGAAAAAAGCGATGGTTGTTGTCGATGCCAACTGGCGTGGGATCGGTATCATTCCCAATTCCGGTTTTGACCTGAATGATGAGTACTCAAACTGGGATGCTCGGAAGCGTTTTCCTGACTATGATTCTGCCGATCGAAAACGGAGTGGCGAGATGCCTCCCGGTTGTGACTGCGCTGCGGTGGTACTGGGTCGGAAATACCCGAATCAGTGCAGACTCTATGGCAAGACTTGTACCCCAAGGACACCGATCGGACCCTGTATGGTATCCGATGAAGGTGCCTGCCGAATCTGGTGGAGTGGTGGGATTCGGCAACACAGGCAATCACAAATTACTTCATAAATAAAATATAATTATTTATTTTATATATAGTATTTATAATTATTCAATTTAAAAGATGAGGGCCGTTCAATCTGCTTTCAGGAACTCAGCGAAGATGTAAGTTTAGCCCTCTTCGATTCCTATGTACGCTCCGATAAATCCCGCCTGAGCAAGTATTACTCCACTTCCTATTGAAACTCACCTACTAAAATTACGGTCTATACTTATTGTATTACTTACTGTTTTCCTGGGTTTTAAATGAGGAAAGTTGGGCAGAAAATCATGCAGTGGATAGCGGAGTGGCTGACTAAGGAGAGTCCGCCCTCCACCTCGCCGCTATGTGATTTCAATCGCCTCAGTTATGAACTCAGACCCGCTGATGTTCTGTTGGTAGAGGGACGCAGTCGGGTAAGCAACGTAATCAAGACCATCACCCAAAGCACATGGACCCACTCCGCGCTCTATATCGGACGCATCTATGATATCCGTGATCCACAACTCCAGCAGCGGGTCCGCATGGCCTATCAAGGCGACCTCAGTGAACAATTGATGGTCGAGGCCCTGTTGGGTGAAGGTACTATCATCACCCCACTCTCCAAGTACCGTAAGGATCACTTGCGCATCTGCCGCCCCACGGGGCTCGAACCTGAGGATGCGCACAAGGTGGTGGCCCATGCCATCCACCATATCGGCTTTGACTATGATGTGCGTCACTTGCTCGACCTGGCCCGCTTTTTCTTCCCCTGGAACGTCTTACCCAGGCGCTGGCGCTCCAGTCTGTTTGAGCATAATGCCGGTTCGCCTACGCGAACCGTCTGTTCGTCGCTGTTGGCATCCGCCTTCAATAAGGTCAATTTCCCTATCCTGCCTTTCATCGATCGTGATGAAGACGGCAGCCTGCGTTTCTTTAAACGGAACCCGCGACTCTTCACGCCCAAGGACTTCGACTACTCACCCTATTTCGACATCATTAAATATCCATTCCTCGGACTGGATGATTTGGGTGTCTATCGTCGATTACCATGGGGTGATGACAGCATTCTTTACAATGATAACGAGCACACCTTCGCGGCTGCGACAAAGATGGACGAGGTGGATTTTCCCGATAATGAATCTGAAATAAGCAAGAAGCGTAAGAAACAAAAAGAGGAACAAGCTTATCCTCAGGACGATGAGGCGGCTCAGCAAATAATCAACACAATGCGCGAGGCTGACCGATGACACTGCTCGGATTTCTACTCTTATTGCTGATGTTGTGGGGACTGGCCTACGGATCGGCAGGTGCGATTGTATGGATCCTGTTGCCGCCCATACTCCTGATCAGCCTGCAGCTTGCAGAGCTCATGACAACCCTTGTGGCACTGCCTGTTTGGCTGATCTACGCCATAACCCTCTTCTTCTACCTTAAGCCGCAACTGCGTCTCCGCTGGATCAGTAAACCGCTGTTGTCCGCATTCCGGAAGGTGATGCCTTCCATGTCGACCACCGAAAAAGAGGCGTTGAACGCCGGGAGTGTCTGGTGGGACGGAGAACTATTTTCGGGACAACCCGACTGGAGCAAGCTGCTGCGCCAGCCACAATGCCATCTGACGGCGCAGGAGAAGGAATTCCTTGACGGGCCGGTGCAAACCCTCTGCGATATGCTCGATGACTGGGACATCACCAACGAACGCAAGGATCTCCCTCCCGAAGTGTGGCAGTTCATCAAGCAATCGGGCCTTTTCGGCATGATCATCCCCAGAACCTACGGTGGTCTCGGCTTTTCCGCCAATGCCCACTCCCAGGTGGTGATGAAGATCGCCAGTCGCAGCATCACCGCAGCCGTTACAGTAATGGTGCCCAACTCCCTCGGCCCGGCAAAGCTGCTGCTTCAATACGGTACGGATGAACAGAAAGCAAACTATCTCAACAAGCTGGCCACAGGAGAGGAGATACCCTGTTTTGCCCTGACCAATCCCCACGCAGGCAGTGATGCCGGCGCCATTCCGGACAATGGTCAGGTCACTTACGGAGACTTTGAAGGGAACCAGGTCCTGGGTATCAGGCTCAATTGGGAAAAGCGCTATATCACACTGGCACCGGTCGCAACCCTTATCGGCCTGGCATTCAAACTGGAGGATCCACAAGGCCTGCTCTCAGACGATCCCCATCCAGGCATCACACTGGCCCTTATCCCCCGTGACACATCCGGTGTGGCGATAGGATCAAGACACATGCCCCTCGATATACCCTTTCAAAACGGTCCCATTGCGGGAAGGGATGTATTCATCCCAATGACCTGGGTAGTCGGCGGAAATGATGGTGTGGGCAAGGGTTGGCAGATGCTGGTCGAATGCCTCTCTGAGGGGCGCGGCATCTCACTCCCTGCACTCTCGACTGCGGCGGGTAAAAGTGCCAGCCGATATACCGGCGCCTATGCCGCTGTCCGCACTCAATTCGGCCAACCCATAGGCCACTTCGAAGGGGTGGAAGAGGCGCTGGCAAGGATAGGTGGGCTGACCTATCAAATGGATGCGGCGCGTAAACTCACACTCAGCGCACTGGATAGTGGTGAATCACCCTCTGTGATCTCAGCGATTATCAAATACCATCTTACCGAGCGTTACCGCCAGGCGGTCAACGATGCCATGGATATCCAGGGAGGCAGTGGTATCTGTCTTGGTCCCGACAATCTGACAGGCAGAGGTTACCAGGCAATTCCCATCGCAATTACTGTAGAGGGTGCGAATATCCTAACCCGTAGCATGATCATCTTCGGTCAGGGAGCGATACGCGCCCACCCTTACATTCTCAGAGAATTCGAGGCGGCTGAGAATCCCGATCAGGAAATCGCACTCAAACAGTTCGACGATGCTCTCTTCAGTCACATCGGTTTCGTACTGACAAACTTTGCCCGTACCCTCTGGTTCGGCGTCACCCATGGACGGCTCTCCGAAAGCCCGAAAAGCGGACCTGCCAAGCGCTACTTTCAACGCCTGAACTGGATGGCCTCTACCTTTGCCCTGACCACCGATGCGGCGCTGATGACACTGGGTGGTTCGCTCAAGCGTAAGGAGCGTCTCTCAGCCAGACTTGGTGACATGCTCAGCAACCTTTACATTGCCAGTGCATGCCTTAAGCGCTATGTCGAAGAGGGAGAGCGTCAAGACGACCTGCCCCTGATGAGATGGGCCTTGGAGGATTCACTCTATCGTTTCCAGCATGCCTTGCGGGGCCTGTTACGCAATATCCCGTTCAGACCCCTGGCCTGGCTGTTGCGGCTGGTGATATTTCCAACCGGACTGCCGTTTCATAAACCCACCGACAACCTCGACCACCAGGTTGCGCGTATTTTACTTAGCCCTAACGAGGCCAGGGAACGGCTCACTCAGGGGATCTACACGACAGAGGATCAGCAACAGCGGGCCGGTCAACTGGAACAGGCGCTGTTTGCCGTGAATGCCGCGGCGCCCCATGAAAAGACTTTACGCAGAGCAAAACAGGCCGGTCAGCTGAAGTCCAGGGACAATCAAAATCTGATCGCAGAAGCCGTCTCCCTTGGGATCTTGAGCGAGAGCGAAAAAGTGGCGCTGGATGAGGCGGATCGACTGCGCAGCCAGATCATCCAGGTGAATTCATTCAGCCACCTCGGCACGGTGGCATCCGAGCGTAAACCGAGGGATTCAAAAATATCCAAACTCAACAAACGGGGTGCCGCTTGATGTGTAAATATTTCCATACCGGTTCAGGATAGGATAAGTTAAGGCGTGTTGGAGCTGATTCGCTAATCAGCGCCAGCAGTCCCAGGGTGCGAAATGCTACTCTACCCACACCAAAGTGAACCCGACAACAAAAACCGGGGTTCTTTAAGCGATAAAAAAATGGTGCCCGCATGGATAATCCGAACATTGATTATATACAGTTGAATGATGCCGACACGATAGGCGCCGTCTTCCAGGAACGTGTAAAACGCTCACCGGATGCCACTGCTTATATACAATACGACGAAGAGCGCGAGGTTTGGCAAGAGACCAGCTGGAGTGAGATGGCGCAGCTGGTTGCACGCTGGCAGGCCGCCTTTCGCAATGAAAATCTCAGACCTGGCGACAGGGTGGCCATCATGTTGCGCAACTGCCGTGAATGGGCCATTTTCGATCTGGCAGCACAGTGCCTGGGGTTGATCACCGTCCCCCTCTACACCAATGATCGCCCCGAGAATATCGGTTATATCCTGCAAGATGCCGGCATCCGTCTGCTGCTCCTGGAAAACAACGAACAGTGGCAGGAACTCCAGCAGATCCGCAATCAGTTGGCCGGCCTGAACCGTATCGTCTCGCTGCACAAGGTCGACCCGATGGGTCTTCAACCCCACCTGGTCTCACTCGAAGAATGGCTGCCCGATCAAACCAACGATGGACTGCAGGTCATCGATGTAGCCAGCAAGGATCTGGCCACTATCGTCTACACTTCAGGGACCACCGGGCGATCGAAAGGTGTGATGTTGAGTCATCACAATATTCTGTGGGATATCGAGAGCGGCGTGAAGGTTATCGATATCTATACAACCGACACATTTCTCTCTTTTCTGCCGCTCTCGCACACCCTGGAGCGAACCGTTGGATACTATCTGGCGCTCATGTCTGGCGCTGCTACGGCCTACGCGAGATCGATTCCACAACTGGCCGAAGATCTCGAGACCATCAAACCAACCATATTGGTTTCGGTGCCACGCATATTTGAAAGGGTGTACGCCAAGATACAGGACAAACTCGAGAGTGACTCAGCAATAGCCCGCGGCATATTCAACCTGGCTGTCGAAACCGGTTGGACTCATTTTGAGTTTCAGCAAGGACGTAGCTCATGGTCACCTAAATTATGGCTCTGGCCACTACTGGAAAAGATAGTGGCGCGTAAGATTCAGGACAAGCTCGGTGGACGCCTGCGAATTGCGGTTTCCGGCGGTGCCCCGCTTTCGCCAGACATCGCCAAAGTTTTCATTGGACTCGGCGTCCCCATACTGCAGGGTTACGGCCTAACGGAGACCAGTCCCATCATCTCAGCCAATACCCATGAAAACAATTTTCCGGCCAGTGTCGGCAGGCCCTTTCCCGGGATAGAAGTTAAGATCAATGAGCATGAGGAACTGCTTTGCAGAGCACCTAATGTGATGATGGGATACTGGAACAACCGGAATGCAACCTCTGAGGTGATTGATGCAGATGGTTGGTTCCATACAGGAGACAAGGCGAAAATCGAAGACGATTACATCTTTATCACCGGCCGACTGAAAGAGATCATTGTCATGGCCAATGGTGAAAAGGTTCCTCCTGCCGATATGGAGATGTGCATCGCCATGGATTCCCTGTTCGACCAGATACTGGTACTCGGTGAAAGCAAACCCTACCTGTCCGCCATCGTGGTGCTCAATCCCGAACACGCCCAAATACTTGGTTTGAACCCCGGCAATATCAGCGAGCAACAAATGCAGGAGTTATTGGCCCGTATCAACAATCACCTGGACAACTTTCCCGGTTATGCGAAAATCATCCGTGTGACAGTGCTCGGTGAACCCTGGAGCGTGGAGAACGGTTTGATCACTCCTACTCTGAAGCTGAAGCGGAAAAACATCCTTGAGCGGTATGCCAAAGAGTATGATGAAATGTATATCGGGCATTGAGTGAGACTACCATATCATATAGCAACAGCTTTCCGGATGACTGCTTCAAAATCAGTCGACAGTTAAAATATGAGGGTAGCTTTGATTGATGCCATTCCCGGTATTATCAGAGCACGGAAGCATAAGATACGATTTCCCGCTGTTGGTTTTTTCATTTACTTGCGACAATGAAAAATGACGGTATGTACTGCCTGAAATTCTGAATCAATCAGAGGTTTCCTGGTCAGTCAGAGTAACAGGTTCGCTAAAGTAGTAGCCCTGGCACTGTTGTACATTCTCTTGACTTAACCACTCTAACTGCTGTGAATTTTCCACTCCTTCAGCAGCCACGTTCAGATCCATGATTTCCGCCATTTTTATCAGTGCCGTGCAGATACCGTTGGCATAATTGTCTGTGGGTAATCCCTTGATGAAACTGGAGTCAAGTTTCAGTGTATCCAGCGTAAAGTCCCTGAGATATGAGAAGGAAGAATAACCAGTACCAAAGTCATCAACCGCGATACGAACACCAAGCTTTTTCAGACTGCGTACGACGTACCTGCTTAGTTCGATATCTTCTATCAGGCTGCTTTCCGTGATTTCCAACTCAAGTCGCTTTGGATCGAAGCCTGTCCTGGTCAGAATCGACTCAACACGATGGGAATAATCACCTTGATTAAATTGATGTATTGAGACATTGACATTCAATTGTAATGGCTGATCACCGCTATCGTCACAGGCAAGTACTTCTATACAGGCTCTTTCCAAAATCCAATCACCCAATTCTATAATTAAACCTGAATTTTCGAGAAATGGAAGAAACTCCGTGGGATCCAGTAAACCGCGTCTTGGATTATCCCAGCGCAACAAGGCCTCCATTCCGACCATTGATCCTGTGTTGACATCGATAATTGGCTGGTAGAGCAGATGAAAACTTTTTGCCTTCAACGCCTCCATCAACTCACTCTCCTGTTGTATCAGGCCATCCTCATTGGCACCCAACAAATGGGTATAGACGCAATACTGCCCGCGCCCACTCCTTTTTGCTTGATACATGGCCATATCGGCCTTCTGAATCAAACTACCGATGTCATCATTGGAGAATGGATAGAAGACGATACCGATGCTGCACCCGATATGTACCTTCCTTGATTCGATCTCGAACGGTTCCCTGATGATTTCAAGGATGGTATTGGCAATGTTCACACCATCGCTTATCGATTTGATCTGCTCCGCAATAATGGTGAATTCATCGCCCCCCAAACGCGCTACAGTATCACCCACACGGAGCATCTTCTTCAATCGAACAGCTGTCTTTTTCAACAGCAGATCGCCAGCATGATGACCAAGGCTGTCATTGACCTTCTTAAAGCGGTCCAGATCGATAAACATCAAGGCGACAAGATACTCTCCCCGATCAGCCTGCTCCATGGCATGTTTTAACCGATCGCTGAATAGTTGTCGATTGGGCAGATTGGTCAAGCCATCATATTGGGCCAGATAGCGTATATGTTCCTCGTTCTTTCTATGCTCACTGACATCCTGCGCGACCGTTATGATCTGCCCAGGACCACCTGAGAAGTCGAGATAGGCGCCTGACAGGGAGACCAGAATGCAGGAACTCTCAGCGGTAATATACCTGGCGTCAATGCTTTCCTCCTCACCCTTCATAAGATAGGCAAGCCATTGCTTGACGCGCACACCATCTCGACTGTCGATAATGTCGTAATATGACATACCTACCAACCGCTCTTTATCGTAACCGATCATATCGACAGCAGCATTATTGACCATGATAATGGTCTTATCGACAGAGACAACGATCAATGCATCACGCAAGTTATTGAGTACATCATTCAGATACTGTCTAGATACCGATGTAATGGAAAGATCCTTGCTCATACGGTTGAATGAGCGGATCAGTTGACCGATCTCGTCGCTTCGGCTTTTTTCCAGCTCAATGCCATAGGCGCCTTCACCGACACGTTTCACATATTCTGTCAGCGTTCGAATCGGTGACACTAACCTATTTGAGATCAATGCGGCCAAAACCAAGCCTAGCAACAGCAAAATACCGGTAACGAAAAACAGCAGATATCGTTCGCGTTGATGCGATTCCGAGATTAATTCGGACAACTGCCGAGTCAGTGTCTCCGTGTTTTCCGATTGCTCCTTTTTGGATAGCGCTATTCTGACCCAACCCAGTCTTTCATCGGCAATATAGACGGGGGAGACTATCTCCATCACATCTTCCGAGTTGTTGAGCAGTGGCACCGATTCACTTTTAATCCAATCCAGAATTTTCCCTTCTTCTATCTGCTTGCCGTAGTTATCCAACAGTTCGGTCCCATCGTGAACGATCACACCCTGTGGGTCGATCACCATGACATAGACGATGTCATCCAGACTGGCAACGCTCTGCAGCAGATGCAGGATAGCGAGCATATCGTAATTATAGAGGGGATTTGCCAAATCCTCGCTCAAAATCGCACTTAGATTCATAAGGCGTTTTTTTGCCTCATCATGCAGTGCAATACTCATTGTGGAGGAGGTGGTCGTTTTGATATTGGACAGCAGATCCTTAGACTGGAAGAAAAACAGTGTGGCAAGGATAATCGTAACAATAACGATTCCGGCACCAATAGCAACGGTATATCTGAACTGAAGATTTCTTGCCATTGAATCAGTAGCCTATCAGGATTCAACAGGGTTGCATCAAGCTACACATACATTCAACTCTTGTGATTGTATATAAATGTTCTTCACACTTCGCATCGTAATTTTAGCTTTGCGCATGACTTGACCCTTTTAAGGTGTGAGTGCTTGATCAACTAGATCAACTATAGAGTACATGTCGTATATCAACTGTTTCTGCTCACCACTCAGTGCATCGAATTTTTTTGTTCGCTGGTAGGCATGCAGGACAGGCCGAGCCTTCGGATCATCACCGGCCTGCAACAAAATCCCTTCGAGGCGTCTTTTTAAAGCCGGGTTTAAATCACGGCGCACCAATTCCACTGCGCGAACGACAGGTGGAAGCTTTTTAAAAATGGAAAACTGAGCACGATACTGGGAAGGCAGATGATCTTCCTTATCCCAATCCAGATTGCTGAACGCACCGGCATGGGCCAGGCCTTTATTCACCAGTGTGGCTATATTGATCTCTTCCCTGACAAACACAAAGCCAACCTTATCAGCCGGTGGTGTTTCCCGAAAATTTCTCAATTTAACAGGCGTCAATCCGCTCTGTAACATTGCATGGACAGGCAAATAGTAGGCTGTTGTTGATGCTGGATCCTCCAGGGCAATGATCTTTCCCTTCAAGTCCTCAAGTTTCTTTACTGCCCCATCCTTAAGTGAAAAAAATACCGTGTAGTATTCAGATGTATTTTTTTTCCACTTTCTAAGTAATAGCTCCGCACCGCTTTTCTCATGCAGATATGATGCGGCAATAGGTGTTTCCGTCACCCAGTCCACATCACCTCTGGCCAACAACTCCGCCATATGCTCTTTGCTTTTTGCCATGCGGATCTTGCCTTTTGTGATTCCGAGGTCACGCATTCTTTCCACCACATACATCAGCATGGGTTTCAAGTAACGATAGTGTTTTTTTGGATTGTGGCTGATCTTACCTATTACCAATGTATTCGGATCACTGCCACTTGCTGCAACATAGGACGGTATCGACCAGGAGAGAAGGAACAGCAGCAGAAGCGCTCCTCTGCCTAAGTTACATATCATTTTGAGGGCCTGTATAGACAAATTTGACTATCATCGTCACAACCTAGAAATCAACTTGAGCGCGAAGTTGAAGAATAGAGGGCGTATCCTCCCCCTCCACATCACCATCCGCATCGGCATAGCTGTCATTATCGACAATGATTGCGTTGGCCATCAGGCGAATCTGCCGATTGATATACCAATTGATTCCCAGTGTGATGTTGTCGCTAGATCCACCCTCGATCTCACCATCGTTGAGATCCAGGGAGCTGAAACGTGCGGCCACCTCTACAGCGCCATGGTCGGAAAGCGGCCTAATCCGCCCAAATTTTGCCGAACGCTGTTTATAGCGGCGGCTTTCACCTGTCAGAAACCAACTAACCTGTAGATACCAGCCTTCAAAGGTCGGCTCCGTACCTTCGTCACGCTCAATTTTTGCTTGCATCCACTCACCCTGCAATGAAAACGGACCTGACACCCATGCACCTTCCAGGCCCAGTAGCGCGGTAGATCGACTCTGCTTGAGTTTGCCCGTGTCGAGATATCGAATATCGGTCAGGTGAGACTCCGGCCTGGTATCGATTCGAACCTCCTCTTCATCATCCAATTTTCTGTAGCTGGCGGCTATGCCGATGTGAAATGCGGATCTATCTTCCGCCAGCGGCGCATAAGTCCAGCGACTGGTGACACCCCAGCCTTCATCACCCTCATCGTCAGTGTCATCGTTGTAATCATCACCGAACAGGCCGGCGGCAAAGGTCATCTGCTCACCCGACCACTGGGCGCCAATACCCATGCTTCTTCCGGGAGCTAACGCATTGGGCAAGGCACGCTCCATAAAGGTCAGATATCGCTTGCTGGTCATCTCCTCCAGGCTGAAAGGCTCTTTGAAATGTCCAACGGAAAAGCGCCAGGGGTAAATGGCATCATAGGCAAACCAGGCATCCTTGACGTCCGCTTCCCCATCGGAGAAGTCGACACTGAACTCGTAGATGAAATCAGCATACAGCCGTCCTTCCAGATCGAGTCTTAAATCACGCAGTTCGCTCCCATTACCCAGGGCATTCTTATCCTCATCATATACTGCGGCATCAGCCAGGATCCTGCCCCCCAACTGCATGGAGAACTCACCATCGGTCGTGGTCACCTCAAGACCACCTTTGGTGTTGATGACTAAATCCTCATGACCCTCTGTGCTCCTATCTTGTGCCGCCAGGGCTGCAGAAAAGAAACTACAGAGTAACAATAGAGCTACTGATTTATTCATAATCTAACCCGCTAGAACTGGATTGTGCGCCCTGCGCCAGAGGGAAACAGCGATAGAAATTGGCGGTTGTCCGGTCTGCAATTGCCTCGAGTGTCAGCCCTTTCAGCTCTGCCACACATTCAGCAACATGCCGTACATGGATCGGTTGATTGGGTTTGCCGCGATGGGGTACCGGCGCCAGATAGGGGGAGTCTGTCTCGATCAGCAGATGATCCATCGGCACCCGTTTTACGACCTCACGCAACTCGACCGCATTCTTGAAGGTGATGATGCCGGAAAATGAGATATAAAAACCCATCTCCAGTGCCTGTTTCGCCATGGACCAGTTCTCTGTGAAGCAGTGCATCACCCCACCCACATCGTCCGCCCCCTCATCCTGCATGATCTGGATTGTATCGATCCGCGCGTCCCGGGTGTGGATGATGAGAGGGAGTTTCGCCGCCTTGGCTGCTCGAATATGCTGCCGAAACCGTTCACGCTGCCAATCCAGATCCCCTTCTCCATGAAAATAATCCAGTCCGGTCTCCCCGATGGCGACGACCTTTTCACTGCGTGAGAGTCTCAGCAACTCCTCAACCGTGGGTTCATGACGCTCCTTATCATTTGGATGCACGCCCACCGATATGGAAATCTGTGGGTAATCCGCTACCAGGGCCACCATGGCCGGCCAGGATTCAAGATCGATCGAGACGCACAGCAGATGATCGATACCTTGTGCAAGGGTACTGCTCATAAAGCTGGCAAAATCCCCGTTGTAGGGTGCAAGAGCAACACGATCGAGATGGCAGTGGGAATCGACTAACATGGAGGTTTATTAGGGCCGTTACCGATTTTGACGGGGGATTGTAACTGCATCTTCAACTCCAGACTCGATTATTTCGTTTGGTGAACGATACCTATCAGCAGCTCCACCGGTAGGGGGCTGATAAAGATCTCCATTCCGTTTGTGTCACAAAAAAGAAAGACAACTAACCATTAGTCAGATAGAGAACCCGCATGTTAGTCGGCTTACTGACTATAGCGTGTGTGTAGGACGGTCTGATTTCAGGGCGCCGGCAAGATAAGTCTCGATCTTGTTGCGTGCTGCACCGCCATCCTGATCACTGAACTGGACACCGATACCGGCTGCTCTGTTACCCTCCGCGCCGACGGGTGTGATCCAGATGATCTTACCGGCCACCGGCAGACGCTCCGTCTCGTCCATCAGCGTCAGCAGCATGAAAACCTCGTCACCCAATCGGTACTGTTTGGTAGTGGGAATAAAAAGTCCACCAAATTCAACAAATTGCATGTAGGCCGCATACAAGGCATTCTTATCCTTGATTGTCAGCGAGAGTATTCCTTGTTTGGGTCCACCAGCCATACGATTCTCAGTTTCTGTCTAACACGCCTGGGTTCTGCAATCACACCAGGAAATCAGCAGTTTTTCCAAGGTCAATTGCGGGTTTAAATTGCTCTCTACGGTGCTCCTGGCCGCATAAACCTGGAGCAGATAGCCATGCAGAGTCCTCGAGTTTATCTTGTCGGCCGTTTTCTGCAAAGCTTGAGTGAGATCCCGATTAAAGAGTCCCCCCTCATCTCCCCCTTCCTTGAGACGAATCAGATCGATGACCCAGCCCGTCAGCCACTCCAACAACAAGACCCTGTCAAAGGCTCCCCATCCACGCGCCAGGCTGACCGGATCACGTTTCCCAGCCAGTAGTTGTAAAAATCCCTTCGCCATTTCCTTACGCGCATTCAGGAGTTCACTGTTGTCAAGCTGAAGCGCCTTGAGTGGCGCACCATTGGCCAGTGTTAACAACAGTCGCGGATCTTCCTGGGTCACCTTGTCAGAGAGCCACTCGATGGCCTGTGTCCTGTGCGGAGGTTTGAAGTAGATTGTCTGACAGCGGCTGCGGATAGTGGCAAGTAATCTGCCCGGTTGATCGGTCAAGAGCAATATCACGCTTCCCGGCGTGGGCTCTTCCAGTGTTTTGAGGAGACTGTTGGCCGCGGCTTTGTTCATTCGATGGGCCGGTTGTATGGCGATGATCTTGTTACCGCCGGCATGGCTGGTTAACGAAGCATTGGCGGTAAGGCTCCGAATGGCTTCTATCGTTATCTCACCGCTCTTACTCTCTTCATCCGGTTTCAACCATTGAAAATCAGGGTGGTTGCCGCTGTACAGCAACTGACACTGACGACAGGCGCCGCAGGCGACGCCGTCACGGTCTCTATCCACACATAATACGGATTGGGCAAAACTGAGCACGAACTGCTCTTTTCCCAAACCGGGAGGTCCCGATAGTAATAAGGCATGGGGCAGTCGGTGCTGTTCAACGGCCTGTTGTAAAAAATGCCACTGCTCGTCGTGCCATGGCAAGCGATGATAACGCAACTCACTCACCCTGGCTCTCCAGATAGTGTTGAACGACCGTTTTGATTTGATCCTGCACTATTTCCAAGGCTGGAGATGCATCGATTACCTGGACACGATCAGGCTCCTGCGTGGCGATCTGCAGATATCCCGCTCTCACTTTCTCAAAGAAGTCGCGGTTCTCGCTTTCAAATCGATCAGGCTCAGAACGTTTCCCGGCACGCTGTAAGCCGGTATCCACCGGCACGTCGAACAGCAATGTCAGATCGGGACGCAAGTTACCCTGAACGAACTGCTGTAACTTGGCAATCTTCTCCAGCGAAAGCCCTCTTCCCGCCCCTTGATAGGCAAAACTTGCATCAGTGAAACGATCGCACAACACCCAGATTCCCCGCTCAAGGGCCGGAAGGATTTTTTGTTGAAGATGCTCCGCACGCGCGGCGAACATCAACAGTAATTCCGTGTCGTCCGCCATACCTGTGTGTTTGTGTCCCAGCAGCAATTCACGAATGGCTTCGCCAAGCGGTGTTCCACCCGGTTCCCGGGTAAAAAGCACCTGTTTGCCAGCGGTTTCAATCAAGGATTGGATGAAGGCCAGATTACTGCTTTTTCCAGCCCCTTCACCGCCTTCAACGGTGATGAATCGTCCTTTTGCCGTCTTGTTCATTGCAGTCATCTCTTCAACTGATACTTTCGTACCGCTTTGTTGTGCTCCTCAAGGGTTGAAGAGAAATAGTGTCCGCCATCGCCGGTTGCGACGAAATAGAGCGAATTACCCTCTTCCGGATTCAAAGCCGCACGTATTGCAGCACCGCTCGGCATGGCAATAGGTGTCGGTGTCAATCCTTTGTGCAGATAGGTGTTGTAAGGGGTGTCGCGGGTGAGATCCCGCTTGCGGATATTGCCGTTATAGCTCTCTCCCATACCGTAGATAACCGTGGGATCGGTCTGCAACAACATGCCACGCTTCAGGCGTCTTATGAATACACCGGCTATCTTGCCCCGCTCCTCGGGAATGCCGGTCTCCCGCTCGATAATCGAGGCCAGTATGAGGGCCTCATATGGGCTTTTCAGCGGCAGCTGCTTTTTCCGCTGTTGCCAGGCCTGTTCCAATACGGATTCCATTCGTTTATAGGCCCGCTTTAGAAAGGCCGCATCGGTGGTACCGCGGGGAAAGTGATAGGTATCAGGGTAGAATCGCCCCTCTGGATGCAGATCGTCCAGGCCAAGATGTTGCATCACCTGATCGTTGGTTACCTCCTTCAGGCTGTGTTCCAATACCGGATCACGTCTGATCGCAGCCATCAACTGGTCGAATGTCCACCCCTCGATGATCGTAAGGGCATATTGAACAACCTGTGAGGAGCTGAGGATTTCAAGCAGTTTCGGTGGCGTGGTTCCAGCAGGCAGATAGTATTCACCGGCCTTCAGTTTACTGGCTTGACCCTGCCAACGGGCAATGAATCTCAACAGTATGGGCTTTTCGAGCATACCTCGTTGCTGTAGATCCTCCGCCAAACTTCTGACCGTCATGCCCGGATGCAGAATATAGTTCACGCCCTCCTCGGGTAAATTCAAGGATTTGTTGACAAATCCGTCATATTCCATCCAACCCCAAGCCAGAAGGATGCTGGCGACAAAGATCAGAATACCGAGCAGACGATTAACCCGCATTTCTCACCAGTCAGACTCTACTATTTGGAAAAAATCGTTGGCGTTGAGCATAACGTCATTCTACTGGAAAAATCCGCGGGGTGAAGTTGATTACCACGACTTTTGGATAACCGAAAGAGCAAAGACTAAGCCGTGCTACAGGCTTCCTCCACCCTGTGACGCAACTCACGGGGAATATTCTTCTGATCAAATTGCCGCTTATTCAGCGCCGCGACTGAACAGAATCCCATCACAGAATTGGTTACAAACATGGCATCGGCACTCATCAGCCTATCCCTATCCAAATCGGTGATGTGCAATGGGATCGAGAGCTGCCCTGCAATTTCAATCACCAGTTCCCTGACCACACCCGCAATGCCTGAATGGGTAAGATCAGGCGTATAGATCGCATTGCCCTGCAGCATGAATAGGTTGGACTGTGTGCCGCAGATCACCTTCTCCCTTTCATCCATCATCAGGCACTCGGATAGGGAGTCATCCTGACATTCCCTACGCGCCAGTACTTGTTCAAGACGGTTTAAGTGTTTGTAACCTGCCAGCTGTCTGTTTCGGCCAATCCTGGTGCGGCAAATCCCAACATGAATACCTTCTGAATACCAGGTTTGAGGATAGTCGGGCCAGGGATGGAGACTGATTAGGCGTCGCGGTGAACCGGGACTGGGGGGGGCATATCCCCTGCCCCCACTTCCGCGGGTAAGTATGATCTTCAAAACCGCAAGATCATGCTCGGCACAGAGTGCGAGAACCTCTTTTTCAAGCAGCTGCTTATCGCTGGGCGGGAAGCCGAGTGCCGTTTCCCCACGGGAAAGTCGGGCCATGTGCCGCTGCCATAAACAGGGGCGCCCCTGTCTGACAGCCAAAGTTTCGAACAAACCATCGCCGTATTGCAGACCACGATCAGAGAACGGTATCAGATCGCCTGGTTTGCCGTTAATTAGCAATTAGCCTTCGTCCTCAGTTTACACGGCGGAATGCTAGGGTACCGTTAGTACCGCCAAATCCAAATGAGTTGGAAATCACCACGTCCAGCTTCATCGCTCTTGCGCTATTGGGAACATAATCCAGGTCGCATTCGGGATCCTGGTTTTCCAAGTTGATGGTGGGTGGCACAACCTGATTGTAGAGTGCCAGAATCGTATATACGGCCTCTGCACCACCTGCCGCACCCAGCATATGACCGGTCATCGATTTCGTGGAACTGACACAAAGCTTGTATGCATGGTCACCGAAGGCACGTTTGACTGCCATAGTCTCCGCCACATCGCCAGCCGGGGTGGAGGTTCCATGTGCGTTGATATAATCAACCTCATCCACGTTGATTCCACCATCCTGAAGTGCCAACTCCATGCATTTGGCAGCACCTGATCCGTCTACTGAGGGTGCTGTCATGTGGTAGGCATCAGAGTTCATTCCGATACCGGCTAATTCGGCATAGATCTTCGCGCCACGGGCCTTGGCCTGCTCATACTCCTCCAGCACAACTACACCGGCGCCATCGCTGAGTACGAAACCATCCCGGTCTTTATCCCAAGGGCGACTGGCTCCCTGTGGATCATCGTTGCGACGAGAAAGTGCCCGTGCCGCCGCGAACCCACCCAAGCCAACCGGAGATGTGGCCATTTCGGCGCCACCGGCGATCATCACGTCCGTCCGGCCATGCCGGATCATCATAGCAGCCTCGGCGATGCTGTGGGCACCACTGCTGCATGCGGAAACGATCGAGTAGTTGGGTCCCTTCAATCCATACATGATGGAGAGGTTACCGGACACCATGTTGATAATGCTTGAAGGCACGAAAAACGGCGAGATTTTACGAGGACCGCCATCCAGGTAGGCCTGGTAACTGTTTTCGATACCGGTAATGCCGCCGATACCTGAACCAATCAGAACACCGATGCGTTCTGCATTCTCCTCAGTCACCTCAAGCCCTGCATCTTTGATCGCCTGTATACCGGCAGCGATGCCATAGTGGATAAACTTATCCATTTTCTTGGCTTCTTTCTTCGCTATGTAATCGGTGATTTCGAAACCGTAGATGGGACCACCGAACTGGGTAGAAAATGACCCAACATCAAAATGGGTAATGGGTTGGATACCACTCTTACCGGCCTGAATATTCTCCCACGATGTAGGAATATCCAGCCCGACAGGCGCTACCATACCTAAACCCGTAACGACGACCCTTCTTGCAGTCATGTATGACTACCCCCAAAGTTCAGTGGTGTTGCTGAAAAGCAAAAGGCCGCGCCCCTTTCTATTGTTAGAGCTTGACGGCCTATAAAAAATAGAAAATCTTTGCGCAAAGATTAACTGTGTGCGTTGATGTAATCGACAGCAAGTTGCACAGTCGTGATCTTTTCAGCCTCTTCATCAGGAATCTCGGTTTCAAATTCCTCTTCAAGAGCCATAACCAATTCCACTGTGTCGAGAGAGTCAGCGCCAAGATCATCGACAAAAGAGGCTTCTAACGTTACCTCCTCTTCCTTCACGCCTAGTTGTTCTACGACAATTTTACGAACTCGTTCTACGACATCGCTCATGTTATTAATTTCCTCTGGATTATCCGCCGGCCTCGAAAAGGACCGATGCGGTATTGTAGTAACAAAAAACACTTGAGAAAAGCGCAATCCTCAGATAACTTTCGCATCTCAAATTCACCATAAATTAATATATTTAACAAAATGTTATGATAATTAATTTATGTTAATTATGAAAATTGATCTCGAGTTTTCACCTATCAACTCATGTACATTCCGCCGTTAACATGGAGTGTTTCACCGGTTATATAACGTCCGGATTGCCCCGCCAGGAACAAAACCGCATTGGCAATATCCTCCGGTGATCCCAGTCTTTGCAAAGGGATGTTCACTTCAAGACTCTTGCGTTGTTCCTCAGGCAGCTCGTTCGTCATATCTGTCTCGATAAAGCCCGGCGCCACGGAATTGACGGTAATTCCTCTCGAACCCACTTCCCTGGCCAAAGAGCGTGTAAAACCGTGGATTCCCGCCTTGGCGGCAGCGTAGTTGGTCTGACCGGCATTCCCCATTGCACCGACTACGGATGAGATGTTGATAATACGCCCCTTTCGCGCCTTCATCATGCCGCGCAATACCGCCTTGCTAAGGCGAAAAACAGAGGTCAGGTTGGTATTGATGATGCTTTCCCACTCCTCATCCTTCATGCGCATGAGGAGGTTATCGCGGGTAATACCGGCATTGTTCACCAAAACAGTAGGATTACCGAACTCTTTACCGACCGCCTCAATGAACGCATCGATAGATTCTACATCAGTGACATTCAACACCATGCCACACCCGGCATGACCCGCAGACTTAAAACGTTCTGTAATCCCTTGCGCACCAGCCTCGGAGGTCGCTGTGCCGATAACCGTTGCACCCGCATCCGCCAGGGTGTCTGCAATGGCTGCCCCGATACCGCGGCTGGCGCCGGTAACCACTGCTATCTCATTCTCCAGACTCATTTCAATGTCTCCAGCGCTTGCATCAAGCTTTTTGCATCAAACACAGGCAATCCGACAAGACCACGATCGATTCTTTTAGTCAATCCTGCCAGGACCTTTCCGGGCCCTGCTTCAAGCAGGCTCGAAATACCCGAGGTCGCCATCATCTGTACCGTTTCCACCCATCGCACAGGACTGTATAACTGAGCGGCAAGCTGCTTGCGTATCGACTCGGCATCCGTTGCCGCCGCGACACTTGCGTTGTGTATCACCGAGATTGAGGGTTGTGAAATGCCGACCTCATTAAGCAGTTGAGCCAATCGCTCTGCAGCCGGTTTCATCAATGCACAATGGGATGGCACACTGACCGGGAGTGGCAATGCACGTTTAGCACCTGCCTCCTTAGCCAATACGCATGCCCGGTCCACTGCCTCTTTATGACCGGCTACGACGACCTGGCCGGGTGAATTGAAGTTTACAGCTTCAATGACATCACCGGATGCGGCTTCGGCACAGACCGTTTTTACCTGAACATCGTCAAGCCCAAGGATTGCCGCCATGCCGCCGCTCCCCTCAGGCACGGCCTCCTGCATAAATCGGCCTCGCTCGGCCACCAGCCTGACTGCATCGGCAAATTCGATCGCATCCGCACAAACCAATGCCGTGTATTCTCCCAGACTGTGTCCCGCCATGATTTGGGGCTTGGCACCGCCTTGTTCCAGCCAGACCCGCCACACAGACACCCCGGCAGCAAGCATCGCGGGTTGTGTCTTCGTAGTCTGGTTGAGTGCGTCATTCGGGCCATTTTGAACCAGCTCCCACAGATCATAGCCCAAGGCGTCCGTAGCCTCTGCGAATGTCTGACTGACGATCGGATGGGCTGCTGCCAATTCACTCAACATCCCAACAGACTGAGACCCCTGTCCTGGAAAAACGATACCGAATGATGAATTAGTCATAGCTTACACTGCCAAATCACTAAAATTTCGCTAAAACCGAACCCCAGGTAAAACCGCCGCCAAATGCCTCCATGAGGATAGTCTCACCACGCTTAATCCGGCCATCCCTGACTGCCACATCCAAAGCGAGAGGTACCGACGCCGCAGAGGTGTTGCCATGTTCATCCACTGTGACAACCACATGATCCATCGGCGTCTGCAGCTTTTTCGCGGTTGCATTGATGATCCTTATATTGGCCTGATGGGGAATCAACCAATCCACATCTGATTTTTCCATGTTATTGGCGGCCAAGGTCTCATCTACGATTCTACCCAAGGTGGTTACCGCAACCTTGAAGACTTCATTTCCCTTCATCTCGACATATGCCGAACCCTGTAGTATCTCTTTATAACCGCGTGAGATACCGGTTGGGACCCGGAGCAGGCTCTCATAGGCACCGTCCGCATGCAGGTGAGTGGAGATAATACCCGGTTCATCACTCGCTTCGATGACAACCGCGCCGGCACCGTCGCCAAACAACACACAGGTATTTCGATCACTCCAGTCAATAATGCGAGAGAAGGTTTCGGCACCAACAACTAGCGCCCTTTTCGCCGCCCCGGACCGGATAAAGTTATCAGCGACGCCAAGCGCATAAACAAAACCGGTGCAGACAGCCTGAACATCAAATGCGGCAGGCCCCCTGATCCCAAGGCGTGCTTGCAGAAGACACGCAGTGCTGGGAAAAACCTGATCGGCGGTTGTTGTGGCAACGACAATCAGATCGATGTCACTGGCTTCGATACCCGCCATCTCAATCGCATTAAGCGCGGCCTTTTCCGCCAGATCACATGTAAACTCGTCATCAGCCGCAATATGCCGCTTACGGATACCTGTACGATCGAAGATCCACTGATCGGTGGTATCTACAATCTTCTCAAGATCCTGGTTGGTGAGCACCTTTTCGGGCAGATATCCACCAGTGCCTGTGATACGCGAATAGATCACGCGATCTCCCTTTTTTCCAGATGAGTTTTAACCTGCTCGGATATGCGATGCGGGACATCACATGAAACTTCTTTGCGCGCTATGCTGATTGCATTCATGAAAGCCAGTTTGTCAGCACTGCCATGGCTTTTGATCACTATTCCACGCAGTCCCAACAGACTGGCGCCGTTATAACGTCTGTGGTCTATTCGCTTGCGAAATGCTCTCAGCACAGGCATTGCAATCAAACCTGCCAGTTTAGTCAGCGGGTTCTTTTTGAATTCAAGGGTCATAAAATGACGAATCATCTTCGCCACGCCCTCGCTGCTCTTCAGCGCAATGTTGCCGACAAAACCGTCGGAAACAATCACATCCGTACCACCCTGGTAGATATCGTCACCTTCGACATAACCCACGTAGTTCAGAGAACTCTGCAGTAAGAGCTCGTGTGCCTCTTTAACCTGTTCGTTACCTTTGATCTCTTCCTGTCCGATATTCAGCAGACCGATTTTCGGATTGGCGATATCAGTCACTGCCGCCACAGTTTCACTGCCCATGACAGCAAATTGAACCAGGTGCTCAGCGCTGCAATCGACATTCGCGCCAAGATCCAGCATAAAGGTCTGACCGGTGACGGATGGCAAGGCGGTGATAATCGCCGGTCTATCTATATTAGGCAGCGTCTTTAACACGAAGCGAGATGTAGCCATCAGCGCCCCGGTGTTGCCGGCGCTGACACAGGCATTTGCTTCCCCACTCTTGACCAGATCGATCGCCACGCGCATTGACGAGTCTTTCTTGTTTCGCAGGGCTTTGGATGGCAGTTCATCCATCGCAACAGTTTGGGAAGCATGTCTGATTCGCAGTCGCTCGCCAAATGGATGAGGCCCCAACTTCTTTTTCAGGATGTTATCGTCACCAACCAGAATAAGCGCGGTCTCATGATCACGTCGGAGATACTCCCTAGCAGCAGGTATCACGACACCTGCGCCAATATCCCCTCCCATGGCATCCAATGCGATTGTTACTGGTTTACTCATGTGCTAACGATTCACCCATCCACTGAAACCCGTCGGACCGTTTGTCATTTTTCAAGTTTTATACAGAATCGATTTGTATCAACAGATGCAACCGGAATACTCCAATTACGAGAGACATGCCAATCGAAGATTCTGTCTATCAATTAAAGAACCCAACAAGGGATCACCCTTGATGGGTTTCTAATCATGAATAGTGGGAATCGGGGGATCACTCGCCCTTTGAGTTGACTACCTTACGGCCTTTATAAAAGCCATCCGCTGATACATGATGACGAAGATGGGTTTCACCCGAAGTGGAATCGATTGAGAGCGTTTCACCTTTCAGCGAATCATGAGCGCGGCGCATACCGCGCTTTGAAGGAGTCTTTCTATTTTGCTGAACAGCCATGGCTGATCTCCCGAATATTCTTTCTGTTAACCAATTTACTCTTTGTCCCGCTTCAGCTCTGCCAGAGCCGCAAACGGGTTTTTTCGTTCTCGCCCACTGTTCTCTATCGGCTTTTCTCCAGCCACTCCCAAAACAGGTGCGGCACAAGCCCCAGGATCATGCATGGCCACTTGCGGCAATGCCAGAAGCATTTCGTCTTCGATCAGGTCTCTGAACACCACCTGATCATCCTCGACCAAACAAGGATCCAGGTCTTCAGCCAGCATCTCGGCCTCATCCAGCCCTTGGACGAATACTACGGACAGTTGGGTATCGATCGGAAGATTCACCTCTTCCAGACACCGCTGGCACTGCAGCGACAATTCCGCCTTGAGCCATCCTCTGAGTATCGCCCGCCGCTCCTGGTCACGACCAAACGACAGCCTGAAACTGACGTTTCCCGCTGGGTTCAGCAGGCAAGCGCTCAATCTTGAAAAGGTATCCAAAGGAAGCTCTCCGCCGATCTCTTTGCCAAGATCGGCGAAACGCCACGGATCTAACCGATCAGGAAAGCGCTTCGACATAAGCGGACAATAATATTATGAGTATGGCGCCCATGTCAAAATGACATGGGCTGTGTGGGACTTGGCTAGTGGCCGACCAGGGCCAGCAGGATACCGGCGGCCACGGCCGATCCGATGACACCCGCCACATTCGGCCCCATGGCATGCATCAGAAGGAAATTATGGTGATTGGATTCCAGACCGACCTTATTGACGACGCGGGCCGCCATCGGTACCGCAGAGACACCCGCAGCTCCAATCAGGGGGTTCACCTTTCCGCCCGTTACCCGATACATGATCTTACCCATGATGACGCCGGTCGCCGTACCGATGCAAAAGGCGACGGCCCCAAGTGCCAAAATACCCAAAGTCTCGACGGTAAGGAACTTATCTGCCGAAAGTTTAGAGCCAACAGCCAGCCCCAGGAAGATGGTCACAACGTTGATGATCTCGTTCTGCGAAGCGTGGCTCAATCGCTCTACCACCCCACACTCTCTGAGCAGATTACCGAATGTCAGCATACCGATCAGGGGAGCAGCGGAAGGGAGGAAGATTGCGCACAGGAACAACACCGCAAACGGGAAAAGAACCTTCTCCAGCTTGGTGACGTGGCGTAACTGCTGCATCTCCACATTGCGTTCTTTATTGGTGGTCAGAAGACGCATGATCGGTGGTTGAATGATCGGCACCAGCGCCATGTATGAATATGCCGCGACGGCTATTGCTCCCAGCAGGTCGGGGGATAGTCTCGAGGCGAGAAAGATTGCTGTCGGCCCATCCGCGCCCCCAATGATCGCTATGGCGGATGCATCGGCCAGACTGAATTCGAAACCGGGTATGAAATTCAACGCCAAAGCACCCAGCAGGGTGACGAAAATGCCAAACTGGGCTGCAGCTCCCAGTAACAGTGTCCAGGGCATCGCAATCAGTGCGCCGAAATCAGTCAGTGCACCGACCCCCATAAAAATCAGCAGGGGGAAAACACCTGTCTCTATACCAACATGGTAGATATAGCCCAATATACCGTCAGGGCCGCTGATGCCGGCAAGCGGGATGTTGCTCAGGATGGCGCCAAATCCGATCGGCACCAACAACAGTGGTTCGAATTTCTTGACCACTGCTAAGTAAATTAACAGGCAGCCGACGCCCATCATGAGCAGTTGCCCCCACCCCATGTTGGCCAACCCGGTTGACTGCCAAAGTGGCTGAATACCTATTTCGATCATATCAGGAGAGACTCAATAGAGGTGATCCAACCTGAACGGTTTCACCCTCTTTCACTAAAATCTGTGCAACGGTTCCTGCTGAAGTGGCACGCACCTCCGTCTCCATCTTCATGGCCTCGAGAACCATCACGACATCACCGGCAGCAATGGCATCTCCCACCGCCACCTTGATGGCATGGATGTTACCGGACAACGGTGCGTTGATTACATCCCCACCAGGGCTGACCGCGGCAACCGGTGCCGCACTCTGAGCCGCCGCCGGTGTGGATGTCTGGATTACTTCGCTCACAGTACCTGATGGAGTGACCTTCACATTGTAGGTAACACCGTTGACCTCGACCTGATAGGACTCTGGACCGCCTGCTGTGCCAGTCGCTTTAACGGGAGTCGGGGCCTGGGCTTGGGCAGGCGCTGCAGATTCGGCACTCGGTGGTGGCTCGAAGGCATCCGGGTTGTCGCGATTCCTGAGGAACTTCAGACCAACTTGCGGGAAGAGCGCGTAGATGAGCACATCATCCACCTCATCGGCAGCAACTCTGATACCATGTTCTTCAGCCAGTCCGTGAAATTCAGCGGAAAGTTTGTCCATCTCATCATCCAGCAGATCTGCGGGACGGCAGGTGACAGGCTCAGCCCCGTCAAGGACCTTCAGCTGTAGTTCGCTGTTTACCGGCGCCGGAGTGGCGCCATACTCTCCCTTGAGCACACCCTCCGTCTCTTTGGCGATACTCTTGTAGCGCTCGCCCATCAGGATGTTGATCACTGCCTGGGTTCCGACAATCTGTGATGTTGGCGTCACCAGGGGAATATAGCCCAGGTCCTTACGCACTCGGGGAATCTCCTCGAGCACCAGATCCAGTTTGTCGCTGGCCCCCTGCTCCTTGAGCTGATTCTCCATGTTGGTCAACATCCCGCCAGGCACCTGTGCTACCAGGATGCGGGAATCGACACCCTTGAGCGAACCTTCGAACTTGGCGTACTTCTTGCGCACTTCACGAAAGTAGGCAGCGATCTCCTGCAACAGATTCAGATCCAATCCAGTGTCGCGATCGCTTTCCTGCAGGATCGCCACCACAGATTCCGTAGCCGAATGCCCATAGGTCATACTCATCGAGGAGATGGAGGTGTCGAGCATATCGATACCGGCTTCAGCACACTTGATATTGGTGGCCGTACTCATACCGGTGGTGGCATGGCTTTGCATGGCGATGGGTATGGATATTGCCTCCTTGAGACGGGTCACCAGTTCATAGCCGAGATAGGGATTCAACAGGCCTGCCATATCCTTGATGCAGATCGAATCACAACCCATCTCTTCCAAGCGTTTACCCATGTCAACCCAATACTCCATATTATGTACGGGACTGACCGTATAAGACATGGTGCCCTGGGCATGCTTGTCGACCTTGAGTGTTGCCTTGATTGCGGTCTCAAGATTGCGCAGGTCATTCATGGCGTCGAATATGCGGAAGACATCGACGCCGTTGACTGCCGCCCTCTCGACAAATTTATCGACCACATCATCAGCGTAGTGCCGATAACCGAGGATATTCTGTCCACGGAAAAGCATCTGCATGGGAGTTTTCGGCATAGCGGCCTTAAGTGTTCGGATACGCTCCCAGGGATCTTCACCCAGAAATCGAATACAGGCATCGAAGGTTGCGCCACCCCAGGTCTCCAAAGACCAAAAGCCTACGTTGTCAAGCTTCTCTGCGATGGGCAGCATATCTTCGATACGCATTCTGGTTGCAAACAGGGACTGATGTGCATCGCGTAGCACGACATCAGTGATTCCAAGTGGTTTCTTTTCACTCATAAACTAGCCGCCGTTGATTGGTAAACAGCCAAAAAGTTGCTTATTTAATAAAACGTAGGAACTTTAACAGATCTATCTGTGTGTAGCGCGATAACTGTTAATGGCAGCCGCAATGACTGCAACCAAATCACCCCGCATACCTTCCTGCCCCTTAATCACGGGCTGAGATGATACCCTCTCAGGAGTCCCGTGTCGCTCAGTAACGAACATTGCAAACTTAGACATCCCCTTCATAGTGAAAACCAGGATCAAAAGGAACGTAAAGACGATCCCCATTCCGGTGACCATGAGATTGATGCCGGACATTAGCAAATCTGTTATTGGCATAGTGGATCTAAACTCTGTAACGAATGATTCCGCCTTTCTACGTTGGCTCTACTCCTCTTGTCAAGCGAGGCAGAAACATCAAGAAATAGCTATCATACTGTTTTTCATGCAAAAATAAATTTTTTATTTAGAATTTATATGGTATGTATTTAACATGTTAATAATTTACTCTTCAACCCTTGCTAATAACCAATATAACTGGTCGGATATTATCCGCCACAGTCCGACTGTCAGAATGATGCTAAGGAATACGTTTTTTTTGATACTATGAATTTACATTGTCAATTACAGTTGTATCTCAATGCCCTACTCCGAAAGCTTGCAACATCAGCCTTTGATCCTTGCCTCCAGTTCCCCATTTCGCCGAGAGCTACTGAGTCGACTGGGGGTCGAGTTCAGCAGTATGTCACCGGATATCGACGAAGGCATACTGCGGGATGAGCCACCGGAGAGGCTGGTAACCCGCCTTGCAGAAAGCAAGGCAAGGGAGGTTGCGAAAGATCACAAGGGAGCGCTTGTCATCGGCTCTGATCAGGTGGCGGTCGTAGATGGGGCGATCATGGGAAAACCGGGAGGTCATCAACAGGCGGTGGAACAATTGATCAGTGTCTCCGGTAAGCGTGTCAGTTTTTTAACCGGCCTGTGCCTGTTGAACAGCGAAACCGGGCATATCCAACTATGCTGCGAACCCTTTCATGTCATATTCCGGGTCTTGCAGAAAAGTGAGATTGAAAACTATCTGCTCAAAGAGAAGCCCTATAATTGCGCCGGCTCGTTCAAATCGGAAGGACTGGGAATCTCACTTTTCGAACGATTGGAGGGGGAGGATCCTAATGCCCTGATCGGCCTGCCGCTGATACGCCTTATTGCAATGTTACGCAATGAGGGGCTTGATGTGCTGGCAGAGTAGCCCGCATTCCAAATTTCGTCAGAAGAATACATCCTCGACTTTTTTTGTCTCTTCATCCAGTGATTCATCATTACCAGCCTTCTCTAAACGGGAGAAGGCCTTGATGGTGGAACGGTCCACGTTCGCCAGGGGATGATCTGTACCTTCGTAGGCCAGAATATTCGCAGCCTGAACCAGATCCACATAGTCTATAGGTGCGTCACCCGGATCACGTGTAAGATCTTCATGCTCTGCAGCGGCATCGATGACATGTTGATCGAACTTCCATAATTTCAATATGCTGCCACCCAGTTGTGTATGTAATTTCAATAACACCTTATTCAAAAATTCAGGATTGGCAATCATATCCGGATAATTACACGCCTTGATCAATAAGGGGATTTGGCCGATATCATGGACCAGCCCTGCGACAAGGGCGATATCCGGATCGAGACCGGGTTGCTCCTTGGCAAGCATCGCCGCCTGCGCGCCGACTTTCACCGAATGTGCCCATAATTGATTCATGCGTCTCTCGATCTCTTTCTCCGAGGTGCGAAAAACCTCTTTCATCGATACGGCATAGACAGCATTCTTTACTCTTTGAAAGCCAATTCGAGTGATTGCCGGTTTTATTGAGGCTATGGTATTCAAGCCCCGATAGAGTGGGCTGTTTGCATAACGAATCAGTCTTGCGGTGAGTGCCGCGTCCCGGGAAATGACCTTTTCCAGGTCATGCGCCGAACTGTCGGCATCATTGATAACCACCAAGGCCTCGAGGGCTAATGCGGGCAGCGTAGGAAGGTAAATCTTGTTTGCAACCAGGTCTTCCTTAACCGAGTCCATAAAAGGTTTTATGATGCTGTTCTCACGCTCCTTGTCTCGAGCCTTTTTTACGTCCTCGGCTTCTACCGGTGCACCATCCGAAAGATAAAAGACTGACTTTGTCATCTATACCTGCATTGACTTTATGGTTGTGGTGATCAATCTGGGTATCGGCAGGATAAAGAATATCTCCAGGTCGACTTGTTGTTCAAACTAGTTGAGGGATAGGAGTGCGTCAAGGTTCACAATTTTCAGTGCTTTAACCATGCATTCCGGTATGTGCAGTCTGAGTTTAGATTACATTAATAGACTCTAATAACCCCATAATAGTTAATACTTTTATAATATTTGACCCCGTTCCGAAATCTTTTCATCGCTTGCGAGTATGCTGCTGTTTAAACCCTCAGGAAGAGAGCTCACACAGTACGCCGGGATCGGCTGGTGCCACCTCATGCTCGCGGACCCTGTCAGTTTCGATTTCAGAAAACTGGAACCTTGGCCAGATCCTTGAATACATGGGTGACATATCTCTCATTTTTCACATTTTGTGACATGGGATTAATATTCTTCTTCATATTTAACAGTATCTTATAGCGTATTTCTAATATATTTTACGAACTGATGGCATCTAAAGTTTTTAGCCGATTAGTCGAAGCTAAAGGTAGACATAACTTACCCATGCTTAAGCAAGAAGAATCAGACGGAATGGCGGAACATGCCCTAACAAGCTTTTCTCATCACGCCAGCGATAAGCCGATGGTGCTTATTGCTGACGACTCTCGTGTTGTAAGGGTTTCACTGAAGAATATATTGAAAGACGACTGCCAGGTCATCGAAGCAGAGAACGGTCAGGAGGCGTGGGATATACTCTGCAATACCCCGTCGATCTCTCTTGTCTTCAGTGATCTCTCTATGCCGAAACTGGATGGCCGGGGCCTATTGACCAATATCAGGACTTCGGACTCCCCACAGATAGCGACAATGCCTTTTATCGTTGTCACCGGAAACGAGGAGAGCCCGGAAATTCGCCAGGAATTGACTCAATTAGGCGCAGATGAGGTAATCAACAAACCTTTCGATCCCTCAAATATCAGGAATTTTCTGACAACACTGGGCAACAGGAATCAGCAACCGGACCTCGCTCACCTCGAAACTGATGTTTCCCAACAAGATGAGATCGAACCACAATCTGATTTTCTTGGTGGTATTGTTGACAGAGAACATTTCATGGAGTCCACCAGTCGTGAACTCGCCTTCGCCATTCGTAATAAGAACGAGCTAGCCATAGCGCTTGTCAAAATAGATCAAATTGATGAGATCACGACTCAATACAGCGACCCGGCAATTGAACACATATTGCTCACGCTGGTCGAGATAATCAAACAACACATTCACCCTGACGACATCCTGGCCTACTTCGGCACGGGTCAGTTTGCCATCCTGCGCCCAGCCTCAAACGCCATCGGAACACGCTATCTCGGTAGAAGAATCCTCGAAGACCTCTCATCGAAACAATTTTATCTGGGTGAATCCGAACAGGTCGTCAGTGCCAGCATCGGTATCTCCGCCCCTGATATCAAACCCGGCACACGTCTGATCGAGCTGATATCCCTAGCTGAAGGTCGTCTAAAAACAGCCTCTGAGAATGGTGGCAACAAGGTAGTCGATAAAGGCAGTGAAACACTGACACGGGTCAATCTGGCAGGCGACACCTCTGAATTAACCAGTCAATCCCGGCAATCGAGCAGTAGTGCAACGCATTCGCAATCCGCATCTACACGAAGTGCCTCTGAGATTCATCGCCTTGCGGCTGAACAAGTTGCTGAAATCAAGGCCAAATACGGTAGTGACTTTGATGAAGAGGATGATGAAGCCAGTGAATTGATCGAACACAAACAGACGATTGAGCGTTTGACGAACGAAAATCGTCAATTGATCAATGAGATTGCCCACTGGAAAAATCAGTCCGCTGAGGCTGACAATCTGCGTAGACAGTTGTTTGAGGTCGAAAGCCAACAGCAACAACTGCAGCTCAAATTTACAGAGCTCCAAAATGAGAACGCGAACCTACTTCAACATGCTCAAGCAGTAGAGAATGAAAACAAAAACCTTCTGCTACGGACAGAAACGGTAGAAAGTGAAAACAATAATCTTCTGCTACGGACAGAAACGATAGAAAGTGAAAACAATAATCTTCTGCTACGGACGGAAGCGGTAGAAAGTGAAAACAAAAAAATCTTGCAGCGCACCGAAGCAGTAGAGAGTGATAACGGTAACCTTCTGCAACGAGCTGAAACGGTAGAGAGTGAAAACAGAGACCTTCTGCAACGACTTCAGGCCATAGAGATTGAAAACGCGACCTTGATTGAAGAGTCACTAACCAATTCCGGTAATGAGAACCAACAATTTATCGAGGAAGAGAATAGGCATCTCCAGAATCAGCTGGCCGAGCTAACCAGCCGCGCCGAGAAGGCCGAGGTTGAGAATGATAAATCCAATCAATTGGTAAACAGCCTGAAAGACAACATCAATCTACTAAATATGCAGCTTGACCAATTGCAGCAACAACTAACAGAAGTACAACAGAAAAATCAGAGCGCGGCTAAAACCGGTGCAGAGCGCATAGGTAGAGACAGCACTGTCGCTAAAACAAAATCTCCGCTGCAGTCTAATTCCGATTTCATCGGCGATTCGCAAAACTCGGATCTGTCACTCAAAGCCACGCCGGACAGCAGCCTCTATTCGGAAACTAGCGAACCTTCCAGTGTACATCTATTTCCGGATCAAGATCAGATAGAGACCAAACAACAGGTTAAAAACAAGCCGGCCATTCCTCCATTTCGGGTGGAGCCGGAACCCCTGCTGTTTAAAAATGGCTTCCATCTCTCCTCCTTCGCCATAGCCGGTATAATATTCACAATCATGCTGATAATCGGTGGCGTTTATCTGTATACGGTTTTTAATGACAATCCGGCTGTTGGCGGGACCTCGATGGATATTCAGTCAGGACTAAGCAGGGTAGAGCCACATACTACACCAGCTGATTCAAAAGCTGCCGTGTCCTCGCAACAACCGTCAAGCAATCCTACAGCAATCAAAACGCCGCCAGTGGCTGAAAAAAATGATGTCAGGAAGATTTCCGATGAGATGAGGTTGGAAAAGGAGCTGACACTGCGCAAAATGGCAGAAGAGGAATTCAATCTCAAGGCACAATAGGCATTGCAGAGGTTTTCATTGGCCAACAAGTAACAAATAACTCCGCCTTAGGTTGTCCCCCTTCCATTCGTTTAAAAACCAAGATGGTTCAATGGTGGACTGATACCTCCCAGTCTGATGTCGTGAACTCCATATCGCCCTAGTCTGTTATTTTGCAATCTCTCCATGCTCAAAAATAGATGCATGCAAGGGCCAACCCGACTCGTCGACCACAAACACAGTCCATTTTCCCGATTCACCAGGATTCAAACTTTTTGCTGAATTGACCCGCCAGCGGGGTCCACCTACTTCAAAATCCACTTCACTCACGATCTGCCCATCAAACTCCCAGCGATGGGTCACAGTTCGACCTTGCAGGTTTCTCAAATCGGTGAAGAAAAAGATCCTGGTTGCCTGTGCATCGAGTTTTACAACCTGATCAACCGGTTCTCTATCGACAACTGCTGTCGTGAACTGTGCTCTGGCCACATAGGCGTCAGGAACAGGTGACGCATGCAACTCTTCAGCAGATAGACTAATTGAAAATAGCTGCAAGAACAGGAACGCACCAAACGACCGTACTGGACAAATCCATCTAAAATAACCAGTCATCCTCTCCTCCGCTCCTATTTCGTTTCTGTAGATGATCTCTCATTTATTTTGGTATTCTATAATTGATGGTATTCTTCTATGTCAATATTCTCGTTCTATCCCTGGGCAATCATCATTGTCTACAGAAGATATTATTGAAATTCATTTTTTTACCCCTATCTCTTTAACACGCGTATCCATTGCCAGAAATTGAGTAAGCCAGCCAACGAGGCAGATAGGTAAGTGAATGCAGCAGCCCTTAAGATTTTTTCTGCCCCACGATACTGCTCCGGCTCCAAGTATCCGCTCTTGAGCAACGGCAAAGCCTTTTTAAAACTAGCATCAAGCTCAACAGGCAGAGTCGCCAATTGCAGGATCACATTTGAGCCCATCACAAGAAATGCCGCCGTTGCACTCAACAGGCCTGCCGAGGGTGCACGCGTAACAATGGAGAGAATCGGTGACACGAAGAGTAAAAATGAACCAAGCCGCTGTGCCCCTACAGCAATCGATCCGAGTCGGCTACGCCATTGAAAGAGTGATTCCCCCGCGGCATCCTGTAATGCATGTCCGACCTCATGGGCTGCTATTGTAATGGCCGTAAGGGTTCTCCCCTCAAGTTTGTCTTTTGACAATCGAACCGTTTTATCCCCGGGATCATAATGATCACCGGATTCGGCTTTTTCTACCTGGACCTGATTCAAGCCATAGCGGTCCAGGAGATGCCTGGCCAGTTCCGCGCCATTACCAGGGAAGTTCTCTTCTTGGTGACGATTGTATTTCGTCATTACATGCTGCACCCACAACTGTGGTCCCAGTATCAACAGCAGCAGTATCCCCAGCAGTAGAAAATAGACCATCTCCCTTGATTAAGGCCTGCTCATATTATTCGTTAAATCCACAACTGCCGCCTGGACAACAACCTCCAGTTTGGCATGCCGGTTCACTGTCAACAAGGCTTGTGCTACTGATAACAGCTGCACTGCTGATCAACCTTCGCACTGGTTCGTTGCCTGCAGTATCCCCTAGAGGCCTGTTAACTTTGCTGCATAATTCACCCCAATTACTGATCAACTCATTCATGGGATGAAAGACCTCAACCTTCTCGCCGTTAGCATCACAATAGTAATCATAGGTCGGCATGTTTCAGACTCCGGTTTGTTCCTACCTAAACTCTGTCTATTCTACCTAATTAACTCTCATCCAGAAACGTACTACAACAAGGGTATCTATCAGTCCCAATCCTTCAGTGCACGTAGAAAAGGCCACTATCAGACGACAGTGGCCTTTTCGTAAGATGCTCTGCTTTCCCTACCTGGAAAGCCATTTTGCGGCAAACCAGGTATCAATAGGTGACCACACGGGGTAGTTGTTTGGCTTCCGCCACCCACTTTTCAACCGATGAGAGGCTAGGCGTGGCCCGTACAAGGTTTTTGGCATCATTGACTTCAACCATCTTCTTCTGCAGATTTTCCGCTTTACGCTGCGCCAGTTCCGGCACAGTATCCACACCGGCAGCCTCTAACAGGTCCGAGTATTGCTCACCGATACCTTTTATTCTGAATAGATCAGCCATGTTGATCCATCTTAAAATCAGCTTTCCGCTAATCGAAGTCGCGTCTTCGATCTCCTTGCGGCCTTTTTTGGTACTTCCCTTTTCCAACAGATTTTCCAGACTGGTGATCCCCGCTGACGTCAACTTTGCAGCATACTTATCACCGATACCTTCAATGTCGACTAACTTTGTCATTGTTATCTCTCTATAGTTGGTTTTGGGTACTATCACTCTAGGGCCAGTAAAACCCTATCGAAAGCTATGATTTTAAAAAAAATGTTAACTTCCACGTCTCCTTTATAGATTATCGATAAAATGGGCTCCGCACTTCAGCCAGTCAGCCCATGGGATCGCTGATCTGACTCACCAGGTTTCCACGCCGGCGGTCGTTACGCCTACGGTCTCCCGGATATTGTTCTGTTCCCTCGACCAGTCGCTGACGTCGATCCCTACTCTTACGCCGTCTGATATAGGGATGAGCTTGCAACCTCATTCCATTGATTTTTATGGTGTTCAACCTGCCTATAACCGCATGAACTTGTTGTGAGGGTTTGAAACAGACAAGTCCATAGTATTCCCAGACTCTGGACTTGGTGTGCATGATCTTAAGGATTTTACTCTCTTCCACCTTCACCCCTCTGATTGGCATGATAGACCAGAGTGGGTTGAGTTGGCGAGTTATCAACTTATGCAGTTGCTTGACCGAAACCTCTTTAGAAATCCCTTTGATAAATACCCACATCATGTTACCCAAATAGCCCGATCCGTAATCAGCACTGCCGTTCCGAATGTAAGATAAAAGCACATAACCCATTAATATTTCAAGCAATTGTTACTTGATCGCTGAGATAGACGTCCTGAATCGCATGAAGCAGATCAACACCCTCCGCCATAGGCCGTTGAAACGCTTTGCGTCCGGAGATCATACCCATGCCGCCTGCTCGTTTGTTGATGACAGCGGTTCGTACCGCCTGTGCCAAATCACCCTCCCCGGAAGACGCGCCACCAGAGTTGATAAGCCCGGCCCTACCCATATAACAGTTGGCCACCTGGTAACGCACCAGATCGATGGGGTGCTCGGTGGTGAGTTCTGTATAGACTTTTTTGTCTGTTTTGCCAAATTTGATGGCTTCATAGCCTCCATTTCCCACCGCTTGTTTCTGTTTAACGATATCAGCCTCAATCGTCGCTGCAAGATGATTGGCCTGACCTGTCAGATCTGCAGCTGTATGGTAGTCGACACCATCCACTTTGAAAGAACTGTTTCTGAGGTAGGCCCATAGCACCGTAACCATGCCCAATTCATGGGCATGTTGGAAGGCTTCCGAAATCTCCTGAATCTGCCGCCTTGACTCCTCAGACCCATAATAGACAGTCGCACCTATGGCAACCGCCCCCATATCAAAGGCCTGTTCCACCGATGCAAAAAGAGTTTGATCATAAAAATTGGGATAACTGAGTATTTCATTGTGGTTGATTTTGACCAAAAAGGGGATCTTGTGGGCATACCGACGGGCCACCGAACCCAGTACACCCAGGGTGGAGGCAACCGCATTGCACCCGCCCTCGATGGCAAGTTCAACTATATTGGCAGGGTCGAAATAGATTGGATTGGCGGCAAAAGATGCTCCTCCCGAGTGCTCCACACCCTGGTCTACCGGTAAAATGGAGAGATAACCGCTACCGCTCAGACGTCCTGTACCGATCAATGTCTGCATTGCGCGTAGCACACCCGGCTTGAGATCTTTTTGGCTCAACACCCTATCGACGTAATCTTGACCAGGTAGTTGCAACATCGTTTTATCAATAGTCTCACAGCTGTGGGCCAGTAAGCTTTCAGCCTCAGTACCGAGCAGGGATTCGATATAACTCATCTGTCTCTCCTTGTGTTTACCCAAAAGGAATTACCTGGACATACCACTCTACTGATCAACCTTAAAATCCGTGCCTGGACTTCACGGTCCGGTTGTCACCAGATGGATAATGGATATTGATACTATCTGACTAAGTATAGGGACAGCTTCTCCTATTTGAATTATAGGATCATGACACGGTTATGTAAGTGAATTGAAATCAGCCTCTGATCAATCCTGATCCTGATGTCTGTCAACACAACTCCAACTGGCCCTGTTGCACCAAAAGGGCTGGGGCTATTATTCTGTCCAGTGGTGTTATCATTTTCCTTGTAGCTCAATATACATTGTCCAATACTGCCTAGCTGGGCAGAAGAATAGACATATCAGAGCCAATTGGATGAGTAATATCAGGCCCTGGCGATCTGGGAAAGGTACGGAACAATTCAGATTGACGGCAACTCTTACTGGCTATAGGAGTTCATTCATGCAAAATCCATTTATCCCCGACTATCTGCAGTTACCGTCGATGCTCCCTATCTTTCCACTTAGCGGGGCAGTTGTCATGCCTGGGGCACAACTACCACTCAATATCTTCGAACCCCGGTATCTGAACATGGTCCAGGATGCACTGGGCAGCCATCATTTGATCGGTATGATACAGCCCGATGACAGTGAAAACTCGGCAATACACCAACTACACACCACAGGATGTGCAGCTCGAATCTCTTTCTATAATGAGACCCTCGATGGACGCATCGAAATCATAATCACAGGTATCTGTCGATTCGATATACAGACTGAGTTACCGTCGGATCGGGGCTATCGACTGATTAAACCCAATTGGGAGCGATTCGAATCCGATTATGATTTCAATCTGACAACCACGGAAGAGAAACGAAACAGCATCTATTCCAGTCTGGACCGATACCTGACCTTCAATGCCCTGGAGACAGACACCGATCAGCTCAAGAAACTGACGACATCACATCTTGTGAATGTCTTGACCACGGCTCTGCCTTTATCTCATGAAGACAAACAGTCCATTCTTGATGCGGTCTCATTTGATGAACGTTTTCTACTGCTGATGACGAAATTGGAGATGGCGAGCAGCAATAACACCGGTCATTTGACCCATTGAACCCGGTCCATTTGCCAGCTTTCAAGTGAGGCATTCACTCTCGGCTAACAACAAAAAAATGATGAAACAACTGATCAGAAGTGAATTCAAAGCAGCCTGGTGGTTACCTTCTCCTCATCTGCAGACTATTTGGCCCAGTCTGTTCAGACACCGTCCACTGCTCGATCTCCACTGGGAGCGTGTCGAACTGCGTGATGGGGATTTTATCGACCTGACCTGGCATGAATCTGAAGGTCCCTTGGTTTTGTTGATACACGGACTTGAGGGCTCTCTCGACTCCCACTATGCGAGTACACTCATCTCAGCCTTAAGCAAAGCCGGTTTCAGATGCCTGTTTATGCATTTGAGAGGTTGCAGCGGCGTACCTAACCGACTGCAACGCAGTTACCACTCTGGAGCCACGGAAGATCTGGTTGAAATAATCGAATATCTGCGCCTCAAAGGAGATGTACCGCAGGCTATCATCGGCATATCGCTTGGCGGCAATCTGTTACTCAAATATCTCGGTGAATCAGGTCATGATTCAGCTTTACAAGCGGCTGTTGCTGTGTCAGTCCCCTTTAATCTGGAAAGTGCTGTAACACGTCTCGAGCAAGGCTTTTCACAAGTATACAATCGCCATCTTTTACGGAAACTGTTGAAATCCTATATGCAAAAGTGTCGTTCCAGATCATTTTCCGTTGTGGAGAATTTCAATTCTATACGCACAATTTATGATTTTGATGATCGGATCACTGCCATACAGAATGGATTTGTCGATGCCGCTGACTACTACCACCGTTGCAGTTGCGCACAATTCCTGAAGCACATCACAACACCCACCCTCATTTTACACGCACGGGATGACCCATTCATGCAACCGAAGGATGTACCAGGCTTGCAAGATCTCGGCCCGGGTGTTTCACTAGAACTTTCAGATAGAGGTGGTCATGTGGGATTTGTTCAGGGCACCCTTCCCGGGCGGCCTGTCTACTGGCTGGATCATCGTGTTCCAGCATTCCTGAAACAGGTGCTCGCCCAAGATTGACACAATCTACACTGTGTCGTTGAGGCATTTCGCCCAATGAACGCAGCCTTTCCCTCTCTTCTATCCCTGAGTTGAAGGTACCAACCAGATGCAGAATAATGAAAATAAGCATGGAGACCAGATATCAGTAAATATTGCCTGTCTCGACCTAAAACGTCTGCGACCGACCCTGGTATCGACTATTGGCAGCCACTGTGAAGTATGGCGCAGCAATAAGCGGCAGGGAACTGAATCCGATTATGAAGATGGTGTGATCTATACGGAATTTGTCATCAAACGACCTTTTTCCGACCACACCATCAGTGAGGCGAGGCTGCTAGCTCGTCACTACCGCCAATTGAAGGAAACTCTAGACGAAATCATCCCGGATGCCCTGTTTGTAGTCAGTAAAATTAACGGCAGGCCGAGTGTTTTAGTCCTGGCGAAAGCAGTCAACATCTGGTTCAACATCGCGAATCAGCAGAATGAAGAAGAGGCAAAGAAGCTGTTGTGCCGATACCCTAAAGCGCGCATACAGCTGGCCCGCTTCGTCAAAGCGGCTCAAGCCTGGCGCAATTCGGATAACCCAAAAATGATCGACCTGTTCGGCATTGATAATCTGATTATGGACACCAACAGGGAGATTCGATTTCTTGACAGTTTCTTTGTCTTTTTCTTTGAGGACACCTTTCATATCATCGATGGTGGTGAAGAAGACTCAGAATTAAAAGACAAGGTTGAGCTGTCAGAAAAGCGTCTTCGATATTTGGAGCATCTATTGGTGATGGCAAAGGAAATCTGTGATCAGCACCAGCAACCAGATTAAATCTTGGTGCCAGTCATTGTTAACCGGTGACAAAACAGATTACTTACCTATGCACGAGCCCTAGGGCCTGTTAACACTAATCCAATACGCCCTGTTGTGCCTGAAAAAGCGCCAATCAAGGCGCACCCCAAGGGCACTTCCTTCGGGGTGCGAGGAGAGAGGTTTGGTTATTCCAAATGAGCGACGA